>CAZVYT010000060.1:0-19551 GCA_964631495.1 uncultured Melioribacter sp. | reverse complement strand
TTGATGAAGAGAATAATATTTATTGGGCACGCGAACTTGAAAAAGCCGGCGTTCATGTTGTTTACGGCTTAGTAGGATTGAAAACACATGCTAAAATGACTCTTGTAGTTCGTAAAGAAACTGATGGTGTTAAACGGTACGTCCATTTAGGAACTGGAAATTACAACACTACTACTGCAAAAATTTATACTGACATCGGTTATTTCACTTCAAATTCCGAGATATGTTCCGATGTTTCAGAAATTTTTAACTACCTTACTGGCTACTCTGAACAAAAGCAATTTAGAAAACTTTCTGTTGCTCCTATTAATATGCGCGAGAAGTTTATTGATTTGATTGACAGAGAAATTAAAAATGTTAAAAATGGCGGACAAGGTTATTTAGTTTTCAAGCTTAACTCATTGGTTGATCCATTGCTTATTGCGGCTATGTACGAAGCTTCTCGTTGCGGAGTTAAAATTGATTTAATAGTCAGAGGAATTTCTTGTTTGATTCCTATGCAACCCGGATTAAGCGACAACATTCGTGTTATCAGTATTGTAAGCAGATTTCTAGAACATAGCAGAATTTATTATGCTTATAATAACGGAAAAGATGAACTATTTTGTAGCTCTGCAGATATTATGCAACGAAATCTTGATAGAAGGGTTGAAATAACATTTCCAATTAATGATCAGTCACTAAAAAGCTACATCAAGGATTCAGTCCTAAGCTCAGTTCTTGATGACAATACAACATCGAGGATCTTACTTCCGACTGGAAATTATGTTTTTAATCGTCCTGTATATAATGAAGAACGAATCAATCATCAAGAACGGATGATGCAAAGAGCTAATGGCGTATCTAAAAAAATTGTACAAAGAGAAGTATTAAAATATTAAAAGTTTCCAGAACTGAGTTACAAAGAAACAGATTACAATTCCCATAACAATTGGTAGAAAAGTTGAAATCATTGTCCACTTCAAACTTTTTGTTTCTTTGTATATTGTATAAATAGTGGTTGAACAAGGATTATGCAATAAACTAAAGATCATTAAATTTATTCCGGTTAAAAGTGTCCAACCACCGGAACGAAGTACCATTTCGGTATCACCAATAGAATCCAACTCGAACATAACTCCTGCGCCGGAACCGATGCCTACTATTTTTGTAGTTAATACGGTTAGCATTAGTATTGTTGGTATAACAATTTCATTCGCCGGAATTGCGATAATATATGCGAGAATAATTACTCCATTTAATCCAATAATAGCCGCGTAAGGATCAACATTCATAACAAAAAACTCTGCAAATGTTACATCTGCAATTGTAATATTTGCTACAAGCCATATTACAACTCCAGCAGGAGCTGCAAACACTATTGCCCGCCAAAGAACCATTAAAGTTCTATCAATTAATGAAGTATAAAGAGTTTGAAAAAATCTTGGAGGACGGTATGGAGGTAACTCTAAGCTAAAGGCAGAAGCCTCGCCTTTCAATACTGATTTTGATAAAAACCAAGAAACAATTAAGCTAAATACAACACCAAGAATTGCAACAAGCATTACAGTTGCCGCAGTAGTTATTCCGGCAAGCATAGGTGGAACTGCGCCTCCTATAAAAATTGTGGCTATCAAAATTTGAGTTGGCCATCTGCCATTACATAATGAAAAATTGTTTGTTATAATAGCAATTAATCTCTCGCGCGGACTATCGATTATTCTAGCAGCAATAACACCCGCAGCATTACAACCAAAACCCATACTCATTGTTAAAGCTTGTTTACCATGCGCCCCAACTCGTTTATAGAGATTATCCATATTAAATGCAACGCGCGGCAAGTAACCAAAATCTTCTAGTAAAGTAAATAATGGAAAGAAAATTGCCATTGGCGGCAACATAACACTAACTACCCAAGCTAAAGCAAGATAAGCACCATCAATTAAAACTCCGCTAAACCACCAAGGAAGATGAATATAATTTGCACCGCTCTTAAGAATTGGCTGAAGTAAATCAACAAGCAACCAAGATAAAAATGCAGAAGGAACATTTGCACCGCTGATTGTAAGCCAAAAAACTATAGCTAAAAGTAAAAACATTATCGGAAAGCCGGTCCATTTTCCTGTAACTAATTTATCAATCCATCTGTCCCAGTCAAACTTACGTTTAGCATCAGATCGAGTAACAACAGCATCAGCAATACTTGCAGCTTCAGTGTAGATCGATTCAAGGATAGAATCGTGAAGATTCTCACCTATTTCCCATCTGTGTTTATTTGCCTGCTTTAGTATTTCTTCTCTTTTATAATTCATATCATACATTTTCAGTTTCTACTGGAGTTAAGTTTCCTATCTCGCCACTTTTTACTGCATCAATTACACGCTGATCCCCTTCTAAAAGCCTTAATGCAATCCAACGTGTGTTGTCAAGGCTTGGAAATTCTTCTCTAAGTTTTCTGTCTAAATCATCAACCGCATGAGAGACATTTTTGATTTGGCTTTTCATCTTGTAGGTTTTGCAAGTGTATTTTCCGGTTGCAACAGAATGAACTGCTTTTAGCAATTCTGGTATTCCAATATTTTGCCTTGCCGCCGCCGGAATAACCGGAATTCCCAATTTCTTGGAAAGCAATCTATCATCAACACTTATTTGATGTCTTTTTGCTTCGTCAATTAAGTTGAGGCAAAGAACAGCACGGTCAGTAATTTCTAAAACTTGTAAAGCGAGATTAAGATTTCTTTCTAAGCGAGAAGCATCAACTACTATAATGGTTACATCGGGTTGACCGAACAAAATAAAATCGCGCGCAATTTCTTCATCTGTACTTGTCGAAAGCAATGAATAAGTTCCGGGCAAATCAACAATTTTATATCGTTTTTCATCATACTGAAATGCGCCTTCTGCACGACCAACTGTTTTACCAGGCCAATTACCTGTGTGTTGTCTTAACCCAGTTAATGAATTAAAAACTGTACTTTTTCCGGTATTGGGATTACCAGCAAGTGCAACAACATAATCTGAATTAGACATATCAATACCGAGTTTAACTAAATTGGCAGAGTTATGTGCCGGGCAATTTGCGCAATTACTTTGTGAATCCATTTAACTTACTTTCAACTTTTTAATATGAATTAAATCCGATTGATTTTTTCTTAAAGCAATCAAAGCACCGCGAACTTCGTATGCGGAAGGATCGCCTTTTAAACTTTTTAGTCTTGCATGTATTGTAGTTCCAGGAACAATTCCAAAATCAAGCATTCTTCTTCTCTGCTGACCTCGCATTGCATTAGAAATTCCCAAAACAGTAGCCGCTTCATCAATTCCTAAAGAAGATAAGCTTACAAAGTCTTCCGAGATAATTTCTTTTTCACTAATAACATTAACGGTTAGATTAGCAGCTAAAATCGGGGCAAGTAAACATTCATTTCCGTCAGCCATAAATCTTATTTTATCTTTATTATTTTGTAAAACTTTTATTTGCATACCAGGATAAAGTCCTAATGCAGTAAGCTGTGCATAAACTTCTTTTGGTTCATCTTCAATATGAATAATGCATGCGTACTTTTCTTCTGCAAGGTTGTTTAAAGCAATTCCTTCTTTGGTAAGAATCTCTCCGCTAATATTTGGAATAGGATCACCATGCGGATCAACAAGTGGATTTCCTAATCTTGCTGAGAGCCAATTTGCAACTTCGTCTGTGGTTTCGTGCTCTTTTTCCTCTGCAATAACGTGCCATTCGTTTTCGTCAACACTTGTGTTCTCGGCTAAATATCTTTCCCATAATCTATGAATACGCACTACGCGAATGGCGTAATCTCTTCCTTGTTCCGTTAAAGTAATTCTACCATTTAATGAAGAGGCCAAACTCATTGATTCAAGTTTAGAAATCACTTTAGCAATTTGGTTTGGTTTTAAACCAAGATTTCCTGTTAGACTATTTAAGGAACAATCCAGCTTCTTAAATTCGCAATCAAATAAATGCTTTAGAGCATCTTCAACAGCAATCCTATTTTGATCGCGTTTAAGTCTTTTTAATCTTGCAATTATGCCAATTTGGGGTAAAAATATAAAAAGGATAAACCCGATTAAGAAAAAACCAATTAATATTGCATAAAATGGTGTCAACAAAACTCCCTACATAAGTTCAATTATCTCAAAATCAATTTATGGTTACTGCTTTTCTCTTGCAAGTAAACGAATTTCACTATCAAATGATTCAATATTTTGAATCTTGAGAACTAATTTAATGTTGTTTAGGTATATACAAGCAAAAGAATTATTTTTGAAACCAAAATTGGAGAGTTAATGGCAAATATTTCGCAAGACCAAGTACTAAATGCTCTTAGTAAAGTAAATGATCCGGACTTAAAAAAAGATTTAGTTACTCTAAATATGATAAAAGATATAAAAATAGATGGTAATAATATTTCTTTAGTTGTTGAACTTACAACCCCAGCTTGTCCCTTGAAAGATAAAATACAACAAGATTGCATTGAAGCACTGAAAAAAGAAATTCCAACCGTAAAAGATATTTTAGTTAAGATGGATGCTCGTGTGCTGCCAAGTTTAAATCAAAAAATGAGTTCTTTATTGCCAAAAGTTAAAAACACAATAGCAATTGCGAGCGGCAAAGGTGGTGTCGGGAAAAGCACGGTGGCGGTTAATTTGGCTGTGGCACTTTCTATGGATGGTGCAAAAGTTGGATTAATTGATGCAGATATTTACGGTCCAAGCGTGCCTTTGATGTTCGGATTAAATGAAAAACCAAAAATTTTTCAAGATGCGGCTACTGCTAAAATGGTACCTTTGGAAAATTATGGTGTTAAGCTAATGTCTATTGGGTTTTTAATTGATGATGATGCACCTGTAATTTGGCGAGGACCAATGGCAAGTGGTGCAATTAAACAATTTATGAGTGATGTTCAGTGGGATGAACTAGATTACTTAATTTTTGATTTACCGCCGGGTACTGGTGATATTCAATTAACACTTGTTCAATCAATTCCACTTAGCGGAGCCGTTGTAGTTACAACTCCTCAAGAAGCTTCAATCATTGATGTTAAGAAAGCAATTGCAATGTTTCAAAGAGTAAATGTACCAGTACTTGGGATTGTAGAAAATATGAGTTATTTTTTGGCGCCAGATACAGGAAACCGTTACGATATTTTTGGCACAGACGGCGGTAAAATACTTGCTGAAAAACTTGCCATAACACTGCTTGGTCAATTGCCTATTAATCAAAACATACGCGAAGGCGGTGATAAAGGAAAGCCAGTTGTATTCGACCAGCCACAAAGCGAGCAAGCTAAACAAATATTTGCAATCAGCAGAAATTTAGCTGCAGAAATCAGTAAAACAAATTTTAATTCAAGCACACCTCAAATTGAAATTTCGCTTGAAGATTAATAAGTATTGGAGATAGTAATGAGCTATGAATTAAACGAAAAAGTTTTGAAAGCACTTGAAAAAATAAGACCATATTTAAAAGCAGATGGCGGAGATGTTGAACTAGTTAATATTTCGCCAGAAGGAATTGTTGAAGTAAAATTAACAGGAGCTTGCAGCGATTGCCCAATGTCTCAGATGACATTAAGAGCAGGAGTTGAACGTGCATTAATAAAGGAAGTACCTGGAATAAGAAGAGTTGAAGCTGTAAACTAACAGCTTGTTTACCACACAAACATAAAGAGGAATAGATGCGTAAAAAAATTATTGCCGGCAACTGGAAAATGAATAATGACTTGAACAGTACAGTCAGTTTGATATCCGAATTAAAAAAAGGTGTTACCGAACAAACTAAAGCAATTGTAATTGTTTGCCCGCCATTTACATCTTTAGAAACCGCTCAAACATTGTTAAAAGATTCATTGATTAAATTTGGCGCACAAAACATGTATTTTGAAGAAAGTGGTGCTTTTACGGGCGAAATCTCTCCATCTATGCTTAAAAGTGTTGGTTGCGAATATGTTATCCTTGGTCATTCCGAACGAAGAACAATTTTTAGTGAGTCAGATCAGACTATCAACAAGAAAATTAAAACAGCAGTAAAGTATGGCTTAAAACCTATTTTCTGTATAGGTGAAACTCTTGAAGAAAGAGAGAAAGGGATTACTTTTGAAGTTTGTGAAAGACAAGTTCGGTTTGGGCTAGAAGGATTAACAGAGGGAGAACTTTCAGATTTAATCATTGCGTATGAACCAGTTTGGGCTATTGGCACCGGAAAGACAGCTTCAAATGATCAAGCACAAGAGGTTCATGCTTTCATTCGTAATTTAATTTCTAAATTACTTTCTGAGAATTTCGCTCAAAATCTGGTTATTCAATATGGCGGAAGTGTTAAACCAGAAAATGCTAAAGAATTGTTAGCCCAACAAGATATTGACGGTGCTTTAGTTGGTGGGGCATGCTTAAATGCCGTTTCATTCCTCAAGATTATTGATGCTGCGTAAATAGTTAAAAAACCTTTGTTTTAGCTTCAAAAATGGGCTCTTATAGAGCCTTTATTTTTAATATTTTATTGAACACCCCCCTCCCTATTTCGTATATTTGCATGATTTATTTGGAAAAACTTCGCGAAATGATAAGAAAATTTAAATTCCTTTACTACCTAATCCTATTATTACCAATTTTAAGTCTTGCCGAAATCAAAGTTACTTCCTTGCCTTCTAATAAAAATCAGATTTTTGATAAGTTTTTATTCGGAGCATCTGAGACTAGAAATGTATTAATCATCAACGATTCTTGGAAAGTTTACCATGAAAGCGACCAAGGTAAGAAAGTAAAAATTTCTGTCCCAGCAGTTTTTGACGGTGAAGATGTTTTAGTATTTGAAAGGTATGTAGAATTAACGGAAACACAAGTAAAAGAAAACTTAATCAAGCTAGGATTTTTGGGAATAAATTACTCTGCCGAAATTTCTGTTAACGGTAACAGCATCTACGTTTATCATGGTGGCTCTACACCTTTTGAAGTTTCTCTTCCAAAAGATATTTTACGTTGGGATAAATCCAACCGGATTTCTGTAAAGATAAACAGAAAATTGGATTCTGAGACTTCAATTCCTACAAAGCAGAGATTTCTTTTCCCGGAATTTGGGAGCGGAATAATTCGTGATGTTTATTTGAAGGTAATGCCGCAGTTATCAATTTCTAAAATAGATTATGTTTATGCTTTAGAGAACCTTAATAATGGAAGAATAAATTTTAGCATACAAGTTGAAAATTCATTAGAAAAAGAAAAAATAAATCAACAAACAGAGTTTAATGTTAAAGTCAGTCTGCGCTCTTCTACCGGATTACAATATCAGGGTGATTTTTTAAATACAATAGGTAACGAAGATTTTTATGATTCCAAGTTTCAGCTTGATATTCAAAACCCGGTATTATGGTCACCTAGTTCTCCAAACATTTATCAATGCGAAATTAGTTTAGTCAAAGATGGCGTTATTGTTGATAAACAAGTTCAAGAAATTTCTTTCTTTCAACTAAAGAAAATTGATAATAATTTTTTACTAAACGGCATTCCGTTTTTGTTTAGTGGAACAACTTATTTTTTGAACGAAACACAGGCTCGCGAAAAAAATCTATATCAAAAAATTTATGATGAATTAAGCTTTATAAAACAAACTGGTTTTAACTCTGTTCGTTTTGCAAAAAGCTATCCGCACCCTTATGCTGTTAAAGTTTGTCAAGAACTAGGATTATTTGCTCTTATTGAAAACCCCATCAATTCTATTCCGGAGTACTTTCTTGAACAAAATGATTATACTTTAAAACTTGTTGGTTTTACTAAAGAGTTCCTTTCCAATTATTTAGATTATTCAAGTGCGCTTTTGATGGGAATTGGGAGTGGATTCTTGACGGATTCACCAATTTCTGAAAAGTTTCTCTCTCGTGTAGCTTCAGAGGTAAAAAAGAAAAATATTTTAAGTTATGCTTCGTTTGTTGGTGTGCAGTCTAATAAAATTGAAAATGTTGATTTATATGGAATAGAAATTTTCTCTATTCCAAAAGATTTGTTGGATGAAAAACTATCAACTTCAGTTTCTCATTTTGGCAGCAGCTCTGTTTTCTTAAGTGAAGTTACTTATCCAAATTATAAAGGAAATTCATCCGGTTATTTAGTTAAAAATTCAAATGAGGCTCAAGCAAAATATTTTGAAGATATAATAAATGTTACTAGAAATAATAAGCTTTCTGGTTTCTTTATTAATACTCTATTTGGGTATATAGGTGTTTTCCCTTCAACTTATGCTGGGTTTGAAAATAACAATAAGTATGCGATAAATGTTATAAATCATACCGGCAATACAAATTTTATTGCTTACAAAGTTTTACAAGCTAAACTAACCAACAAAAGTAAAGTTACAATTCCAATTGGTTCACGTAAGGATGAAAACCCCATTGTATTTATTATTATTGCCTTAGCGCTTTCTGTAACAATGGCGGTTCTGATAAACACAAAAAAGAAATTTAGAGAAGATGCAACGCGAGCGCTGTTACGCCCATACAACTTCTTTTCCGATATAAGAGATCACAGAATTTTATCCGGTGTTCATTCATCAATATTGATGTTAATTCTTGCAGCCTCTGCCTCACTACTGATTACAATTATTTTATTCTATTTACGCAACGATATTTTATTTGAAAAACTTTTGCTTTCTTTTGCAAGCACAAAAGTTATGAATACAGTTAGCTTCTTAGCTTGGAATCCACAGATATGTTTTGCAATAATTTTTGTAATTGCTGTATTAAAGTTCGGTTTGCTTAGTTTACTTATCAAATTCGGTTCATTTTTTGTTAAAACAAAGGTTCCTCTTTCAAATATTTATCATACTATTATTTGGGCATTTCTTCCCCTTTCACTTTTTTTACCAGTTGAACTGGTACTTTATAAAGTTTTAATGATGGATGCTGCCAATTTATTAATCGAAATTATCTTGTTTTTGTTTTTCCTTTGGTTGTTCTTAAGACTGATCAAAGGAATATATGTTGTATTTGATGTACGCCCGTTATTAGTGTATTTATATTCATTCATGTTTGTATTTGTATTGATAGGTGGTATACTAATCAAATACCAATTAACACATTCTATAGTTTATTATTTAAGCAATGCTGTAAAGCAATACAGTTCAATGATTAATTGAGGATCATTTGTTTCTATCCAAACTCGAAATACTAGGTTTTAAATCTTTTGCAAATAGAACGGTTGTAAATTACAATAGAGGAATTACTGGAATTGTTGGTCCTAATGGATGCGGGAAAACAAACATAGTAGATGCTATTCGCTGGGTATTAGGTGAACAAAAGACTACTACGCTTCGTATGGACAAAATGGAAAATGTAATTTTCAACGGGACTCGAAGTCGTAAACCAATGGGCATGTCTGAAGTTTCGATGACTTTAGTTAACGACAAAGGAATCCTCCCAACGGAATACTCAGAAGTTACTCTTACAAGGAGAATTTTTAGATCTGGTGAAAGCGAATATTTACTAAATAAAAATATTTGCCGCCTTAAGGACATTACAAATCTTTTTATGGATACCGGAATTGGCACAAATGCCTATTCCGTTATCGAGTTAAAAATGATTGAAACAATACTCAGTAATAAAACTGAGGAACGCAGAAGACTATTTGAAGAAGCTGCCGGTGTAAATAAATATAAATTGCGCAGAAGGCTTTCGCTTAAAAAACTTGATGAAGTAAAATATGATTTAACTCGTGTTAATGATATAGTTTCCGAGGTAGATAAAACTGTACGTTCTTTAGAGCGACAAGCTAAGAAAGCAGATCAATATACTCAGATACAAACTGTTTTACGTGAAAAAGAAATGGATTTGAGTGAACGTGAGTACGCTTTGTACCATGAAAAGAAATCTACTTTAAAAAGCGAGATTATCGAATTAACCACTCGAAAAGATCAAATTGATATTGATATTCGTAAAATTGAAAATGAGTTGATTGGCTACAGAAATCAAATAAATTCTATTGATTCTGAATTACAAAACAAAAGAAGCGAAATTTCGAAAAACTCAGAACAATTGTTTGATACACAAAAAAATATTTCTGTTACAGAAGAAAGATTAAAATCTCTTAAAAACAACCACACAAGACTTGAGCAAGAAATTGACGATCTTTCTTCACAACTTGAGGATACAGAGTTCTCAATTCAGGACGGAAAAGAAGAGTTAGCTGCATTTTCTCGTAAACTTGAAGAGAAAAAAGATGATATTGAACAGCATGAATCACTTGTTGTTCAAAAGCGCGAGCTACTTGAGAATAAACGAAATAATTTAAAAAACATAAACGTTGATAAGTTTACACTTCTTCAAGGTATTGCCGAAAAAGAGAATATTAATTCAAGTTACAAAAAAGAACTTGAAACCCACCGTGAGAATATTGAGAAACAGAATAACAAAATTCAGAACGTAACTAATCACATTGCAAAAACTGTTGGCTTCATTGATAACCTTGTTGTTGAAAAAGAAGAAGCTCAAAAGAAATTAAATGAAGCCGGATTGCTTATAACTTTGCGTGAAAAAGAAAAAGCAGAGCTTGAAGAGCAGATAAATAAATTAAAGAATGAAGAAATTGAACAAAAAACACTTTTTGCCGGACTAAAAGAAAAAATTAATTTTTTGCAGACTTTGATCTCAAACTTAGAAGGAATTTCTAAAGGTGCAAGAGTTTTAATTGATACGGATGCATGGACGAAAAAGAATAAAAGTATTTTTGCAGATATTGGAAATACTCAAGAAGATTTTCGTTTTGCACTTGAAGCCGCATTAAAATCAGTTCTAAATAATTTGCTTGTTGATAATCTATCTGATCTTGAAAGTGCGATTGAATATTTAAAGAAAAACGATTTAGGTAAAGCCTCTTTTTATCTATTGCAAAACAATAATGATAGAAAGAAAACAATACTAAACAAACTCACAAATTTCAGCATTAAAAGAAAAGCAAAGAAGCTTGTTAATAATGATGGATTTGTTGGCTGGGCAAAAGATTTTGTTGAAACAGACTCTAATTGGAAACCATATTTTGATAAAGTATTAGAGAGGATTGTAGTTGTTAAAGATTTACACTCAGCTGTTTCTTTAAGCAAATTGTATCATGAATTCAGTTTTGCTACACTTGAAGGCGATTTGCTTCTAAACAACGGCATTGTGGAAGCCGGATCACTTCCAAAGCAAGATGAAACTCTCTTTGGGCGCCGCCAATTATTGGAAAGCCTAAAGAAAGAATTCCCGACTTATGAAGGCAATCTTGAAAGACTTAAAGCTCAGATTACGGAAGCCGAATATATATTAGCTCAAATAGATCTTAAAAATTTATCAGATAGAGAAAAGTTAATTGCAAATGATATCGCAAATATTGATAAACAAATTTCTCAGCTGGAGTTTGAAAGAAAAAAAGCTGATGAAGATGTTGAGAATACCGAAAAAGAGATTCAAGAATTATCTTCAAAGGCTCACGGATTAGATGTTCACATTGAACAGAGTTTAGAAGAATTAGTAATATTAAATGAAAAAAGAAGTTTGCTCGAAGTGAAAATTTCAACTCAAGAAAATGAGTTAAAAGATTTTGAAACAGAATTTACTTCTCAACAAGCTGAACAAAATCAAAGAAGAGTTGATTTTGAAAGATTAAATGGACAAATAGAAAACACAAAAAACTCTATTACGCGTTCTGAACAAAACCTTTTTACTATACAAACTGGTATTGAAAAAAGAAAAAACGATTTATTTAAAAATGAAGAAGAATCTACAACTTTGAATGATATTTTAGGTGAAGCACAAGATCAGTTGGCAGAAATAAATTCTTCGCGCGTAGTTATGTTAAATGCAGAAAGTAAAATCAACGAGAGTTTAAGAGCAATTAAGAACGAAGCTTCTCAATTCGAAAATCAATTGAGTCAATTAAGAAATCAAAGACAAGAAGTTTCTGATAGTATTTATTCACTTGATCTCAAAGAAACTGAACTTAGCTTCAAAATCAATAGTCTAATTGATCATATCAAAGAAGCTTATTCTGTTGATATAGAAATAAAAGAGTTTGAAGATTTACATGCTTTTAATTTCGTTGAAGTAAATCAAGAAGTTCATCGTTTAAAAGACAAAATAAAAAGCTTAGGACCGGTTAATATATTAGCTTATTCTGAGTATGATGAAGAGAAACAACGTTTAGACTTTTTACTAAAGCAAAGAACGGATTTAGTCGAATCAGAAAAGGATTTAATAAAAACCATAAATGAAATTAACGAAACTGCCCAAAGACTTTTCATGGATACGTTCGAAGCGATCCGTCAGAATTTCACAAAGATTTTTCAAACTTTATTTAACCCGGGCGATGAAGCAGATTTAATTCTTGAAGAAAATGTTGATCCGCTAGAAGCCAAAATTGAAATATTGGCTAAACCAAAGGGAAAACGCCCAACTACAATTGAGTTGCTTTCTGGAGGAGAAAAAACCTTAACGGCTACGGCACTTCTATTTGCTATTTATCTAGTAAAACCATCTCCTTTCTGCGTGCTTGATGAAGTTGATGCTCCGCTGGATGATGCAAATATAGATCGCTTTACTAAGCTTATTAAGGAATTTAGTGATAGAACTCAGTTCATTATTGTTACTCACAATAAGCGCACAATGGAATCTGCAGAAACTATGTATGGTGTTACGATGCAAGAAGAAGGAGTTTCCAAGTTAGTCGGTGTACGCTTCGAGGAAATTCCAGATTATGGAAATGGATAGGAAAATTTTTAAAGTGTTCGTTGATTTTGATGGAACGATCACAAAAAAAGATGTTGGCGAAGAATTGTTCATTGAATTTGGTAATAGAGAGTTTGCTAAAAAACTTATTTCTGATTGGAACAACGATTTAGTTGATCCAAGAATAGGCTGGAAAGCTTTATGCGATAATGTTATTCATGCTGATAAATCTGCTATAAATGAATTTTTAAACTCTATAGAAATTGAGCAATCTTTTATTGGGTTTGTAAAGTACTGTAAAGAAAACAATTTTGAACTGCGCATCGTTAGCGATGGTTTTGATTTTTATATAAAATCAATTTTAGAAAGAGAAAATTTTGTTACTATTCCTTTTTCTTCTAATGTTTTAACATTTAGTGATAACAAATTAATACCAAGTTTTCCAAATTCTACTGAAGATTGCAAATGCAGTGCTAATTGCAAACGAAATTATGTTCTTAATCATAGCAGCGATGATGATTACTCAGTTTATATCGGTGATGGCGTATCTGATAGATGCCCTATTCAGTTTTGTGATTTCATTTTTGCTAAAGACTCTTTGTTAAAATTTTGCGAAGTAAATAGAATTACATATTTCCCATATAAAGATTTTGATGATGTAATTAATAGATTGGATGAACTTAAGAATAAAAAACGCTTGAAGAAAAGACATCAAGCTTTATTAAAACGAAAAGAAGTTTATACACAGGAAGCGTAATGAATAATTTTGCTTTAAAAGTTTTTAAAAATAGAAGCTACACTCCTATCCCTTTTGTTATTCTAATGCTTTACTTTGCAAAATCAACTCCTACAAGCTTAACTATCGGATTCCTAATTGCTCTATTAGGTGAATTTTTTCGGTTTTGGGGTGTTGCTTACGCTGGCAGCGAAACAAGAAGAACTGGTGAAGTTGGTGCAACTTATTTGGTTGTAAGCGGAGCCTTTGCTCATTTACGCAACCCTCTTTATCTCGGGAACATGTTGATGTATCTAGGAATTGGTGTTATGTCAATGGCTTTATTTCCATATTTACAAATTATTGCTTTGGCGTTTTTCATGTTGCAATATCATGTAATCATAAAGGAAGAAGAAGGATTTTTAGTTTCAAAGTATGGCAAACTTTACGAAGTATACAGAGCCTCAGTTCCAAAATTAATCCCAAGTTTAAAAGCTTATCCAAATCCCGGAATTGAACAACCTTCTTTTAATCCTAAAGCCGGACTTAAAAGCGAAATGAGAACGTTGCAAGCTTTTGTTTTTATAATAGTTCTAATAATAATTAGATACACATTAAGTTGAAAAAGAAACTTATGATAATAGCCGGTGAAGCATCAGGCGATTTGCACGGCGCAGCTTTAATGAAAGAATTGAGTTTGCTCGATCCTTCAATTGAGTTCTTTGGAATTGGCGGCGATAAAATGATTGCTAACGGAATGAAGGCAAAATATCATATTAAGCAGATGGCATTTTTAGGTTTCATTGAAGTTATTCGTCATCTGCCATTCATTAACAAAGTGAAAAGCGATCTTCTGAAACTTGCAGAGAAAGAAAATATTGATAAAATCGTTTTAATAGATTACCCAGGATTTAATCTTAACATTGCAGAAAAATTTCACTCAAGAAGAAAGAAATTAATTTATTTCATTTCTCCACAAGTATGGGCTTGGGGAAAAGGTAGAATTGAAAAGATTAGGAGCTTGATAAGAAAGATGTTGGTAATCTTTCCTTTTGAGGAAAAGATGTATAAAGACAATGGCGTTGACGCCGTTTATGTTGGCCATCCATTGGTTGAGCACGCAACTAACTACAATTTTTTAACAAGAGAAGAATTGTTTTCGAAATTAAAGTTAGAGTATGAGAAAGATATTCTACTCGTGTTGCCAGGAAGTCGTAAGCAAGAAATAAAAAAGATTTTTAATGAGTCTATAGAAGCTGCAAAGCTGTTAGCTCATAAATTTAATTTACAAATAGTTGTTGCTTGCGCAGAAAATATTAATGAGAATATTTTTGAAGAAGTTAGCAATGCTTCTGGCTACAAAATTGTAAAAGGATATACGTACGATTTGTTTAAACATTCAAAATTTGGCATTATTAAGAGCGGAACCTCAACTCTTGAAGCTGCATATTTTCAGCTTCCGTTTGTAGTAGTATATGTTACTAATTCTCTTACATATTTGATTGGAAAAAATCTTGCAAAGATTAAAAACATTGCAATGGCAAATATAATTCTTGGTGGAACTATTGTACCGGAGTTAATTCAAAAGGATGCTAATAAAAATAATATTTATAAAACTTGCTCTTTTTATTTAAACAGCAAAGAAAAGTTAGATGAAGTAAAACAAGCTTTGGGCGAAATAAAAACCAAACTTGGAAATACAGGAGCTTCTAAACGCGCCGCTGAAATCATCTATAAGATTATGAATGAAGCTTAAAGATTATCAAAAATATTTACTACGATTCTTAGGAGTTAGAATCGCGAGTTTTTTAGTAAATGTTCTTTTAAAGACTGTTAGAATAAGAATAGAAAATTTTGGTGTAATTAAAAAATTAGAAAACGAAAAGAAGAATTATGTTGTAGCATTTTGGCATGGTTCGATGATTGTAGGCTGGTTTTTGCACCGAAATAGAAACTTTGCTTCTCTTGTTAGTAAAAGTAAAGATGGCGATGTGTTAACAGCAATTCTTAAAAAATGGAAATTTCATGTTGTACGCGGATCGAGCAGTAAAGGCGGTCATGAAGCTTTGGATGCAATGATTCACCTTACTGAAGAAAATTATCATCTTGCAATAACACCTGATGGTCCAACCGGTCCAATTCATAAAATGAAACCAGGTGCTGTTATTACTGCGAGGCGTTCACAAATTCCACTTTTGCTTGTAGGTATTGGAATGAAAAACAAATGGATTCTTAAAAGTTGGGATAGATTTGAAATACCAAAACCTTTCTCTACTGTAGTTGCAATATATTCGAATCCGGTTTTTATTCAGTATGATCTAACTAAAGAAGATACAAGTAAAGTAATTGAAGATTGTGAGCGTCTACTAAATGAGTTACAAAGCGAAGCAAATATAAAATGCTAATGTTGATGAGAATATTGGCTTCCCCTTTTACGTTCATTTATGCTGTTGTTATTCGTGTCAGAAACTTTTTGTTCGATAAAAACATTTTTCCTGTTAAAAGTGTAAAGGCAAAGGTGATTTCTGTTGGAAATATTACAGTTGGCGGTTCTGGCAAAACACCAACTGTATTAATGATTGGAAAATTACTTAAAGAACACAAACATAATTTTGGTGTATTAAGCCGCGGTTATGGAAGACAATCATCAGGATATTTATTTGTTAGTGATGGAAATGAATTAAAAGGTACAGTTGAAAAATGCGGCGACGAAATTATACTTGTTTCTGATGAGCTGAAAGTTCCAGCTGCTGTAAGTGAAGATAGAGTTAAAGGAGCGGAAAACTTAATAAATGAAACGAATGTTGATTCTATAATTTTAGACGACGCCTTTCAGCATAGATGGATTAAACGAGATTTGGATATTGTTTTGGTTGATCAAAGGTTTTTACAAAAAGTAGATTTTGTAGAACAAAAACCGATTCCGCTTGGTATGATGCGAGAACCATTTGAATCTCTTAAACGTGCGGAAATTGTAATTATAAATAGAAAATTCTCTGAGCAAAGTGAAATTCCTTCAAAACTTAAAATGCATTTTATAGAAAAAGAAGTATTTCATGGGTTTTATTCTTCACAAGGTATTTTTGATGTAAAATCTCAGAAATCATTTTCATTGGAAGAGTTTCAAGGTCAAAAAAGTTTAGTAGTATGCGGAATAGCTAAACCATATTCATTCTTAAATATTCTAGAACAAAACAAAATTGACGTAACAAATAAACTTCTGTATCCAGATCATGCAAATTACACTACTGCAGAAGTTCAAGAAATTAGAAAGATGTTTTATGAAACAAACTCTCATTCGGTTTTAACAACTCATAAAGATGCTGTTAAACTAAAAAACTTCCGAAAAGAGCTTGATGATATTGACATCTACTATCTAAAAATAGAAATGAAGATTGAAGAGCAAGAAAAATTTAATTCACTTGTTCTGAATTCATTGAAATAAATAAATGTGAGTTCTGTTAAACTCGGATTCATCTTTCTCCACAAAGAGAAATGAAAAAAGTTTAATCATTGCTTAAAAGGTAATGTAAGAGAGTTTAAAAAGTGAAACACAAAGTTAAAAAAACAACAAATTCATTAACTGGAGGAAAGTTAAATGGCTAATGCAACAAAAAAGTACGTGTACTTTCCAGCCGGATTCACAATTACAACAGAAGTATGCACAGCATACTACAAGAACAACAAAAAATATCCAAAAGAATTGGTTGCGCAATTAAAAGCAGCTCTTGGAAAAACAGAAAAAGAAATGGGCGCAAAATTCGGCGATCTTAAAAATCCATTACTCGTTTCAGTTCGTTCAGGAGCTCGAGCTTCTATGCCTGGAATGATGGAAACTATTCTTAATGTTGGTCTGAACAATGAAACAAGAGAAGCTTTGATTGCTAAAACCGGCAATCCTCGTTTCGTTTATGATTCTCATCGCCGCTTAATCCAAATGTACTCTGATGTAGTTATGGAAAAAGCTGCCGGCATTGAACCTGCTGAAGGTAAAGGAGTTCGTCAGCAATTAGAAAAAGAACTTCATAAAATGAAAGAAGCTCGCGGCGTTCATGCAGATACTGATTTAACTTCTGACGACTTAAAAGAACTTATCGAAATCTATAAAGCAAAAGTTCAAGAAGTTTTAGGCAAACCTTTCCCGGAAAATCCAATGGATCAACTTTGGGGCGCTGTTTCAGCCGTATTCCAAAGCTGGATGGGCAAACGTGCTTGTTCATATAGAAGAATTGAAGGAATACCTGATGAATGGGGTACTGCGGTAAACGTTCAATCAATGGTATTTGGCAACATGGGAGAAACATCTGCAACTGGTGTTGCATTTACCCGTAACCCGGCTACTGGTGAAAATTACTTCTATGGCGAATGGTTAACAAACGCTCAAGGTGAAGATGTAGTTGCTGGTATCAGAACTCCAAACCCAATTAACGAAGTTGGTAAGACTGAACATACTGCTCACTTACCTTCTTTAGAAACAGGAATGCCGACTACATATAAAGAATTACACAAGATTCAACGTTTATTAGAAAAGCATTATAACGATATGCTTGATGTTGAATTTACGATTCAAGAAGGCAGACTTTATATGTTACAGTGCCGAATTGGTAAGAGAAACGGACCAGCGGCAGTTAAGATGGCTCTTGATATGTATAAAGAAAGATTAATAACAAAAGAAGACGCAGTAATGCGCGTTCAACCTTCACAATTGGATGAATTGTTACATCCAATTATAGACCCTGCTGTTGAAATAAACACAAAAGCATTTATAAAAGGCTTGCCTGCCGGACCTGGTGGCGCTGCTGGTCAAATTGTATTCAACGCAGCAGATGCAGTTGCTTGGAGAAAAGAAGGTAAGAAAGTAATTCTAGTTCGAGAAGAAACTAATCCCGAAGATATCGAAGGCATGCGCGCGGCTGAAGCAATTCTTACTGCTCGCGGTGGTATGACTTCTCACGCCGCTCTAGTTGCTCGTGGTTGGGGCAAGTGTTGTATAGTTGGTGCTGGCGGTTTAAAAATCAACTATGAAGAAAGAACATTTGATGCCGGCGGTTTAACATTTAAAGAAGGTGACTGGTTAACTCTAAACGGTTCAAAAGGGTCTGTTTATGCTGGCGAACTTCCTATGAAGAAAGCTGCAGAAGACAATGCTGAATTTGTTGCATTCATGAAACTTTGTGATGATGTTAAGAAATTGAAAGTTAGAACTAATGCTGAAACTCCGGAAGATGCTTTGCGTGCTAGAGCTTATGGCGCTGAAGGTATCGGTTTATTCAGAACTGAACACATGTTCTATGGAAAACATTCTGAAGAGCCATTATTCATTCTTCGTAAGATGATTCATTCAAAATCAAAAGAAGAAAGAGTTTCCGCATTAAATGAACTCTTCCCATTTGTGATGAGAGACGTAAAAGGTACATTGGAAGCTATGGACGGATATGCAGTTACATTCCGTACTCTTGATCCACCACTTCATGAATTTGTACCAACACAAATTGAAGAAAGACAAAAACTCGCAGAGAGTTTAAATATTTCTTTAGATGAATTAAACGAGCGCGCAGATTCATTACATGAAAATAACCCTATGATGGGTCACCGCGGTGTTCGTCTAGGTATTACTTATCCAGAAATTACAGAAATGCAAGTTCGTGCAATATTCCAAGCAACTGCAGAATTATTAGCTGAAGGTAAAAAGCCTTATCCGGAAATAATGATTCCTGTAACATGCCACGTTAATGAAATTAAACATCAATATGCTTTGGTTACCAAAATACATGATGAAGTAGCTGCTAAATTTGGTTTGAAGAAAATTCCACACTTAACCGGAACTATGATTGAAATTCCACGTGCATGTTTAACTGCTGATAAGATTGCTGAAGTAGCACAATTCTTCTCATTTGGTACAAATGATCTTACACAAATGGGATTTGGTTTCTCTCGTGATGATATCGGAGGATTCTTGCCTGAATATCTTGATAAAAAGATTTTACCTGAAGATCCATTCCAATCAATAGACAAAGACGCAATTGGCAAATTGATGGAAATTGCAGTTCAGGGCGGGCGTACAACCAGACCAGAGTTAAAGATTGGAATTTGCGGCGAACATGGTGGCGAACCAAAATCTGTAGAATTCTGTCATAAGATTGGTTTAAA
>CAZVYT010000059.1:12473-19947 GCA_964631495.1 uncultured Melioribacter sp. | reverse complement strand
TTCTTTTGCACAAATTAAAAAGCCGTCCCAAAATCACTTTTGAGACGGCTTCTTTCTATGCAATAATTTTGTTAAATTTTTTCAACAAGGAGATTTCATTCTTGCAACGGCTGTATCCCATGCAGCTTTTTGATCAACTGTAAGTTTATCAGCTATTCCATCAAGCAGAGTTTTTCTATTTGCGCACATTTTAGTTTTAACAGTTGCAGTAGCTGGATTTGCCTCTATTTTGGCTCTGGTATTGGAGTTTAAATCTTTAATTTTCTTGCCAGCTTCTTCTCTTGTCAATTTCCCAGCCTTTAAATCATCAGCAATTTCTTTACGTTTGGCTTTTGCCTCTTCAATAATTGTTTTATTTGCATCAGCAAATTCTTTTACTAATGGTTTCATCGCTTCATGATGAGCTCTAACAAGCGTTTTTATTTCCGTTTTTTGTTCATCAGTTAATTTCAGTTTTCGTAAAATAATTCCAAGATGTTTATTCCAGTCATACTTAGTTAACCAATTAACCATCATCCCTCTCAACTTACCATTTCCTGGAGTGAAATCTGAAGCTGAGACAAAACTGTAAGAGATTAATGTAGGATCAATTGACAAATCTGAATCTAATGTTGCATCTTCAATAGCGTTTTGAGTATCTAAATAATCAATCATCAGATATTCTGGAGAATCAAAATTCTCTTGAGGTGATGTTACATCATCCTTACAGCCTGTTATTAATAATGCTTGTAGAATGATAGATGAAAGTAAAAAAGCTATTTTTAATCTTTTCATTTACAATCTCCTTTTTAGTTGTGTAAATATGACAATTCGTTTTACTGAATAGTTTAAAGTGCAAAGAAAAATACCTTTTTGCAATAAAAAACTAGTGAATTAAAGACAAATTTTATTTATCATTTTAGCGTTATATATTACAAGTGATTTCAAAATAATTGAGTAAACTATGAAAACTAGAATTAATGGAATTTCGGTAAATACTTTTGGTGATAGCAATAACAAGCCTATAATATTTGTTCATGGTTTTCCTTATGATCACACAATGTGGCAAAAACAAATAGATTTTCTTAAAGACAATTACTACTGCGTAGCTTATGATGTTAGAGGATTGGGTGAAAGCGAAGTTGGTGATGGGCAGTATATGCTGGAACATTTTGTAGATGATCTTTTCGCAATTGTTAAAGAAATGAAATTAGAAAAACCATTTCTTTGTGGTCTTTCTATGGGAGGATACATTGCTTTACGAGCAGTTGAAAGAAATCAAGATTTATTTAATGGTTTGATTCTTTGTGACACTAAAGCCGAAGCAGATCTTGATGCAGCAAAAATTACGAGAGCATCACATATAAAAATGATAAATGAAGATGGTCTTGTAAAATTTACAGAAATGTTTGTTACAAATTGTTTTGCAGAAGAAACGCCAACTCAAAACGAGATAATGTTTTCCAAAGTTTTAAAGAAAACACAAGACAACAATCCAAATGGTGTAAAGGGCTGCATTATAGCTATAATGAGTAGAACTGATACAACATATTTCCTTAATCTAATTAAACTTCCAGCGCTAGTTATTTGCGGTTGCTTTGATAAGCTAACACCACCTCAAATCATGCGTGCAATGGCTGAAAAAATTACAAACTCAGAATTTGCGTCAATTCCATTTGCCGGCCATATGTCTCCGCTTGAAAACCCGGATTGTGTAAACGATTTGATAAAAGGCTTTTTAGAAAGAAAATTTATTTCTTAATTACCTTATCAACTGCCTTGAAATTTGGATTTGGTTGAATCCTTTTTTTAACAGAATCCTTTTTAGTAATTGGTGTAATTTTTGTTGAGCCAATTTTTGTTTCCGATGGAGTTTTTTCAATTATTCTATCAACTGGGGCAAAATGTGGATCTGGTTTTGATGAAGCATTATTTTGTGTCTGCGAGATTGTCTGATTACTTGTATTGGAAGTAGAACTATTATTTCTAAATTCTTTTTCGTTTTGTTTTGGCGCTTGGTGAGAACCATCAACTGCTAATAATACATTCACTTTTTTTGGAGCTGGCTTAACTACTCCGCCACTAGTTGTTGTTTTTTCATTCTTTACAGAATAATCTTTTGATGTTTGAGTCATTATTGTATTGTCAAAAGTAACTTCAGCTCCTTTTGGGGCTTTAGTTTTTGAATTGTCAACAACACTATCAACATTTACAAAAACATTTTTTTTCGGTTTCCTTTCTGAAATTGATTCTATTTTGTCTTTACCATCTTTTATAACATCAGAAACTTTTTGCTTATACGGTAAAATTGAGTCGGCAATACCACCAACTCCAACCATCAAAAACATAGTTAATAATATCGATGCTGTTATGGGTAAAACTTTTGCAAGAATAAATCTTGTTGTTCTTTCCATAAAATTAGGACCGCCGTTTTCAGAAGCAGCAAGTGTTTTATCAACGGAATTAATTTTATTCACAAAAAACCAAAGAGAAACAGTCAGCAGCCAGCTAATAATTACCGCAATAACAAGAAAGATCATTGCAATTTCTTTTTGAGAAATGATTAGAGATATAACAACTGAAACAATAAAGAAGAAAAGAAAGAATTGCAGTTTTCTTTCTAATTTGCTTTCTAAATACACTCGCTCTTGTAATTTATCCCAGCTCATTTAATTCTCTTCTTCGTTAATAAAAAGTTACGTTGTGAGAAATATATTTTCCCTTTTCATAAATGAATTTAGCTGAAAAATTTTTATTACCGAAAAGCCAAGGGATAAAAATTTTGTCGCCATCCCAAAGATTAAGATTAACCAGTTCATTATTAGGAATCCATTCTAACTTACCCTCGTTTGAGTCAATTAGCTTTCCGGTAAAATTATCAGAAGTAAAAAGAAAAACGTACCAGTCCTTTTTGCCGTCAAACATCGGGAAAGTGATGAATCCTTTCATTTTTGGATTAATCATTTTTAATCCACTCTCTTCCTCAACTTCTCTTACGGCACATTCTTCGGGTGATTCACCTTGCTCAAACTTTCCGCCTAAACCGTTCCACTTTCCTTCGTGATAATCATTCGGTTTCTTATTGCGGAAAAGCATTAGTGTTTTTCCTTGGTGCATAACATAACAAAGAGTAGCAAGTTGTACCAAGCGGTTTCCTATTTGTTAATTGATTCAGCTAAAACTTTAGAAATTTCATCAAGCTCTTCAATAAACCATTTTACTTTTTCGGATTTTGCGCGCTTGCTGTCGCGAACCAGCGCAAGCCAAAGCTTTGCTTCATTTGCAAACTTAATCGATTCAATAGTTGAGTTTGCCAAATCTTTCTTTGTAAGAGACGCAGATGATTCAATGTATTTGCTTATTACACTTGTTCCATTTTTAAAAAGCTCATCAATAATTTTTTTCGATACATCATCCTTTGGAAGGGAATCAATAAATTCTATCAGCTTAAGCGTAAAAAAATAAATTCTCTGCTTAAACTCACTTCGGGATTTTGGAGAATCTAAAGTCATAATCTTATTCCTTGCTTAATCCCAGATAAACATCTTTCATCAAATAATTTTTAACGTAGTCTGTTACACCTTCACCAACGTTCATAATCGGTTTATCATAACCGGCTTTTCTAATTTTTTGCAGATTAGCTTCGGTAAAGTATTGATACTTTTCTCTAATGTCTTCCGGCATATCAACAAATTCAATGTTTACCGGTTTTCCCACAGCATTAAAAAGTGCAGCAACAAGTTCAATCCAAGTTTGAGCTTTGCCGGTTCCAACATTAAAAATTCCATTTTCACCAACATTCTCTAAAAAGTAAAGTGTCATATCAACAGCATCTTTCACATAAACAAAATCTCTTTTTTGCTCACCATCTTTGAAATCTTCTCTATGAGATTTAAACAGTCTTACTTTTCCATGATCACGTACTTGCTCAAACGCTTTATGCACAACGCTTCTCATATCTTCTTTATGATATTCGTTTGGACCATACACATTGAAATATTTTATTCCAACAACTTTGTTAAGCAAGCCGTTTCTTTTTATCCAGCTATCAAATAAATGTTTTGAGTAGCCATACATATTCAAAGGACGAAGAATTTCCAGTTTTGATTCATCATCATCGTAACCATTTAAACCATCGCCATAAGTTGCCGCAGATGATGCATAAATGAAACGCGTTCCATTCTCTAGGCAAAACTTTGCAAGTTCTTGCGAATAGTGAAAATTATTATCCATTAGGTAATCTGCATCTTTTTCGGTTGTGGAAGAACACGCGCCGAGATGAATTATTGAACTAATTTTGAACGGCTCACTCTTTTTTAAAATCATTGCCATAAAATCATCTTTGTGAAGAAAGTCGGCATACTTAAGTCCGTTTAAATTCATCCATTTATCATCCTTGCCCAGCTCATCAACAATTACTATTCTGTCAACTCCCAATTGATTAAGACGCCAAACAACTGCGCTGCCGATAAATCCCGCGCCGCCAGTTACAACTATCATTATCTTCTCGATTATTTGTTATATTTGAACGAAAGTTAACGATATATCACTACTGAATCAAAACTGAATTCTTGCAATTCTTCACTTCTTGATCATGATCTTGTTCTTTATCTTGATCAAACGAAGAAAAGCAAGTACAAGAATACGATTTAGATCAATAATGGAAGCACAAATGAAATACGATTTAAAATATTTTCAAGATTTACTTTACAAAAGAATTCTCGTACTCGATGGCTCAATGGGCGTTTTTATTCAACGCTTCAAACTTAGCGAAGAACAATTCCGCGGCGAAAAGCTGAAAGATCATCCCGTTGATCTAAAAGGTAACAACGATATATTAGTTCTAACACAGCCGGAAATAATAAAAGGGATCCACAAAAATTATTTGGAAGCCGGCTCGGATATTATAGAGACAAATACATTTAACGGAACGGCAATTTCTCAAGCGGATTACAAAACCGAACATTTGGTTTACGAAATAAATTTTGAAGCCGCGAAAATTGCGAAAGAAGTTGCGGACGAATTCACTAAAGCGAATCCCCATAAGCCAAGATTTGTTGCCGGCTCACTTGGACCTACAAACAAAACACTTTCTATCTCTCCAGATGTAAACGACCCCGGTTTCCGCTCTGTAACTTTTGATGAAGTCACTGAAGCTTTCAAAGAGCAAGCACGCGGATTGATTGATGGCGGCGCAGATATTCTTCTTATTGAAACAATGATTGATACGCTTGTTTGCAAAGCCGCATTGTTCGGCATTATGGATTTATGCGAAGAGACCGGCAACAATATTCCAATAATGATTTCCGGTTCTGTAATAGACATGAGCGGAAGAACTTTAAGCGGACAAAACACAGAAGCTTTTTGGAACTCAATAGCTCATACAAAAAATTTGTTAAGCGTTGGCTTGAATTGTTCGCTGGGTCCAAAACAGATTCGTCCATTCATTGAAGAACTATCCAGCATAGCTAACGTTTTTGTTTCTCTTTATCCAAATGCCGGTTTACCAAACGAGTTTGGCGGTTACGATGAATCACCGGAAGCAATGGCTAAAGTTCTCGATGAATTTGCCCGCGAAGGATTTTTCAATATTATTGGCGGATGCTGCGGAACAACTCCCGACCATATTAAAGCTTTTGCAGAGATTGCAAAAAAATATCCGCCAAGAAAAATTCCCGAGATTCAGCCTTACTTGCGTTTAAGCGGACTTGAACCGCTAACACTTCGTCCGGAAACAAATTTTGTAAATATAGGTGAACGAACAAATGTAACCGGTTCTAAAAAGTTTGCGCGGCTCATCAAAGAAAATAAATATGAAGAAGCTCTTTCGGTTGCTCGTGAACAAGTTGAGAATGGCGCACAAGTTATAGATATCAACATGGATGAAGGAATGATTAATTCCGAAGATGCTATGACAAAATTTTTAAACCTTCTTGCAACCGAGCCCGATATTGCGCGCGTTCCAATTATGCTGGATTCTTCCAAGTGGAGTGTTTTAGAAGCTGGGTTGAAATGTCTTCAAGGGAAAGGAATTATTAATTCTATTTCCATGAAGGAGGGCGAAGATGTATTTAGGCTACATGCAAAGAAAGCATTGAAGTATGGCGCAGCAGTTATCGTTATGGCATTCGATGAGCAAGGGCAAGCCGATTCATTTGAACGCAAAACTCAAATCTGCAAACGCGCTTATAAAATCTTAACCGAAGAAATCGGCTTTCCGCCCCAAGACATAATTTTTGATCCGAATATTTTTGCTATTGCAACCGGAATTGAAGAACACAATCAATATGCTATCAACTATATAGAAGCAACTCGCTGGATTAAAAAGAATTTGCCTCACGCAAAAATAAGCGGCGGAGTAAGCAACATTTCTTTTTCGTTTAGAGGCAACGATACTGTTCGCGAAGCGATGCACTCTGCATTTCTTTATCATGCCATAGAAGCCGGAATGGATATGGGAATTGTAAACGCCGGTCAGCTTGCAGTGTACGAGACCATTCCAAAAGAGCTGTTAGAAAAAGTTGAAGATGTTTTGTTAAACAGAAAACCAGACGCAACAGAAAAGCTGGTTGAGTTTGCTAACACATTAACAAAAGATGTAAAACAAGATGTTGCCGATGCTGCATGGCGCCGCGAAAGTGTTGAAGAAAGATTAAAGTACGCGTTGGTAAAAGGCATTGTTGAGTTTATAGATGTGGATATTGAAGAAGCAAGACAAAAATATTCTCAGCCGCTTCAAGTAATTGAAGGCCCGTTAATGTCTGCAATGAATGTAGTTGGCGATCTTTTTGGTTCCGGTAAAATGTTTTTGCCTCAAGTTGTTAAGAGTGCTCGCGTGATGAAGAAAGCTGTCGCAATACTAGAACCACTCATAAAAGCCCCTCTCCAAACCTCTCCCCAAAGGGGAGAGACAAATGCAAACGATGCCAAATACAATAAATATGGATGGCAAACAGCAGATCCAATTCTTTATGAAAGATTAAAAGAGTTTGCAGAAAATAATAGATTAAACCCAACTGCTGCCGAATTAATTCTTTGGGAACATCTTAGGTCAAAACAACTTGAGAATTACAAATTCAGACGGCAGCATATTATTGGTCAATATATTGCTGATTTTGTTTGCTTGTCAAAAATGCTAATCATCGAAGTTGACGGATCAATACACCAAGTACCAGAAAACATTGAGGCAGATGAAATAAGAACTCAGTGGCTGAATAAACAAGGCTTTAGCGTAATCAGATTTAAAAATGATGATGTAATCAATAATATCGAAAATGTACTTGAAAAAATTTCTTTTGAACTGAAAAAACAATATTCAAAATCCCTCCCCTTCGGGGAGGGCAAGGGTGGGGCTGCTGGTACTATTTTACTTGCAACTGTTAAAGGAGATGTTCACGATATCGGTAAAAATATTGTGTCAACTATCTTAGAAAGTCATGGCTATACTATTTATGATTTGGGTAAAAATATTCCGGCGGAAACTATTATCCAAGAG
>CAZVYT010000059.1:0-12463 GCA_964631495.1 uncultured Melioribacter sp. | reverse complement strand
GCAACTGTTAAAGGCGATGTTCACGACATTGGGAAGAATATTGTTGGCGTTGTGCTTGGCTGCAACAACTACGATATAATTGATCTTGGCGTTATGGTTCCTAGCGATAAAATACTTTCTACTGCTGTTGAGAAAAATGTTGATGTAATTGGATTAAGTGGATTAATTACTCCTTCACTTGATGAAATGGTTCACGTTGCTAAAGAAATGGAAAGAATGAATCTCAGTATTCCGCTTCTCATAGGCGGAGCTACAACTTCAAGAATTCATACAGCAGTTAAAATTGTACCGGAATATTCTCATCCTACAATTCATGTACTCGATGCATCGAAGAGTGTTGGAGTTGTAAGCAATCTGCTGAGCGAAGATGCTAAAGTTGGATTTGTTGATAAGATTAAAGATGATTATAAAAAACTTCGCGAAGATCATTTCAGAAAACATTTAGCCAAAGAATACATTTCTATTGAGAAAGCTCGCGAGAACAAATTAAAATTGGATTGGCAAAATTATTCTGTTCATAAACCAAATAAACTTGGAATTACCAGCTTCAAAAATTTACCGTTAGAAGAAATTCGTCCATACATTGATTGGACTCCATTCTTTCAGACTTGGGAATTGAAGGGAAAATACCCGGCAATTTTTGAAAATGAAAATTACGGCTCCGAAGCAAAGAAAATTTTTGATGACGCTAACAAACTTCTCGATCAAATCGTTAAAGAAAAATCCTTAATTGCTAATGGAATAGTTGGACTATTTCCAGCCAACTCAATTGAAGATGATATTGAAATTTTGGCTGATGACAACCGCAAAGGAATTCTAGCTAAGTTAAACTCAATCCGTCAACAGTCTGTCAAATCACAAGGATTGCCGAACATTGCCCTTTCCGATTTCATCGCTCCAAAGGAAAGTGGAGTAAATGATTACATTGGAATGTTTGCAGTTACAACCGGAATTGGAATTGAAAAACTGATTGAGAAATTTGAAAAAGATCATGATGATTATAATTCAATAATGGTTAAAGCGATTGCAGACCGTTTAGCTGAAGCTTTCGCAGAACTACTTCATTATAAAGTTAGAAAAGAAATTTGGGGCTACGCCGCAAATGAAAATTTGTCAAATGAAAAATTAATAGCGGAAGATTATCAAGGTATTCGTCCGGCTCCAGGTTATCCGGCTCAGCCAGATCATACAGAAAAACTTACAATTTGGAAATTGCTTGATGCGGAAAAAGAAACAATGATTACGCTAACAGAAAGCTTAGCAATGAATCCCGCGGCATCAGTGTGTGGATTATACTTTGCGCATCCACAATCTAAATATTTTACAGTTGGTAAAATTGGCAAAGACCAAGTTGTTGATTATCACAAGCGAAAAGGAATTAGTTTGAAAGAAGCCGAAAAATGGCTTCGTCCAATATTAAATTATGATGAAAGTGAATGATGAATAAACCTTTTCGTTCCGGCAATATTGGCGCATTGATGGATGAATATGAGCGCGCATCATTTGACTTGAGAAAGTTAATTTTATCCTTCTCTCAAGAAGAGTTTGAAAATATACTAGATGATAAAACGGATGACGAAGACTGTCGCTCGGTTCAAACTATAATGCATCATGTTATTTCTGCCGGATACAGATATTTAAATCAGATTATTGTATTTCTTAAACAAGAGCAGATTACTCCAAGCTTTGAAGTTACTTCCCCACATTCTACAATCGAAGAATTTGATAAAATGCTTTCACTAACATATGAGGCTGTAAAAAACAATCTCGTAATTAGAAATGAAGAAGTTGAAGCAGCACGAATGGAAACTCGCTGGGGATTATATGATATTGAGATGATGTTTGAACATGCTATTGTTCACATACTTCGGCACAGAAGGCAAATTGAAAAGCTAACTCAATAAAATAAATTGTTACAATACTAATTTTCATTTTGGCTAAGGAGAAAAAATGGGATTATTTCAAAAACCAGATATTAACTTTTCTGAAAAACCAAGTTTGTATGAAATGAATGGGAAAAAATTGCATGTCCGCATTGTGGTAATGAACGATTCAATCAATTACCAAATATTTTGTTAAATACTCCCGGCATAACATTTTTTGGTTCGAATGGGCAAATAAAACTGCTTCAGTTTTGATTTGCGTAAACTGCAGTAGAATGGAATGGTTTTTTAATCAACCGAAAATTCAATCATAATATTTCTAATAAGCACCGGACCAATGGAGTGTTCAAAAAATAATTAAAAAAATTGCTGATTGCGAGTCTAACATTTTTTTGCAGAACGAGAAAAATAATTTGCGAACCATGTTCAAGCATTTTCTCTTATGATAAATATGCTTGAGCTGTACAGTTTTGAAAAACCAAAAGCTTCATTCCCTCTTCAAGTTACAAATGTTAGCGATTTGGATTATGTTGAACATACATTTTAGTAAGGACAAAGGGTAATGGTTAAAATCCAGAACGGCATGTTTCTTGTGTTTGGTTGGAACACTAAAGTATTTTAATATATCTGCGGTGCTAAGGAGTAAGATTTTCAGAAAGCATTTTAGAGGATATATTTTTCTCAAAATATTCTTCATCAAATAACTTTGAACTGTTAATAGAGAATTCAACCAAAATATTTTTTAAGTTTAGAAAGAATTATTTGAGGTAAACATGAAAAAAGCATTATTAATGATTTTCAGTCTCTTATTGCTTTCCGAAGTAACATTTTCACAATCAATTTCTTTTGGACCGCATCTTGGTTTTGTTAAAACACAAGAAGTAGAAAAAGCAGCCATGATGCCTGGAGGCGCTGTTAGATTGTACTTAGGCGGCTTAGCTATCGAAGGAGCTGTGTATTACAAAAAGGATGAGTATAAAATTGATCTTGGGACTTCTACAGCAACGATAACAACAAAAACTTATCCAATAATGCTTACTGCACTTCTAAAAATTCTTCCAATAGCACATTTGGAAGGTGGCGTGAACTGGTTAAATACAAATATTGATTATTCTAATCTTTCATCTGCTTGGGCTTCTATTAAAGAGGATACAAAAAGTAAAGCATCTTATCATTTAGGCGGCGGAGTTGAAATTCCTTTTGGTTCACTTCTTCTTACTGGTGATATTAGATATGTTTTCTTTGAACTTAATATGGATAAACTAAGCAAGCCTCAATCACTAAAAAGTGATTTTTATTCAGTAATGGTCGGTTTAATGATAAAAATATAAAAAAGAGGAATTATGATTTACGATAACTTGAAAAACGCACAAATTTATTTTCCATTAGGTGAAAAAATTCAAAAAGCTTTAACCTATTTACAAACTACTGATTTTTCTACAATAGCACCTGGTACTTATGATATTGTAGGAACTGATGTTTATGCAATAATTAGTGAATACAACACTAAACCGCTAAGCAGCGGTAAATGGGAATCTCATAAGAAATATATTGATGTTCAATATGTTTATGAAGGTAAAGAAAGAATTGGGTTTAGTGAATCAAAAAAAATGATGGTTTTGGAAGAATATGATAACAGAAAAGATTTAACCATTTACAAAGGCGAAGGACATTTTGTTAATGTTGAAGAAAATCATTTTTTAATATTTTTTCCAACTGATGTACATATGCCCGGTATGGCAATAAATATTCCTAAAGCAGTCAAGAAAGTTGTGGTAAAAGTCAGTACAGATTATATTGAACCGCAAGCAGAAGTAACAAAGGAAGTTGAACCTATTGAAGAAATTCCAACACAACCTGAAGAAGAAACAACACAAGCTAGTGAATAAAAAAAAAAGACCGGTTTAGGCCGGTCTTTTTTTTCATATTACTTAAATTCCAATAACTCTACTTCAAAAATCAATAATGATGCTGGAGGAATCGCGCCTTCTCTTCCCTCTTCGCCATAAGCTAATTCGTAAGGAATATAAAACTCAAATTTATCACCAACTTTCATAAGCTGTAAACCTTCTGTCCAGCCTTTAATAACTTGTGTTAAAGGAAATTCAATCGGCTCATTTCGTTGTACAGAAGAGTCAAATATTTTTCCGTCAATAAACTTTCCAGTATAATGAACCTTAACTGTGTTAGTATCTTTTGGAGAAACGGTTCCGTTACCTTTACTAATAATTTTATACTGCAACCCACTTGTAGTTACTTGAACGCCGGCTTTTGTTTTATTAGAGTCTAAGAATGCTTGCTGTTCTTTCTGGTTCTTTTCAATTTGAGGAGCCAATTCAACACGCTTTCTTTCTTGTTCAGCTTTCATCTGTTCAGATCGGATAGCCATCATTCTATCATTAAAGCCCATCATACATGACTGCATCTCTGTTGGAGAAAGTTTTGATGTTCCAGCGATAGCATCTTTCATTGCCATAAATAACACATCAAAATTTATTTTCATGTTGGGGTCTTTAAGATTCATCGCTATATTCTGGCCAATAGAATAACTTACTGAATCTTCCTGTGTTTTAATTTCTACCATTACTGTTTCCTTTTTAGGTGTGGTTTCTTTTTTTGCGGCATTTTTCTTCTGGGCTGTTGTAATTGATACAGCTATTAAAAACATTAAGAGTATTTTAAAGTATTTCATTCTTTCTCCATCAACATTTTATTTTTGGGTGGTGAAAATACGTCCATCAGCTTTTATAAGCAAATTGAACGATTTCTTTTAATTATTGCCAATTTTTTAGCTTTCTACTATTTTATTTACCAACCTTTGGAGTGTAAGACAATGAGAGCAATTTTTTTGTTCCTACTTATAACAGTTTTTTCTATTTCGGCACAAGTTTATGTAAAAACTTCACCACTTGCGCATACATATTCGATTGTTGCTTTCGACCCCGAAACCGGTGATATGGGAGTGGCGGTGCAATCACATTGGTTTTCTGTTGGATCAATTGTCACTTGGGGAGAAGCCGGAGTTGGTGTTGTTGCAACTCAATCTTTTGTTAATCCAGCGTTTGGACCGGATGGATTAGCGTTATTAAAAACTGGCAAATCTCCTCAAGAAGCTCTTGATGAATTGATAAAAAAAGATGAAGGAAGAGATGTACGTCAGCTTGCAATTCTTGATGCCAAAGGAAGAGTTGCTGCCTGGACCGGCGAAAAATGCATTCAATCAGCAGGGCATATTATAGGTACAAATTTTTCTGTACAAGCCAACATGATGCTAAATGATAAAGTCTGCAGTGCAATGAATGAAGCCTTTATGAAAGCAAAAGGAACACTTGCAGAAAAAATGATGAGCGCGCTTGAAGCAGCGCAAAACGTTGGTGGAGATATTCGTGGTAAACAATCTGCCGCATTACTGGTAGTTAAAGCTAAACCTACCGGAAAAGTATGGGAAGACAGATTAGTTGATCTAAGGGTAGAAGATAGCCCAGAACCGATAAAAGAGTTAAGAAGATTGATAAAAGTACATAAAGCCTATGGACACATGAACAATGGTGATTTGGCTATAGAAAAAAATGATATGGCAAAAGCAATGCAAGAGTATTCCTCAGCTATGAAATTATTTCCTCAAAATCTTGAAATGAAATATTGGACAGCAATTACTTTAGCCAACAAAGGAAAAATTGATGAATCTTTGCCGATGTTAAGAGATATTTTCAAAAAGGATAAAAACTGGAAAACTCTTACAGAGCGTCTTGTACCGGTTGGGTTGTTAACTGTTGGAGAAGAAGATTTAAAGAAAATATTAAAATAGTTTTTCAGATCGAGAGGTTGGCTCAAAAGCCATTTTCAGAGTCACACTGAGCGGAGTAGAAGTGTGAACAAAGCGAGAGTTCTCATTTCTCGACTACACTAGAAATGACTTATTAACCTTTTGAGACAGTCTCTCGATTTAAACTTAAAACGGAAATTCATTAGAAATAAAGAATTGCTTTCTTGCGACAAAGTGTGGAATTTTATCTAAAACTAATAACAATACATAATTTCTTTATGAGTTACTTTGAATAATATAATTCATACCTCATAAATGTAATTTAATTATTTTACGATTGATAACTTGAGAGATTCTTGAACCAACAATCTGCTTTCTTGAAAATTGCTAATCTAGTTGAAGATTTCAAAGCCAACGAAGCCAAATACTTATCCACTAACTACTCAGAAGCAGAAGTTCGTAAAGATTTTATAGATAAGTTCTTTAATGCGTTTGGCTGGGATGTTTACCATAACGAACAGAAAAATCCGTACGAGCAAGAAGTTAAAATTGAACGCGGTGTTACAATTGGCAGACAGCAGAAACGCGCCGATTATGCTTTTTATGTTCAGCCAAATTTTAGAGATGTTAAATTTTTTGTTGAAGCCAAGAAGCCCAGCCGCAACCTTAACAATGCCGATGATTATTTTCAGAGCTGCCGATACGGATGGAACGCCGGAACGCATATTACTTTTTTAACAGACTTTGAAGAGTTTATTGTTCTTGACTGCCGCACCAAACCGGATGTGAACAACATTCTTAACAACAAAATAAAGAGTTACCAATACGAAGATTATCTAAACGAAGAAAAGTTTGCGGAGATTTACTGGCTTATTAGCCGCCAAGCAGTAGCCAATAACTCTTTGGAAAAGTTTTCCGAAAGTTTGCCCAAGCCTAAAGGAAAGGCAATTGCAAAAGGAACTCACCGTGCTGTTTACCAATCCATTGATGATGCGTTTCTTGAAGAACTTGATGAGATTAGAGACTCGCTTGCAAAGGCTTTTAAAAAAGCTAACGAAGATTTGGGAAGCGCAGAACTTACGGAAATGACTCAAAGAACTATTGACCGTTTAGTCTTTATCCGTTTTTTGGAAGACCGGCAGATTGAACCCGATCATTTTGTTAGCGAGTTTGGAAAAAGAAAAAATGCGTGGCAAGACTTTATTAACGCTTCCCGCAATCTTGATGCTAAATACAACGGAATTGTTTTTAAGAAGCACGCTATTGATACGGAAAAATCTTTAGCGCCCGATGATAAATCCTTTGCACAGATTTGCGAAGAACTAGCCCATAAAAACTCACCTTACAATTTTGATATAATTCCAATACATATACTTGGTTCTATTTACGAGCGCTTTCTTGGTAAGGTTGTTATTGCAACAGATAAGCGTGTAAGAATTGAAGAGAAGCCGGAAGTACGTAAAGCGGGTGGTGTTTATTACACGCCTCAGTACATTGTAAATTATATTGTTGATTACACAGTTGGCAAATTAATTGAAGGGAAGAAACCTGCGGAAATTGCTAAAATGCGCTTTGCGGATATTTCTTGCGGTAGCGGTTCTTTCTTAATTACTGTTTTTGAACGCTTGCTTGAATACCATAAAAAGTGGTACCAGCAAAACCCGGAACAAGCGCAAAAAGATGGCTGCATTTTTTACGAAGGTAAATGGGTGTTAAGCTTAAAACAGAAACAGAACATTTTGCTTAATAATGTTTACGGTGTGGATTTAGACTCGCAAGCTATTGAAGTAACACAGCTTTCTCTTTACTTAAAACTTTTGGAAGATGAAACCACCGCTACGGCAAACGATATGATGGTGATGTTTAAAGAGCAGATTTTGCCAAGTCTTAACAACAACATTATTTGCGGCAACAGTTTAATTGGTACGGATATTTTAGAAAACACATTGTTTGGCAGCCTAGAGACGAGGCATGCCTCGTCTCTACAAAACGTGGATGAACTGAAATTAAAACCCATGAACTTTGAAGATGCGTTTCCGCACATCTTTAAGAAAGTCAGCCCGAGCGGAGTCGAGGGCGGCTTTGATGCTATCGTTGGCAATCCGCCTTGGGTAGATATTAAAGGTATGAATCCGGTTGAAGTTGAGTATTACTTTAAAAACTATTCGACAACTGAAAACCGTATGAATATATATGCTACATTTATAGATAAAGCTTTACACACAATTAACAATAAAGGAATAATAGGTTTTATAATACCAAGCTCTATTCTTTTCCAAAGTTCTTATAAAAAGCTCAGAGAAAAAATTTTGAGTAAGTTTTATCTAAATGAGCTTATTAAGATGCCAGACAATACTTTCAAGAATGTTAAAGCTGAAAGTGTGATAATGGTATTAGGCAAAGAGCATAACAAACAATGCCGGTGCGTTGTTTTTGAAAGAGACTATAAGCTGAATTCTTTAATGAACATTGAAGAGAAAGTAATTAAAAACCTCGATACTCAAAGCTGGACAAAGCATGAATTGAAAACCTTTGATATTTATTCCAATCAGCTGATATTAGATTTGTTACAAAAGATTGAGGCAAAAAGTATTACTCTTGAAAATATATGCGATTTTACATTAGGCATTACTCCTTACGATAAATATCGTGGGCATACAAAAAAACAAATTGAAGAAAGATTGTTTCACTCAACTAAAGCGAAGGATAAAACATTTAAAAAATTATTGGCTGGTGCGGATGTGTCTAGATATTATGTTGAATGGGGGAAAGAAGAATATATTAGTTATGGTGAATGGTTAGGTGCACCAAGAGAAAAAAGATTTTTTACTGAAAAAAGAATATTAATAAGGCAAATCGTAAGCGGTAATCCGTTAAGAATCTATGCTGTATATACTGATGAAGAATTGTATAATACCCAAACAATTTTCAATTTAGTAAAGAAATTTGCCAGCGGTTATGATCTTAAGTTCTTAACCGGAATAATTAATTCAACCCTAATGAACTTCTACCATTCCTACAAGTACTTAGACTTAACAAAAAACCTTTTTCAAAAAATTCTTATACAGAATTGTAAAAAGTTTCCAATTGTTACTATGGATTTCTCTGTTGAAGTTCAAAAAACAAATCACAATAAGCTTTTACAATTTGTCGATCAAATGCTCGAAACAAAGAAGCAGTTAAGCAAAGCCAAAACCGAGAGCGACAAAGAATACCTCGAAAAGAAATGCGCAGCAATTGACCGCCAAATAGACCAGCTTGTTTACGAACTCTACAGTTTAACCGAAGATGAAATAAAGATTGTAGAAGGCAATTCGCAATAATAAATTAGCAACTGAGCTTAACCCGCCTAATTTGCGGGAAATATCCATCTCAATAAAAGATAAGCCAGCAATGTAATTTTACTTTTCAAAATCAAAACGGAAACTCTTCTTTCAAATCAACTTTAGGTTGAGCTTTAAGTTCGGTGTTTTTCTCTGCAAGAATATGTACTGAGTTACCTTCAATATAAATTGCTTTATACGGACTTACAGGACAAGCATATTCACAAGCTCCGCACCCGATACAATATTTATCACGAACTTCAGGAATTACTAGTTTTCCCTCATATGGAATCATGTGCACTGCTTTTGTTGGGCAGTGTTCTGAGCAAGCACCGCAATCTGTTTTTTCAGTTTTAACAATGCAGTTATCTTCAACAAATATTGCTTTGCCCAGTTGTACAAGTTTTTTATGTTCTAAATCAATTGGTAAAATTGCTCCTGTTGGACAAACATCTCCGCATACTTTACATTCAAAATTGCAGAATCCGGCGAGATTGTCTAAGCGTGGTTGCAACATTCCCGTAAAGCCATATTCTAAAAATGATGACTGCAAAACTTGTGTTGGACAGGCGCTTACGCACAAATGACATGCTGTACATTTGGAGTTAAATCTATCTAGACTTATTGAGCCGGGTGGAGAAACAGCAACTTTTCTAAAGACAGGTACAGTACTTGGTTTTGTAGCCTTAATTTTTTTTTCGATTTGAGCAGCAATTGTGGACAGTGAAATTAAGTAGAGAGATGTTTTCGTCAAGAAATCTCTTTTTGATTTATTTTTTACCTCACTACTTGTTTCTTTTTTCTTGAAAGAAAATGAGTAAGTAATACCTTCTGTAGGACATGATGATAAGCAATTAAAACAATCTACACATCTTGTAACATCTATACTTTTGTTCTTGCTGTCTATACAGTTTGCCTTACATTCACGAGCGCACGCGCCGCAGCTTAAACAATCTGCCTCATTTATAACAACTCTAAAAAGAGAAAGTTTTGATAGATAGCCCAACAAAGTGCCAACAGGACAAATTGTATTACAATAAAGTCTGCCCTTTTTCCATGCCAATACAAAAACTAAAACAAAAAATGCTAATGCAATTGAAAAAGGAATTAAATGAAAAGCATGTAAATCAAAAGGATATAGCCAATAAATTTTTGCTGTTTCTAATACACTAGTGGTAATATTATTCAGAAATGCTAATACCGGTCTAAAAAAATTACCGGCAAATCTTCCGTAAATACTATAAGGATCAAGAAAAGTTATAGCAACAGTACTTCCTAAAACAAAAACAACTATAGACAACACTAAAAAGGAAAATCTAAGTACTTTGTATTCCCGCAAAAATTTGGCAGTTCTCTTTTTCCTTTTGCGAGTTCTTATTGCAATGTTATTAATTACATCTTGAAATGTACCGAGTGGACAAATACTAGAGCAGTAAACTCTTCCGAATAGGATAGTTAGGACAAGAATTAATATGAAACCAAAAGCAGTAAAAGAAAATAGTGCAACAAATTTTAGCAATGATGGAACAAACTGAAGAAACACAATGCTGTTTGAAACTATCGGAGTAGTTAAATGAAAAATATCAACAAATAAAAAAGTAGTTGCTATTAAAAACAATAACGAAACAGCAACCCTAATTTTTTTCAGAAGTGAAGTATTCATGAATTTATCATAGGATTACAAAATAACCCGCTTAATACTAAGCTTGGATAAATCCATTGTTCCAATCTTCATTGAATCTGCAATTTTAATGTGCCCAACATCAGATGGTTCCAGACCAAACATTTTTGCCGCGGCTGCATCTGCAGCTACTATGTCAGCAGATATAATCTGAGATTTCATCAAAGAAACATCCGCAGTTGAAACTCCGCGCGGACCATTTTGTTTCATCATATAATAAGCATCAACTATGTTAAGCATAGGTTTCTTGCTATAAGTGCAATAATCAGCTATACATTGATTCAAATCATTGCGGTGCCAATAGCCTCTATCCCAAACAACTCCCATTAAATTTTTCATGCTGATGGAAAGTTTTGTTGAAGCATGATGTTTTAGAATAGGAATATTTATGAAAATATCAGAATCAAGCACAAGTTCGTGAACTTTAGTTTTGGTAAGTGACTTTCCAAAATTAATAGATACATCTTGATACATTCTTTCGCTATTTCCCGTAACCAAAGTGCCGCCGGCATCTTTAACTGCTTTTTCAATTCCGCTGTTTGCATAACTGCGTTTCCAATCATCACATGTATGATCGAAAACATAAACATCTTTAGCTCCGGCATCAAAGCAATGCTTAATAACTCTGGAAACTAATTTAGGATGCGTGTTTGCCCCACGTTCAGGCACTACATCCCAGCCAATGTTGGGCTTTATTAAAACTTTTTGATTTTTCTTAACGAAGTTTTTAATTCCACCGAGATGTTTAATAGCTTCATCGAACATTGCATCCGGTTCACCGCCTTTTATCGCAACTAAATCATAAGCTTGTGTAGAAGTAGATTTCGTTTGCGCGAATAAACTTTCATAGGTACCAGGCAAAGTAACGGAAGCACCGGCCAATAAACCAGATTTCAAAAAGTCCCTTCGTTTCATTATATCTCCGTGAATAAAATTATTAAAAAAGTTATACCAACATATTAATATGTTCTTATGTTTTCAAGCATATTATCATGGTAATGGAAAAACCAATATTATATAGCCACTATTTAAAGCTATTTTCTCGGAAAACAAAAAATTTTATAAATATACTATTTCAAGATTTATTCTATTATAGTACTGCAAATGCTGTCTGGTGTATCTCTATAATAAACATAAGTCGGGAAACTAACCTTTTCCACTTTATACTTTTTAACTGCGCGTTCAAAAAAATCAGAATCATCACTGTACTTTAAATCAGCAAAACCATTTAACTCAATAAAAAAATTGCGTTTGCCAAAAAAAGTACCGACAATTACACATTCCGAAAGATGAATTTCTTTCGATAAATCGTTTTTGTCCTTCACAAATGGGTGTCCAATTATTTCTACTCCACCATGAATCATATCCAGATCCGATTTTGACCTAATAAAATTGACTCGCTCTTCCAAATAAGTTGGTTTATACTCATCATCACTGCCAAGAAAAGAAACAAACTCTCCTGCAGAAGCAAGCACTCCAATATTTTGTGATAAAGGCGGACGCCTATTTGAGTGTTTGATGTATCTTATATTTTCAAAGTTTTTTATATAAGAATTTATCAATTCGAAAGTTTTGTCTGTACTTCCATCATCAATTATTAGCAGTTCCCATTGCAAAAAAGTCTGTTTAATTACAGATTCTATTGCACGTGGAAGTAAATATTCTCTGTTAAATGTTGGTAAGATTACTGAAACTATCGGGATAAATGATTTGTAAACTTGCATGTATCATTTTCTGCTTGTGGATGAATAGTCAAATATAGTTTTTTTATTGTTCCTTTTTTTGATAATTTCACCACCCAAGTTGAAGA
>CAZVYT010000058.1:0-20420 GCA_964631495.1 uncultured Melioribacter sp. | reverse complement strand
CTTTTGCTAATGCGTTGTAGGCTTGAAGTGCGCCTAAATTAGTGTTTACTGAGAACGCCATGAATAACCTCCTTGTTTTTTGTTTGTTTCAAGCTTCCTTGCCTGATTTAAGAGAATTTCTCTTAAACTTTTTTTCTTTAGTCCCCCTTTTTTCTTCATTTTACAAATAAGCTTTTCGAGTTAAAGCGCCCTCGGCTGCTGCCGAGGGACTGTAATGTTTAATTTCAATTAACGGAATAACGACAACATATTTTGTGGTGCACTGTTCATTTGCGAAAGCATTGCTGTTGCTATTTGTCCGGCTATCTGTCCTTTTGTTGCATTCAATTGCTCGCCAGCCATATCTGCATCAAAGATGTTTGATATTGTTGCTGTGTTGTTTGCTATTGCCGCTGTTAAATATTCTTGACGGGAATCTAATGTTTGTGTCAAGTTACCTATTCTTCCTAGCGCAGCGCGAACATTATCTGCTACTGTGTTTGTGTTATAATCAAGCACAGTATTATCTGTTGAGCTTGTCAAATTTGAAGTACCAATAGCTGTTGCAAGTGCTGCTGAACCAAGATTTGAAGCACTAGCAAAATCAAGACTGAAAGAAGAACCGCCTACATCAAATGTAGCACTGCCTAAAGCTGTTGATCCATCTGTGCTTGCCAATAATTGTGTGCCATTGATATTGGTGTTCTTTAAGATAGAATCGATTTCACCAGCCAATGTTCTGATATCTTTTGCAATTGATGCACTGTCTTTCAATGGATCATCTGCATCTACTTGTTTTGCTTTAATCTGATTCAACTTATCATTTACTTGTTGTAATGCAGATTCTGCTGTTGCTAAGTAGTTCTTTGCAGAAGAAATATTATTTAACTGAGCTTTTTGTGTTAATGTTTGAGCTTCCAATTTTTTACCAACGTTGTAACCAGATGTATCATCTGCTACGCTGTTGATTTTCTTTTGGGTTGCTAAACGAAGCTGTGCTTTTTCGGTTTGTGCATTAACTTTTGCTAATGCGTTGTAGGCTTGAAGTGCGCCTAAATTAGTGTTTACTGAGAATGCCATGACTAACCTCCTTGTTTTTTGTTTGTTCCCGAGCTTCCTTGCTCAGTTATGTTTAGAACATTTGCTTCTCGAGTATATTATCGGGGGGAACTTAAAAAAGTTTAGCTTTTTCTTTAAAGAATTATAACGGCACCGTAGTAAGCATAAGAAGTTTTCTTTTTAATGTTCTAACTCTTGTCATTACATCCGGAATATGTGAAAAGTATTTCTCCAGTTGTAGTACTATTGGCTTAATTTTTTCTCCTTTTCCCAACTTTAAGTAGTATGAAATTAAATAGAAATAGACAGCCGGGTCAGTTTGATTTTCTTTTACTACTTCTTCCATTATTTCAATAGCTTCATCAATTTTTCCAAGTTCTTCTAAAAGACGAGCATAAGATTTTCTAACTTCTAAAGACTCAGGGAATCTAAATCGAAGCTTTTCAACAATTAGCATAACCTGTTGTTTATAAGGGTTATTTCCCAACATGAATAAAAAGAAGTTTAAGTTATTTTTATTAATCATATTAATTATGACACTAACTTCGTTAGTAGAAAAAGCTGCATTGCTAAATATTTTTGTTAAAGAATCATAATTGTTTGTGGAGTTAGCTTCGTCATAAGATTTGTATAAAGCGAATAATTCTTTTTGATAAAATGAATAGTTTTGATTGTTTTTATTTTGGAGAGCAAGAATTAATCCATAATAAATAACTTCTTCTGGGTCTAAGAGCACTGAGATTATAGAATCAAATCCTTTAACAAGCAGTGTTTGATTAAGTATATAAGCTCGTTTACATCTTTCTTCTGCAAGTGTAAGCTCTCCTTTTCGATGTGATATTTTGGAGGCGAGCAAATACGAAAACGGTTGTTTATCATCTACCTTAAGAGAGTATGCAATTTGCTTTTCTGCTTCTTGATTTTTAAAACTTTTGTGAGCAATTAATGCTAGTGAAGAATAGCATTGAGCTCTATACTGCCGGTCCAACTTTGAAGACTCGCTTGCTATTTTGAAAAAGACAGAAGCATTCTCATCATCATTCAATACATTATAAGTTTGTGCCAACTGAAAAGCATAATAAGCATCTTTATTTATACTATATTCTTCAAGGAGTAAAGGTAAATTACGCGAAGCTTTTTTTTGTTTATCTTCTACAGATACATTGTAACCAACATGATCAATGGCAATTGAAGATTTGGAAAGTGAATATTCATTGTAAGTTAAAGAAGGTACTATTTGTTCGTGAACTTTGCCGACAAATTTTATATCAGGTGAGTTAGCAAATAATCTAACATATTGCATTGAGTTATCGCGGCTTTCTTCTCTATCAATGCTTTTTATTGTACAGAAGTAACCGGTTTTAGTTGTTGTGCAAATTATCCTGTTTAAATCCGGAATTGATTTTTTAACTAACCGTTCATCGGCATCGAGATAGAGAATCCATGTTCCATTGGATTTACTTAAGGCATAATTTCTAGCGGCTGAAAAATCATCAACCCATTCAAAATAATGAATAGTAGCTCCATAACTTTCTGCTATTTTAATTGTATTATCAGTAGAACCGGTATCAATTATTACTATTTCATCTGCAACCCCTTTTACTGACTCTAAACATTCTTTCAAGTATTTTTCTTCGTTTTTTACAATCATTGATAATGTTAAGCGTGGCATTTATTCCTCTAATAAAAGTGTGTTGTGTGTAGCTTCAAGTCCGAGTATGGAATTTACTTCAGATAAGGAGGCTATAGCAGTTTGATGTCCGGGGTCATTTTTCACCGCCCATTCGAACATGGTTTTTGCAGCCTCATTTTCTTCTGATTCATAGAACACTTGTCCAAGCCCGTAACAAGCTGATGATGATCTTGGGTCAATTTCCAACTCTTTTTCGAAATATACTTTTGCTGTTTCCAAATCATTAACAGCCAAATATATATTAGCAGCAAGATCTAACAATTCGGTATATGAAATTATTGAAGAGTGTTTCTCCTCAAAATGTTCTACTGCTTTACTTACTGATTCTTTTGCTAAATCTAATTCTTTATCAGCTATCTGTACTTTTGTCCTATCAAAGAATTGTTTGAACAAATCCTTACTAATAGGGAAAATAATCTGATGTTCTTTTATAGTTTTATTACCAAGCCAGATTTCATCTGGAGTTACACCCCACTTATTTACAAATATAGACCGGTTAATATTCAATCTTTCATTATAAACTTCTACTCCATCTGCTTTAAAACTTTTCGATCCGTAATGATGAATAAAAACCTCTTTTGCAATAACAGTTTTGTATCCGGCAAGTTGAGCCCGCAGACAAAAATCATCATCCTCGTAATTGCCGGGCGAGAAACGTTCGTCAAGTCCACCAATCTTTTCTATAACTTCTTTCTTAATCAAGGTGCACAAAAACGCTATTCTAGGAAAATGCACTATTTTGTTTTTGTTATTTATTGAAATTTCTGAAGCGTATTTATGCATTTCTTCAATTGAACTATCTTGAGTAGTTTCGTCTTTTTGCAAGCCGCTTACTTCGTTGCTTATTGGACCGACAAGACCGATCTGAGAATCTTTATTAGATATATCCAACAATTTTTCCAACCAGCCATCGGTTACCACTACATCATTATTTATAATTAAGTAGTTGCCGCAAGTTGCAATTTTAAGTCCTTGATTAATACTTGCGGGAAAACCCTTGTTTACGGAGTTAACCACAATTTGTAAGTAAGATTGTTTATTAGATAGTTCTTGTAAGTAATCTTTTGTTCCATCTTCGCTATCATTTACAACCACAATTAATTCGAAAGGGATTTTTGTATACGTGTATAAAGATTCTAAAAACTCTTTTGTGTAATTCAGTTGCTTATAGGTCGGAACAATTACAGAGACTATCGGTTTGTTTAATTTATCATTTTCCCAGATTGTTTGGAACTCTGCAATTATTTCTGCTTGGTTTGGAATTCTTTTTATTTCTTCTTTATACTCAGAATAAATTTTTTCACGGAAAGTTTGAAATAATTTTTGTTTTGACGACGTCATGGTTGTTCCGTCATCTTTCCATGTTACTTGAACTGTTGGCTTCTTAATATGATAAAAATCGGTTACTCTAGAAAGTTTGAGCCAAAACTCCCAATCCTCAAGTACCTCGTATTGTTCATTGAAAAGTCCACATTTTTCGATCAAGTTTTTTTTGAAAACAAAACAGTTGACTGGAGAAATGTTTGACATTAATAGTTTATTCCTATTGTAATCTATTGAGTAGGGAACACTCTTCGATATCAAATTATATTCATCTTTGTGTTTTTTATAGGTAAATCGAACTGCATCCGTATAGACTGCATCTTTTCCTTTTATTAGTTCAGAAATTGCAACTTCCAAATGTTCATTATAGAATACATCATCATCATCTAATAAAGCAATATACTCTCCTTTTGAATTTCTGATTCCGGTGTTTCTTGCGGCTGCTAATCCTTTATTAGATTTATGCCTGTGATAATGAATTCTATCATCAGAAATAGAATTAATTAAATTACTAACATCATTCCCCGCATCATTCACAACGTGTATTTCATAATTTTTGTAAGATTGATTCAACACACTATTAATTGCTTCTTTTAGTTGCTCATGTCGGTTATAAGTAGGAATTATAACCGAAACAACTGGGTTCAAATTTACCGCAATACCTGTATTCTCTTTTCTAACTCCAATCTTTTTAATTATTTCTTCGGTTTTACTTTTGATTCTTTTTATTTTGTTCTGCATTTCTTTTGGAGCATTATTAAATTCTTTTATATTAATACTATCTAACAATTCTTTTGCTTCCAAGATTTTTTGATTAACAAGAAGGGTTTGAACTGCGATTAAATATTTTTCAAGCTCAGGAATTTCTCCTCGTTCTGAATAAATCTTACCTAATGAATTGCTCTGTAGAAGTCCAGATATTCGATGAGAATCAAATTTATCCAGACCATAATAATTGTTAGCAATACATTGTTCTATCGCAAAATTACGTTTATACTTTGGTAATTTATTTTGCCCAATTCTAATTACAAGAGGTAAACAAACAACTCCTATTTTTCCATTATTAGATCTTATTTTATAAAAAGTTGCTAAATCATCCACATCTTCGTCTTTCAATTCCCAACCATTGATAGACTTCATAAAGCGTGTACTAAAACATGAACTTCCTATGCCATAGTAATTTTCGCCATCAACGTTTAGCATTCCCCATTCACCGTAAGGATTCTTTCCTTTTAGTACTCTTGAACTATCATGTGTACTTTCAAGATTTTCCGAAATTCTTAAATATGAAGTAACACAACTATAGTCATCGTTTCTGCTTAAAAAATTAATTAATGAGCTTAAAAAATAGTTTACAGGTATGTCGTTTTTCTTAACTATTGCTACTGCTTCTGTATCAATGCTCTGTAGCAGTTCATTCCTTGCTATATTATAATTTTCAAACTTTATAAGTTCATACGAAAAGTTCATTTTTCCCAAACTATTTTTAATCGGTTCAATTATTGCTTCATCTTTGTAAAGGCAAATTAATTTGTTTGGAAGCAATACTTGATTTTTTATTGCATCAATCAATCTTTCATTATATAGATTATTATTCTCGGATAATACCGCAATAAGAGTGGATTTTAGCTTTTCTTTTTCTAAAGCCGAATTAAATACTTCATAGTTTTTATTTTGCCGAACATATTCTTGGTTGTAATGTTCTTGAGATTTTATTACATCATGATAAAGTGACGAAAATAAACTATACCGTTCATTTTTGTGTTTTGATAATAATTCCTTAATAATGCGAACAAAGTTTCTAGCTTCTAATGAGCTGGTTAATTGAGAATGGTACTTTCCTGGAATCATTTCCAGAACTCCGCCGGTATTTGAGATGACGAATGAGCATCCAGTCTGTATAATTTCTAAAAGCGAATAGGGATGGTTATCTGATTTATACGGTAGTATACATAATGCTCGAGAATGATACTTTTCAATTGTACTTATTGCCTCTTCTCTATTTGTCGATAGTTCCAATACTTCTATTCGGTTTTTATAAGTATTCAGATAATCGTTAATCTTTTGCATTTCAGAAAATTTGGGACCAATCATAATTATCTTTTTAATCTGCCTGCCAATTAAACCATTGATATCCAACAAACCCATAATTTCAGCAAAAACATCATAACCCTTAACAGTTATTCTTTTACCATAGAAAATCACAGTATCAATCACTTCATATTTATTAAGTGGAAAGTTTTTGAAAGTGAAGGGAAGCCTTAAATCAACTGATTTATCGGAACTAATTTGATAACCAGCACTCTCGTAAAGGTTACGCATATATTTTGTTGGAAAAATCACACGGTCGGCATTCTCCAAAGTAATTTTTTCTTTATAAGCAGTTTCATAGTCCAACGGATCAAGCCACTCTTCAAAAACCTTTTCCATTTGTATTTTATTACCATGTGCACAAATCTGAATCTTAATAGATCGACTTATCAATTCGCATTTCTTACCCTGTACTAATCTTATCCCATAACCTTCAACATCTTGCACTTCAATTGTTTTTAAGTTTACATACAGATACTGAATAACCTGTATGCTCTTAAGCAACAATTCAGCAACATTATTCGCATGCATAGTATTTTGATCAAAAAAATTGGAAACCGATAAGAATCTATTTTCAAGTAAAGCATTCTTTTCCGGTAAGAGATCACCTTTACCCAATAAGAAAACTCCCAATTCTTTGTCGGGGAACAACTTTTGAGCTTCTTCTACATAAGATCCAATTCCGCCGCTTAATTTTGCTTTTCCATGTTCATTACTGCAAATCAAAAAATGCATACTGAGTTCTGGCAGACCGCAATCTTTTAAAAACTGATTATAGTTTTTGTTATTTATTGATAATTCTACAGAAATTCCTGTTCCATGGAATGACTGAAGTACTTTTGGGTTTTCTACAGTGAACCCGCCGGAACTTAAAAACAACACTAATTCTTGAAGTTTCCATTCTCGGTAGTTACTTTCATCTTGTGGATAGTCTATACCAAAACTTTGACTCCCCTTGGCAAACAGTATTAAGCGGCTTTTATTATTTTTACCAAGAACAGTCTTTGTTAATTTCAATAAATAGCGGGGATCATAAAGTTTCTCTAGAATATGATCTATAATAATCAAAACTGGTTCTTGTTCTTGAAATGAGGAATAGAGTTCTTCAACTTCTACATTATCGCTAAAATTAACTTTGACAGAAGCTTGGGTTAGCTCAAAATTATTATAACAGTTAAGCTCTATTCCCAGCTGCGAAAGATTTATAATAGTATTTTGATTCTCGAATTCCTGAAACAAATAAATTTTTGAAAATTTATTCCTTTTGGTTACTTCTTGAACCACCATTAATTCTTCATTAGATAATTCCGGAGCATTTGTAGAATTGTTTTTAAGTACATGATTTCTAGATTTTGACCTAGCACCAAAATTTCTTTCTTCAGTTAATAATGATAAATCATACTTATCGAATTCAATGAGTGTACTTTTCTGCTCTCTAACCCAAGAACGCCACTCATGTCGTACATTTAAGTCCGGGTATTTCTTTTGCATTCTATCAAAAGATTTTTGTATTAGCGATTCATCATAACGCACTTTTACAGCATTCTTATCTGCTTCTAAAGTAATTTTTCTGTGATCATGAATCAGTTCAATGCTATCAATAAGTTTAGCTTTAACAGGAGAGTTATTTATTATTCCTCGCAGTACAAACTCAAAATCTTCTAAACCCACAAACATTTGATCATCATATGTGCCAAGTCGTTGAAATAATGATCTGTGAATAATTGCCGCTCCACCAGGAAAGTTATTCAACAAACCATTTTTAGCCTTGTAGCTTGCTATATGGTTATCTTTTATACCAAGATTTTGATATACGACAAACGCATTCTCATGAAGATTAAACAGTTTGGGAATAAAAACTTCTATAGTAGGATAGCTGGCTTTGAAAACCAAAAACTCGGTGAACCATTCATTATTTGTAACATAAATATCATTATCAACAAAAAACATCCACTCTTCATTTGTATGCTCAATTAAAAAGTTTCTTCCAACCCCAACACCAAGATTTTTTTCTGAATTAAAAATCTTTATCTGTGAATAATTTTTACTGAACTCCTTTAGTTTATATAGAGACTCTTTAGTGCTGCCGTTGTTTAGTATGTATATATTATTACCTGAAGGAAGAAAACTTTTTAAGCACTCAATTGTTTGTTCAACTTTTTCATGAAATAGAATCATTATTGCAATATTTGCTTTTGTAGTACCTGTGAACCTAACCACTTTCTCGCGGATAGAAAGTTGATTGAACCGCCCGAAGCAAGATTTACAATTTAAATGTGGGTAATGACCATTATTTACTCCCCGACGAAGCATCTGCATCGGGACACTATTATAAGGATCATCGTTAAACGCAAAATTCCCATACTCAATGCTTGGAGTTATCTGTCTTTGACAACCGCCAATATTTCCTTGTCCATCTACATTTATTATCCTTTCATATGAGGGGCAACTAAATACATCATCGTCATTGTCATTATAAATTGGTCTTACATTTATGTAGTTACGAGAATTGCATCTGTTTTCAATAAATTTTATTATTTCTACATCTTCTAGGCTAATAATTTTCTTAAGCTCATTTTCATCTGTGGAGTCATATACTAAATAATTAACTAGATTTAGAAAAGAAGGTTTAAGCTCATCACAAACCTTGATAATATCATCTAGTTTTTTATAGTTCTCTTTATTTAGAATGTAAGAAAAACCAACATTACCAAATCTGCTTTTTAGTGTTTTATAGTTTTGTTTTACTTTCTCAAAGGCATCCACCTTTGTCCATTCTTTATATTCATTTTTGTTAAATCCGTATAAACTAATCGAAATGTAAGAAGGAGATTTTTCGAGCTGTAATAACCTTTCCGGGTAAGTACCGTTAGTTATAATACCGACATATTTACCTTTATTAAGTAAATAATTAACTACTTCAGGAAAATGCTTTCCAATTGTTGGCTCTCCCAAGCCGGCAATACAGAAACTTTCAATAGATGGATATGCTGTTAATATTTTCTCAACCGTTTCAACATCCATTTCTTTGTGTTTCGGTTTGCCTACTGTTTGCCTGCTACATCCCTCACAACTAAAGTTGCACACATCTGTAAAGTATATTGTGCATTCTTCAGGTTGTGTATCTATTTTCAAATTCATTTCAAATCCTTTACTGAATTAATAACTTTTACATACTCTTTTAGCAGCATATTTTCTTTTGCCAAAACTGCCATTTGCTTTTCCAATTCTTCAAAGGAACGGGATTTTTGTTGGTATAAATCATTTATTGTTTTGTAATCTTTGTATAACATTTCATACCGAAGATGATTATCTCCACCAAGTAATGCAACCGAGTGAAATATTTCGAAAATTTTGCCTGTATCAGCCTCTTTTCGAATTATTGTTTTTTCTAGCCGGTTCTTTTCTAGAAAAGCAGTAAAAACATTTGCCGAGCTCTTAAGAAGTTCTCTTCCTCTTTGCTTCACGTTGGTAGAAAGTAATCTATGTTCTTCATTGTTAATTTCAAGAATCGAAAAAAGAGCTGTTTTTAGACTATGTGCATCTCCCGCCTGAAAAGTATACTGATAATCTGTGCCAACTATTTCTTCAAGTCCCGTCTTTTGTGTAACAATAACCGGAACACCTGCCAATATTGCTTCCAATGCTACGTTTCCAAAAGGCTCCCATCTAGAAGGAAATACAGCAACCCATGTAGAAGCGAAAATCTTTTCTAATTCAGTATGATTTAAAAACTCAAGGAATTCGATTTTAAGATTATTATTCGAAATAGCTAAGCCCCAATGCTCTTTAAATGTCTTATCATAATCAGCCCAGTATTGATCGCGTCCGGCAAATTTAAGATTAACAGTTTCATCTGTCAGCTCTGGAATAATTTCTGCAAATGCCTCTATTAATAAATCTGGACCTTTTCTATGCTCTAATCTCCCGATATACAAAATGTTTTTCTCTTTCAAACAATCATTTAAGTTGTTTTCTAAAAAGATAGGATTAACCATATTGGGAACAATAGCATATTCTACTTTTGCAGTATCAATATGCTCAGTTAACTCTTCCAACATTAGGTTAGTTGGCGATGTAAAATATGCGCAGTGGGAAAAACAGTATTCTTCCAAAAGTTTTGTTAGTTCATAATGACCATCTAAAAGATTTTTATTTCTTACAGCAACATCTTTCATTGGTCCTTCGATCTCGATTAGGATTTTCGAATTCGAATACAATTGATAAATTGAGTTAACAAGAATTGTAAAAAAGCCTTCTCCACCGCAATCTGGAAAAATTATATAATCAAACGAGTAACCTTCGTTCGTAATTAAACCATGTATTGAAACCCATAGTAGATGAGAGTTATTCAAATTTTCATGCGTGGCAAAATATTGCTGCGTCTTATCAGCAAAAATTACTTCTATACCATCGTAGTGTTTTGCAAGGTCGTCAAGATCGGCATTATCGTATTTATAAGTAACAAATACTACTGAATGCCCTTGTTCTTTCAGCATTTTCATTTGGAAGTAAAAATGAGAACCAATTCCGCCATAATAAGCAGGAAAGCATTCTCTAGAAGCAAAACATATTTTCAATACAGCCTCACATTCCCAAATTATTTTTGTTTTGGCTAAGACACATTGTAAAAACCGTATATACAAAAGCACATGGTTGTTTTTTTTATTCAAAGACAAATAATTGGACTATTTCAATCTTATTTGTTAATGGTATTTCATCTATGTAGTACACATCAACATTGTAACCGTAATTCCTAGCATAGCTGGCAATATCATAAACTCCAATTGGATTTGAGTCTAATGTATTTGTGCGCCACCGTCTAGTAGTCAGCAAAAAGTTTTTTCTATTTTTTATAATAGAATGGATGATTTTACCACATTTTTTACTTAAACGAACAATATCCATACCATGAGAGAATTTTGGACTTCTACTGTTTTTGTTGAAAATAAGCGATAGATGTGGGTTTAGTTAAAAATTGCGGCTAATATTAACCACTTGGTTTTGTTTGTAGTTATAGTTAAAAGTTTGTTGGTTTAATCAGGCGAGTATCTTTACTAAATCTGCGGTTACTTCTTCAATTTTCTGGTTTGCCAAATTTATCCTTTCCTTTTCTGCTAAGGATCTTGTTTCTTTAGTTTCTTCGACTCTCTTTTTATGCATTTCAATACCGCTGGTCATATTTTCAATCATTATTTTTTCTTTATGCGCGCTAACTTCTTTTAATTCCGCTATAGCATTTTCTTTTTCTATCCTAAGATAATTTAGTCTTTTCTGCAGTTTAGATTTTATATCAAACCGTTCCATTACAATAACACCAGTCATTGCAATAGAAATAATTACGCCCAATAAAAAACTAATTACGCCCCATTTTACGCCAGCTATAAGTACTTGAGCAAAAAGAGAATTTAACTCGGATGAACTATCAACCCTTGTGTTTGAGTAATTGCTCATACTTCCAATAATAAATACTACGAAAGCAATAACTGTGTTGTATGTCATATTATTAGACAGCGAAACCCGCGGATTGTATTTATCAATATTTGGTAAGTCTTCAATTTTTGCTTCTATGTTTTTTGCATCCAAGTCGTAATTATTTTGTACATCTTTAATTGAATTACTTAGCAAATCTCTAGATTTAGTTTTAAAACTTTCTAATTCTTCGATCAAATGTTTTTCTGCACTTAGGTTATCTTTAATTACCAAGTCGAATGCGTTTAGGCTCTCTTTTACTTCTTTGTAATATTTTTCTTTTACTTTAGCAACTATACTTTCTACAATAGAGTTAAGTTTATTTCTAAATTCATTATATGCTGCAAACAACAATGTACTTTTCGAATTGGAATAAACCGGAATTATTTTTTCAGCAAAAGCTATTGTTTTAACTATTTCTTCATCATAGTATTCGTCTAATTTTCTTTTTTTAATTTTTTCTAAATTTTCCAAGCATCTTGTCAATAATCCGGTGTCTGTTGGTCTATGTTCATTAATAATAATTTGGATAGAATCGAATGCTTTGGCAAAATCTTTTTCATGAAAGATGTTATAAATAAAAGCATTCCTAAAGAAATAATTAAACATTCCAACATTATTCGTTTTTAAAGCTATGCTAAGTCTCTGAATATCATAGGAGAACACTTCTTTTAAGTAATATGCGGCTAAATCTTCATTACCCAAATTTATTTCTGATAAAGCTGCATAGATTTTAGCAGTACAGCCTTGTTGTTTAACTTCAATGGCTTCTTTAAATGCAGAGTTTGCGTTTTCGTTATCGTTTTCTTTTAAATAAACAAAACCGATGTAGAGTTTGAGAATATATTTTATTTCCAGTTTTGTTTGCTCATTTAAGCGCAATGAATTTACAACATCAAATGTTCCGTTAAACAGCTCAAGCGCTTTTGTAGGATTATAATAACTGCTTTGGTAAGTATAAATTATTCCCTTTAAAATCATCTTAAAGAAATTGTGTTTATTTATATCTCGTTCGATAAAATTAACTGTTGTAGTTGAATAATATTCTTTTTCACTTTTTAGTTTTGTTGTAGCCCAACGAGTATAGTTTTCTTTAATTTGCTTATGAAGCTCTGTATGAGTAATGCCTTTAAAATTGAACTTCATAAATTCTTCTATTTGATTTAATAAGGATGATTCGAAAATCCAGAAGAGCGGCGCTTCATTGTAAGGAATAAATATTTCTTTTATTTCAGCCGGTAGATCAAGTGAGAAAAACCTAATGCTTTCCTTTATAATATTTATATGGTCGCTTTCTCCGCGAGGTAATATTTGAAAATGATCTTTGCCAAGCTTGCTAAACTTGGAAAGCTGCATTTCACTACCTATTGTAGATTTACCATATTTTTCGGAGACATCTATCATAATTATTTTTATACGGAAAGTGGAAACGAAACAGTGATTTTAGTTCCTTTGTTTTTCACACTAACAACTTCGAATTTTCCTCCCATTATTACTGTTAACTTGTATGCTATTGTTAAACCCAATCCGGCTCCTTCAAAAGGTCTAGTATATCCTTCTACTTCTTGAGTAAATGGTTTTAATAGTCTATCTATCTGTGAAGATTCCATACCAACACCAGTATCAGAAATGGTTAGTTCAACAATTCCATTGTAAACTTTAGTTCCAACAAAAATATATCCTTCACTTGTATATTTAATTGCATTTTCAACAAGCGAGTGAACTATTTTTTCAAACTTCACCCAATCAACTTCTATTATACATCGTTCTTTTGTTAGATCTAAGATAAACTCAAGTTTACTTCTTTGAATTTCTTTTTCAAACTTTTCGTAAATATTCCTCACAACATGATTGCAGCTAAGATCAACTCTTTCTAGTTCAATTTCTCCGGACTCAATTTGAGAAACTTCGATAATGTTTGTGAATAAATTTAAGGCTCTGCCTAAAACTTCTTTCATCGAGCCCATGAGATCGCGCATCATTTCCCAGTCTTGTGTCTCAATGCTCTCGTCTATTATTTCCGAAAATCCGACGACAGCATTAAACGGAGTTCGTATTTCATGCGACATATTAGCAAGAAAATCGGATTTCATTTTATTGAGCTGCATTTCTTTATGATAGGCTTTTTTTAACTGCTGGTTGTATAATATTACTTCGGTAACATCTTTCATTGTAATTATAAAATAACTGGGGCTCTTGTCCAGCTCGGGAATCGAGGTAATTTTACAATTATATTCTCTTTGCTCTAAATGACAATAATTGAATTCGTAATACGAATCTCTTCTGCTGTTTAATTGAGCAATTGAATTATATATTTCTTTTGAAAGCTGTTCTGGAATAAAATCTTCAATTTTAAGAGAATAAATTTTATTCTTATCTAAACCGAATATCTTGCAAAAGTTATCATTTGCGTTATCAAACAATGCAGTAGCCCCAACTCGTTCAACAATTAACAGCAAGTCTGAAATATTATCAATAATTAACTTTTGTTTTTTCTCCGATCTTTCAATTACCCTTGTCTGATTTATATGCTCTGTTAAATTACTGGCAATTAAAATGTAATTTGGGCTAAGATTATCTACTTCGAAAACCGGATGCAGTGTAAACTCCCAATATTCTACCGGGTATTTCTTTTTAAAGCAAATTAGTTTTTTCCAAACACGTTTATTTAGCAAGGCGAGCATCAGTTCTTCTGATTCTTTTACACTTAAGTATTCTTTAACAATTTCTAATAAATCTTTATTATAAATGTTTTCTATTTCTTTCGATAGAACTACTTCAAAAGATTTTGATACATAAGAAACTTTTCTGTTATCAGAAAGAATCATTAAGGGCAACCTGCCTTGATCCAAAGCATTGTGAAGCGAAGTTATTTTATTTTCTAATTTGTTTCTTTGATCTAACGATTCAATTACTAGGACAAAATATTGATTCTCTTTTATTATGACACGCTCAATACGAACAAAATAGTTGTTAACCTGAGTGTCTGCATCGTTAGAAAGAGTTATATCAAGAGAAATATTTTTATACCTGCTTTCGTGAAATCCTTTTACTAAATAAACAAATTCCGGATTTGAATTCATTGAAGAAATATCATCGCCAACATTAAGATTGAAGTTGGTTTTGAATGATTCGTTGCAATAAACAATTCTAAGTTCCAGATCAATAATTATGAGTGGATTGTGGTTCGGCAATTCAGTGTAATTTTGAAAATCGAGCTCTGTTTCGGCCGGCAATATTTTGTTATTATTTGGATATACCATAGCTACAATTTATTTATCTGAACTTTACGCAAGAGCAAATTTTCATTCTGGTTAATTGCGCCGGCTGTAAAATTGTATTTTAGTGAAAGATATTTCTCCAAAAACGCTACAATACATTTATTCAAATAATTAAACTCCGTATAAAGAGAATTACTTCTTTGATTAAATATTTTAAGCACTTCTGAGTTTTCTGAATTTAAGTTATATGTTAAATTTTCGAGTTCTAATACGTCCAGTAAAAAGAGATTTAATTCCGGTATTGTTAATCTTGAACCACATTTTTCATTATGCTCGGTTACGGAACAAATCATCTGCATAGTTGCTTCATATAATTTTGCATAGTTCTCAATTCTTCTTTTTACTTCATACTCAATAGTATGAGTTATCAATAACTCTGGCTGTCCTACGTGGGCAGTAAATTCAAATTCGTCAAAATCGAATGTGATGACAAATTTTTCTTTTTCATTACTTAATTTCTTTAAACGCCAATGAACGCTGCTTAAAAATGCTGTTGCTGGAGATAGTGAAATAGAATCGGTAAGAGAAGATTGCAGTGTGTTTAAGAACTGCGATGTTCTATGATAATTGCCAGATTTAGATGTAGAGTTTTTATAATCTGAACCGGCAGAAATATTTTGGATTCGTTCTAACATGCCTAATTCTCCGCTTTATTATCGCAAGAACAGGCAAAAACTTAAATCAATTTGTTTTAATCATTTTGCTATCTTCAAAATAATTTACAGTTTCTGCATTTTGAAGATGAAGAAGGTCGTTTACAAAAGTGCGGATTCTTACTATTGATGCGTTGATATTAACTAAATCCTCACCCATTTTAGATTTTTCGGATTCAGTTAATTCGTTTTCGATGTTTTTTAGTGATAAAACTAAGCTGCTAAGCGGATTATTTATTTTGTGCCCAATTGTACAAGCCATTTCAATAACTGCTTTAGAATGTTCTATGTTTCGTAATTCGGCTTGGAGATTATAAATACGTATTCCCGATCTTATTCTTGCAAGTAATTCTTGATTTTCTACTGGCTTTACAAGAAAATCGTCTGCGCCAAGATCAAGTCCCATAATTCTATCTTTTAGTGAAGATCGTGCTGTAAGTACTATGAAATATGTTAGTTTAAATTTTTCATCGCCTTTTAGAATGTTGCAAAGTGCAAGCCCGTCTAACACCGGCATTGTCCAATCCGCTACAATAACTTTTGGATCAAAAGTTTTTAAGATTTCTAATGCGTCCTGTCCATTAATTGCCGTTACCACTTCATAGTTATTTCTCGATAATAATTTTTCGAGAATAAACCTTGTGTCTTTTTCGTCTTCAACTATTAGTACTTTATCTTTCATTATGAGTAAACACCAGTTTATTTATTTTTTTAACAAGTAAATTATAATCTGTAATTGGTTTTATAAGATAATCGTCTGCTAAACTTTCTTCAAGTTTGTTTTCACCAAAACTATTAATTGGATATGCCGTAATTAACAGAATTGGAATGCCAAAATTTGGATAATTTGTTTTTATGTACCGTGAAAAATGAATTCCATCAACTCTTTTATCATGTAAATAAGTATTTCTAAGATTAATATCCATAATAATAAGATCAACACTGCCGGAAATAATTTCATTGATAATTTCATTTCCGTCTTCTCTAATTACAACTTCACCGCCCATTTTTTTAAAAAACAACCGGTAAAAATCTTGCAAAAAAGTATCGTCTTCAACAATTAATACGCGCATAATAATTTACCTTGCCACATTGAATTTGACAGTTATGCTTATTCTTCTGTTTACGTAACTATACGGATCATTACTATCTCTTAACTTAGTATCTGCATATCCGGAAACATTATTAATTTGCGATTCTTCCATTCCGCCCACAACCAATGCACGTTTTGCAGAAAGAGCACGCTCTGCACTCAGCTCAAAATTAGTAAACCCAGTTCCTATATTTTTAAATTGCCTGGAATCGGTATGTCCTTCTACAACAATTTTGTTTTTCAGTTTAGATATTTCTGCGCCAATTTTACCAATAAGTTTTTTAGCGTCCGGTTTTAATTGTGATGTTCCTAATTCAAAGAATATATCGTTTGCACTATCGATAAGCTCTATATTTAACCCTTCTTTAGACATTTCAATCTTCACGAGATCTGAAAAATTACTTAAATCAGTATCTTCTTCTAAAGCTTGTTTTAAGCTTTCTTGCATTTTTTCAAAATCTTTTTTCTGCGCTTCTCTAACCAATTCTTCTTCAGAAAGAGATAAACTTGGTATTTGTGATGGACCAGGACCTTTTCCATCTATTAAACTTTTGCTTTTAGTAGAAAAGCCAAGCGGATCTTTAAAGTACCCGGCAACTGCTTCTTTAACTTCTTGATCTTGTCCCAAAATCCAAAGTACAATAAATAAAGCCATCATAGCCGTTACGAAATCTGCATAAGCAACTTTCCATGCACCGCCATGGTGACCGCCATGCCCTTTCTTAATTTTCTTAACAATAATGGGGGATTCTGAACCTTCCATTACTTCTTGCCTCTTAATGTAGTCTCAAGTTCAACAAATGTTGGTCTTTGATCTAAAAAGATTGATCTTCTTGCAATTTCTGCCGCAACAAATGGCGGATTACCTTTTGCATAAGCAAGAATATAGGATTTAATGATATGCAAATCTTGAACGTTTTCTTCCATAGTATGAGCAATATTTGCCGCTAATGGATTTACATAGCCATATGCTAAAAGTACGCCTAGAAAAGTTCCAACCAAAGCAGCAGCCACGTGTTTACCAACCGCTTCAGCGCCGGCATTAATAGAACCCATTGTTACAATAATTCCAAGAACTGCGGCAACAATGCCCAAACCAGGTAGTGAATCTCCAACTCTTCCTAATCCTTCAAAAACCGGTCTGTTTTCTTTTTCATAGGTTTCAATTTCAGCATCCATCAATCCTTCTAATTCATGCGGAGGAACTGAGCCTGCGAGCATTACTTTCATTGTGTCGCAAAAGAAACTTTTTCTATAGCTATCATGAATAAATTTGTCAGCCTTTTTTAATATGTCACTTTTATCCGGTGCTTCAATATGTTTTTCAATAGCAAGTAAACCTTCGCGTTGAGCAATTAAAAATAAATCGCTAAATGCTTTTAGCATTTGCATATAGTCTTGCTTTGTGTTTCCATGGCTTTTTAATGAATTCTTTGTGGCGCTAATAATTTTTTTGATTAATGGAAGCGGAGATGCAATCAAAAGAGAGCCAAGTGCAGCTCCTCCAATTGTTACAAACTCGGCAGGCTGAATTAAAGTCGCCAGATTTCCATGCGCCATGGTAAAACCAATTATTACAGAAGCTGTAACTACAACAAATCCAATAATTACAAACATATTTTTCCCTATTTAACTAAACTAGTTTCTATTTCCGTTAAACTATCAAGAAGTAATTGACACTTTACATTTATTTCTTGCCAAGTACTTGGTTGAGATAAAATAACTCCTTCTATCTCTCGGCATATTTCTGAAATATTTGTATAACCTACTGTTCCGCTTGAACCTTTTAATTCGTGAATTATGAGTTTTAGTAATTCTTTATTCTTATTGTTTAATGATTGTGTAATTGTTTCTTTCTTTTGTACTATCGAATTAATAAAATATTTTTTTAGCTCTCTATTCATTTGATCTTTTTCAATAGAAGAGAGTTGGGCTAGTTTTTTAGTGTTAGCTAAAAAATTATTTCCCAAAACTTCATTTATAGCCTTAATCAAAACTTCTTTAGTTAATGGCTTCGAAACAATTTTTTCTGCACCGGCTTCCATTGCAGCAAGCACATTAGTTTTATCTGTGTGCCCGCTAATAATTATAACCGGAATTCGCTTCAAATCATCCAATACTTTTAATACGCGTAACAATTTAATTCCATCTAAATTAGGCATCATCAAATCAAGAAAAATTAGCTGCGGTTTAATTTCAACAGCGCTTTGCAATCCTTCTAATCCATCGTTGCATGTTAGAACTTCAACATCATACTCAGAAAGAAATTTCTTTAGCGAATTACGAATAACATCCGCGTCATCAATTACAAGTATTTTCACTTTATCATTTTCAAGATTCATACTTATACTTTTTTGATTTTGAATTTTTGTAAATCAACGTTAGGCGCATTGTTAGATTTTGCCGCCTCTATTGTACTCTGTTTTACTTTCTCGTACACTTCGCCGCGCAGAATTTGCACACTCTTCGGAGCATCAATTCCTATCTTTACTTGGTTATCGGAGATACTGATGATCTTGATTGTGATGTCAGTACCAAACTTGATCTCCTCTTGACTTTTTCTTGTTAAGACTAACATAAATGCCCTATTCAGTAAATAAGTTGTAGTAAACCGGATATTTATCCGTATCAATTATTTTCTGGAACCCAGCTTTTTGATCTTGATTGATATAAACCGGTGCTTTAAGGTTTATCGTAATCTTAAGCGGGTCAGAATTCATAACCGCAATAGCAAAAGCTTCGTAGTTATCTTCTTGCGGAAAGTTTTCATCAATTACTCTTACTCCGAACATTGGAAAAGCAAGTCCGGGATCTTCAACCGAATTGATCCAATAAAAAATACTATCATCCGGTTTGATAAAAACAAATTTTCTAAGTTCTTCGAATCCGAAAAGACCTTCTTTGAATGTAAGAACATTGTCTTCGGCAAATTCAATTTCGCCAAATTTGTGTGTGTTGATTTTCATATATACCTACTTTAGAATTACTAAATCTACTCTTCTGTTTTTTGTTCTTCCTGCCGGAGTATCATTTGAATCACGAGGTTTATATTCACCGTATGATACGCTTGATAGTTTATCCGGATCTAAACCTTCAATTTCATATAAGTAATGAACTGTTTCAACTGCTCTAGCCGCCGCTAAATGCCAATTACTAGGATAACGCGCTGTTTTAATTGGAATATTATCAGAATGTCCCTCAATACGAATATCATTTGGAAACATCTTTACAACTTCTGCAATTTGTTTAAGAACATTTTTTGAGCTTTCAGTTAGTGCAGCTTGTCCTGGTTGAAACAAAACATCATCTAAGATATGTACCGTAATGCCTCGCTCAGTTTCTTCCATCTGAATAGAATGTGAATATTCTGATTTAGCTATCAACTTGCTTAGCTCGCTGCTCAGTTTGTCTTTTGGTTCAGGAATTACTTTACTTTCTGAAGAAGAAGAAACAAATGATTCGTTACCTAGATAATTTCCAAACGCAGCAGCTATTCCTTCATACTTTTTTGCATCAATTTTAGAACTTGCATACAAGATAATAAACAAACCTAATAGTAGTGTAATTAGATCAGCATAAGTAATAAGGTACCTATCCTTTTCACCTTCGTCATGAAGCATAGCATCCTCAGAATCTAAGCTGCTAATTTTTCTTGTTGCTCTTTTTGCGGCAGCATTCCTATCAATCTTGCTTTCATGATTGAAGGAATCTCTCCGCTCTGTAGAGTAAGAACTGCTTCCAAAGAAAGTTCCATCATGTTTTTCTCCTCGGAATGA
>CAZVYT010000057.1:0-21593 GCA_964631495.1 uncultured Melioribacter sp. | reverse complement strand
TCATACTGCCTTCAATATTTTCTTGTGCAAGTACCGGATAACCAGCAACTACACGACCAACAATTGGTAATCCTACTATACTATCGAAAGAATTTCCTGCTTTGTTTAGCCCATCCTCATCTATAATAGATAATGTTCTGCTGGTTTTGCTTTCGTTAGAGAGATAACCTTTCTTGGAAAGAGCGTCTACATGCCTTTTGACTCCGAAGGTACTGGAAATGTTAAAGTGCTTTCCAATTTCTCTGTAAGTTGGAGGATAGCCGTTTGCTTCCAAATAAGATTGAATGAAATCTAAAATATCTTGCTGACGGTCAGTTAGTAGTTCTTTCATAATAGTGCTCATTTGTTCACTACAATAATAGTGAACGCGTACACTATTTGTCAAGTGAAATTTTTAAAGAATCACGATTTTCTGAATCTCGGGTTCATCAAGGATTTCAATTGGTTGGGAAAAATAATCCACCAAATATTCTTTTTCGGATGGGAAAAATTTAATGCGGTACTGTTTTTTTGATTCTTGTCTTGTAAAAAAGTATAACAATGATTGTGAACCTGAACTAACCAAACGAATCAAATAATTAAGCTGTTCATCAGAAAATGATGTTGATGGTTTATTAACTGCCATGCTTGATGAAGCTGCCGCAAGTTTAATTCCATTTTCTGATTCTTGAACAGTTACACTTGGAAATAACTCAATTAGCTGGGCTAATTCTATTCTTGAAATAATTTGATTGGCAACATTTTCAACAGACTCATCACTTTCAGAATTTAGCTTTTTGCAATATTCAATTTCTTTTGCAAAACGAGATTGATTATTAGCTAAGTATTCATGTTTATCTTTATCTAAGGAATCCGGATTAAGAACAAACTTGAAAATGTCTTCTTCCGATATGTTTATTTTATCTTGCATTACAATCTTCTTTCTGCTTTCTAATTAATAAATAAAAACAAAACACTAACTTTTTGAAAATCATCCGGTCTGTTTTTCTAAACCGTTAGCGATTTCCTTTTTTAGCAGGCGCAGTAAATAATCCAACGGCTGATGATACTTGCTGTAAAAGTTTTCCTTTGAAATCTCCGGCATGAGCACAACAAAGTATTCGTATAAGCCTCTGGAAATTCCGCCGTCTTGAAGATCAACAGAAAAATTAGAAATTACTTTTTTAACAATTTCACTTTCGGCTGATGTAAACTTGCCTTTCTTTGTATAAAAATCATCTATTCTCGTGTGAACTTCTGCTACGCTGTTATTAACAATAAGTTGAATATCAATCTGCTCTTCAAAAAACATATTGCTTTGATCCAACAAATTATCTTTTAAAAAGGAAGCATTAACATGCTTAATCTTTCTTATTAATGCGTTTAATGGAATGGCAGCAATGTAATTTGTTTCCCTTTCAAGATAGGCAAATAACTTTGTGATAATCTTCTCGTTTGTACCTTGAAACAATTCAGAAGGGAATAATTCAATCTGTTCCGGCTCTATTGGCTTATTGGAGATTTGAGTGCATTCTTTTGGAGTTAGATAAACAACACCAAACCAGCTTGCTTTGTTTACACTGCCGCTTTCTACTAAGTGATTAAAACTGCGCAAAATTTTACCAAAGAAAGGATCGGCTTCTTTCAGCTTTTTTGCTGCTTCTTGCTCAACTCTTTTGCTTACAATTTTGAACAAAAAATAATTGGCGGAAGACTCATCTATAATTTCTTTATCCCAGCATAACAGAGTTTTTCTTATCGGCAGTTCTCCGGATTTATCTTTTATGAAAAGTGGAGCGATTGAATCTGTTGCTAAATCTGTTGGAGAAAGAAAATTGGAGTTAAACGTGCCGCCGTAGCTTTTATTAATTATTGTTAAAGCAGTTTTTGAACAACAGCCAACCAAAGCTTTTAACACCGGAGCGGAAAAATCACCATCTTTTATCCTTTGAAGTAAGACCAAGCTGTTCTGCACTTATTATTGAATTCCGTAAATGTTTTGCAAAGCGGTGGAAAATTAAAGTCTGACACTTTTATATGCAATAAAAAAAAAGTTCAAAATTATTTTCCAAAAGCGTTCAGCATGGAAATATTTATAAACTATGAAGAATTACTAGGGGAAATAATGGTGAAGTAACCGAGGGAATTACTTCGTCAACCAAAAAGCCGCAGAGATGCGGCTTCTATTGTTTTAACCCATTCCTTTTCACAAATTCTTTCCCATTCCAATAAAGAACTTGAGATTTTAATAAAGCCATATATTCTGGTGTATCCGTGTAAGGCGGGTTAAGTTTTCCTTCTCTCACTAAATAATCTCTGTTTCCAGTAAAATAACTCTGTGAGAATGGTTCAATCTTTTTGAAGTCGAAACTAAGCTTATAGGACATTATAAAACCAGTTCTTCCCCAACCTTCCTCCAAACTAAAATATATTTTTTTTTCATTTTCGCTTATGCTTAGTGAATTGAGAACATATCCATTTTGGAATCCCTTCATATATTTATTGTAGTCAGTATTGGGAGTGAGAATAAAAGATTGAAAGTTGGCGATCTTTTTATCGAATATGTGATACTCATCTGAAGTTGGTCCCTGTCCATCTATTTCATTAAGAGAAATAACTGCAATTCCTGTTCTTTTTAATCCATTGTTTGCGAAGGTGTAAATTAATTCCGGTTTAGAATCTTTATCCAAATCGTAAATTAAACCGTCGCCGATGTAACCCGAATTCCAAAATGAGCTACCGAATCTCTTGCCCGTTTTTGCATCAAGGCAATAAATTGCAGAGCTAAAACTGCTTGTATGTCTTGTGGATAAATAAATCAACTTATGCTTTTTAATTATTACTGTCCCAATGAAGTAGGAATAAGCGTAGTAGTTGCTCAAATCTTCACGCTTACTAGCCACTTTATCATTGAAAAAATATTTCCAAATACGGTTTCCGTTTTTATCAAAGCAGGCAACTCTATAGTTTTCTGAAATATCTTTATCGTTGTCAAATAATTCACTGGTTAATAAAACTTCATTTTTCCCGTCATCATTAATATCATTTATAAAAACAGCTTTTTTTAAGGATCCAGTGCTGTCTACCCAATTGGCTATTTGTTTCTTCCATAAAATTTTCCCGCTTTTGTTTTTTACAAACATTGTGTTTTCTTGTGCTTCAATAATTGCCGGGTTATCATCAAACTCGCTGATGTAAAAAAAGATCAAGATTAAGGTCAAGATCAAGAATAAGGTTGAGGCAATCCAATTTTTCTTTGCGGCTCTTGCTGCTCTTACAACTTTCGGCTGCTTTTTAAATTCAATTAAGTTACGCCGCGCGAGCAAATCTTCTAAACTTTCAACTGCTGTAATCTTTAAAACTCTCTGCGGATATTTTTCTTTTAGCTCTTCTAATTTTTCAGCAGCGATTTGCTCATCAGCTTTTGGCAGTATCACTATTTCGTGCGCCGAATAAAAAACCGATTCAACTTTCTTTTCGGTTACTTCCTTTCCCAATTGCTGCAGCTTACCGTTTTTACAAACTCCGCCGGTAGAAACCACGTTGCTTTTAATATGAGTTATGTATGGAAGGTTATAGTGAAAAGAAAATGCTTCAATTAAACCAATTGTTAAAGCAACACCAAGTGATCTTCCGTCATACTCGGCATTTCTATTTTCAAAATAGATTAGAACTTCGTGATGGTTTGCCAAACGGTGTTTATACTCGCCAATAAAACTCTTTGCCAGCTCAAAACTTATTTTTGCCTGCTCTTCTAACGTTTCTTTTTTGTGGTTCGATGGAACGAATACAAATGTATCTTTATGCTTAGCACTGCTAATCTTAACCTTCAGCTTTTCGATCGTGGAATAGTTAATGATTTCCGATGAGTTATAAACTGTGCCAAGCAAAGGAAAGAATAGCTCACCTTTTTCCGTTGGAGATTTTATTTTTCTGTTAAGCGATGAAGAAAGAATTTCCAGTCTGTTGGTTATTAAACTGATTGCTTTTTCAATTTCAACTTTGTGTTCAGAAAGAGTTTCTATTTCTCTAAGCTTTTCCAAAACAGAAAGTAAGTCTTTCGTTTTTTCCGGTTCAGAATAAAATGGGGAAAAGTAGTTTAGCTCGTTAAGAAAATCTTTTATGAATTCAGCGGCAAAAGCTTCGGCAAGATAGTTATCATTGGCAACTAATAGCTTTTTATAGAATGAGCATAGAAGCAAAACCTTTGGCACTCCGGATGTGCGCGGAAGAATGGAAGAAAGTTCTACTCTAAGTTTTTCAATCTCTACGAAATTCATTCCTTTTCAAAGATTCTTTTTTACTAATATTTAATGATAACTGAAAAACTGAAATTGATAGAACTTGGATAAAGCGGATTTAGCAGATACTCGAAGATTATGACTTAGTGTAAATCATTTTAATCCGTGTCATCTGTGTTCTTTTTTTTTGCTTATTTACTTAATAAGGTTTATCAATTTCTTTCCAACATCGCTGTTTTCTTGGATTCCACCAAATACACTTGATGATGGTCCATAAGAAAACATACCAACAAGATTAGCAGTGTGTAGTTTAGTAGCCCAAACAAGATCTAGAATGCCGGTATCTTTATTTCTGGCTGAAACCCCAAAACTACCTGTATCATGATCTGCTAAAACAATAACCAAAGTGTTCTTATCTTTTTCAGCAAAATTTAATGCCGCTTCAATGGCAGAATTAAAATCTTTTTGTTCAGCAAAAAGATAGTCCTTATTATTTTGGTCGGCAGCCCAATCTATTTGCGAGCCTTCTACCATTAAGAAAAATCCATTTCTATTCTTACTTAATAATTCAATGGCAGATTTTGTTAAATGCCCAAGAGTAAAACTTCTTTTATTGCCGTGTGGAAGCGCCGAAGCGCCAAACAAACCAAGAAATTTCTTTTTTGAAACTATATTAGAAGCTTTGGAAGTATCGCTCAAATAATCGTAGCCTTTTGCTTGCATAGAATCAACATAGTTCTTACCATCTTCTCTTTTTCCACCTAATTCTTTAGGAAGAAAAAAATCTGTGCCAGCTCCGGCAAGAAAATCTACTTTGCTGTTTGATATTTGTTCGGCGATTTCAAACTCACTCTTGCGTGATTCTACATGCGAGAGAAAAGATGCTGGTGTGGCATTTGTTATTGAACTTGTGGAAACAACTCCGGTTGATTTTTTATACTTTTGAGCAACTTCAACAATATTTGTTAATACTTTACCATTTGGATCAACGCCAATTTTACCATTGTTAGTTTTGTTGCCAGTTGAAAAAGCAGTTCCTCCGGCAGCGGAATCAGTAACTAATTTATCTGCTGCACAAGTGTTTATTAATCCAATTGTAGCAAATTTTTTAAATTGATCATTGCTCATTGAAAGGACAGAAGCCGAAACTGATGGTATTCCCATACCATCGCCAATTAGTAAAATTATGTTTTTTGGTTTTTTTGTTGTACCACAAAAAACGGTCGTGCTTAGTAACACGACCATTAGCAAAAATGAATATTTTTTTAACATTAATTAGAATCCGAATTAGTCAATGTAGGTTAGCCAATTATGTCGGTCTTCAATTTTACCATATTGAATACCGGTTAGTTCGTTATAAAGTTTTAGAGCTAGTTCTCCAGCTTCGTTTTCGTTGAACGTCATTAGCTTATCATTAAATTTTAATTTGCTCACTGAAGAAATAACTGCCGCCGTACCACATCCAAAGACTTCGAGCAATTCACCTTTATCGTATGCATTTACCATTTCATCTATTGATATTTGGCGTTCTGTAATATTGTAGCCCCAATCTTTTAAGATTTGGAGAACCGACATACGTGTAACTCCAGGAAGAATAGAACCACTTAAACTTGGAGTAGCAATTTCATTTTTGAAGCGGACAAAAATATTCATAGCGCCGACTTCTTCAATGTATTTATGTTCAATTGCGTCCAACCAAAGAACTTGAGAAAAACCTTCGTGCTTAGCTTGGTTTTGTCCAATTAAACTTGCGGCATAATTACCAGCGGCTTTAGCTTCACCGGTTCCTCGTTTTACAGCACGAACATATTGATCAACAACCAATATTGGTACAGGCTTAAAACCTTCTGGATAATATGGACCAACAGGACTAAGCATAATCATCAATTTGTATAGCTCGGCAGGGCGAACGCCAAAACAAGGCTCAGTTGAAATCATAAAAGGACGGATATAAAGTGAATGCCCGGGACGATCCGGAATCCAATCTTTTTCCATACGAATAAGATCGATAAGCCATTTTAATAATAATTCTTGATCTACTTCTGGCATGCAAAGTCTTCTAGCAGAATTATTCAGTCTTGCAATATTTTTTTCCGGTCTAAAAATCGCTACTCTTCCATCAACTAAATTATAAGCTTTTAGTCCTTCGAATAATGCCTGACCATAATGAAATACCATTGCAGCCGGATGAATGCTAAGATTTTCTAATTTTTTAATAACAGGTGTCTGCCATCCGCCATTAAATCCATCATAATCCATTTCGAAAATGTGATCAGTAAAAAGTTTTCCAAACACAAGGTTATCCGGAAGTTTTACCTTACTAGTTTTTTCTGTTGTTTCTAAACTCATGATTTCACCTAATTATGAATTGTTTATTGTACATTCCACATAAAAAAATATATAAAATAAGAGTAATTGCCAACCCGAAAAGTTTATTATCTTAATATTGAATTTTCAAAAATAATTAGGCGTAAGAATGGCCTTCAAGAAAATTGGTCTCGCGGTAACTTTTTCACCTAACTCACTTGCATTACTTTTTGAAGCAAAACGCTTCAGCAAATTGTTTAACAGCGAATTGGTTTTAATTCATATTGGTGATTATAGTGAAGAATTGAAATCGCAGCTTATAAACATGATTCACGAAACGGAAATTGCCGAAAATGCTTATAAACTGCTGTGGCAAGAAGGTGATGTGGAAGATTCTATACTAGAAATTTGTACATCAGAAAAAATTGATCTCCTTATTGCCGGTGCATTAATAAAAGAAAACTTTCTTAAGTATTATATTGGATCAATAGCAAGAACATTAATGAGGGAAGCACCTTGTTCTGTTTTGTTATTAACCAAGCCTTCTATTGAACGCCCGCTTTTTAAAAAAATTTGTGTTTCGGTTGATTTCACTTATTCAAGCGAACTTGCCGCAAGAAAGGCGCACGAGGTTTCTTCATTATTAAATTGTAAAGAATTGTTTTTCATAAGAGAGTTTCAACTTCCTGCTCTCGCAACAACAGTATATGATTCCGGATCAAAAGAAGAAGTTCAAAAAATGAGAAATGTTTGGCTTGACGAAGAAAAAAATAAAATGGATTTGTTTGTTCGTGAATTAAACATTACAGATGCTGATGTAAAATCGGTTTGTTTATATGGTAAACAAGGCTGGGAAGCAAGCAATTGGGTGTGCGAAAACAAAGGTGATTTATTTGTAATTCCATCTCCAGCTCGCAAACCAAAATTGCTCGATAGAATTTTTCAGCACGATTGGGAATTTGTTTTTAGACAATTGCCGTGCTCTTTATTAATTGTTAAGCCGGATAATTCTGCTACATGAGTTTCAGTGAAAACGAAATAGTTATTTTCCTTTTTAGCGTTGCTGTTATGCTTTTTTTCTCTCGCTCTATTGGTGAGTTTCTGAAAAAGTTTAAACAACCAATAGTTCTTGGAGAGATTCTCGCCGGTATCATTCTCGGTCCAACAATTCTTGGTGCATTGTTTCCAAGTTTAATGAATAATTTTTTTGCAAATAATAATGTAAATATTGCCTTACAAGGTATTACTTTGCTTGCAGTTGTAATGCTTCTACTTGTTTCCGGCTTAGAGGTTGATTTATCATTAGTTGCAAGACAGGGCAAAGCAGCTTCTTTAATAAGTTTTATGGGCTTTGTTTTTCCATTTGTTGTTGGATTTGCAGCGGCTTGGTTTTTCCCGCATGAACTTGGTATTAATGCAATTAAAAATCGTTTATTATTTTCTCTTTTTGTAGGCACCGCTCTTTCTATTACCGCGCTTCCGGTTGTTGCTAGAACATTGATGGATCTCAAAATATTTAAAACGGAAATCGGCTTTGTTATTATTGCTTCTGCAATGATAAATGATTTAGTAGGCTGGATTATTTTTTCTTTAATTCTTGCAATGATGAATGGTATTTCAAGCGGTTATAAGATCGGTTCATCAGTAGTTATGCTTTTCGGGTTTATTTTATTTACGTTGTTTATTGGAAGAAGAGTTTTTAATTACATTCTTCCTAAATATGAAAAAATAACCACATATCCTGGTGGTATTCTAAATCTAATTCTGGTTCTTGGGTTTGCCGGCGCAGCATTTAGCGAGTGGCTTGGTGTTCATGCAATATTTGGCGCATTCATAATTGGTATTGCAATTGGTGATTCTGTTCACTTAAAAGAAGAAACAAGAGAGATCATTCAACAATTTGTAACAAATATTTTCGCTCCGCTTTTCTTTGTATCAATTGGTTTACGCGTTAACTTTATCCAAAATTTTGATTTAGGCATTGTACTTATTTTTCTTGTACTGGCATTTATAGGTAAAATAGTTGGATGCGGCTTAGGCGCGTATTGGGGAGGCATGAGCAAAGAAGATTCTTTAACTGTTGGTTTTGGTATGAATTCACGCGGAGCCATGGAAATTGTTTTAGGAACCCTTGCTTTTCAATCCGGCTTGATTCAAGAAAAAGTATTTGTGGCTTTGGTTATAATGGCTTTAGTAACTTCACTTACTAGTGCTCCTGCTATGAGTTATTTTTTAAAAAGAAGTAAAAAGAAAATGAATTTCAAAGATTTGCTGAGAAAAGATTTAGTTATTTTTTCGAATGCTCAAAACAAGAATGATTTAATTACAGAATTATGTGAGTTGTTAGCTAACAAGAATAAATTAAATAAAACGAAGATTGAAAGTGAAGTTTGGAAACGTGAAGAAAAACTTCCTACTGGAATTGCAAATGGATTAGCAATTCCTCACACCCGAATGAATATTCAGTTTCCGTTGGTGGCAGTTGGCATTTGTAAAAATGGAATAGATTTTGGCGCGCTTGATGGGACAATGTCTAAAGTTGTTGTTTTATTATTAACACCAGAAACTGAACCGGAATTACAATTAAAGTTACTTGCAGATATTACCAATTCTTTTCAATCACCTAACTTTGCAATTGAGTTAAGCAATTTAAAATCAATAGAAGAAGTGGTTTCTAAAATCAAACAACTTTCTTAGTTTACAACAGTAATTTTTGGACACAAATGATATCCCTGCTACAAAAAATTGGACATAAAACATTAAACTTCTTTGAAGAATGCGGGCAAGTCTTTTTATTACTTATTGAAATATTTAAGCACTCTCCAAGTTTATATAGAAGCAGAAAAAACTTTGTATTTCAAATGGAACATATCGGTGTAAATTCTATTCCACTAGTATTAATAATTGCCAGCTTTACCGGTGCTGTGGCTGCATGGCAAGCTGCTTATCAATTGAAAGGTATTGCACCATTATCTTTTCTAGGCTCGGCTACTTCTCGGGCAATTATTACAGAGCTTGGTCCGGTATTAACCGCAATTGTTATTGCCGGAAGAGTTGGGGCTTCTATAGCTGCTGAACTGGGCTCAATGAAAGTTACAGAACAAATAGATGCGCTTGAAACTATGGGAATTAGTCCGGTTGGATTTCTTGCTACGCCTCGTTTTTTTGCTTCTATTATTATGATGCCCATTCTTGTTGTAATTGCAAATGTAATTGCAATCATTGGCGCATATTTTATTTCTAATATGTTTCTTGGAGTTTCGTTTAATGTTTTTTTCGAATCCGTTAGAAGATACTTTGCTTTTAGTGATTTTACTTTTGGTTTAATAAAAGGACTGCTATTTGGCGGGGTTACTTCTTTGCTGGGATGCCATATTGGTTTTCGAACTGAAGGCGGCGCTGAAGGTGTTGGTCTTTCAACAATTCGTTCATTTGTTGTTAGTTCTGCAATGATCTTAATTTTGGATTACATTCTCTGGACTTTAATTTTTTAATGAATTTATGTTATACAAATCAGTAAAAAGAATAATTGATATATCCATTAGCATTTTCTTGATTGTTATCACATTACCAATACAATTGCTAATATCAATTACCTTATTTGTTTTGTTAAGAGAGAATCCTTTTTTCACTCAAACAAGGGGAATTACACTTGGTAATCAATGCTTCAAGATTTTTAAATTCAGAACCATAAAAACATCTGAAGCAAAAAAAATTGAACATTCTAATTGGAAAGAAATATTTTTAATACAGAAAGGCACAATAAAAATTGGACGGTTTTCACGCTTTCTAAGGTTAACCGGGTTAGATGAAATTCCTCAGATTTACAATGTGCTTATAGGAAATATGAGTTTTGTTGGACCAAGGCCTCTGATGTTACGGGATTTAGAAATTATGAAAAGTTATTTTCCTAAACAGTATGAAACCCGTGATGAAATTACTTCGAAACCTGGAATTACCGGTGCATGGCAATTAATTGGCGATCGGAATCTGGGCGTGGAAAACCTTATTGCCCTTGATATCTTTTACGAAGAATACAGTTCTCTTTTTCTAGACTTTAAAATATTTGTTATGACAATTCCGCTTATACTTTTTGCTAAAAACTCAGACGCTATTATTCCACGAATTGAGTTTGTTAGCAAATTCTTTTCATATTCAGCTAAGGAATTTCAGATTCGTAAGAAATCAAAATCAGCTAAAAAGAATTATGAGAACTATTTTGTTAAACTTCCTTCATCTTGGTGGTATACAAGTAACAGCTATAATGTTGAAAAAAAACAATCGACCAAAATTATACCGTTGGATTCAAGCAAAACGAAAAAATCCGCTATAAATTAATCGAAATTCATAAGACGAACTTTCCAAATCAAAAAGCTTTAATATCGAGTGCAGCATTAAAATATATTTTTGTTTTAGTTGAATAAAATATTCGATTAAACAATGGAGAATGGTTATTGAAAGAACTAATTTTTCAGTAGTTAGATTTTAATTTATGGAGAAATAATGCAAAACTTTGTAATTAAACCCGCAGTTAGAACCGAAAACATTAGTTATGCCGTTCGTGATATTGTTGTTCTTGCCAACGAAGTTGCTAAGACCGGAAAAGAAATGTTGTATTTGAACATTGGAGATCCAAACCAATTTGATTGGGAACCTCCAAAACACTTGATTGATGCAACATACGAAGCGATGAAAAAAAATCATAATGGCTATTCACCATCTTCTGGTATTAAGCAAGCTATAGATGCTATAGAACAAGAATCGGAGAAAAAGGGAATAAAAAATATTCAAGATATTTTTGTTACCACAGGCGCAAGTGAAGCCATTGAAATCTGCTTGACTGCCTTAGTTAATGATGGAGAAAATGTTTTAACTCCAACTCCGGGCTATCCACTTTATACTGCAATACAAAGTAAATTACAAACAATGGAAAATCCGTATTACTTGGATGAAGAAAATGGCTGGCAGCCCGATGTTGAAGATATCAAAAGTAAAATTAATTCAAAGACGAGAGCAATTATTTTAATTAATCCAAATAATCCAACCGGTTCCAATACTTCACCAGAAACTCTTAAACAAATTATTGAAATAGCAATTGAACACAACTTAGTAATTTTTGCTGATGAAATTTATGATAAGCTTTTAATGGACGGCAAAGTTCACACTTCCATTGCCTCACTCAATTCAGAAGTGCCTATGATTACATTTGGCGGACTTTCTAAAAACTACATGGTGCCGGGATTTAGAATTGGCTGGGGAATTGTTAGCGGCAATAAAATTGTACTCAAAGATTATATCGAAGCGATTAACAAAATATTACGCGCCCGTTTGTGCGCAAATCATCCGGCTCAGTGGGGAATTGCACCTTCTCTTCTTGGCGATCAATCTCATCTTACAGAAGCAATGAAGAAGCTAACAAAGCGCCGCGATATGACTGTTGAAGCGATGAATTCGATACAAGGCATTTCTTGTGTTGTACCAGAAGGCTCTTTTTACGCATTTCCAAGATTACATAATGTTTCCAACGATTTTCACTTTGCAGTTGAATTGCTAAAAGAAACCGGTGTTGTAATTGTTCATGGAAGTGGATTTGGACAAAAGCCCGGCACTCAGCACTTTAGAATAGTTTTTCTCCCTACGGAAAATATTTTGGAAAAAGCTTACAAAGCTATTAGTGATTTTCATGCGAAGTATTTAGATAAATTTGAGAAAAAATAATTTTGAAACCATCTGAAAAAGCAATTAAACTTTATAAAGAAGAATATAACTGCTCGCAAGCAATTCTTTCTGCGTATGCAGAAGAACTTGGCATTGATGAACAAACTGCTGTACGAGTTGCTTCGGCTTTTGGCGGTGGAATTGCGAGAACAGGAAAAACATGTGGGGCTGTAACCGGAGCTTTAATGGTTCTTGGAATGAAAGAGTGGAATTCAGAATTAGTAAAAGAAGAAGCTAAGCAACACGTTTATAAACTTTCAAATCAATTAATGGAAGAATTTAAGGAAAGGAACCAATCACTTGATTGCGAGGAATTGCTTGGTGTTTCTGTTAGCAATCTAGAAGGAAGAGCTGTTGTTAAAGCAAATAACCTTACAGGAAAAGTTTGTCACCGTGTAATTAATGATGTTACACAAATACTTGATAAACTAATTAAAGAAAGTGAAGAGCTTTGAAAGTAGAGCGTATAATGAAAACAAAAGTTGCTGTCTTTATTATCTTGATATTTTCATTATTAGAAATATCAGCTCAAAATACTAATTATTCTTATAAGCAAAACATTAGCTATTATGATACTACAATTGTTAATGACACATACATTAAAGAAAGATGCAAACTTGATATTTACTACCCAACTAATCTGAAAAACTTTTCAACAGTTGTTTGGTTTCATGGCGGCGGATTAACCGGCGGCGAAAAATTTATTCCGAAAGAGTTGAAGGAAAATGGTAATGCTGTTGTAGCCGTAAACTATAGGCTAAATCCCAAAGCAAAATCTCCTTCCTACATTGAAGATGCTGCAGCGGCAGTTAATTGGGTATTCAAAAACATTTCTGTGTATGGCGGCAACAACAAACTAATTTTTTTGTCTGGACACTCTGCCGGCGGATATTTAATAGCTATGATCGGCTTGGATAAAAAGTGGTTATCCAAATATGGAATTGATAATAATAATATTGCCGCAATAATTCCTTTTAGCGGACAAATGATAACTCATTTTATAATTAGAAAAGAAAGAGGCATTCCAGAAAAGCAGCCTATTATAGATGAATTTGCACCGCTTTTTCATGTAGCTAAAGAAACTCCCGCTCTTATTTTAATTACAGGTGATAAGAACACCGAGCTGTTTGGTCGTTATGAAGAGAATGCATACATGTTTAGAATGATGAAAGAAGTTGAAAACAAAAACACAGAACTTTACGAGCTGGAAGGATTTGATCACGGGGCAATGGCTCAGCCGGCATTTCCTCTTTTACTAAGAAAAGTGAAAGAAATATCTGAAAAGCTTAAAAAACCTAATTAATCCCATACTTAAGAATTCAAATTTATTACACTTCGTTCTTGGCTACTCGTTCCTTATATTTGCGCCACATTTTTATAACAAAAAGAAAACCACTTGAAAAATATTAAAATCACACAATTACCAAACGGCTTAAAAGTAATATCCGAAAAAATAACACATGTAAAATCTTTCTCACTCGGTTTTTGGTTTAATGTTGGCTCGCGCGATGAAAATGAAAAAAATTCTGGCATCAGTCATTTTTTAGAACATATGTTTTTCAAAGGAACAAAAAAGCGCTCTGCGAAAAAAATGTCTGAGGAAATTGAATCTCTTGGCGGTTACTTAAACGCGTTTACATCTAAGGAACATACATGTTTTTATGGAAGAGGATTAAATGCTCACGTTGAAAAAACATTTGAAGTTTTAGCTGACATGGTTCAAAATTCTGTTTTCGATCCAAAAGAAATTGAAAAGGAAAGTAAGGTAGTTATTGATGAACTTTATGATATTGAAGACTCGCCGGATGAATTAATTTTTGACAAGTTTGAGAGTAATACTTTTGCCGGAAATCCGGTTGGTATGCCTATCATCGGGACAGAAAAAAATCTTCGCGCATTTAGGAGAAAAGATTTACTAAAGTACATTGAAGAGAATTATACACTGGATCGTTTCATGATAGTAGCTTCCGGCAATATTGAACACAGTGATTTAGTAAAGTTTGCCAAGAAGTATATCAACCGTAATTTTAAAAATAGTAATGGTAAAGTGAGAACAGTTTCGTTGCAGCCTTCAAGTGATATTCACATTGAAAAGGAAACCCAACAAGTTCACTACATTCTCGGTAAGCCAACATATGGTTACAAAGATCTCCGTAGAATTTCTGTTGCGGTTCTATCTCATATTTTGGGAGAAGGAAGCAGCTCTCGTCTTTTTCAAAAGATTAGAGAGGAAAACGGAATCGCTTACCAAATCAATACTTTTCTAAATTCATTTTTTGATATATCCACATTCGGAGTTTATCTTTCGACCAACGAAAAATCGGTTTTCAAGGCTCAAAAGATTATTTTTGAAGAACTTGAAAAGATTAAGCATAAAAAAGTTTCTGCTGAAGAACTAAATAGAGCTAAAGAATATTTAGTTGGCAATATGATTATGAGCCTGGAAGGCACAACAAACCGGATGATCCGTATGGCTCATCAAATGATTTATTACAGCAAAATCATTCCGGTTGAAGAAACTGTAAAAAAGATTTACAAAGTAACTAAAGAAGATATTAGAGATCTTTCTAACGAATTGTTTGGTGAGAAAAGTCTCACTAATAAATTTGGCGAGTTTGAAAGTTGTTCTTTAACCAGAGTTATTTTATTCCCTAAAAATTTATTGAATAAAAAAGCATAGTAAAAGGATTATATATGCCGACAATTACAATTGACGGAAAGTTGATAGAGTTTAAGCAAGGACAAACTATTATTGAAGCAGCTCGAGATGCGGCAATTGACATTCCACATTTTTGTTATCATCCAAAATTATCTGTTAGCGGCAATTGCCGTGTTTGTTTAGTTGAAATAGAAAAAATGCCAAAGCTTGCAATTTCTTGTGCTACATTTGCTGGTGATGGAATGGTTGTCAACACAAATTCTGAAAAGACTCTTGAAGCACGCAACGCTGTAATGGAATTTATTTTAATTAATCATCCGTTGGATTGCCCAATCTGCGATGAAGCCGGTGAGTGTAAACTTCAAGAATACGCCTTTTCGCATGGTTGCGGCGAAAGTCGGTTCGAAGAAATTAAAAATAGAAAAGAAAAACGGGTTCAACTTGGACCAAGAATAAAATTTGACGGAGAAAGATGTATTACTTGCTCACGATGCATTCGCTTCTCTGATGAAATTGCAAAATCTAATCAGCTCACGTTTACAAACCGCGGCGATAAAGTTACAATTACAACTTTCCCGGGTGAATCGTTTGATAATCCATATACAATGAATACTGTGGATATTTGTCCGGTTGGCGCACTTACTAACGACGATTTCCGGTTTAAATCTCGTGTTTGGGAAATGTCTTCAACAAACTCCATTTGCGTTGGGTGCGCAAGAGGATGCAACACAGCAGTTTGGGTAAGAAATAACGAAATTCTTCGGTTAACACCAAGACACAATGAAGAAGTAAATAGTTATTGGATGTGCGATAGCGGTAGATTAAATACATTTAAAAATGTAAATGCAGAAAGAATTGATGGATGTTTCGTTCGCAAGCAAGACCAATTGCAAAAAGCTGAATGGGACGAAGCTCTTGAAGTTGCTGCAAAAAGTTTAATAAAACTTAAAAGTAAAGAAATTGCATTTATTGGTTCGGCTTATGCAACGCTTGAAGATAATTTTGTTTTATCTAAACTTGCTAAACTTATGAACGTTACAAACATTGATTTTGCTCTTCATACTATTGATGGGGATCATGACAATATTTTAATTAGAGAAGACAAGACTCCTAATGCTGCGGGTGCAGAATTTATTTTTGCAAAAACTAATGGAATGAAGCTTGAGGGAATTTACCGTTCCATAAAAGAAGGTAAAATAAAAGCATTGTTAATTATGGAAGATGACCTTGGCGCCATAAATGAACAATGGGAACAAGCATTAGGAATGCTTGATTTATTAATTGTGCTTTCATCTAATTATAATAAAACTACTACACTGGCAGATATAGTTTTTCCGGCGGCAACTTTTGCAGAAAAGCATGGAACATTTGTAAACTTTCAAAATAGAGTACAAAGAATTTTTCCGGCAGTTTCTTTACAAGAAATGGATCGTGCTTTGGATGGAATGAATATGAGCCGTTGGGATAAATTTGGCACAAAGTTCGACCGCTGGAACCAAGGACATAAATACGATGCAAAACCGAGTTGGAAAATTATTTCTTTGATTGCTTCACATCTCGGGCTTAAAATTAAATATGAAATGGCTGAAGAAATTTTTGAAGAAATAACAAATAATGTAGACGCTTTTAATGGTTTGGATTATGATGTTATTGGCGAATTTGGCGCACAAATAAAAATTAAAGAATCAGTTAAAGTATAAGCAAACTCCGGAGTTTTAATAAATGACCATTTGGGAAATAATACTTATAGCACTAATCAAAATTGTATTGATAGTTGTTTTGATGCTTCTTTCAGTAGCTTACACGGTTTACTTTGAAAGAAAAATTGCTGCATGGATACAAAACCGTAAAGGTCCTAATAGAGTTGGTTGGCTGGGGTTGCTACAGCCATTTGCCGATGTATTCAAATTGCTATTTAAAGAAGATATTGTTCCAGAAAAAGCCAATAAAACACTACATACTTTAGCTCCATTTATCGCACTATTTGTTGCATTTGCATCTTATGCAGTTATTCCAATTGGTCCTGCTATAGAAGTTTTTGGTTACAAGATAAATTTAGTGGTTGCAGATGTTAACATAGGAATTCTTTACGTTCTTGCATTAACATCACTTGGTGTTTACGGAATTACATTTGCTGGCTGGTCAAGCGGAAGTAAATATTCTTTGCTGGGCGGAATTCGTTCTTCTGCACAAATGATATCTTATGAAGTTTCGATGGGCTTTTCTATTGCCGGCGTTGTAATGTTATCTCAATCTTTGAGTCCGTTAAAAATTGTTGAATCTCAATATGGCTGGATGTGGAACGCAGTTGTTCAACCAATTGGTTTTATCACTTTTTTGGTTTCTGCTTTTGCAGAAACAAATAGATTGCCATTTGATTTACCAGAAGCAGAACCGGAACTTGTAGGCGGATATCATACTGAATACAGCTCTTTCAAATTTGCGGGATTTTTCTTGGCAGAATATGCAAACATGATTGTTGCAAGTATGATGATTGTTACTTTGTATTTCGGTGGATATCAAATTCCATATATAGATAAGCTTGGACTTAATTCAACACTTGAAGTGTTATTGCAAATTTGTGCGTTTCTATTAAAAGTTGCATTCTTTATGTTTTTCTTTATTTGGGTAAGATGGAGCATTCCACGATTCCGTTACGATCAATTAATGGATTTAGGCTGGAAAGTTATGTTTCCACTTTCATTATTAAACATTATTTGGGTTGCACTTTTGATAATGATTTTTGGGCTATAAAACGGGAAAAAATGAAATGGCTGAAAAGAAGAGATTAAAAAACCTTACACTTTTAGAAAAAATGTACATTCCGGAAATTGTAAAAGGATTGGCGTTAACTTTAAAACAAATGTTTTCGCCAAGCGTTACAATGCAATACCCCGAAGTTAAATTTGAGCCGCCGGCATCTTACCGCGGACGCCCGGTTTTGGTTAAAGAAAATAATGAGACAGAAAGATGTGTTGCTTGCGGATTATGTTCGCGTGTTTGTCCCGCATTAGCAATAGAAGTGCAAGCTGCTGAAACAGAACAAGAGAAAGAAAGATATCCTGAAAAGTTCGAGATCAATATGTTACGCTGTATCTTCTGTGGTTTTTGCGAAGAAGTCTGTCCAGAAGAAGCAATTGTAATGAGCAAAGATTACGAATTGGTTTTTCACGATAGAGAAAGCGCAATCTTTGGTAAAGATAAATTGTTGGTTCCGGTAAATGATGTTAAAGAGAGAATAGAATATTTGAGAAAGTTTAAAAAGTAATGGCTAAATATGCTGCATCAATTATAAAGATGCAGCCTGTACTTCAGAATAATAAAACAAACAACACTAATGGGGAATATTATTTAACTTTTCTTTTGCTTGTTTGAATTTGATTTTTCAATGATTTATCAGAATATATTATTATATCTCCGGTTACTATTTCTGCAACGGGATCCGGATTTAATAAACGCAATTTTAATTTGTGTTTAGTTTCCGTTAGTTGATACTTCCAAAATATTTCGTGTTTTCGCTTAATAAAATTAACTGGAAGTTGAATAGTATCTTTAACTCCATCTAAATCACTTTCAATTCTGAAAACATAATCTGTAAACTTATTATTTACATCTGAATATGTTCCAGTTACCACAATTCCGTTTCCTTCAAAATCAAAAACCAATGAATCTTTTAGCACTACAGGTACCCATCCATTCCATCTTCTTTCAATTGGTATCATTCCTTCAAATGATTTCTCAAACCTAACAGGTTTTGGTGTTTGATATTTTAAGGTAATTTTTTCATTCGAAATACTTCCACCATTTTTTTCAATAGCATGTAGAGCGTTCTTATAACCCGTTGCGTAAATTTTATTGAGAGAATAATTAGTTGACATAAAATTCATTTCTTCAACTTCTATTAAATTCTTTTTCCAATGATCTGGAATCTTGTTGTAACCAGTTATTGTACATAAAATACCGGCAGCCGATGCCGGGTTGCAATCAGAATCTTGTCCGCATCTGGTAGAAATATCCATTGTTAGCCCAAGATCACCTTTGCCGTAAAGTAAACCAATAACAATGTAAGCGGCATTTATCTTTGTATCAATGTTAAATGAAGTAAAAACTCCGTCCGGGCATCCAATGTCTTCACTCCATTTTTTTTGAACTTCGAACCATGTCTGTTTCCAATCATTAGGGTATTTTTTGCTCCATCTAATTACATCACTAATACATTTATAAAACTCACTTTGCTTAGGAATAGATTTAAGAGCTTCAGTTACAATAAAATTTATATTGTTAGAAACAAAAGCTAAACTGTACATCGAAGCAACATAAACACCGCCGTACCATCCATCACCGTAATTCATTATATGCCCAACTTTATCACAAATCTCCGATGAACTATTCGGCATTCCGGGGTTCATTAATCCGGCAAAATCTGCTTCAATTTGAAAATCAATACAATCCGCATGAGGATTATTAATCCAGTGCCCGGATTGTGGCGGTTTTATTCCATTCAAAATGTTATAGCGGGCAGCTTGATTTGCATGCCAGAGAGAATAATTAGAATAAGCAAAAGCACGCGCAAAAGAATCTACCGGAGCGTCTATTCCATATTTGTCAATCACATCAACAAAAGTTAAATCCATATAAACATCATCGTACAAACTGGGAGAATTCTCATACCACCACTTAATGTAACCATCACGCCATGGAATGTTTTGATAATCTTGAATCATACTTCCTAGAAAACGAAATTCTGTTGGGCCGCCAAAAGTGCAACCAATTACTTGCCCTGCCCAGCCGCCTTTAATTTTATCTTTCAAAACTTCTGATGAAATATTTATTGCCTTCCCATCAAATAATTTTGATTGAGCTGATATTAGTCCGGATAGTAGCATACAAAACTTCAAAATTCTTTTCATGTTGCATCCTTATTAAAAAATAAAGACCATGTGTAAAGTATCATGGTCTTTAATGACTAAACTTCTAATATATCTTAAACTTATTACTTCAAATAAAGCGGTCCATCAGGTCCAAGAGGCAGACCAAAGAACACCCAAACAATCAGAAGAATTGTCCAGAAGATTGTAAAGAAAACAGTATATGGAATCATTGTAGAAATAATAGTTCCTATTCCATATTTCTCATCATACTTTTGAGCAAAAGTTACAATTAAAGCAAAGTAACTCATCATTGGCGTTATTAAATTTGTAACAGAGTCACCAATTCTAAATGCGGCTTGAGTTAATGCAGGGTGATATCCGAGCAGCATAAACATTGGTATAAAAACCGGAGCCATAATTGCCCACTTTGCAGATGCGCTACCCATGAATAAATTAATAAATGCAGAAAGTAGAACGAATAGTACAAGAAGTGGAATTCCTGTTAAGCCGATTTCTTTTAAAAAATTTGCGCCTTGAATTGCTAATATTAAACCAACATTGCTGTAACGGAAAAAATATACAAATTGAGCTGCAAAAAACACTAGTACAATATATGTAGCCATTGTTCCCATAGATTTGATGATATGTTTCATCATGTCTTTATCATTCTTAATTGTTTTAACTATAACACCGTAGACAAATCCAGGCACAAGAAAGAAAATTAGGATTCCGGTAATGATACCATCAAAAAAAGGGGAATGAAGGATTTCGCCATTTTTAGGGTTTCTAAATAATCCATTTTCTGGAATGATTGATAAAGCAAGAAGAGCTACAACAATTAACAAACTAATTCCGGCCCAACGTAATGCTTTCTTTTCAAGAGGCTTCATTTCTTCGATAGCAATTTTTTCAGCATTTCCATCATATGCTTTTAATCTTGGCTCTACAATCTTTTCTGTAACCCAAGTTCCAATTACAACAATTAAAAATGAAGAAGCGAGCATGAAGTAATAATTTACAGCAGCGTTCACATTCATATTCTTATCTATAATTTGAGCAGCGCTTTGAGATAAGCCGGCAAGAATTGGATCAACTGAACCGATTAGAAAATTTGCGCCAAAGCCTCCGCTAACACCGCAAAAAGCGGCCGCTAAACCAGCAATAGGATGTCTTCCTAAAGTATGAAATATTATTGCGCCTAGTGGAATAAGAATTACATAACCGGCTTCAGAAGCTAGGTGAGATAAAATTCCCGTAAAAACAATTGCTCCAGTTATAAGTTTTTTAGGTGCGTTAAGAACCAACGCGCGTATCATTGAATTAAACAACCCGGAACCTTCCGCAACACCAATTCCTATCATAACAGCAAGCACATAACCTAACGGAGGGAAATTTACAAAGTTATGTGTGATGTTTGTGTAAATCCAGCGAATGCCATCTCCGCTTAACAAACTGTTTACAACTATTTTTGAACCATCACCTGGATGAGTTGTTTGCCAGCCAAGTAAATCGCCTAGCCAAGAAATAAACACAACTATTAATGCTAATATTCCGAATAATGTGGCCGGATGAGGTAATTTGTTTCCAACTATTTCAATGTAGTCTAATGATTTGTTAAAGATTTTTGAGGCTATCGATTGTGAACTCAAAATTGACTCCTTATAATTATTACTTTGCCACAAATTTATAATAAAATTTTCTTAAACCGTAAAAAAATCAAGTGAGGAAATATTGATTCTGTTTCCACTATTTTCTTAGAAATGTTATTTGTAATAGCACAATAGAAATGTCATAGATAGGACACAATAGAAATGTCAG
>CAZVYT010000056.1:0-21718 GCA_964631495.1 uncultured Melioribacter sp. | reverse complement strand
TTATTCTTTTGCACAAATTAAAAAGCCGTCCCAAAATCACTTTTGAGACGGCTTCGATTTTGTTTTTTATTATTCCCATAAACTGCAACAATTTGCAAAAAACACAACAACCAATACAGAAATCGAAAGTCGACACAAGCTCTTTATTTAATTAGATATAACTCTTTCTGTCTTTCTGAAAGGAACTCGCAACCATCTTTTGTAACTAAAACTTCTTCTTCAACTGTTGCAATGCCAAAATCTTTAACAGTTAATCTTGGTTCGAGTGTAAATATGTTCCCCTCTTCAACTTGTAAATAAGGTAAATTATTGTAACGTTCCCATTTAGGACCAAGTAAACATCCGCCATCATGAGCAAAGCGACCAACTTGGTGTCCAATTCCGTGCGGATATTCATCATATCCTTTTATTTGAATGTATTCACGAGCTACTTTATCAATTTCCCATCCTTGCTTGCCGGGTTTTAATTCTGCCGCAGCTTTTGAAATTGATTCAACAATTACATCAAATCCGCGTTGAACTTCCATTGGCGCTTTATCTTCATGCGGATGGCAGATATACCATGTTCTTTGTAAATCCGCACAATATCCATTCACCTTTACACCGAAATCCATATTTACTACATGACCGTATTGAACGGCTCTATCAGTTGGACCGGAATGCGCCCCGGCAGTATCCGGACCAGTGAAAACAGCCGGACAATGTTCAATATCCCAAGCTGTTTCAAATCCACGCTGTTTTACTATATCAAGTACAAACGCGGCTACTTGTTTTTCAGTTACTCCAACCTTCAAGAAATTACTTACTTCTCCAAATATTTTTAACGTTTCTTTAATTGCTTCCTTCATTTTATCGAGTTCGCTTGCAGATTTTCTTCCTTTTAATGCGGCAACAATTTCTTCTGATGAAACAAAAGAGTTAGTGTATTGTGTGTCTTTCACGTGATCTTGCAATTCTAGAAACAAGCCATGAGGCAAACCATCGGCAAGAGTTGAATTTCGTGAATAATTTATAGCAATCTTTTTGGGTTTGTAAATATCAAGCACTTTAATGAGATCATCTTTTATAAATTTTAAATACGGATGAATGTTTTTGTAAGTACCAACGGATTGCATATTTGCTAATTCAAGAGAACCAACAACAGCATGAGTGTTTCCGTTTTTTGTAATAATAAATGCAGACTGCCATGTGGCGCCAGTACCAACAATCATATCCATCATCGGATCCTTCATGTTTCCTGTTTCGCGTACATAAGTCATCCACATATCAATATTTTTTTCATATAATATTTTTACTGCTTGTTCAATTTTTTCTTTTACCATTTGATTAACCATACATCCTCCGGATGTCTCTTTTTTAACGAATTTATGTTTTTGTTTAACGACCTACGAATTGTTTAAGAATTCGCTGCTCATTTGTTGATTCAATTACCTCGCCACAAACTGTACAAAAATAATTTACTCTTATTGGTATTGCGCTAATTCCAATCGAATAAAAAAATTGACCCCAACCAGAGTACACACATTTGTGCTGGATGTGCTGACTTGATTTTGTATAACCACAAGCACACGTATCTTTCGTAAAATTATTCAGTTCGTTCATTAAAGAAAAATTTAGTGCCTAAAAATTACAAAGAATTTACCATTTGGTAATTGAAAGAAATACGATAGATTCCAGTATCATAAAATCATAGCCGAGGGCATCTAATGACTAAATCAATTCTAGTTATATGTTTTCTATTTGTAACCGTATTAGCACAAACACAAGAATATTTTTTAAGCGATCCCGCCCTTTCTCCTGACGCAAAGACAATAGCATTTTCTTATGAAGGAGACTTGTGGACAGTTCCTGTTGCTGGTGGAAATGCCTCAAGATTAACTGCAATGGATGGAAACGAAAGCCGCCCGATATTTTCTCCCGATGGAAAATGGATTGGGTTTTCAAGTAATCAAGATGGAAATCATAACGTATATGTAATTTCAGTTAACGGCGGATCGATCAAGCAGCTTACGTTTCATAGTTCTAGCGATCTAGTTGAATCATGGTCTTGGGATTCAAAATATCTTTATTTTGCTTCGGATAGATTTAATTCCGTAACGGCGTTTAAAGTTTCTCTTGAAGGAGAAACGCCATTAAGATTATTTGCCCATTTTTTTAATTGGCCTCACAATATTGTTCAAGACCCGCTGACAAAAGGATTTTATTTTAATGATACTTGGGAAAGCTGGAGCCAAGCGAATAGAAAACGATATAAAGGCGATTTCAATCCAGATGTTAAATACTATAATACAACAACTAAAGAATATAAATTACTTACTGATTACAGAGGAAAAGATTTTTGGCAGACAATAGATAAATCTAGTAAAATCTTTTTTGCGAGCGATGAAGGAAATGATGAATACAATCTCTATACTTTTGAAGCAGGCAAGAAAAAACAGCTTACAAAATTTGATTCCTCAATAAAGAAACCAAAAGTTAGCGCAAACGGGGAAAAAGTAGTTTTCGAAAAAGATTATCAGCTTTTTATTTATGATGTTAAATCAGGAAAGGTGGATAATGTACCTGTTGCGCTTATTAGCAATTACAAACTAACTAATCTACAGGAATACAATACTAAGGGAGCGATAACAAATTTTTATGCTTCTCCGGATGGAAAAAAATTCACTTTTGTTTCTCGTGGCGAACTATTTGTCTCGGACTTTGAAGGAAAATTTGTAAAACAAATAAGCACAACCCCATCAGAACGAATAGTAGAAGTTTTATGGCTTAATGATGAAACAATTCTTTTTAACCAAACTGTAAACGGCTGGTTAAATCTATTTACAATAAAAGCAGACGGAAAGGGAGAAAAGAAAACGCTTACTAATGATGAACAAAACAATCAATCAATAGTTTTGAGTAATGATAAAAGCAAAGTTGCTTACTTGAGCGGAAGAAACGAATTGAGAATACTAGATGCTAAAACTTTGGAATCGCAAACAATTGTTAAAGACGAGTTTTGGGCTGTATATGCAAGCGATCCAAGTTTTTCTCCTGATGATAGATTTTTAGCTTACAATGCTTATAGAAATTTTGAGCTTGACATATTGGTGTACGATTTTCAAACTCAAAAATCTTTTGAAATAACAAAGACTGGCGTTTCAGAAAGCTCACCAACATGGTCCCCGGATGGAAAATATATTTATTTTTCTACGGATAGATTGAGTCCCGGTTATCCTCGCGGAACAAGAAATAATGATATTTATAGAATCGCATTGCAAGTAGCAGATAAAGAATTCAGATCCGATAGGTTCGATAAAATGTTTATGCCTGAGAAGAAAGATTCATCTAAAGTAAAAGTAGAAATTGATTTTAACGGCTTGAAAGACAGATGGGAAAGTGTTGCTCGGCTTAGCGGTTCTCAAGGGCAGCCATTTGTTTATCAAAAAGGTGATGAAACCAGATTAATTTTTGTGTCTAATCACGAAGGCGATGGGAACAATCTTTATCAAATGATAATGAAGCCATTCGATAAACCCGAAACTAAAAAGTTTGAAGGAACAAAAGTCAGTAGTTATCAAATAAGTAAAGGAAAAGATAATTACTATTTACTATCCGGCGATAAGATATTCAAAATAGATTTTACAGGTAGTAAGTTAACTGCTGTTGAAACCGAGACAAAGTTTAATAGGAACTTATCTGCGGAGTTTAATCAAATGTTTTACGAAACTTGGGCAAACCTCGAAGAAAATTTTTATGATGATAAGTTTCATGGAATTGATTGGAAGAAAACCGGTAAATACTATGCATCATTTCTTCCGTATGTTAAGTCAAGAGCAAATTTAAGATTGTTGTTAAACGATATGCTGGGAGAACTAAACTCATCTCATCTCGGATTCAACTCAAATGGCGATGAAGAAAAAGTATTTTATAAAACAGAATCCATCGAAACCGGAATTGTCTTCGAAAATGAAAACCCATACAAAGTGAAATCCATTTTAAATAAATCAGCCGCTTGGAAAAAAGGTAATTCAATTAAAATGGGAGATGAACTTATTGCAATTAATGGAAACAAGATCGATAAAAATGCAAACCGTGATAAATATTTCTTATCAACCTCGCAACCGGAAGAAATTACACTTACGTTTAAACGCGGCGGTGAAAACATAAATGTTAAGATTCATCCACAAAACTATACTGAAGTTAAGAACAATATGTATGATGAATGGATTGAGTATAACCAAAAGTATGTCGATGAGAAAACAAAAAATAAAGTCGCGTATGTTCACATGAAAAATATGGGCGAAAGTGAACTTGAAAGCTTTTTAATTGAAATGACAAATGAGCTTCATTACCGTGAAGGTTTAATTTATGATTTACGATTCAACACAGGAGGAAATGTTCACGATGCGGTTATTCAATTTTTAAGTCAACGTCCATATTTACTATGGAAGTATAGAGGCGGCGAGCTTACAATTCAGCCAAACTTTGCTCCTGCGGCAAAACCAATTGTTATTCTTATTAATGAACAAACACTTAGCGATGCCGAAATGACCTCTCAAGGATTTAAACAGCTTGGTTTGGGCAAACTAATTGGTACAGAAACTTACAGATGGATTATATTTACATCCGGAAAAAGTCTTGTTGATGGTTCTTTCTACCGGCTTCCTTCTTGGGGCTGCTATACATTTGATGGAAAAAATTTGGAAATGGAAGGCGTGAAGCCGGATATTTATATTAAAACAACATTCAAAGACAGATTAGAAAACAAAGATCCGCAGCTTGATCGAGCAATTGAAGAAGTTATGAAAGGTATAAAGTGAACTCAATAAAAAATTTTTTAACCGAACAGAAAGAATATTTATTAGAATCCTATGCAAAGCTTCTCCTCATTAATGATGGGGAAGCTTCTTCTAAACCAGATGGTAAATGGTCTAAGAAAGAAATACTTGGGCATTTAGTCGATTCGGCTTCAAATAATCATCAACGTTTTGTAAGAGTTCAGTTCCAAAACAATCTTGTTTTCCCGGGCTATAACCAAGACGAATGGGTGAACGCTCAGAATTATCAATATGTAAATTGGGTTTCTTTAGTTGAACTTTGGAAGGGATTTAATTTCTTAATAGCACATTTATGTGCTGAAATTTCGGATGATATTTTATTGAAACAGAGAAAAGAACATAACTTGTTTGATGTTGCATTTGTTAAAATATCCAAAGATGATAATGCAACTTTAGAATATTTTATAAAAGATTATTATATGCATCTAAGGCATCATTTAGATCAGGTTGTTGAATAAGCAATATTATTGATGTGTAAATTACTCGTGTTGCTTAACCGCTTTTTTAAGTCTATCCATAATTGCTCTTCCCAAACCTTTTTCTTCAATCTTTTCAACAAGAATGAGATCAAGGTTTTCTTTTTCCATTTCGTGAAGTAAAGAAAAAAGATTTGCTGCTGCTTCTCTTAAATCGCCTTGTACCGAAAGCAGTTTAACATTTGAAAAAGGAAACAGATGTTTGACCTCTTTGAAAAAGATTGCGCCAATTTTCCTTTTCCCATCCAAAAACTTTTCATTAAAAAATTTTAACGGAGTGTGCGGCGAGTAATGAAATGGTAATTGACCTGGCGAAATTGGTTTATATTGGTTAGTTATTCCAATTTGAATTTCACCAATTTCTTTTTCAATATCCTCTTTTGATAAACCGCCGTGGCGTAACAAAAAAAACTCATTTTCATGGAACTGCATTATGGTTGACTCAACTCCCACGGAGCTTTTTCCGCCATCTAGTATCATATCAACTCTATCGCCAAGATATTTTGCAACATGAACAGCTTCTGTTGGACTTAAATGCCCAAACTTATTTGCGCTTGGAGCAGCAATTGGTGTTTCACTCATTTCAATTAATTGCAAAGCTATTGGATGATTTGGCATTCTAACTGCTACAGTTGGATTACCTGAAGTAACAATATCCGGAACAAGTTCTGTTTTAGGGAGAACAAGAGTTAAAGGACCCGGCCAGAATTTATTAATCAGAGCATTAACCTTTTTGCTTTTTACGGTAGTAAGCCTATTTAACCAATTTGTATTTGCGATGTGCAAAATTAATGGATTAAAAGCCGGTCTTTTTTTAGCTTCAAATATTTTGGCAACCGCAATTGGGTTTAATCCATTGGCACCTAAGCCGTAAACAGTTTCTGTAGGAAACGCAACTAAGCCGCCAGATTTAATTATTAAGGCGGCTTTTTGCACACTTTTGTTATTTGCTTTGTAAGTATTCATAACCTTTACGAAAATATAATTTTTGATAAAGAATTGTTTGAATATCTTTGTGCACAAAAATCAAAAAAAATAATATGAAAGAATTTAAAGAGTTTAGCAAAAGATTAGCTGATGAAAGCGGCAAAATAATTAACCAATATTGGCGAAAAGATTTCTCGATTGATAACAAAGCAGATTCTACTCCGGTTACAATTGCTGATAAAAAAGCTGAAGAAATGATGCGCGAAATGATAATGAAGCATTTCCCAGATCATGGAATTTTAGGAGAAGAATTTGGCGAACACAACAACGATGCTGAATACAAATGGATACTTGATCCAATTGATGGCACTAAAAGTTTTATTTGCGGAACCGTAACCTTTGGAACATTGATAGCACTTACAAAAAATGGAAAACCCATTCTTGGAGTTATAAATCAACCTGTACTTAAAGAATTTTTACTTGGCGACAATGAAACCGCTCTATTAAATGATGTGAAAGTTAAAGTACGTGAATGCTATAATTTTGCTGCGGCAACTCTTTTAACAACCGATCACATTAATATTGAGAAATATCAAAACTTAAAAAAATTTGAAGAACTGATGCGTCAAGTTAAAATTTACCGTCAGTGGGGCGATTGTTACGGCTACTATCTTGTTGCAACTGGTTATGCAGATATTATGATTGATCCAATAATGAGTGTGTGGGATTCAATGGCAGTAATTCCGGTAATTAGAGGAGCAGGAGGCACTATTACAGATTATCATGGCAATAACGCGGAAACAGGCAATAGTATTATTGCAACCGGAGGTATTCTACATGATCATTTGATAAAAGTGTTAAATTAAATAATTTTTCTTCTGTAACAATTTAAAGTTCTGAAGCGTCTAAAAGCCAGTATGTAAAAACTATTAAAAAACTTCGAAGGCTTGTAGATGAAACAAAAAGTTTACTGTTCTAATGTATTGTGGGGTGTTTTTTTCATTCTGTTTTTTATTTCTTCTATTTATGCGCAACAAACAATTTCAAATCAAAAACCATCTATTAAAGCAGAAAGAATTGATGTGGGTTTTGAACTTACCGGCAAGCTGGACAATCCGCTTTGGAAAAATGCAGAATCGGTTGAGTTAAATTATGAATTTAGACCTGGTGAAAATGTTCCCGCAAAACAAAAAACCACGGTAAAAATTTTATATGATGCCGATTTCATTTACTTTGGTTTTGATTGCAGCGATACAGAGCCAAATAAAATAAGAGCAAATGTTTCAGATAGAGATAGAATATTTAATGACGATTTTGTTATTGTAGTTTTTGATACCTACGGTGATTATCAAAAAGCATATGAATTTGCAGTTAATCCTTACGGAAACCAAGGCGATATGCTTTCAACAGGAAATGGCGAAGATGAATCTATGGATTATGTTTGGTATTCTGCGGCAAACATTAATTCAACCGGCTGGACTGCTGAACTCAAAATTCCATTTAAGAGTATAAACTTTCCTGAGAAAGAAGAGCATATATGGCCATTGCATCTAATAAGGACAATTCCGCGTGAGAGCAGATTTCAAACATCCTGGTTAAAAATTGATAGAAACATTCCTTCTTTTTTGCCTCAAGCAGGTTTATTAACCGGATTAAAAAATATTAAAAGCGGAGGCTCTATTGAATTACTTCCTTATGCAATTGGACAAGTCAACGGGCAGTTATCCGATCTAAAAAACCCATCTTCTAATTTTAAATTCGATCCGCTAACCGGAAGAATAGGAACTGGAATAAAATACGCTCCAAGCCAAGCATTTGCTTTAGAAGCGGTTATTAATCCGGATTTTAGTCAAATTGAAGCAGATGCTGAGCAAATAGAAATTAACACAACATTTGCACTCAACTATCAAGAAAAGCGTCCTTTCTTTTTAACCGGAAGTGATTTGCTTCAGACTCCAATGTATTACTCACGCTCGATAAATAATCCTCTTGGCGCGGGAAGAATTATTGGCAAGGAAGGAAAACTTTCTTATCTGTTGCTTTCGGCATATGATAGAAATACTGTAATTCAAGTTCCTGGAGAAGAGAGAAGCAATGTTGTTTCTACAGATTTGAAATCGCTTGCTACGGTTGGAAAATTAAGATACGATTTTGGAAACGAAAGTTATGTTGGTGTATTGGGACTCGGAAGAAATCTTAAGGATGCAAGCAACTATCTTATTGGATTCGATTGGAATTATAAATTCTGGGATAATTGGTACTTCAATGGTGAAGGATTTTTGAGCAAGACAAAAGAATTAAACGATACAAAACTTTTTGGAAATACTAGAAAATTTGGATCAAAGAATTATACTGCTGCATTTGATGGCGAGAATTATTCCGGTGATGGAATACATATGGTTCTAGCTTACAATTCACGCGATTATGAATTTGCGGCTGTTCTAAACAATTTTTCACCAACCTATCAAACTTATAATGGAATGTTTGGTCAGGTTAATTACCGACAGTTGTTTATGGAACACGAATTTAATTTTTATCCGCAAAATTCTTTTATTGATAGCTGGAGCGTGGAAGTATCGAGTAATTTGCAATTTAATTACGAAGGAGTTAAGAAAGAACAATTTGTTATGCCCCAGCTAATGTTTACTTTGAAAGGACAGACAAACCTTAGAATTTCTTATTTAGTTGTTAACGACGAAAATTTTAACAATAAACAATTCAGTGGTATTAATCGGCTGATGTTTAACATTAACACAAGACCTATCAGTGAGATATCTTTTTATTTAAGCGGACAATTAGGAAAATTTATTTACAGATCTTCCAAACCTGAGATGGGCGATGGACATAATTTTTATGCTGGATTTACTTTGAAGCCAACTTCAAAATTAAATCTATCATTTGATTATTCACGTGCTAGTCTTTCAAGTGAAGCGAGCGGCAATCTGTTTTATGATGGAAACATCTACCGAGTAGTTGGCATTTATCAATTTAATTCCGAAATGTTTGTCCGAGTGATTACTCAGTACAACACTTTTGATAAATCTTTTAATTTATATCCGCTATTTAGTTACAAGCTTAATCCGTTTACAACATTTTTTGCCGGTGCAACCAGCAGCTACGATGAATACAATGAAGTTGGTTTGAAAAACACAACACAGCAATATTTTATTAAGCTCCAATATCTTTTAGGTATTTAGTAATTTTTGATGAGACGCAATAAATGGCGTCTCATCAGTTACTATAACAATTCCTTGCTTCTCTTTCTCATTCCAAATAGTTTGCATAACAAATTCACACCGGATTTATTATGAATGATTTAGTTTTAACCGACAAGGAACAATATCCAACCGAAGAAATTATTTACTCACACATCGGCAAGTCAAAGACACATTGGCAAACGCTGTTTAATCTTATAGAAAAAGATTATCCGGAGTTTGTGCAAGAGTGGCGCTATTACAACGACGGCAAAAGCTGGCTTATGAAAGTTACACACAAAAAGAAAACAATCTTTTGGCTTTCATTAATTCCTAAAGCATTCCAGATTACTTTCTACTTTGGAGATAAAGCCGAGCCGGTAATTTTAGGCTCCGCTCTTTCAGAAGAATTGAAAAAGGGATTTGTCGAAGGAAAGCATTTCGGAAAAATTCGTGGAATTACTTTACTGATGAACAATAAAATTAATGTAGCTGCAGCAAAGCGGTTAATTGAAATCAAATTGAAAACAAACTAAATATTTCTTTCTTAATTTTTACTTGGGTTACAAGTGTTTTTCCAGATGATTAAAGCGATCAAGATCAAGGTAGAGTAATTTCTTGCTCTTGCTCATTATTTTAATCTTGATCTATCCGCAGATTCTTCAATTAGTAAATTTAAAAAGACCTAAATGCGTGTTTTTCTTTGTTTACAAATATTCTAAGTTATATATAACAATCTTAATAATTAACTTCTTACCTTAAAACATAGTCGAGGAGGAACGATGAACCGCAAAAACTTAGTATCAATTATTCTATTGTTCAGTTTTGTTATTTCTTTACAAGCAGGTGAAAAGAAAAAAGAATTCAAGATACCGTATGAAAAATACAAACTCGAAAACGGTATGAATGTAATTCTGCATACTGATAAGTCTGACCCGATTGCTTCGGTTTATATTATTTATCATGTTGGTTCAGGCAGAGAAGTAAATGGTAAAACAGGCTTCGCTCATTTTTTTGAACATCTACGTTTCAATGAATCACAAAATATTCCGCAAGGTCAGTGGTTTAGTAAACTTCAAACCGCAGGTGCTTCTATGGTTAATGGTTCTACTAATAGAGATAGAACTAACTATTTTCAAACAGTTCCAAAGAACGCGCTGGAAATGACTCTTTGGATGGAATCTGATAGAATGGGATTTCTTCTAAGCAAATTCAACGAAGAGACTTTTAACGTTCAACAAAATGTGGTTCAGAATGAAAAGCGTCAGGGAGATAACCGTCCTTATGCTCAAAGCCAATATATGATGACAAAACTTCTGTATGGCGATCATCATCCATACGGACACACTGTAATTGGAGAGCTTGAAGACCTTGCAAACGCATCACTTCAAGATGCAATTGATTTTCATGATAAATATTATGGACCAAGCAACGCAACTTTAATAGTTGCCGGAGATATTGATGTTGCTCAGACAAAAAAATGGATTGACAAATATTTTGCAGAAATTAAATCTTCACCCGCGCCAGAAAAAATTAAACCAATGCCAATAACTCTTAGTGAGCAAGTTCGCTCGTATTACGAAGATAACCTTGCTAACGCTCCTCAATTACAAATGGCTTTTCCATCGGCAGAGCAATACAGCCAAGATTCTTATGCTTTAAGCTTTCTTGCCCGGTTACTTGCGGGAAGCAAAAAATCACCAATCTATAAAGTAATTGTAGAAGAAAAGAAGCTGGCGCCAAATGTTATGGCATATCAAAGCAGTGGCGAATTTGCGGGAGATTTTCAAATTAGTGTAACCGCTTTCCCAAATAATAAACTAGGCGAGGTTGAAGAAGCAATTAAAGAAGCTTTCGCTCGTTTCGAAAAAGAAGGTTTTACAGATAAAGATGTTGAACGACAAAAAGCCGGACTTGAATTTAGTTTTTATAGCTCTATTTCTAGCATCCTTGGTAAAGCAATGCGTATGGGAGACTATAATATTTTCAAGGGTTCGCCAGATTTTATGGCTGAAGATTTTAAAAATACAATAAGTGTAACAAAAGAAGATATTTGGCGAGTTTATAACAAGTATATAAAAGGGCAGAATTATGTTCTCTTGAGTTTTGTTCCCAAAGGAAAGATTGATTTAATTGCACCAACCTCTACACAATGGATTGTAAAAGAGGAATCAATAGAACAGCAGGGAACAAAGAAAAAAGAATTTGCAAAAACCGAATACAAACCAATTCCATCAAAGATTGATAGAAGTAAAGAACCGGTAAAAGGACCCGATCCAATTGTTAATCTTCCAAAAATTTGGAAAGATAAAACAAAGAACGGAATTGAAATATTTGGAATTAAACATAACGAGCTGCCACTTGTTCAATTTGCAATTATTGTAGAAGGAGGAATGCTACTCGATGATCCGCAGAAAATTGGCGTTGCTTCTTTAACCGCTAGAATGATGAACGAAGGAACAAAGAATAAAACGGCTGTTGAACTCCGAGAAGCTATTCAAGATCTCGGCGCTAACATTTCAGTTCAAGGAGGAACAGAAAATATTTCAGTTTCCGGTTCATGTTTAGTTAGTAAACTTCCTGAAGTGTTAACTCTTACTAAAGAAATTTTATTTGAACCGCGCTGGGATGAAAAAGAATTCGCGCTTGCTAAGAGTCAAACAATTGAACAATTGAAGCGAAGCCAAACAGCACCGGCATCAATTGCTTCGGGCGTATTTGAAAAACTTATCTTTGGAAATGAGAATATACTTGCCAATCAAGCTGCGGGCACAGTTGCATCCGTTGAAAAAATAACAATGGATGATTTAAAATCTTTCTATGAAAAGAACTTATCGCCGTCTGTTGCCAAGATTATGATTGTTGGAGATATAACAAAAGAAAAAGCTGTTACGGAATTCAATATTCTAAATGACTGGGCAATGAAAAAAGTAGAAATTCCAAAAATTAACATTGCATCCGATACCAAACCGGGTATTTATTTTGTTGATATACCAAACGCAAAGCAATCCGAATTCCGCATCGGTCATCTTGGATTAAAGGTTACCGATCCGGATTATTATAAAACAATAATTATGAATCATAAACTTGGCGGAGATTTTGGAAGTTTTTTAAATATGATTTTGCGTGAGAAAAAATCATTTACATATGGAGCTCGTTCGGGATTCACAGGTTCAAAATATCCCGGCTACTTCCAGGCTTCTTCGGCAATACAAGGAAACGCAACCTTTGAATCAGCACAAATTTTCCGGGATGAAATTAGCAAGTACCGCGATGGAATTTCTAAAGAAGATATTGATATGGTTAAGAGTACATTGCTAAAAAGTTTTTCCGGAAGATTTGAAACACTTATGCAATTAGCCGGAATGCTTCAGCCGGTTGTAATGTATAACCTTCCGGTTGATTATATCGCACATCGCCAAGGCGAAATTCAAAAGATGACAAATGATGAATTAAAATCTCTGGCTCAAAAATATATTCAGCCGGAAAAATTAGTATATCTTATTGTTGGCGATAAAGCTACTCAGTTTGATAAGCTGAAAGAATTAGGTTTAGGCGAGCCGATTCTATTAGATAAAGATGGAAAGTTGATTTTGTAAAAGAAGATTAAGATAATGATCAAGAGTAAGATCAAGAAATTACAATATTCAGTTTTCTAACTCTTGATCAATTTATTTACTTAAAAAATTATAAAAAAACCCCGCTATTAAAGCGGGGCATATTTTCACCAATTAAAAAATCTTAAAGTTGTTAACTATTTTATAACAGCGCCTAATCCTTTAACCTGGAAAACTTTTGCAGTTTCTTCACCGCCGCCGCAGCCGCCAGTTTCTGTTTTTGCTTTAGTTTCTTCTCCAGAGCAGCCACCGCAATCGCTTTTAGTTTCTTTTACAGCTGTTTCTTTATGTCCTTCTTTTTCATGATCACCGCAAGAGTTTGCGGCTGTAACTTCTTCAACTATACCTTGAACTTTTACTGTTTTACCTTTGCTGTCTTTAGGAAAAACGATTTCACCATCTTTTACTTTTACTTTAATTTTTTCGCCCTCTTTTTCACCGGCAACTTCTATCCAGCATCCGCTGTCTTGGCAAACATCCAAAATTTTTCCTTCAATAAGAACTGTTTTGCCTTCAAACTTAGACGGATCTTTTAAAATCTTTGAAACAGAAGATTTATCTTTTAATGTAATTTGTTTGCCAAGCTTTAAGTTTGCTGCTATGGAAAATGTAAAAGCAACGAGTAATAGAGCTACAAAGTATTTTTTCATGATTTCTCCTTTATTTGGTTTTTTTGTTATTCCAATTTAAGCTAAAGAAACGATACCGAGCAATCCGAGTTGCCAATGTTTATATTAGCGAAGCCGTTAGCTATGTTCAGATAATTTAGTCTATTGGCTTATTGCTAAAAACTAATTGCTAAATTCTATGTATTGCCAGGTTGTTTTTCCTTTACCTTTTAGAAATTCTTTTACTTACTCAGTTCCAGTTGAGTTCCAGCCAAATATTAAAATTGGAGTGCGGGTAGTTGCGCCTTTTGGAAAAAGAGTATTAACTGGATTTGTTATTGCTATAAGTGAAACCACAGAAATTAAAGAGAAAATAAAACCGGTACGAGATGTACTTGATGAATTACCTATTTTTGATGAAACCTCAATTAAATTTTACGAATGGATTTCTGAATATTACATCAGCTCTCTTGGTGAAGCATTACGTAACTCTGTTCCATACGGAAGCGATGTTGAATCAAAACGTAAAGTTGTTACTGACATTAAATTTTGTTCCAAACTTTATGATCAAGAATTAAAAAAATCATCTCCACGAGCAAAACTGCTAAGTGTTCTTGCCGAAAAAGAAGTTCACTACATTTCTCAGCTTCAAAGACAATTAAAAACAAAAAGTATTTACTCATCACTTAGAGCATTGGAAAAAATTGGGGCAATCTCAGTTTTAGATTTGATAGAACAAAGTAAAGTAAGAATTAAAACAGCTAAGTTTATTCGGCTTGCCAAATCGCTTGATGAAGTTTATGATGCAATTCCAGAGCTAGAAAGAAAATCTCCAAAGCAAGTAATTGTGATTCTTGAACTAATTTCAAAAAAAGAAGCTGTGCAGCAATCGGAATTACTTAACAGAACCGGAATAAGTCAATCAGCAATTCAAAGCCTAGAAAAGAAAGGCTTTGTAGAAGTAATTGATAAAGAAATTGAACGTGTTTACTCAGAAGTATATACCGAAGAAAGTAAAGATTTTGATTTAACAAAAGCACAAAACAAAATTGTTGAAGAAGTTGGAGAAAAAATTGAAGCATGCAAGTTTGAAGCTTATCTGCTTCACGGCGTTACCGGAAGCGGTAAAACTCAAGTTTATATTGAACTTGCAAAGAAAGTATTGGCAAAAGGTAAGAGCGCAATAATTCTAGTTCCGGAAATATCACTTACTCCACAAATCACTTCACGATTCTATAATCATTTTAAGGATAATATAGCAGTTCTGCACAGCAGAATGTCTTTAGGCGAGCGTTATGATTCATGGCGCGGAATTATTGCCGGCAAATACAATCTGGTAATTGGTCCCCGTTCCGCATTATTTGCTCCTTTAAAACATATTGGATTAATAGTTGTTGATGAAGAGCATGATCAGAGTTATAAGCAGAACGATCTTGTTCCAAAATATAACGGAAGAGACGCAGCTATTATTCGCGCAATGCACAGCAGCTGCCCGGTTTTGCTCGGCTCTGCAACTCCCTCAGTTGAAAGTATGCATAATGCTCTCAATAAAAAATATACGCTTATTGAATTAACAGAACGTGTTGATAAAGCAACACTTCCTCTCATTCGTCTTGTAGATATTACTATTGAGAAGAAAAAGAAAAAAATGGAAGGAATATTTTCCCAGTCGTTGCTGGACGCAATAGGCGAGCGAATGAAGAAAAAAGAAAGCGTAATTGTATTGCAAAACAGAAGAGGTTTTGCAACTCAAGTTTTCTGTAATGATTGCGGCGAAGTTGTTATGTGTCCCGATTGTTCCGTTGCAATGGTTCATCATATTAATAAAAATATTATGCAATGCCATTACTGCAACATAATTCAGCCGGTGCCTAAAGCTTGTCCTATATGTGGTTCAATTTCACTTAAATTTTTTGGAACCGGAACTCAGCGTGTTGAAGATGAACTTGGTTATTATTTCCCCACCGCGGCAATTGAAAGAATTGATTCTGACTCGATAAGCAAGAAAGGAAGTTTAGGTGAAATTCTTAACCGCTTCCGCAAGGGCGAAATACAAATTCTTGTTGGTACACAGATGGTTTCCAAAGGGCTGGATTTTGGAGATGTTACATTAGTTGGTGTAGTTGCCGCAGAAACTTCATTATGGATTCCCGATTTTCGTGCTGACGAAAGAACATTTCAGTTGTTAACTCAAGTTGCTGGGCGCGCCGGCAGAAGCGAAAAAAAAGGTGAAGTAATAATTCAAACTCAGAATCAAAAACATTTTGTTCTGCAAAAAGTTTTAGCAAATGATTATCAATCGTTTTATCAAAAAGAAATTGTTTTGCGCGAACAAGGCGAATACCCACCGTTTACAAAAATTGCTCTTGTAGAAGTAAAAGATGAAAAAGAAGATAAATCCAGAGGCGCAATAAAGGATTTGTTTGAGATATTAAGAAAAGAATCTAAAGGTTTGAAGATAACTCCGCCAACCGAAGCGATAATTTACAAGATAAAGGGTTTCTACCGCTGGCAGATTCTAATAAAGAGTAGCAAGAAAACTGATCCATCTGGTAAATCTCTAAGAACAACATTATTAAATACTATGATTGAGTTCAATCAGAAATCACGCTTTAGAGATGTGAAACTAATAATTGATGTTGATCCGCAATCAATCATTTAAATGAAACCAACTCTAAAATATTTTCTTCTGAACAAACCGTATGGAGTATTAACACAGTTTACAGATTCGGAAAACCGCCCAACACTTTCTTCGCTTTATAATTTTCCCAAGAATGTTTACCCGGTCGGCAGACTTGATATGGACAGCGAAGGATTGCTATTGCTTACTAACGATAAACAGTTAACAGACTATCTTCTTAATCCCAAAAACAAACACGAGCGTGAATACTTTGTGCAAGTTGAAGGAATTCCAACTGAAGAAGCATTGTGGCAACTTTCTTTGGGCGTTGTAATTGAAGGGAAGAAAACACTTCCGGCAAAAGCTAAGCTAATTTCTGATCCAAATTTTCCACCGCGCATTCCACCGATAAGAGAAAGAAAGACAATTCCAACAAGCTGGATTTCTCTTACATTAATAGAAGGAAGAAACCGGCAAGTAAGAAAAATGACTGCTGCTGTGGGTTTTCCTACTTTGCGATTAGTTAGAGTAAGAATAGAAAATTTACTACTTGATGATTTGAAAGTTGGAAAAGTAAAAGAGATTGTTGAAAAAGAAATTGAGGCTTTAAAAAAGTAAAGAGGTTTTCTCAAAGTATAAACTTAGTGTAGCTGCAACTGTTAATTTGCGCCTTCACCAATAATTTGCAAGCTAAAGCTTGCGATTACATCTATTTAATGACTTTTGAAAAAACCTCTTATTTATTTCTACAAAAATTATCCCGCAAAGTTTGCTAAAAATGGAACTGCTTTTGATAAGAAGTGGAACAGAATACTAAATCCAAGCCATATTCCAACAACAACAAAAACATATTTCTTTACATCTTCTGATTTATTCATTTTAGCTAAACCAATTCCAAAAACAACATAATACCAAATTGTAAGAGGATTAATTCGGCTTAGTAAAAATCCGGTTGTTGTAGTTTTATCCATTCCCATCAAATCAGCGGCAGAAAAAGCAGTCATCATTTTACTCAGCGCCAAAGCCGCAATAACAGTAACTATTATTTCGATTACGGAGATATACATTGGTAAACCATATGCAACCATAACATCTTTATAAGTTCCTTCACCTTTAAGTCCATATTTAGATACAAGCAAGAAAAATCCGGATACAATAAAAAAGATTAAAAACATTCCAAATGGAATTCCAACAATAATGCCGATAGTTTGGAACATATTTCCCGCGCCGCTAGTCATATTCTCTTCCATTTGTTCAAGCTGTTGGTCTGCTTGCTCTTGAGTCATTCTACCTTCTTTTACTGCGTCATCAAAACCTTTCTCAATGTTTTGCATCATTTTATCTTGCTGCTGCCGTTTTATTTCCGGATTACTTTGCATTACAAATTGAGAAAGAATAGCAATAACAATTACTACCAAAACTGGAATAAGCCAATCCATTGTTTTAGCCGGAAATTTTGCAACTTTACTAAACATTGGTTGAGGCTCGGTAAAAACTCCAACAAGTTTGTCGGTGTGGGTAAGTTCTGTTTCTTCTTGTGCATCTGCAACGGAGGACATCTTTGGTGCGTCTTGGTTTTGCATTTCTTCCATTTGACTTCTCCTTGATTCTTATTTGGTGAGGGTTACTAAATCAAATTTAATGAAAAATCTTAAATATTCTGAGATGAATTAATGATATTATAAGCTTTACAATAATCAATTTCTTAGTAATAATTCTTAATTTTCTTTCACTAAAAAAGAGGAAAAATGAAAACCATTATTGAACCATTTAGAATTAAATCTGTTGAGCCGATAAGATTTACGACTAAAGAAGAGCGCACAAAAATTTTAGAAGAAGCCGGATACAATCCATTCTTAGTTAAAGCCGATGATGTATTGATTGATTTGCTTACAGACAGCGGAACATCCGCAATGAGCTCAGATCAGTGGGCTGGAATTATGCGCGGTGACGAAAGCTACGCTGGCGCAAAAAGTTTTTACCGCTTTGAAAGCGCTGTTAAAAAAATTACAGGTGATAAGTTTATCATTCCAACACATCAAGGAAGAGCGGCGGAGAAAATATTGTTTTCTATTCTTGGCGGAAAAGGGAAATATTTTGCAGCCAACACTTTTTTTGATACAACCCGCGCAAACGTTGAGTATTCCGGTGCGGAAGCTTTTGACCTGCTAAACGAAATTGGTAAACATCCTGAACAGCGCGCTCCATTTAAAGGCGATATGGATGTTGTAGCACTTGAAGCCTTCATAAAAAAATATGGAAGAGAAAACATTCCGTTAATTATACTAACAATTACAAATAATTCCGGCGGCGGTCAACCGGTTTCTATGAAAAACATTAAAGAAGTTTCCGCAGTTTGTAAGAAGAACAACATTCCTTTGGTTTTAGATGCTTGCCGTTTTGCGGAAAACGCGTATTTCATAAAGTTGAGAGAAGATGGTTATAAGGACAAAACAGTTTTAGAAATCTGCCAAGAAATGTTTTCTTATGCAGATGGTTCAACAATGAGCGCAAAGAAAGACGCGCTTGTAAACATTGGAGGCTGGCTTTCTCTAAACGATGAAGAACTCGCGATGAAGTGCAGAAATCTTTTAATTGTAACCGAAGGTTTTCCAACTTACGGCGGATTAGCCGGTCGCGATCTTGAAGCGATTGCACAAGGCTTAGAAGAAATTGTTGATGAATATTATCTGCAATATAGAATTAGAAGCACAGAATACTTAGGTGAGAAATTACTTAACAATGGAATTCCAATTATTGAACCGCCCGGAGGACACGCAATTTATATTGACGCAAAACGTTTTGCGCCTCACATATCATCTGATCAATTTCCGGGACAAGCGATAACTTGCGAAATGTATATTGAAGGAGGAATCCGAGCTTGTGAAATTGGTACCGTTATGTTTGGCAAGTATGATGAAAATGGAAAAACAATTCCGGCAATGATGGAACTTGTGCGCATGGCAATTCCACGCAGAGTGTATACACAAAGCCATATTGATTATGTAGCTGAAGTTATAATTGAAGTATATAATAAAAGAAATGAAATGCGCGGCTACGCATTCACTTACGAAGCACCAATGCTTCGCCACTTTACTGCAAGGTTCAAAAAACTATAGATGATGAAAGTGATAAATGAATAAACATTTTAATTACAAATCCGATAAACAAATTTTCCGATTGTTGATTAGCGATTCGGATAAGCTTTTAATAGAAACACGTGATACTGAAACAAAAGAAGTTTTTTTCAACTGCTTTGAATTGGAAAATGGCAAGAAAGTTTTTAATGATTTACAATTAGAAGAAAAAACATGGCTTGGGATAGAGGCAATTTACAAGGACGTTATTTTCTTTCACAAGTTTCCTAAACCGGATATGCCGGGGCACAAAGAAATAATTGCTTTTGATCTTGTGAAGCAAAAAACAATATGGCAGAATAACGAACTTGTTTTTTCTTTTGCCTTTGATGACAAAGTGTACAGCTATTCACAAGGATTTGAAGAGAGGTTTTTTTATGCTCTTGATTATAAAACCGGTGAATTGGTAAATGACTTGGGAAACAATTTATCTTTAGTTAATTCTCTACGAACAGAATCAGAAAATTCTAAAGATTGGTCTCGATATATTTACCCGGAACTTAAAAAATCTTACGCAAGCGAAACAAATCAACAGCTGATAAAACAGTTTACAGAAAGCTTTTCTTTAGTTGGCGAAATCGAATGGGCTGAGCTGGATGATATACTTTTGCTTTCGTTTCATTCTAAAGATAAAGATGAAAAGTTTACGAATAGATTCGCGGCAGTTGCCAAAACAACCGGCACTACAATATTATTCGAAACTCTTAACGAAAAAATTACTGCTTTGCTTACCGATTCTTTTTTTGTATACAAGAAATTCTTGTTTTTGCTGAAAGGAAAGAATGAAGTTTTTGTTTATAAAACAGAATAAGAACACACATAAGAATTAGCCAAAAGGTGAAACGATTATGACCTTAACTTCAGAAGAAAAAAAAATTTTACTTGTGGCGGCCAGAAATTCTATCGCTTCCCTTTATGAAAAAGTTATAATCGAAAAACCGGATTATGAAAAATTTTCGGTTTTGAAATCATATTCTGGTGCTTTTGTTACACTAACAAAACATAAACAATTACGCGGGTGCATTGGTTATATAATAGGCAATCAGCCGGTGTTTGATACAGTCTGTGAAGCCGCAGTTCAAGCCGCAAAATCTGATCCCCGTTTTTCTCATGTGAGTAAAGATGAACTAAAAGATATTTCTATTGAGATATCAATTCTTTCGGAACCATTTTTTCTTGGTAGTTATGATGAAATTGAGCTTGGCAAACATGGCTTAATATTAGAAGAAAAAGGAAAGCGCGGTTTACTTCTTCCACAAGTTCCAATTGAACACAATATGAATAAAGAAGATTATCTCGATGCGATTTGTCAGAAGAGCGGTTTTAATAAAAGCTATTGGAGAGAAAAAGAATTAAAGCTGAAAGCCTTTACTGCCACAGTATTTTCAGAAGAGGATTTAGAAAATGAAAATTGTTCGTGAGCCTGCAGTGGCTGGAATGTTTTATCCGGCTAATGTATCAAAACTTAAATCTGAAATAGAAGCTTATTTAACTTCTGTAAATCTTGAAAAAACTTTTGAAAATATTTTTGGTTTAATATCACCACACGCCGGCTACGCTTATTCGGGCAAAACTGCTGCTTTCGCATATAAAACAATTCAAAATAAATCTTATACAACAGTTGTGGTTATTTCGCCAAGCCACAGAGAGTACTTTCCTAGCACTTCCATTTACAGCGGAGATTCCTACAAAACCCCGCTTGGAGAAATTGAACTAGATAAGGAAATGATTTCGAAACTAATAGATGAGAAAAGTTTAATCTTTGAAGGCGTGAACGGACATCGTGCAGAACATGCTCTTGAAGTTCAACTTCCATTCTTGCAAACCGTGTTAGATAATTTCAAACTTGTTCCTATTGTTATGGGAGATCAACGCAAGGAATTTGTTATTGGTTTAGCAGAAAAACTTTCCAAAGTTGTTAACGGTGAAACATTAATTGTTGCTAGTTCAGATCTATCACATTTCTATTCGAGAAAAAAAGCAAATGTACTTGATTCAGTTGTTGAAGATAGAATCTCAAAATTTGATTACATCGGGCTGCTGGATGATCTAGAAAAACAAAAATGTGAAGCATGCGGAGGCGGACCAATTGCTGTTTTGCTAAAGACAGCAGAGTTAAAAGAAATCAATAAGGTAAAAGTACTTTCGCGTATAGACTCAGGTGATATTAGCGGAGATATAAGTGAAGTTGTTGGCTATTTAAGCGCTGTTGTTTTTTCTTAATTAAACAAGATGCTTGTATCGACGATAAAAAATTGAATGCACGTGTAATAGCACAATAGAAATGTCATAGATAGGACACAATAGAAATGTCAGTAA
>CAZVYT010000055.1:0-22260 GCA_964631495.1 uncultured Melioribacter sp. | reverse complement strand
GTTTCTTGCAGCCAGCCGTTGTTTGCAAATTTTCCGTTACCAATAAAATAGCTTTCGGTTAAATGAAGTGTATTGCCCGAAATTTGACTTGAGTATTTAATTCCGTTTAATGCAGTTTGAGAAAAACTTTTTGGAATATAGGTTTCGTTAAATTCAACTACCCCATCATGTAATGCAGAGTACCAAAATGTTTTCTTATCAGAAATTGATTTACTCTTTGCATATATATTCGAGTTAAAGTTATCTATTAAATACTTATGATATAAATTATCACTATAGTTAGATGAATTTCCGCTGATCCATGTTAATAAGACAGTTTCTTTTTGTCTCGTATTGAAAATTGGAGAAATAACCGGTTGCTGCAAACTATAAACACCAGATTTTACATTTGCGTCTCCCCAACTTTCTAATGAATGATTAACCGGTAAAGAATATGTACTTTCTTTGGATGTTTCATTTTCTGCTTCTGTAAATGTTATTACAGTTTTTACTTTTTTCAACGCATTCGCATAATCAAAAGATTTTGCTAAATCATAAACGGGGTTGCAGTCAAAATGAATTACTGTATCAACAATATCATTATTCATTAAGCTAACTAAGTTTTGCAGTTCTTGCTGAGTAGCAACATTTATCAAAGTTTTTGATACCTTGGTATAGTCGTAAAGCGAACTACTGCCTAAAATTTCATTAAGTAAGTTTACTGCAATGTGAACTTCTTTTGATAAAGTATCACCCGCATATACAATTGATTTGCCTTTATTTGCGATTAAATCTTTCACTAAATGAGAAAGTTTTTTGTTTTGTCCGCCGGCAAACTTTGTAAGTGAAGTGTTAGCAAATAGGTTTTTAATTTCTGCACTTAGAGAAACATTTAACCCTTCTACAACTTCATTTGCTAAAGCAAGAACAAATTCTAATTGAGCACTTGGAGCAATTCTAATTCTGTAATCAGACATCATTCCTGTTGCGCTCATTCTACCTTCCGCAACATAAAGTCTATTTACATCAAGTTTATTAATAACTTCTCTGCGAGTAGCATATTTTCTTGTATTCTCAATAAAGCTTCCTTCGTTGCCCAAAAAGTCTGCATCAATGGCAAGAATAACATTAGCTTCTTCCCATTTGATTGATGGATACTCAATTGTACCATAAGATTCTAACCATGCAGATCTGCGAGTATAATCTCCAAAAACAGAATACGAATAAACTTTTGCATTAGTGTATTTTGCGGTAAAATCATCCAGAACTTTTTTTGTAGTTGGAGAAACAATTGTATTGGTTAGAATAGCAATTTGTTTCCCACTGGTTAAAGAATCATCCAATAAGGAAATAATGGCTGAATCAGCACTCTTCCAACTGACAAGATCATTTCCGTTTTTGGGATCAGTCATTCTTTCCGGATCATAAAGATTTAGAATGGTTGCTTGTCCTTTTGTGCAAATCTTACCTTGGTTAGTCGGATGTTCAGGATTACCATCAATTTTGATTGGTCTACCTTCTCTCGTCTTAACAAGAATTCCACAAGCCTGAGAGCATGAAGTGCAAGTAGAAGCATACAAATTAGCGGTGCCGGCTAAAACTTCTTCCGGTCTTTTATTATATGGTATTATTTCACCTTTATCGCGGTAGTCTGTGCAAGCTGTTGCAGTAAAAGCTGCTGATGCGGTTAAAGCGGCGAGAAATTTTCTGCGCGATAAGCCATTTAGCTGAGAAGGAATAAAATCATCTGTTACACCTTCTTTAAACTCATTTGCTTTTGCTTCAAACACAGCGGGATCGTCGTAATATTCTTTAAGACTTTTCCAAAAATTTTTCTTATTGTATTCGGAAGAACTCATGTTTATGCCTTACTCGTTCTTTTAACTGCTTTTGGATGAATTTTTATTTGTACCTTTTTATTGGCAAGATTTGAAATATTCTTAACAGTATTTTTTGACCAGAGAGACGTAATAGCTAACCCCAAAGCGCTTAAACCTATAATTGTAAAAAAATTCTTTCTGTTCAGATTACTCATATCATCTCCTACCTATGGCATGCTGCGCAATTTTCGGGACCATTTTTTACATCCTTTAAATAAGGAAGGTTTTCGTGCGGCATACGATGACAATCTAAACAAGCAGTCATCGTAAATCCTTTTGCTTGATTTACTACTTCCATTTCTTTGATATCACCATGACAGCTTGTACAATCAATCCCTTTGTTTACATGCACGCTATGGTTAAAGTATGCATATTCCGGAACCTTATGAATTCTCTTCCAAGGTATAGGTTTCCCTTCTTCGTAATATTGTGTTAGTTTCACTATCTCAGGACGGTCTTTTCTTGCTAATGTATGACAGTTCATGCAAACATTAACCGATGGAACAATGGCATGTCTTCCCTTTTCTACACCTATATGGCAATACTGACAATCAATTGCCATTTGCCCGGCGTGTAATTTATGAGAAAACTTTATCGGTTGTTCTGGAGCGTAACCAATTCCATCTCTTTCTGCGCGTGAGATATAAAATGTTAGTACAAAAGAAATAACTATTACGAAAAGAGTTAAGGGTAAGCGAATTTTTAGAGCGTAATCCAGTACCGTTCTCTTCATTTAAGACCTGTATACGAGTATTTTATTCAGTAATTAATTTAGGAAATGACTGAAACAAACGTCATTTGCTTTGTAAAAGACAAGATATATAATTTTTAGAATTACGTTGCCAAAATAAGAAATGAATTTTAAAATCAAAAAAATATTTTTTTAGGAAGAACCTTAATGTCCTTTTATTTTTTATGTTTTCTTACTTTGTTCTTTCAACTACATAAGAAGCAAGATCAATCATTGCAGATTTGTATTCAGAATCTGTAAACAAAGAAAGTTGTTGTTTAGCTTTATCTGCATATTCATTAGCAACTTTTTCAGCGTACTCAATTCCCCCATTCTTTTTCGTAAACTCAATTATCATGTTTACATCAATTTTCTTTTCACCGGATTTTAAATTTTTAATAATCTTTTTAGCTTCATCCGGCTGAGATTTTTTTAATGCATAAATCAAAGGAAGTGTAATTTTCTTTTCTTTGATATCACCGCCAAGAGGTTTGCCTAATAATGTTCTTGTACCAACATAATCTAATACATCATCGCGTATTTGGAAGGCAATTCCCAAATTTTCTCCATATTCACTCATAGCTGTAATTTTTGTTTCATCATCTGTTGAAGCACGTGCGCCAATTTCGCAGCAAGTTGAAAGAAGCGAAGCGGTTTTATCGGAAATTATTTTAAAGTAAGTCTCTTCGTCGATATCAAGCTTACGGGTTTTACTTGATTGAAGAAGTTCGCCTTCGGACATTCTCTTAACAGTATTTGTAACAACTTTCAAGAAGTCAAAATCAGATCCATCAACAGCTTTCATCAAGCCACGCGCAAGTAAATAATCACCCATTAAAACAGCTACTTTATTTTTCCACACTGCATTTATTGATGGAAAACTTCTTCTCGTCTCGGCATTATCAACAACATCATCGTGTACCAAAGTTGCTGTATGCAGTAATTCAACAAGTATAGCTCCTCTATAACTACGGTCTGACACTCCGCCAGACATTTTGCTGGCTAATAAAACAAGAAGAGGACGAACTTTTTTTCCCTTTTGTTTTAGAATGTAGCGGGTAATTAAATCTACTAAAGCGACTTTAGATTTGAGTGACTGCTTAAATAACTCGTTAAACCGTTTTAAGTCATCATCAATAAGTTGTGAGATATCGGCAATATTTTTTTTAAGCACTCTTTTTCTGAAATATTTTCGAGACGAAAATACTTATTTCATATAATATTACCAAAGGGACAGCCAGCAAGAGTTGAGAAACCGGATCAGTTCCTGGAGTAAGAATCGCTGCTAGCACTAATATAACTACAATTGAATGTCTACGATACCTTCTCATAATATTTGGCGTAAGAATTCCAATTGAAGAAAGAAAAAATGAAAGCATTGGTAATTCAAAAACAAGACCGGCGCCTAACATTACGCTTAGAATAATTGAAAGGTATTCATCAATGGAGAAATTATTTTCAATTGTTGGCGAGCCGAATTGTACGGCAAATTGCAGCGTTAACGGAAGCATTACAAAATAAGCAAATGCAATTCCGGCTAAAAAACAAAATGTTGTAAAAAGTACAATCCATTTTATATATTTTTTTTCTTTTTGACGAAGAGCGGGACCAACAAATTTCCAAATTTGATAAACTACATTTGGAAAGCTGAATACTAATCCTATTGTAATTGCAACTTGGAAATATAAAAACAACTGCCCAAATGGACGAAGGTTTTGAAGTTTTAAACCGGATGTTTTTGCGGGAAGAAGTAAAATGTGTTCAATAAAGAAATCTATAAAAATCCATGCAACAACAGTTCCTAGAACAATTCCAATTAAAGAATATATTACTCTCCATCTCAATTCTTCTAGATGATCGAGGAAGGTCATTTCTTTTTCTTCCTCGACTTTCTCACCTAACAATTTATCTTCTTCACTCACTTTTTATGCTAACTCTGGATAAAGTGGAAAATTTGAACATAGCTGAGCAACTTCTTTTTTGATATTTGCCAACTCAGTTTCATTTTCAATATTCTTAATTGCTTTATCAATAAATGAAGCAATCTGTTTCATTTCATTTTCTTTCATTCCGCGGGTAGTAACAGCCGGTGTACCAATTCTAACTCCGCTTGTAACAAACGGACTTTTAGTATCAAAAGGAACCATATTTTTGTTTACAGTAATTCCGGCAGCGCCTAAAGTGTTTTCAACTTTTTTACCACTTAATTCTCTGTTTGTTAAATCAACAAGCATCAAATGATTATCTGTACCACCGGAAACAATATCATAACCATTTGCAATCATTTCCGCAGCAAGAGTTTTTGAGTTACTAATAACTTGTTTTGCATACTCTTCAAAATTATCTGTGAGGGCTTCACCAAACGCAACAGCTTTAGCCATAATCACGTGCATCAATGGTCCACCTTGAATTCCAGGCATTACCATTCCATCAAAAATTTCGCTCATCAATTTTAATCTGTCGCCTTTAAGAGTTTTTACGCCAAATGGATTTTCTCTATCCTTGCCCATTAAAATAATTCCGCCGCGCGGACCTCGTAAAGTCTTATGAGTTGTAGAAGTTACTACATCACAATAAGGTAGCGGATTGTTCAATAATCCTTTTGCAATTAAGCCAGCTGGATGAGCCATATCCATCATTAACAAAGCACCAACTTTATCTGCTATCTCACGGAACTTTGCATAATCCCAATCTCGTGAGTAAGCACTTGCGCCCATTACAATTAGTTTAGGTTTTTCTTTCTTTGCTAAATCTTCAACAATATTGTAATCAAGTAATTTAGTTTCTTTATTTAACGAGTAACCAACAGAGCGGTAAATCTGTCCACTAAAATTAACATGAGAACCATGTGTAAGATGCCCGCCATGATCAAGGTTTAATCCTAAAATTGTATCGCCCGGTTTAAGAACTGACATGTATACAGCCATATTTGCTTGAGAGCCGCTATGCGGCTGAACATTAACATATTCAGCGCCAAATAATTTTTTTAGCCGGTCGCGTGCAATATCTTCTGCCATATCAACATATTCACATCCGCCGTAATATCTTTTTCCAGGATATCCTTCAGCATATTTGTTAGTTAAAACTGAACCAGCTGCAGCAAGAACTGTTGTTGAAACAAAATTTTCTGAAGCAATTAATTCTAAGAGAGATTCTTGTCTCTGAAGTTCTAACTTTGCAACTTGTAAAACTTCTTGATCTTTTTCTAAATAATTTGGCATGACATTTCTATATTTTGTTGTGAGTTCAAGGTAAGAAATTGTTGTAGAAGTTTCATATTATATTTTTTAGTCTATCTTTCGGATTGTATAAACCAAAGCTCTCCAAAACTTAATGAGAAATTGATTTTATATAAATTTTCTTGTACTAATTTATTTTCAGTAGTACCTCTTCTGCCATATTGAAAACCTATATCAAGAGAATTAATAGAGTATTCGAATCTCATTGGAATTGACACTCCGAAATAAACTGACAGCTGATCTATTGTGTTTCCATTAAGAATAAATGGAGTGTTTTCGTAACTAACACCGCCGCGTAATGATAATTGTTTCCAAAAACCAACTGCGTCGTAAGCTGGTGCATATTCAACACCAAAGCTGTATTTAGAAATATCTTGCAAACGACTTGATTTCTCATTTCCCCATTCCAACTGACTCATTGCTTGGGTCATATAATCAAGTGTAAACAAATAATTGTCAGTATATTTAAATGAAGCGCCAAAACCTAAACGAAGTGGCAGTTTTGTTTTTAATACACCAGACTTAAATACCGATTCACCAACTATTGAATTAAATGTAATTGTAGTATCAGAGCTAAGTTGTATTTGAGGAGAAAAAGAAAGTCCTAATCTAAATTCTTTAAAATCGCTTTCGCCAAAAAGCTTAGAAAGATCGTTGGAAATCAATCCAAATGTTCCGCCAATACCATGATAGCTAAACTCTCTCAAAAAAGTTGCATTATGAAATGTTGATGTATCTTCAAAAGCAACACTGGTAGTATTATTTGTTTTTCCATTGTAATAGTCAAACGAAGCACCTAACGATAAACCAAATGGAAGTCTGTATGAAGTGCCAAAAAAGAATTTAAATATTCCTCCATCGCCTTTATATGTGGTTTTGTGCGGATCAACCAAAGGATTTTTTTCATTTGCAATAAGTTCATAAGATACATTACTATATGGTACAATTCCGGCAACAAGTGATATTCCATTTCGCCTATCGATAGGAAAACCGAACATTAACCCGGTATAATATGAATTAGTGTTGTATACTGAAGTATTTGTATTGCTTTGATTTACTGTATTAACCATTACACCTGTTTCAAATCTTGTTAGTCCAAGTGTATTCCAAGATGCCGGATTTGCATAACTGAGATAGTCTCTATCTGCAATAGAATAACCCAATTCCCCTAAACCAAATCTTCTGGCAGAAAAGTTATAATTTAATTCTCCAAGACCAATTCTTGTGTAAACAGAACCGCCGGAAGCAATTAGCAAATTTTGAATTAAGAAAATGGACAGCAATAAAATTTTATTTCTCATTGGATCACTTTATTGTATATATAAGAGTTAATCTTGGTCTAAGCGCTTTGTTAGTTTGTTTACTATTAAAAAAGGCAATACGTGCAACGCTGTACTCTTCATCTGGCAGCGCTATTTTAATTCCATGGTTTTGCTCACCATTTATCCACCTTTGCACCATCCAAGCAATATCACCGCTATAAACGTTATTAGTACGTTTTAAGTATGCAAAGTATAAACTATCTATAGTAAGTTTTTTACTAGTTGAATCTGCCATAATTTGCACAGCAAGTGTATCTGATGCTGGTGTTCCGTCGTAAGTTAAAGTTGGATCAACCGTTAAATCCAATATTGCTTTATTTAGAATAATGTTTTTAGGTAATTTCGATAAATCGAATGAAATTAATGATCGATTAACTAAACTTCCTTGCACAAAAAAGTGATTTGCAGAAGAAGGATTTTTGCCTAAAGAAGTATGCACATCCCAGAAAGGAGCTACCGTCAATGTCTGTTTTTTACCGCCTACAATTCGTTGAATTTCAAATTGAATAGCTATGTTCTTCGAATTTCCATCTTGACGTACGGCATCGAAACCTAATACTCTGTTTGTACCTTGCGTTGGCTTTAGTAAAAGTCCATAGTTTTTAGCAAGGTTTGTATCTTTTCTAACTTTTAACCAATCTGTAATAACTTGGGGTTTAAGATTAAAAGCAACAACAGAATCTTTAGTTACGCTTCTTCCAAAAGAAACATCTGTATTATCATAACGTAGTGCATTTAAGGAATCGTCATCGAAGCCATCTTCAGTCCATGCATTTCTAATTTGATGAACAGAAAAATCAAAATTTGCATTTGGTTCACCAGCAGAATATGTTTTTAGCAAATGCATTTTTGCCCAATTTACTACAATTTGGTTGCTGAAAACTTTTGTCAGTACAGAATCATCAAACGCTATCCAGAATTTGTATAAAATAGAATACTCTGCAAAAGAATTTTTTCCTAGCATAGTACCGGCAGATGAACCTAATTTCAATTTTTGTTTATAGGAATATGAATTTTGAGGAATGTCTTCTGTAAAAGAATCATACTTAACAAAATTAATTTTGTCTTGATCCGGAATAATGTTTTCTCCAACAGAAGTTGGAGCATCATTACAAGAAATGAAAAAAGCAATCATAGCAAAAGCAAGAATGCTGAACCTAAGATATTTAATCAATTAATTCCTCCAAAATCTTTTATAATAAAATCACAAGCTTCAATAAAATTAGCAGCTACAAAATTTGGTTTTTTGTTTTGGTTGAGCAATGCAGTTAATTGATCACCATAAATTTCACTTTTTAGCAATATTGTTTTAATGTTGGCATTAAATCCGCAAAGTACGTCTGCTTCTCTGTCACCAATCATATATGAACGAGAAAGATCCAAATCCAATTCTTCAACGGCCTTATATATCATTAAAGGCGAAGGCTTTCTGCACTTTGATTCTTCTTTGCTGCTAAAATCCGGGTGATAAGGGCAATAGTAATACTTATCAATCTCCGCGCCATCTTGTCTCAACAATAAATCTATTTTACAATTAACATTTTCTACATCTTCAATTGTCATCAAACCCTTTGCTACTCCGGCTTGATTTGAAATGACAACTATCTTAAAACCAAAGTCTTGTTTAAGTTTCCGAATTCCTTCAGTAACTCCATTTAAAATTATTACATCTTCCGGATTTTTTAAATAGCCGGTATCATGATTAATCGTTCCGTCTCGATCTAAAAATACTGCGTGATGAGGCATTTTTAATCGGTAAGCTTCTTATAAAGGTCTACATATTTCTTTGTAGAATTCATCCAGGAGAAATCAGACTTCATACCATTAATCTGGATTGTCTTCCAAAGTTCTTGATCGGTAGTATAAATTTTTATAGCTGCTTTAATCTCTGCAACAAAATCTTTTGCCGAATATTTTTCGAAGACAAAACCATTACCGGTTTTCGTTTTCGGATTAAACATTTGAACGGTATCAGCTAAACCACCTGTTTTTCTAACAATTGGAACTGTTCCATATACTAAGCTATACAATTGGTTTAATCCGCAAGGCTCGAATTTGGAAGGCATTAAGAACATATCACTTCCGGCTTCAATTAGGTGAGCTAATTCATCATCAAAGCCAATAAAACAAGAAAACTTATCATTATACTTTGATGCCATGTTCATGAAAAATCTATTATACTTTTTATCACCAGTGCCTAACAAAACAAATTGTATATCCAATTTCATCAATTCAGGAAAAGCTTTTTCAAGAATATCCATTCCTTTATTATCATAAAGTCTTGTTATCATTCCTAAAACTGGAACATCTTTTTTATATTCAAAATTGAAATTATCTGCCAATGCTTTTTTATTTTCAATCTTAAACTCTAAACTTTTTGATGAATATTTCTTTGCAATTTTAGTATCAACTTCTGGGTTCCAAACAGTTTCATCAATTCCGTTAATAATTCCGTATAAATCTTTCTTCCTTTTGGAAAGCAAGTCTTCAAAACCTAACCCTAAATCTTTAGTAGTACAAATTTCTTTTGCATAAGTCTCACTAACTGTATTAATTGCATCCGAATAAATTAGACCGCTTTTAATAAAATTAATATTTCCTTTATGCAAAATTCCTTTATCTGAATTTGCTTCTTTAGGTAATGCGGTTTTTTCAAAAGTTGTTTTCGGAAATATTCCTTGGAACCCAAGATTATGTATTGTGAAAAGTGTTTTTATCCCTTTAAAAGCCGGATCATTCTTGAACATTGTTTTCAAATAGGCAGGAACCAGTCCACACTGCCAATCATTGCAATGAATGATATCAGGAACCCAGCCCAGCTTTTGCACTAGCTCAAATACAGATCTTGCAAGAAGAATAAACCTTTCATCATTATCCGGATAGTCTTCATTTGTTAACGGATCGTTATAAAGGCTGTGTCTGCTGCCAAAATATTCTGGATTATCTAAAAAATAAATTTGAACACGAGTTTTTGGACCAATCAAAAAAGAAGAGCGAAGTGAAAAAACAACTTCTTTTTCACCAATCTTCATTGTTAAATCTTTAAGGCGAACTACTTCGTGAATTTTAAATTTTCTTTCATCAATTGCACCATATTTAGGAACAACAATACGTACTAAATGCCCCATTTCTTGTAATTTTTGAGGAAGAGCAGAAGAAATATCAGCTAAACCGCCGGTTTTAACAAATGGATAAACTTCTGAAGTAATGAAAAGGATTTTATATTTTTTTCCGGGAGGCATTATTAAATATCCTAAATTATTGGCTTGCAAAACTAAGAAAATTGCGCGTTTTAACCAAAAATATTAGCTATTAAACATCTTATTTATATATTTTTAAGTAACTATTTATTATTGATTTTTTATCCAAAATGATCACTATTATTAAAAACGCTGAGCAGATTTTTACCATAAATACTAATGGTAAGAATGTAAAACGGGGTAAAAACCTTAAAGATGTTTATCCCATTTCAGATCATGATATAATTATTGAAAATGGAATAATCAAAGATTTTATTCCAAATTCGAGCAACTATAATACTAATGCAGCAAAATTAATAGAAGCTAATGGTTGTATAGTTATGCCTGGATTAATTGAATGCCATACTCATGCAGCATACGCAGGCACAAGAGCAAATGAGTTTTTATTGAGGTTGAAAGGTGCAAGTTATGAAGAAATTGCACAAGCCGGTGGCGGAATCGCCTCAACAATGAAAGCTGTTCGTAATTCATCTTTTGAAGAAATAGTTAGTCTGCTAAAACCGAGAATAGATCATTTTATTTCTCAAGGAGTTACTACTTTAGAAATAAAAAGTGGCTATGGTTTAAGTTTCTATGATGAGATTAAACTTTTACAAGTAATCAATTATTTTAGATCGAATTCCGCTATTGATATTGTACCGACTTTTCTTGGTGCGCACACTTATCCTCCGGAATATAAAAACGATCATGGGCAATATTTAAAGCTTATAATTGAAGAACTCCTTCCTTTTATAATTAAAAACAAACTGTCAGAATATGTAGATGCATTTTGTGAAAAAACTGCTTTCTCTGCAGAAGATGTTGATTTGATTTTTACAAAAGCAAAAAAATATGGATACAAACTACGTCTACATACCGAACAATTTAATGTTATTGGAGGACTAGATATAGCCCTTAAACACAAAGCACTTTCTGTAGATCATCTTGAAGTTGTTGCTGATGAAGACATTCCAAAATTGGCAAAGAGTAATACAGCAGCAGTATTATTACCTGGCGTTTCATTTTTCTTGGATTGCCCTTTAGCTCCAGCAAGAAAGCTTATCGAAAATAATGCAATTGTTGCTTTAGCTACAGATTATAATCCGGGCTCATCACATATTCCAAATTTACAATTGATTATGCAGCTTGCAGCGTTAAACTATAAAATGAGCGTCGAAGAAATAATATCTTCGGTAACAATTAACTCTGCTTATGCAATGGATTTACAAGATAATGTGGGTAGTCTTGAAATTGGTAAAAATGCAGACTTTGCTATTTTTGATGCAAAAGATATATCCGAAATTATTTACAATATTGGAATTAATCTTAACAAATACACCGTAAAAAAAGGTAATATCGCTTATTCACGAAACTCGGAGAGTTAATTTTCTATGACTGAATCAAATATTAAAATTATTGAATGCGTACCGAATTTTAGCGAAGGTAGAGATCAAACAACTTTTGATGCAATTAAAAACGCAATCGATTCTACAGCGGATGTAAAACTTTTAAGTCTAGAACCAGATGCAGATTACAACCGTGTTGTAGTTACAATGGCAGGCAACGAAACTGGAATACTAAATGGCGCAATTAATTCATGCAAAGCCGCTGCTTCTTGCATTGATATGACAAAACATAAAGGAGAACATCCTCGCCTTGGCGCAATTGATGTTGTACCATTTGTACCAATTTCGAATGTTACAACTGAAGAATGTGTTAAAATCTCTGAACAGTTTGCAAGTATTATATCCAAAGAATTAAAAGTACCAGTTTATTTATATGAAGCTGCTGCGCGCAAACCGGAAAGAAAAAGTTTACCAAACATTCGCCATGGTGAGTATGAAGGGCTGGAGGCTAAACTTTTAGACCCAAATTGGTTACCTGATTACGGTGAGGCAGTTTTTAATTCAAAACTTGGAGGCATTGTTACTGGCTCTCGGTTCTTCTTAGTGGCTTTCAATGTTAATATAAATTCTACTGATGTTAAGTATGCAAAAGAAATTGGTGAAGTATTAAGAGAAAGCGGATACTCTAAACGGGATGAAACCGGTGCGATTATTAAAATTGATGGTAAACCAATTAAAGTTCCTGGTAAACTTAGAGAAGTAAAAGGCATGGGAGTTTCTTTAGAAAAGTATAACCTTACTCAAGTTTCTATGAACTTGACAAACTATACAGTTACACCAATTCATATTGCGTTTGAAGAAGTAAAGAAAGAAGCTGCTCGTCTTGGCGTTGATGTTAAAGGCAGCGAAATTGTTGGACTTGTTCCACTCGCCGCATTACTTGATGCCGGTAAATTCTATACAAGCAATAAAGAAACTGATAAGAAAAAGCTTGTTGATGCAGCCATTGAAAACTTGGGATTAAGTTCTCTAAATCCTTTCAAGCCTGAAGAAAAAATAATTGAGTTTATGATCTGAAGCAGCGATATGCTGTAAGCAATTAGAAGTAATAAAAATTAAAGGAAAACAAAATGGATTTATCAAAATCATTACAACAATACTTTAATGATTTATCTTCAAACTCTCCAACTCCGGGTGGCGGGAATGTTGCAGCACTTTGCGGCGCACTTTCTTCAAGCTTAGGGGCAATGGTTTGCGGATTGACTATTGGAAAGAAAAAATATGCAGAAGTTGAAACTGAAATGGTAGATATAAAATTAAAGTTAGAAACTTTTCAAAAAGAATTCTTTGAATTAGGTCAGAAAGATAATTTGGCATTTGATAAAGTTATGGAAGCTTTTAAACTACCTAAAGAAACAGAAGCAGAAAAAGAAGCAAGAAGAAAAGCTATAGAAGAAGCCACACTAGGTGCCGCTGCAATTCCAGAAGAAGTTATGAAACAAGCAAAAAAGGTTCTCCCATTTCTAAAATTGATAATTGAAAAAGGGAACAAAAATTCTTTATCAGACGCTGGTGTAGCAGCCGCTTTAATATCTACGGCTTCAAAAGGCGCATATATGAATGTTTTAATCAATTGCTCTTCCCTTTCTAATCAGACAATTGCGCAAGAAATAAAAAAACGCGCAGACATTGTTTTAGATGAAACTTGTTCAGAAAGTGATCGTTTAATAGAAAAAGTAATTTCAGCTATTCAACCACAATAATTTGGAAGCATGATGCAAAAAGTAATTATAAAGAACACTATCAATAAACTTACGAGAAACCTTCTTATTTGTTTTACTTTATTCGTTACAATATCAAGCTCTATACACGCACAAAAAGTTATGCTTGGGATTGATGTTTTAGAAAGGGATAATTTTTCTTTACTTGCCGGTAAGCGAGTTGGATTGATTACAAACCATACTGGTGTAAACAGAAATTTAGTTTCTAGTCACGATTTATTTAAACAAGCCAAGAATTTCAAACTAACTTCTGTTTACTCTCCTGAACATGGTTTCAAAGGAATGATTGGTGCTGGAATTACTTTTGATCACTTTAAAGATACAATAAGTGGAATTACATATTATTCCATTTACGGAAAAACATCTAAACCTACAAAAGAAATGCTTAAAGATGTTGATATTCTTGTTTACGATATTCAGGATATTGGCGTTCGATCATATACTTACATTTCTTCGATGGGTTTATGCATGGAAGCAGCGGCTGAAAATAAAATTCCATTTGTAGTTCTTGATAGACCTAACCCTCTTGGCGGATATCGAATTGAAGGGAATGTGGTAGAAGAAGGATTTGAATCACTTGTAAGCAAATTTCAAATTCCTTATGTATATGGATTAACTTGTGGTGAGCTAGCAAACTTAATCAATACTAAACCAAGTATTGGAAACAAAGCTAAGTGTAAACTACACGTTGTTAAAATGGAAGGTTGGCATCGTTGGATGAAATATAATGAGACAGGCCTTGCATGGGTTCCAACATCACCTAATGTGCCTCATCAAGAAACACCTTCTTACTTAGTTGCAACTGGTGTTTTAGGTGAACTTATTGTTTTTGGTATTGGAATAACTTATACACTTTCTTTCGAAACTTTTGCTGCTCCTTGGATTGATGCTGATTCCCTTGCAAAAAATATGAATGCGTTAAAGCTACCTGGAGTAATCTTCAGACCAATTTCCTACACTCCACGATATGGGGATTGGAAAGACAAAGTATTAAATGGAGTCCAAATACACATTATGGATGATAAAAAAGTAAACTTACTAGAAATCCAATTTTACTTTATGCAAGTTCATAATGTTATGTATCCAAATAAAAACCCATTTGTAATTACTTCTTCTACAAGAATAAATATGTTTGATAAAGTAATGGGAACGAATAAAATAAGAGAAAAATTTACTGAAAGGTTTTTAGTCTCGGATATAAAAAAATATTTGGATAAAGATTTAAGATGGTATAAAAAACTTGCAAAAAGGTATTATCTATATCAATAATACCAAATATGTATGAGCTATCTTTCATTAAAATGAATGGTTACATCGCCAACCGGCCAACGTGCGCGGAGATTTAATGTGTCCGGGTAAAATCTGAAATCTTCAGCATATGTAAATGGTTGAATAGTACCTTTATCATATTTACCATTTTCATTTTTATCTTTATAACTCCAAATCAAATATTTTCCCGGTACAACTTTCTTAAAATCAAAACTAAATTTCTTATCATTTTTTTTTTGATAAACTTTTTTCGGCTGGGATATACTTTCAATTACAGTCATCAAAGTGGAATCTTCGCTTGCAACTTTACCAGAAACACCACTGAAATCTAATTCTGTAGTAGTTACAAATTTACTTTGGTATACAGTATCAATTTCTCGTAATGAAAAATCCTTCAAGTCATTTGCATTAAATTTTACTAAATATTCTGCACCCGGTTTAAGTTTTGTAGAAATTCTCAGTTCAAAAAGAGTGTCATCAATTTTTACTGTTGTAAAATTCATATTAGTTTTCTTTGCATCTTCTATTTTAGTTCTATTCGAAACATCTACTAAATCAATTCCGTCAGCAAATTGAATTTTAACAATCGGTATTTCGAAATCCACCTTTTCACCCGGCATTTCACCAAAAACTTTTTGTAATTTATTTACAGTTGTATCTTTTACTGTTTTATACACAAAATTTATTCTGTCATTTTTTGTTTTGTTTGAATGTAAATCTGCAAATTCGTTTGCATGTAAAACAAATTCGTTAAAAGAACTAGTGTCTTCAAAAGCTAAGTAGAATTGATTTGGTTTCAGTTCATTCTTATAAAAGTATTTTGGGCGTATTATTTTTTGAGAGACCGAATCAATTAACTCAAAATTAAAAGCGGAAAGTTTTGTACTGTCTATTCCTTCGCTAAACTCCAAAACTAAATGGTTACGGTCTTTCATGAAGGCTGCACTTAGCTTTGGAGCAATTGTATCTTCTTTGCTTAAAAAGAAATCTACTTGCTCTACTGAAACCTTATCTCTGTTCAAATTTATTTTTTCGGATTGAACACCGTATTCATCTTCATTTTTTTGGTAAAGAAAATCAACCATATTATCACGAATTGCAATCACTTTATATTCTCCGTCACGCAAACCAACTAAAGAGTATTCTCCGTTTTTCCCAACTTGAGAAACATAGTTTGGTTTTTGTGTTGCAATCTTAATTTCATCGGAAGTTTGATAAGCATAAATCATTACGCCATCAACTTTATCATTATATACTTTACCAGAAATCTTGGCTGTATCGATTTTATTGCCAGTTGAAAAAGCGAAAACATAAGGTTGTATCATTTTATTTCTGTTGTTTAGATCCATAATTTCAGTGCCAATTGTAACAGTATATGTTGTGTTCAATTGGAGAGTATCCTTTATTTCTATTTTTACACTTTTGCCTGACCAATCATAATTTAGACTGTGTTGCAAAGCAGGAGAAATAAAGACAGAATTTTGTACAGACAGCCTATCAACGTATTCACTAAATTTTATTTCTATAAAATTATCTGAAAAATTTGTTGTTCTGTTTTTAGGAAAGCTTTCAATTATTTCCGGCGGTATTTTATCAACTTCTCCTCCCGAAGGTGCAATCTGGCTTGCGCATCCAATAAAAATTAAAACGAAGCCTAATAATAGTAGAACTAATTTTGATTTCTTAGCCATCTTCTATATTTACTCACATAGTTAGAATGTTGCTCATAGGTTGTAGAAAAAGAATGTGTCCCATCTCCGTTTGCAACAAAGAAAATAAAATTATTTTTTTCCGGAAAAAGAGCAGCAATTATTGCCTGTTTCCCGGGATTATTAATTGGACCAGGAGGCAAACCGGAATATTTATAAGTATTATACTTTGAATCTATTGCTAAATCTTTTCGATAGATTTTTTTGTTTTTTCTATTTCTAATAAGATAAGCAACAGTTGGATCTGCTTGCAACGCCATGCCAATTCTTAATCGATTGTGGTATACACCAGAAATGGTTGCAAATTCTGAAAATATATTTGATTCACCATCAATTATTGATGCTAAAGTAAGCAATTGATGCTTATTCATTTTTAGTTTTTTCAATTGTTCTAAGTTTTTCTTTGTCCAAATTATATTTTGCTGATCAACTAACTTGCGAATTACACCTCGAGCACCGCTTGAAGAATAAAAATAATATGTTTCAGGAAGCAAATAGCCTTCTAAATTATTTGAATCAATATTTAACGAATGAATAAATGTCTTGCTTCCCGATAGTCCAATAAATTCTGCAGAATCAATTTTTAATTCATTTTGTAAGAGAGAAGCTAATTCCGGTTGTTCAATACCTTCCGGAATTGTAACTTTTTTTTGCATCGAAACCACTTCTCCTATCAAGACATCAGTTAGTTCTAAATAACTCATTGGTCTATCAATGTAATAAATGCCAGCTTTAAGCTTCTTTTCAGCACCTTTTATCATGATAGCAACTTTCATTATAAACTTACCAGGAATAATACCTTTTGTATACAGACTATCAATAATCTGATCAACAGAATCACCGGCACGAACTTCAACTTCAACCGGATTATTATTAGGTAATGAGTTTGGCGAATAAAAAGTGAAAATTAATATGATTAGTACAAATGCAAAAAAGCCAACAATAACATAAAACTCGTTTCGTGAGAACAAAGTTATTGGTATTTTTTTATTATCGTTAGGCATTGAACCGTTAAATATTTCTGCTGAAATATAAAGAAATTATTTTATGAATGAATAATCATTTAGGTTTGGATAAGCATTGAAACTAAAGTCATATCTAAAACCGGCTTCAAATACTTTTTGCGCTCTATAAGCAATCATTGCGGCATTATCTCCGCAGAATTCTAAAGAAGGGATTACTAATTTCTTGTTGTGTCTGATTCCTAATAATTTGAATTCTTCTCTCAGCAGTTTATTTGCAGCAACGCCACCAGCAACAGAAATTGAATTAACATTAAATTTTTTTAATGCTCTTTCTGTTTTTTCAACAAGTGCCTTCACAACTGATTTTTGGAAAGATGCTGCAATTAGCAATAAATCATCTGCCGGAATTTTTGAAGCTTCTCCATATTCTTTTTGAATGAACCTAAGCACTGATGTTTTTATCCCGCTGAACGAAAAATCAAATTCACCTTTACATTGAGAAACTGGGAAATTTACAAAATCGGTTCTTTCGTTTTCTGCTGCTTTTTGTATTAATGGACCACCTGGATAACCAAGTCCAATTAGTTTAGATACTTTATCAAAAGCTTCTCCGGCTGCGTCATCAATTGTACTTCCCAGTTTTACAATCTCAGTATCACTTTTTACGAGAAGTAACAAAGTATGTCCACCGGAAACAACAAGACTTACAAATGGAAATTCCGGTTTATCTTCCATCAAAAAGCCAGAAAAAATATGTCCTTCTATATGGTTTACAGGAACAAATGATTTGTTAATTGAATATGCAAAACCTTTCGCAAAAGTTAAACCAACTAACAATGCTCCAATTAGTCCAGGACCTGCAGTTGCAGAGGTTATATCTAGATTTTCTTTTTTAATATTCGAGTCTGAAATAGCTTTTCGAACAAGTGGCAAAACCATTTGCAAGTGCGCCCGACTCGATAGCTCGGGTACAACTCCACCATAAATTTTATGTATGTCTTGAGAAGAAATAAGATTTGCTAAAATCTTTCCATCACTTAGAACTGAAACAGAAGTTTCATCACAAGAACTTTCAATTGCAAGTACATTCATCATCTAAATGAAAAAAGACTTTTTACTATATACCAAGCCATATTTGGATTTTCTTGTAGTCTTCTTATAGAGTACTTGTACCAATGCTCTCCAAAAGGAACGTAAATTCGCAGTTTATGACCATTGGAATTTATTCTATCTCTTAGACTTTCTTTTACGCCATAGAGCATCTGAAATTCATACTTACCTTTAGGAATATTTTTCTCCTTCAGAATCTTGTAAGAATTTTCAACAAGATAATCATCATGAGTTGCAATACCTACATAGTTGCCATCATTAAGCATTTGTCTTAAAATATCTAAAAAATTATCTCTAACTTTTTGATATTCTTTATAAGCTATTTCAGCAGGCTCAACATAAATTCCTTTACAAAGACGGTAGTTAGTTCCGGATTTATCTAACTCTTTAACATCATTTAAAGTACGTTTTAAATATGCTTGTACTACAATACCTACATTATCATATTTTTCTCGTACTCTGTTAAAAAGTCTTATTGTTGCGTCTGTATATGGAGAATCTTCCATATCTATTCGAACAAAATTATTATAACTTTTAGCTTTTTCTAATATTTCAGATATTAATTCGTAGCAGAAATTTTCATCAATACCTAATCCAAGTTGGGTTGGCTTCAATGAAAGATTAGAATTCAACTTATTCTTTTCTATAGCTTCAAGAACATCTAAGCATTCTTTTTTAGCTTCTTCACATTCCTTTTTTGATGAAACAGCTTCCCCTAAAACATCCATTGTTGCAACAATACCTTTTTTGTTTAATTCTTTAACAGCATTTACAGCATCCTCTAATTTAACCCCGGCAATGTAACGTTTAGCAAAAACGAACACGATAGCTTTTGGAAGCAACTTAACAAACTTTACAATTAGTTGATTAAAGAGATTCACAATTTCACCTATATTAGAATTTTTTAGTGATGAAAATTAGGAGAGGAAGGTCTTTAAAGCAAATAGCTTATTAATTAAACTAATAGTTGTTTAATTAGGATTAATAAGAATTCCATTCGGTTTTCTAGCTCATTAATAGTGGTATTATTATCTAGCACAAAATCAGCATCATCTTTCTTTTCTTCATCTGGGATTTGATATTGCATTCTAATTCTTACTTGTTCTTCAGAAACATTTTCTCTTTTAACAACTCTTTCGATTCGTGTTTTTTCATCGGAAAGTACTAAAAGAATATAATCGAAGAAATCTTCAAGGTTAGCTTCGTAAACTAATGCAGTCTCTATAAAAACAATACTATGATTTTTAAAATGTTCAATACAAAGTTCGTTTATTTTATTCATTACTGGAGGATGAACAATTGCATTTATTTTAATAACATTTTCTTCATTATTAAAAACATTTGCGGCAAGATATTTTGTATTTAGTTTTTCATTTATATATGACTCATTTCCAAATTCACTTAAAATTAGATTCTTAACTTCAACATTGTTAATCATCATTTCTTTAGCAATTTGATCTGCTCTTAAAACCTGAAAACCTTTCATTTCCAAATAATCAGAAACAGTTGATTTTCCTGAACCAATTCCGCCAGTTATAGCAATTTTAATTTTCTTCATAAAAAAGAAGAAGCAGTCTCAAAAGTCATTAAATAGATGTAGTCGCAAGCTTAATCTTTAGAATTATCGCTGAAAGCGTAACTTAAAAGTTGCGGCTGCTACTAAGTTTATGCTTTTGAGACAACCTCTCAATAATTATTTTGCATAAGCAATTTTTCTTAATTCTCTTATGACAGTAACTTTAATTTGTCCGGGATATTCCATTTCTTCTTGGATTTTTGTAGCAATGTCATTTGCTAAACGATCTGCAAAAACATCATCTACTTTATCCGGTTCTACAACCACACGTACTTCACGACCCGCTTGAATAGCATAAGTCTTTGCTACGCCTTCAAAAGATTTAGCCAAAGTTTCGAGATTTTCTAATCTCTTAACATAACTTTCGAGTGGCTCACGTCTTGCACCAGGTCTTGCACCGCTTATAGCATCTGCCGCTTGAACCAAAGCTGCAATTGGATGCTCCATTTCAATATCTTCATGGTGCGATCCAACAGCATTTATAACTATTGGGTGCTCGTTATATTTTTTAGTTAGATCATAACCAAGTAATGCGTGCGGACCTTCAACGTTTTTATCAATTGTCTTACCAATATCGTGCATTAATCCAGCGCGACGAGCTAAGTTAGTATCAAATCCTAATTCTGCAGCCATAATTCCAGTTAAATAGGCTACTTCTATGCTATGCTGTAAAAGATTTTGCCCATAGCTAGAACGGTATTTCATTCTTCCAATGTGCTTAACTAACTCTATATGAACTCCATGTAAACCTAATTGAATTATTGTATTCTCTCCTTCTTTCTGAACTTCTTCATCAAGTTCAGATTGAACTTTATTTACAACTTCTTCAATTCGTGCAGGGTGAATTCTACCATCCGCAATTAGTCGTTCCAATGAAATTCTTGCTACTTCTCTTCTAAACTGATCAAATGCAGAAAGAATCACGGCTTCAGGAGTATCGTCAACAATTACGTCAACGCCGGTAGCTGCCTCAAAAGCTCGAATGTTTCTACCTTCGCGACCGATAATTCTTCCTTTCATTTCATCATTTTGAATTTGAACAACAGAAACTGTTGATTCAACCGAATGATCAACTGCGGTGCGTTGAATTGCCTGAACAACAATTCGTTGAGATTCTTTTTTAGCATCAAGTTTTGCTTGATCACGAATTTCTTTAATTGACTGCGCTGCATCTGATTTAGCCTTGCTGATCATATTTTCCATCAACATTTTTTTCGCTTCATCAGAAGTTAAACCAGCGGTTTTTTCAAGACGTACATTTTGTTCTACAATTAAAGTATCAAGCTCAGAATGTTTTTTTTCCAAATCTTGTTTTTGAGTAACTAAAGTTTTTTCAGAAGCTTTAATTTCTTTTTCTTTTTGAGTTACTACTTCATATTTTTTTTCTAGGTTTTCTTCTCTGGTTTCCAACTGCTTTTCGTGATTTTGCAACTTTTGTTTTTTTGAGTTTACATCGGCATCAAATTCTTGTTTCTTCTTTAACCACTCATCTTTAACTTCAAGCAGTTTTTCACGTTTAATGTGCTTAGCTTCTTTTTCGGCATCTTCAATTATTGATTTTGATTTTTCTTTAGCAACTTCAATGCTATTTTTTGCAGTTTCAATGCTATTCTTGCCAATTTTAGAATTTAAAAACCATCCAATAGAAAATGCTATTACCGCTGTTATAATTGGTATTACTATTATTAAGATATTATCCATCAAGCCTCCATATAAGAAATATTAATCCGCACTGACCGGTAAATTATCTTGAAAAGAACTATATCTACCCGTAATGTGGGAAATTGCCCGACGCTTTTTACTTCCACTAGTCCCGGTAAACCGAGATCCCGACTAATCGGGATGAGGCCTGTAATACACGCCGTGAGTCAATAACCCTTAGGTTATATAATTTGTTAGTTCTTTCGTATAATACCGGCAGTGCGGTAAAACTAAGATTGGTTGGCCAAAGACTTGGATTCGTTTAAAAGAAGCTTGATCTTTTTCACTTTATCGGTTGCTTGAATACTGAATTCGCGGAATCTATTCTTTTCAACAAATAAATCGTAAGCAATATTTAAAGCAGCAATAATTGCTATTGTATCTTTTGGTTGATCAGGTAATTCGTCGCGTGTT
>CAZVYT010000054.1:0-22753 GCA_964631495.1 uncultured Melioribacter sp. | reverse complement strand
TCTGTAAATTAAACAATTTCCTTTTTACTTTATTCTAAGCGGTCAACTTGAGTAAGTTAAATCCTTTATTCAGAATAAAAGGTGCTTGGGGAAATTATTATCAATATATAAATCAAGTTACTAGTGAAAATGTGCTGGAAGGAAGCCGGGATTTTTGGTTGATTTCAAATTCAGAATTAGAACCAGGCTCTGCACAGCATTACATAATTGGCGCAGAATATGAAACGCCAGATTATCTTTTTAGCATTGAAGGTTATTATAAAAACATAAATAATTTACTTGAGTTTACGCAAAGAATTGTTAGAACTTCTCAGAACAGACTTTCTAGTTTAACTAACTATGAAACTAATTTCTTTAAAGGAACAGGTTACGCAGAAGGAATAGAGTTTTTAATTCAAAAGAAGTTTGGAGCTATAAGCGGCTGGGTAAGTTATACACTTGGCAAAGTAGTATATAAATTCCCAGATTTCGATTTTGGTGATCCGTTTCCGGCTAATCAAGATAGAACCCATGAGTTTAAATTTGTTAGTACATACGAAACCGGCAATTGGAATTTCTCTGCTTCCTGGGTTTACTCTACCGGACTTCCATACACCGCTCCAGAAAGTCAGTATTTTATAGAACTTCTTGATGGTACTAAACAAAGCTACATTCATGTTAGTGAAAAAAATGTAAACCGTCTTCCAGATTATCACCGATTAGATTTAAGTGCTTCGTATAAGTTTAAGAATAAACAATTCAATGGTGATATTGGGTTTTCAATCTTTAATGTATACGACCAAGATAATATATGGTATAAAAAATACGATCTAAGTGTAAGTCCAATTGAAATAACCAATATTTCAATGTTAGGAATAACACCTACTATATTTCTTAAACTAAATTTTTAATCGAAGATACAATTAATTGGAGTACAAATGATAAAGAGATTTTTGATACTATTTTTGATAATAGTGGCAACTAGTGGCTGCAGCGAAGATACAATTACCGAGCCTAATAGTGACTTAATTGTTGTAACTGGGTTTCTGCGTGCCGGTGAGAAGAATGCAGAAATTAAGTTAACAAATGTATTAGCACTTGGCTCAGCAGATACAATCTCCGCTCCTGTAAATGATGCTGAAGTTATTTTATTTAAGAGAAATAAGAGCTATAAATTAAATGTTAATCCTGCTTTTAACGGAGTTTATTCTTATGCTGGTAATGACTTAATAGTTGAATCAGGAGATTTATTTTCACTACAAATTAATCATAAAAACAAAAATATTACTGCATCAACAATTGTCCCAAGCAAACCAAGAGATATCACAATTTCAAAAACCACACTTGCTCTTGCAGCAACCGGTTATGGAATGGGTTCTGCTTTAGATACTACAACAATTTATTTGAAATGGAGCAATCCTGATTCTTCTTTGTACTATGTAGTGATTGAAAATATTGAAGCTAATCCAATAACTATTTATGGAACAAATACTCAAAGAGGCGCAAATAGAATAATGGTTTTTCCGCCAATGGCAACAAATCAATTTTTAATTGGGCGAAGGAATTTGAATTTCTTAGGAAATCATAGAGCAATAGTCTACAAAGTGAACCAAGAATATGCGGATCTTTATGAATCAAGAACTCAAGATTCACGAAATCTAAATGAACCTATATCCAATATCCGAAATGGATTGGGTGTATTTAGTGCATTTGCTAGTGATACAACAATGTTCTATGTTAAAACTCAATAGAACAAGTTATTTTTATGAAAAAATTGTTGAGGCTGATTAGAAGTATATTCTACATCAACATTTTTAGGCAGATACTGCTAATATTTAGTATCTGCCAATTCAATACTCAAGCTCAGGATTCATCTAAAAATTTTTTACTCTCCCCAACACAACTTAAGGCAGGTTCGCTAAATACTTCAGTTGGAATTTCTTTAACTGTAATTCCCCGATTAATTGCCGAAGAGGGTGTTTTGCAACTTCCAATGCTGGATGTACGAGCCAAGTATGGAATAACAGATGAGTTTTATCTCTCCGGAAGGGCAAATATCGTTTATGTAACTAATCAAATAACTGCTGGAGCAGGCTGGTCTTTTTCTTACAAGAATTTTTCGTTTTCTATCTCAGATCATTTTGGTTATTGGTTTGGTTTTGCAGATTTCAAAGGTTTTGATGCATCTTCAATGGGACTGGCTAACTACCCCGCAATCACTTTAGGGCTGACCGTAAATGAATTGAACATTAGCTTAAGCGGTGAAGCTTTGTTCACATTAGCCCAGCATACTTTCTTTGGCACTGCCTCAGTTGGAAGATTTCGGCCAGAGTATGTTGGTTATGCAATAACACTTGCAGTAGAAGAAGAATTATGGAAGGGTAATTGGTTTCTTTTTGGAGCTAGATTCCAATACTCGCTTCCATTGTATCAAACTTGGGTTGCTTTTTCAACATCAAATAGATGGGCTTTGTTTCCTGAATTCTTTATCGGCTACGAATTATGAAATATCACATTGCAAAAATTTTAATTGTGGTACTATCTCTAATAACATTTTCATGCAGCGGTGAAGAATCCGTTACATTCCCTATTTTTGAAAACGGCGGACAATTAGCAAATAGTACTTCTTTAACTCATGAATCATCTATTCAGATTGAAGGGATTTATACAGTCGAAAAAGGATTCGATTATTTTGGAAAAAAAGTCGTTGTCAAATTTAATGGAAAATCATTCTCAATCTTTACTGGAAAAAACTTTGCATACTTTGTACTTAACAGTGGGTTAAAGGATTCTGCAATTATTTTCGAAGGTTACTGGCGATTTGCACAAGATAGCAAAACCGGATTGGCTATTTTAAAAATTTCTTCTATTGAAGGATTAGAGCAAATACTAAAAAACAAGCCCTTAAATAATTCCGTTGTCTTGAGAGGAAGTTTTGGCGAAAATAATAGTTTTGCTTCTGGTGAACTTGTTCTTAGATATTTGTACCCATTAAATAAAAATTCAAGCGATTTTAAAATACTTGCACACCGCGGTGGAGGTAGAAACTCCGATCAACTACCCGAATCGGAGAATAGTTTGGGAATGATGCAGATAGCCGAAACATTCGGGGCTACTGGAATTGAAATAGACGTAAGATTAACAAAAGACAATATTCCAATCATTTATCATGATGAGAATTTGAATCCAAGATTAGTAAATGGTGAATTTGTTGTTGGCTCAATAAAGAATTATACATATGCGCATTTATCTACTCTTTGCAGATTAAAAAACGGCGAATTGATACCAACATTAAAAGAAGCACTTGAAACAATTCTATACAAAACTAATCTTACTCTTGTTTGGTTAGATATTAAAGACCATACTTCAATTTCGCAAATAATTAGACTTCAAAAAGAATATTTAGAATTAGCGAAAAAAAAAGGTAGGGAATTAGAGATACTAATTGGCTTACCAGATGATACCGCTGTTAATGAATTTCTAAAGCAGCCTCAATACCAAAACATAAATTCTTTATGCGAGTTAAGTTTTGATTGGACCATTAAAACAAATTCTACAGTATGGGCGCCAGCATGGACGCGCGGTCCAATGGTTAATGAAGTTAGTAAAATGAGAAACTTAGGCAAGCGAGTATTCTTCTGGACTTTAGATGGTCCGGAATTTATAAAAGTGTTTTTAGATGAGGGTGTTGCAGATGGTATTCTTTCAAATTATCCTTCGATTGTAGCTTATGAATATTACATTAGATAAATATTTAAAACTATTAATTATTCAGTGTCTTTTGTCTGCCTATTCTTTAAATGCTCAAGTTGAAAACGGAAAAAGCAATGATGCCGATTTCAAAATTGGAATAGAAGTTGGAAGTGGTTATGGTTTTAAGTTGCGTACATCAAACAAACTAGATGGAGAGTACTCCAGTTCAGGAATGAATTACACATTAAGAGTTAAATGGGGTTCCGGTAATATTTTTGGAGCCGGGTTTGAAACTGGTTATATTACCATATCTTCGCTTGAGTCAACTAATCTTATTACTCCGGTTGGGCTTACTAATTTAACTGCAAGATTAAACGCTATTCCGCTACTGTTTATAGTTACAACTCAATATGCTGGATTTCAACTAAACACAGGCTTTGGATATTATTCTGTAAATGCTACATCAACTGCATTCGGCAGTACAATTGAAAGCAGTGAGTGGGATTTCGGATATTTGCTTTCGTTGGGATACTCTCAACCAATTAACTCTACATTTATGTGGGGAGCAGAAGTTAAATGGAATAATATTTCAGAAGTAAGAATTACAAATCTATCGCTGCAATTAAAATTACATATTCTGTTATATTCGTTTTAGTGTTCAGCCATCCAATTTTTTAATCGACAGTGCAGTCGACCAACTCGACTGTTTATTACTTCCAACTAAATTCTTGTTTTCAAATATTCGTTTTTATAAAGAAATCAAACAAAAAATATTGGCACAATCTTTATATAGTACTCTATAACAACATAATTCAAAACCAAAACAAAGGAGTACAAAATGAAAAACGCAACATTGTTCACACTCGTAATTTTTTTATCATTAACATTTATTGCTTCCTCAACAAACGCACAAACAAATGGTAATGGTAATCAATCACCAACAAAAACAAATTGGGTAGATTTAAACGGAGATGGTCTTTGCGATAACGTAGGCACATCATTGCAAGGTTCAGCAAAAGCCGGAAAAGGTTATGGCAAAAAAGATGGCAGCGGTACACAAGTAAAACCTCAAGATGGTACCGGCTTCGGTAACAAAGGTGGAAACGCAACATTAAGCGGAACACATGATGGAACCGGAAAAAAAGGCGCTTCAGCAGGAAGACGCGGTAGAAACTAGTAATAACAACAAGTAAAATAATGAAAGTAAAAAAGAAGGCGTTAAAATTACGCCTTCTTTTATATAAAGGAGATTGAAATGAAAACCAAAAGAATAAATATTTTTTTATCAACCATTTTAATGAGCGCAACACTTTTTGCATGCTCAGATAGTAGTATTAGCGAACCTATAAAAACAACTAATTCGGATGCATTTACAATCCAAGAACTAATTACGTCAATCAACAATTATGAGTACGATGAACCATCAGAGTTAATTGCAAAAGGGTTGCAATTTATGCGGGAAGAAGAGAAACTTGCTCATGATGTCTACGTGGAAATGTATAAAAAATATGGAATAAGAGCGTTCTCAAATATTTCTAAAAGTGAACAAACTCATACAGAAGCTATTAAAGAATTGTTAAAAAAATACTCCATCGAAGATCCTGTAAAAAATGATGCTGTTGGTGTTTTTATTAATACAGATTTGAAAGCATTATATGAAAAGTTAATTGCCAATGGCAATGTTTCTGAAACTGAGGCGCTTAAAGTTGGAGCTACAATAGAAGAAATGGATATTGTTGATCTGCAAAGACATATTGCAGAATTAACTAATAATGCAGATATAAAGTTTGTTTACGAAAACTTGATGAAAGCCTCAGGCAAACACTTGCGGGCTTTTGTGAGAAACCTTAAATCACGCGGTGTAGTTTATACTCCTCAGTATTTAGATAAAACAACTTACGATTCCTACATAAACTAACATGCAAAAAGCCGCAGAAATTTTCTGTGGCTTTATAATCTTTCTAATCTTGATCTAAGGTGTCTCTCGCTTATACCCAAAATTCTTGCGGCAGCACTTTTATTTCCATTTGTTCGCTTAATGGCTTCATTAATCATTGTTAACTCAAATTCTTTCATCTTGTTTTCGTAACTGTCATCAAGGTTATAAGGATCAAACTTTTTTTGAGCATCTTTAATTTCAAAAAGTTGAGGAAGATCATTTGTTGTAATAATATCATCTCTGGATAGAACAACTGCACGTTGAATTACATTTTCTAACTCTCTTATATTACCCGGGAAACTATACTTGATGAGTTGATCTAATGCTTCACGACTGATTCCTTTAAGCTCTTTACCTAATTCAGTAGAATAAAGTTTTATAAAATGTTCAACTAAAATAGGAATATCATCTTTTCGTTGACGAAGCGCAGGTAATTGTATAGCGACTACATTTAAACGATAGAATAAATCCTCACGGAACAATCCGCTTTGCATCATCTCTTCTAAGTTTCTGTGAGTAGCCGCAATAAATCTTACATCTGTCTTTTCTGTTTGGTTGCTACCTATTCTCTGGTATTCACCAAACTGAATAGTGCGAAGCAGTTTTACTTGAATGGGCAATGGAATATCACCAACTTCATCAATAAAAATAGTTCCACCATCGGCTTCTTCAAAACGACCAATCCTTTGATTTATAGCTCCGGTGTAGGATCCTTTTTCATGACCAAACAATTCACTTTCTAAAAGATTTTCTGAAAGAGAGGCTACATTTACTATAACAAACGGTTTGTCTTTGCGTGTGCTAGCAAAGTGTATAGCTTTAGCAATAAGCTCTTTGCCGGTTCCGCTCTCGCCACGTATCAATACAGTTGCTTTTGAGGAGGCAACTCTTCCGGCAGTGTTAAGTACATTTTCCATCACTGAACTGTGTGAAATCATGCTGTCGAAACGAAACTTGTCTTGAAGCTGTTCTTTTAGGAATTTATTTTCACTTAATAAATGTTTTCTTTCCTTAATTCTATTTAAAATATTTTCAAGTTCGTCTAAGTCAATAGGTTTAATTAGATAATCAAAAGCACCTGCTTTCATAATTTGTACAGCGCTTTCAATTGTTCCATAAGCTGTCATTACAACCACGTCAATTTCCGGATTTAGATATTTCATTTCTTTAAGAACAGTTAAGCCATCCCAACCAGGCATTTGAAAATCGGTAAGGACTATATCAATCATTCTCTCTTGCGAAATCTTAAAAGCTTTTTCGCCATCATTTGCGTTAAATACTTTATAACCGCGTTTTGTTAGAAAACTATTTAGTGATTGAACTTGCGCTTCTTCATCATCAATAATAATAACAGAGAACTCTTTCATAAAACACCTTTAAATTTTAAAAGGAAGTTGAATTGTGAATGTTGTTCCTTTACCAACTAAACTATCAACACTTATAGTGCCATTGTGCTCACTAATAATCTGCTGAACTATGCTTAGCCCTATTCCGCTTCCTTTAGTTTTTGTTGTGAAGTAAAGATTAAAAATCCTTTTTAGGTTTTCAGTGGAAATACCCTTGCCACTATCACTAAATATTATTTCTATAGAATTATTTTCCGTTTCTTTTGCAAGTATAGATAATGAACCATTATCACGTAGTGAATCAAGAGAGTTTTCTATTAAGTTAATAAACACTTGCGAAATCTGCTTTTTATCCCAAATTACTGTGCGATTAACAGTATTATTAATATTAAGCACTAAACTCTTTTGCATAAATACTTCTTTATACTGGCTTTCAATTTGTTCCAATAGTTCAGAAAATGAAAACCGTTCTGGTTTAATTGGCTGAGGTTTTGCAAATTTCAAAAAACTTTCAATTGTTTCGTTAATTCTTCTTACTTCTTTATATACAATATTAGTCAGTTTTTTATACTCTTCATTATTTTCTGCGGGTACAAAATCTTTACCAAGCTGCTGTGTAATTGTTCCTATAGAATTTAGAGGATTCCTTATTTCGTGCGCAACAGAAGATGCTAATTCACCCATAGCTGTTAATTTCTCATTGCGAATTATTTGTCCTTCTAATTTTTTTAGTTCCGTTAAATCTCTAATAACAAGAACCACATTCTCTTCACGGTTCTCGTCAACAAACGAGCTTTTTGAACTTAGTAAAATCCTTTTACTATTATCTATTGTGCATTCGATTTCTTTTATAGTTGACTCATCGTTTAATATTAGGGCACAGCCGCTTCCCAAAAACAATTTACTGAAGCTATTACCAACAACATGTTCCTTTTCAAAATTAAAAAGCTTTATAGCGGAACTATTGATTGATTTAATTATACCTTGCATATCAATTACTAATATGGAATCGCTTACGTTTTCAATTATTTGAGTAGAATATGATTCTATTGCGTTGAATTTTTTGGAAAGTAGATCCAAATTCTGTCTAATGAAAATCATCGTAATGGTTATAAAGCCAAAGACTATAAAAATAACACCGAGTATTAATAATCTTTGAGTTAATTTCTCGCTAATTTTATCCAACGGCTCAAGAGATAATCCTAGACGAAATATTCCAATAACTTTATCTTCGTAAACAAATGGGTGAAGAAGTTCAAACACTCTTTTTTCCGAGTTTTCGATGATCCGCCAGTTATATTGGTTTTTGGAAACAATTTGTTTTAAAAAGGAAGAAGAATCTACATCTTCAAGATGGTCTACTTTACCAGAACCGGCTATTATTCCTTTATCGTCTTGCAATGCGGCATAAATAATTTGTTTATTCTCCGTTACATTCCTAAGTAAAACGCCAAAGCCAATTTTTTTACGAAAAGAGAGTAATTCATTTGCTTTAATATTAATTACAATTGCACCTCTGTCTTCAGTTGCAATTGCTACGGCATATCTTTGCTCATCAAGAAATCTAGCTGGTTTTACTCCAATGAATATTGTGTCAGCATCTCCTTCAAAGATTGGTGTTAGATAATCTTGAGGGTCGTTTTTAGGAGCAATTCCGGTGTGACTTTCATTGCTGCTTCTAAATATCTTTTCTCCATTTGAATTAAAAATGTTAATACGATAAATATTATTCATTTTAGCAATGTCATTTAACATATTATTTGTGATAATTCTTTTTTCGTATAGAAGTTTTATCATAACAGCATCACCAAGAAGCCTTTGTTTTACTTCGCTCTCAATTTTATTATAAGAAATTAGCGCCTGCTGAGAGGAAATAAGTATTGTTTCTAGAAGTGTGTGTCCTTGTTTTTCCATTAGCGCAAGCATTTCACTTTTGCTTTGGCTCAATTCAACAGTTACAGTTGTAATAACTATAGCTGCAGTTACAAGTAAAATGAGAAAAAGGCTTTTGGGGTGTATGAAGATATTCTTTAAGAGCTTCACTTTTTTTGCCATTTATTACTCGCTTAATTTAATAATTCTGGCTACAATATGATGCGAAGCCCTTCAAAAGAATTCAAAAGTTTAATTAGTTGTTCTTGAAATAGTGTTGGCAATATCACTAGGAGCTAAATTATAGCGTGCAGCTACATCTTTAAGTTTCTCATTCTTTTCAGCTATATATCCAGCAAGTTTTAGTCTGTTTATCCCTTCTTCAACAGTTAAATTTGCTTCGCTGCATATTTGAGAAATAGTCTTTCTTCCGTAACCCTTACCTTGTCCTTGCTGTTGTGAGTTAATAGATTTTCCTGTTGTCTCAGACACGATTTTGTATAGTTCGTTAGGTGTAAGGTTGTTGTTTTTAGAAAGTTCACCAATTGTAATGGAATCGTTCTTGATTTTAATACCCTTGGACTCAAGATTACTTACAAGTGTTTCTTTAGGCAGATTAATAGTTTGCGCAAACTTTGAAAGCGATTGTTCTTCAGCATGTGGAATTGGAGGCTCACTTGATTGCGTTGACCAAGAGTCCTTTAAACTCTCTCCAAATGCCATAACAGAACTAAACGGAACAACTCTGTTTAATGTAAGAATAAAAATTAAAACCGAAACAGTTATTGCAAGTAAAATTTCTTTGCGCGGCTTTAATTTTGAATCAATCTTTGTTTTTAAATAAGCTAGTATAGATCTCCAGTTAAAGAAAATATGAAACAAAATAGCAATAACGAAGATGAATGTAAAAATTGTATGAACTGCTTGCCATTCACTTTTTAATAACCCGAAGTATTTCCAGTTTGTCCAGTTTGCAATTCTTCCCGGAGGCGACAAGAATAAAACAATTCCAGAAAGTGTCATAATAAGAAATGAAATTACAATGTATAAACTGACAAATGCTCTAAAACTAAATTTTTTTTTCATAATAATTCCTAAAGTTCTAAACCAAGATTTAAATTGAATGAATTGCTTTTATAGTCGAACAAATAACTGTTTGATTTATTGGTAATTGTCTGGAAATTTAATCCTACCGATAAGTTTAATCCATTTAAAAATTCCAACGGGATATTTTTCTTTGCCGATAAGTTGAATACACTTTGTGTATCGTTTCTCATTATACCAGTGTTGTAAGAAAGTTGTTCATCATAAACTCCTTGAGATGGATAGTTTTTTCTATTCAAGAAATATCCAGCTTTTAATTGAACATCTTCGAAAAGAATCTGAGTTAATTCAATTGATAAATTGTTTCCTTCATAGTTAACCGGATCATCAAACATTTCCGATTCATCGCCGTAAATCACATTTAAGTCTTTTACAAAGGAGCCAAAGCCACTTAAAATACTTCTGTTTGTAAACTGAACAGCCAAACCTGTGGTCTCCGTAATTGATTGAGCAACTCTAGCAAAACTTAAAATTTGTGTTAACGAAGAAACATTCTGATCATTAAAAGATTCAGTTACTAAGGTGTTGGTCTCATCTAGATAAGAATATGTTCCGCGTAGAGATGGAGAAGTATAGCTTTTATAGTTTAGTGCGCCGCCAACAATTAATGTTGTGCTGCTTTCAAATCCTCTGTTAATAGACATGTTTATAGTTGTTTGCAAATTATCAAGTATTGGTATATATCTATATTTAGTAAGGCTGGTAAAAGGAGCTAGCGAGATATAAAAATTCTCTATCTCAAGTTGATGATTATAGTAAAGCGAAAAATTCTTGTAATCAAAATATGTGTAAATATCTTTGTTTATTCTTTGTTCAAAAGAAACACCAATAGAAGATGATTCAAACTCTTTCCATGTCGCAACTTGATGCCAATAGAAGTTCCTCTCCGGTAAAACATCAAAGCCTATCAAACTTCCGGCATAACCAATTTTTAGTAAATCAAAATCATATTCAAGATTTCCGTTTACTGAAGATATTATGGATTTCTCGGCAAACTTTGACCGGTATGGGTTATCATTATACTCTTGCTCGGTTGATATCCCAAAACTCCACTGACCGAAGCTTTTTGTAACAAGAATAAAAAAGAGTGCTACATATAATATTTTATTTAGAATTTTCATTTAACACCAAAAAAATGGGACTCGATAGAGTCCCGTTATGAGAAATATTTATGCTTATTTTCTACCGCCTTTAAATCCTTTGGCGGTTCTGGTTTGAGTACCATTAGTAGTTCCTGTGGTAGTGCAATCTTTTGAATCATTTTTCATTCCAGCTCCGGATGTACCATAACCGCTTTTACCATTTTTGCCGCCTTTCCTTCCTTTCTCCGTGTTGTCATTAATACCGTCACCATTCAGATCAACAAATTTATTCTTTTGCACTTTTGCTCTTTTGAAGTCTGGATCAACACCATTTGGAATTCCATCGCCATCATGATCTGGTGCATTATCATTATAACCGTCGCCGTTTTTATCTACGAAATTTTTGCCATGGTTTGGTGGTGGAGTTGTTGTAGACTGTGCGTAAGAATCAGTGTATATTGCAAAAATTCCTAGGAGAGCAATTATTGTAAATATCTTTTTCATTTTTTACCTCGATGTATAATTGAATAAAAGTCTAAAGTATTAGTAGTAAAAACTATGCCACTAAAATACTTCGCTATTTGAAAAAAAAGCGGTTTTGAATTGGAAATTATTTAGATTTCGACAATATTGTCGAATGGATCGCCTTTTCCGTTGGTTTTACAAATGAATGGGATAGAAAAGAAAAAAATAATATGAAAAACTCAAAGCTACTTTAAAAGAATCATTCTCTTTGTTTGTACAAAACTACCAGCTTGTAATCTATACAAATAAACACCGCTAGGCAGAGACATACCGCGGTAACTCTCTACGTTTAAGAATGTTTTGTATTTGCCCGCTTGTTTGTATTCATTAACAAGAGTTGCAACTTCTCTACCTAGAACATCGTAAACTATTAAAGTTACTTTTTGTAAAGACTCGCTGTTGTAAATCTCTACAGGGATTGTATATTCAATCGTTGTGCTCGGATTAAATGGATTGGGATAGTTTTGATTGAGAGAGTAATTATAAACTATTTCTTTCTTATTGTTGATTGAAGTTGGATTTCCCCAAATTGCCGTAACCCATTCGGGAAAATCAATAAATGGGTTTCTATTTTTCTGGAAAGAATAAATAATGTTGTTTCTGTTAATTTCAAAATCGTCCGGAGGATCTTGTAAATTCCATTGTAAAAGTGTATTAAGCTTTCCGTAACGAGCTTCATTTTTAGGAGAACTCGGAATATAATCAACTACCACAAAGTTTGAATCGGATGGTTCCCGTTTTATGTATCTGGTTGCCATGTAGAAAATCATCCTTGCAATATCACCTTTAACTTCATCGCGAGGTTCCCATGAATTGTTATCGTACTTACAAGTAGGTGCGCCTGGAACAGGAATGCCGCCATTATCAAAATCAAGATTGCTTTTTAAGTTATTAACAGATGGATTTTCCGGGCGCAAATGATGTGCGTCTGTTCCGGCACCAATTTCAGTTCCAAAATTTCCGTGAGATTTTGACCAAACATGTTCTCTATTCCAATATGACTGGGGTTCTTTAGAAATCGAAATTCCGGAGTAAATGCCAATTACATTATTAATGTTTTTGGGATCCTCATCAGAATTTTTGAGAATGTTCCAAATGCTGCTATAATCAAACTTAACATTGTTTTTAATCAAGCTATGAAGCGAATCTTTTAAAGTTTTTCCGTTGAGATTTGCCGGAAAAGTTTTGTAGTATTCCTTATCAATACCGCTTGTAATACTTAAAAGAAACTTTACATTATTCCCAACCTTTGCAGAAATTCCTCCACTTACATTTGTAATCTTAAGAAAAGCACGTTTTGGGATTTCAGAAATTTTATTATCCACAATATTCAAAACTATTTTTTGCTCTTCACTTATTCCGGCTGGAAAGGTTATTGTTTGCGAAGAAAAATTATTTAGATAAGAACTAGTTGCGCTGCTTGAATCTGGGAAGTAAGTAATGGTACATGTCGTAGCAAAAGTTGAAGATGGATTAGTAATCAATATTGGCAATTCATATCTGCCTTTCATTTTAGAAACGGCATCACTTATTCCTTTAAATTGTACTTTAGTTAAAATACTATCTGTAGTTAAAAACTCGGTATCAGAATTATTACTAACTCCGGCAGCATTCCCTGCTCTAACTCTGTAATAATATTTCACATTTGGTTGTAAAGATGTGATTTCTTTGCTTAATACATTTCCAGCATCTAAATTATTATAACCAGAAATAAAACTTGAAAAATCCAGTGTGGTTGAAACATCTAAATAATAATTTGTTGCACTTGCAGAGCTTTCCCAATTGGCAATAAAGCTATTGCTGGTTTTATCAGAAGCTTTTTTAATTTTTGGCGATAGAGGAGCAGAAGTTGTTTCGCCAGTGGAAATATTATTAATTACAAAATTATCAATACCAAGTGCTTGTGCGTTAGTAGTAGTTGTTCCGTTAGTAACAGAATAACTCAATGCAAAAAACAAACTATCGTTTGGTGCAAGCATTAATTCGGAAAGTGGTTGATTTAGAATTTGTTTTTGTTCAATGGGAACAATGGCAGCCCCATTATTATTTTCGTTTGGAGCAAAAGATAAAGTGAATTTTTCACCTCCGGAATTCCATTCTATCCCATTTTTTGAATAATATAATTGTATCGAAAAGCCCGCAGAGTTAGAACCATTTCTAAATCTCATTACTTCGTAAGAAACATCTACTTGTTTAATTGTTTGGTTACTTGTGTTCTTAAAGAAAACAAAAATGTTAACTGTTCTGGAACCAGATCCGGAAGATAATCCACCAATGGCTCTATTGGTTGGCGTTGAGCCATTGCCAACTTCAAAATTATAAACCCCATTGCCCGCCGAACTTGATAAATTTATTCCACCGGCATAATTAGTTTTGTTATCAGCAGAAAAATAAGAACCGATTGTTTTTATGCTTGTGCTCTTTTCAACTTTCCAATTTAATGGCAGCAATGCAGAAGCAGAATTACCAACATTGTTAAAATCTTCTTTTATTACATCGCCTGGATTAATTGCAATCTGCGCCGAAACAATATTAAAAGAAACAAGAAATAAAAAAAATAATTTTTTCATATTAGCTCAACCGCGGTTAATCTTCCGCAATTTTTAATTGACTAGGTTCTTTCAATATAATCTGGGGTTTTCCTTTATATTCTTCAACTTTCCCGAGAATTTCAATTTTTTTTCCTTCTAGTTCCTTTAAGTTAGTAAACAGCTCAGAATTTTTCTTAAAAATCACTCCGGTAAAAATATTATCCGGAAATTTCCCATCGAGATTTAAATATATCATTCCACTTCTTGGAGTGCTTACTTGTGTTAAAATTCCGGTTATAATAGCTTCTTCTTGGTAGTGATTTACAGCCTCGCTTGTTGTGTATTTTTCTTGGGCGTAAGTTGAAATTATAGACAGCAACAATATTGCAATAATCTTTTTCATAGGCTTCTTCTTTAGTGGGTTTTGAGAGATTTAGTTTGTTAAGCTCTTTTTTATAAAAACAATTTAAAATAAAAAACCCAAGTGTGGGGGGAGCACTTGGGTCCAGAGTGTTAATAACATTGCTGCTACTAAACTCTACCCAAATTTACTACCACAACTGAAAAAAATCAAGGAAAAATATTTTTGGAATTAATTATTTTTAATAAGTAATCGAAAAAGTCCGTTTTTGTTGCATTTTATAGGTTTTATCAGATAGTTTTTTATCAAAAATTCTACTTGAGTGAAATTTTATAGATAGGAATCTGGATTTTTTCACCATCGTAGATGTTAAGATCTACAATGTTTAGCCGGTTCATTACAAGTTTAAGAACACCGAGCGAGCGCTGCGAAAGGATATCTATCTTAATAAGCCCAAGCGGCTCTGTGGAATACATATCGAGTTGTGTAATAACTAAACCAAGCCCTTTGTTTTTTGCATATTCCATTGCAACGTAGTTTGTAATTTTGTCTTTGGTTATTACAATTCCACTTGGGTGTATGCTTAAATGTCTTGGAAAGCCGGCAAGCTTTGCCGCTAATGTTACAATTGTTTTCCACGGCTCACCGGATAAATCGAGCGAGCGGGCTTCTGGAAACTTTTCTGTGATGTTGGGAAGATTCAGTGCTGAACTCCATGGAATGAACTTACTGTATTTAGAGATTTCAGAATCTGGAACGCCAAATGCTTTAGCAACTTCCCGAAACGCAGATCTTGCACGGAAAGTTACCGTTGTTGAAATCATTCCTACTTTGTTGTAGCCATACTTCTCAAAAATATATTTAATAATTGCATCGCGTTCATTCCAAGAAAAATCTAAATCAACATCTGGCGGAGAAAGCCTTCCTCTGTTTAGAAAGCGTTCAAAGTAAAGGTTGTATTTAATCGGATCAACTTCTGTAAAGCCAAGGCAGTAAGAAACAAGACTGTTTGCTGCAGAACCTCTTCCTATATGTATTATGCCTCTCTGTTTAGCTTCGCGAATTATATCCCACACTATTAAAAAGTAATCACTAAATCCAAGCTCATCAACAACTTGCAGTTCATACTGCAAACGGTTAATTGCTTTATCTGTAAGAACCGGATAGCGCATGGTTAAACCATCAAACGCAACTTTCCAGAGATAAGAGAAAGCAGTTTCGTGCTGAGGTAAAGGATAAACCGGAAACTTGTACTCGCCAATTTTCAAATCAACATTGCATTCTTTTGCTATTCTGTCTGCGTTCCAAACTGCATCGGGTAAAGATTTCCATGTTAAAGAAAATTGTTCCGGCGTTTTGATATAGAATTCCTCATCAATAATGTCTTCGGGTTTAAGGTTTGCAATTGTAGAGTTTAATCGGATTGCAGTAACAACTTTGTGAAGCAAAAAATCTTCTTGCGCGGTAAAGTAAGCCGGGTGAGTTGCTACAATTTGCAAACTGTTTTCTTTAGCATATTCAAACAATGCGCGTGTATGTTTTTTTTGCCGTTCTGTAACTATTAACTCAACAAAAAGATTATGCCGCGTGCGGAGATCAATTTGTATATGCTTTAATAGCTGGATTGATGATGTTATAATAAACAGGTCATCTAATTGTTCTTTAAATAACTGAATAAGCGAAAAATTTTCTTTGAGCTTTCGGGAAGTTATAATACGGCAGAGATTGGAATAACCATTGTTGTTCTTGGCAATGAACACAGCATTTAGTGTTTTGTCTTTAGCATCATCTATGTATGCGCCGAGTATAGGTTTGATATTTTGTTCTGCGCAAAGTTGAATAAAGTTTACAAGTCCGCACATTGCGTTTGTATCGGTTAATGCAACGTATGTGCTGCCGTGCTTCTTGGCAAAAGTTACAAGCTCATCAATTCTAATGGTAGATTTCAGCAGCGAATAATTACTATGTGCGTGTAGCGTAAACATTCTATTCTTTTCCCATTACGCCAACTTGTATTGATTTAGAGCCGAACTTGTCTCTAATCTTCATAACAGCGCGAAGCATTTTTTTTCTTAGAATTTCGGGGTCTTCAAAAAGAACCTCTTGCTCGGTGTAATGTTCAAGTTTGCTTAAGTGTACGCCAATTAATCTAACGCCAACTCTTCGTGTGTATGCGGTGCGAAACAACTGTGCGGCTATGTCATAGATAGTTTTGTCATCATCGGTTGGTTTTGTTAGAGACTTGGCGCGCGTAATTGTAGAAAAATCCGAGTAGCGAAGCTTAATTGATATTGTTGAGGCCTGCCAATTTTCATTGCGCAAAAGCTGTGCAACTTTTCCTGTTAGTTTGAATAAATAATTTTCTATCTCGCTTTTGTTTACTATGTCTTGACTGAATGTTGTTTCTTTGGAAATACTTTTTCTCTCATGTTCTGTGTAAAGCATATCGTTTCCATAACCATTTGCGCGTTCCCAAAGATCGGTACCAAATTTACCCAGCACAGTTGCAAGATAATCCGGCGATGCGTTTGCCAAATCTCCAATTGTTTTAAATCCTCTTGCTCTAAGTATTGGAAAAGTTTTTTTGCCCACACCGGGAATGCGTTCTATTGCAAGGGGCGCAAGAAATTCTTTTTCTTTTCCGTGAGGAACAAATGTAATTCCCATTGGCTTTTTCAAATCGGTTGCAATCTTAGATACAGATTTGTTAGAGCTAATGCCCATTGAACATGGTAGTGAAAATTTGTGCAATATTTCTTTCTGAAGTTCTTTAGCAAACAGATCCGGCTTGCCGTAAATTTTTTCACATCCGGTAAAATCAAAATAGAATTCATCAATAGATGCTTGCTGTACAGTTGGAAATTTGCTCTCAAGCAGAATGTGTACTTCGTTTGAAAAGCGTGAATACTCTTTATGATGTCCGTGAAGAAAAACAGCTTTAGGACAAAGTCTGTAAGCATTACTAACGGGCATTGCCGAATGAATACCAAATTTTCTGGCTTCGTAAGAACAAGCTGCAACAACGCCTCTTCCATGCGGATCTCCGCCAACTATAACGGGCTTTCCTTCTAATGTTGGATCGAGAATTCTCTCGACCGAAACAAAGAAAGAGTCCATATCAAGATGAAAGATGGTTTTCATAATCAAAATCTTAGTTTTTGGGCTAAAACAGCCACTCAATATTAAATTTTTCAGAAAGCTTGAGTTATTTCTCTACAAACAGTAATATTATAGTGAACATTTGTTCACTATGGAATAATAATAAAACAATGAACAATTCTCAACTACTGGATTTAACTGAATACAAACTTCCCGATGCGCCAAAGGCAACCCGCATCTTTGATGCGATCCCAAAGGTTATCCGTAAAACTGGCTTTAACATTTTTGATTACGAAAGTGTGTTTGCCGATGATGCTACTCAAAAACTTATCCGCACCGGAAATTCAATCGGCTGCTTTTATATAGAAAGCCCCGGAATGCGTTCTCTTCTTAAACGTACAGACTGCCATACTTTTGAAATGCTGACTGCGGTTAGTTCTGTTATTCGTCCCGGTGTAGCAGAATCCGGAATGATGAAAGAATTTATTGAACGCCATAAAGATCCAAACCGAAGAAAATATTTACTGCCCGAAATGGAAAAATATCTTGGTGAAACTTACGGCGTAATGGTTTATCAAGAAGATGTAATTAAAGTTGCGCATCACATTGTAGGATTAAGTTTGGAAGAAGCAGATTTATTGCGTAGAGCTATGAGCGGAAAAATGCGCTCGCATAAAGCAATGCAACTAGTTATTGCTAAATTTTTTGTTTGCTGCAAAGAGAAAGGTTATTCGGAATCTGTTTCGCAGCAGTTATGGAAACAGATAGAAAGTTTTGCCGGATATGCTTTCTGCAAAGCGCACAGTGCTTCATTTGCTCTGTTGTCATTTCAAGTGGCATACTTAAAGGCGCATTACCCGGCTCAGTTTATGGCTGGAGTTCTTACAAATCAAGGTGGTTATTATTCTGCGGCTGTTTATGTATCCGAAGCAAAACGGCTTGGTATTAAAATACTGCTGCCTTGCGTAAACGAAAGTGTTTATGAATACACCGCAAGCCAAACAACAATAAGAATTGGCTTTATGGCTGTTAAGAATATGGAAGCCGAAGAAGCGCAGAGAATAATAAAAGAACGTAAAGCTAACGGCAAGTATGTTTCGCTGCCCAATTTTCTTGTTAGAACCAAACTTGGTTTTGAACGATGCGAATCGCTCATTAAATGCGGCGCTATGGATTGTTTTAATCTCACGCGTCCCACGCTAATACGGCAGCTGGATGTTTATCACCATCACAGAAAATTATTAAATGAAAGTGTAAATGATCTCTTTACAACTGAATCTATCAAACTGGAAAAAGAAGTTGTTACGGAATGTGATTTTTCGGATGAAGAAAAAAGTGTTTTTGAATATGAAACATTTGGTTATCTGGTTTCGCGGCACCCGCTTGAGTTTTTTGATGAAGTAAAAGCTAAAGATGTTATTCAATCATCAGAAATGGTAAAGTACAACGGCAAAAATATTAAGATGATTGGCTGGTATATGGCATCTAAAAGAATTAAAACTTCGAAAGGCGATATAATGAAATTTCTTTCGCTTGAAGATATGAGCGGCACATTTGAAGCGGTAATATTTCCGGAAGCCTACGCAAAGTACGCAGAATTAACTATTTCGATGGGGCCATATGTTGTTACCGGAAAAGTTGATGCGGCAAGCGGCAATAATATTATTGTTGAAACATTAGATGTTTTGACTGCCGATAAAGCTAAGTCAATTACAGAAAAAGATAGAAACACGCCGGACTTTTTTGGCGATGCAGAAAAACCAACTACTTTTGAAGAAATTGTTCTGGTTGAAACTTTAGGTAAGGAACGGCTTATACAAGCATATTTATAACGCAATCTTTGTTAAGCGCGGATATGCTTGAAGCGTTGTCTGCGGAATAGCAACTTTCATGCGGTCATTCAGTAGATGCAATAATTCAAAGGCGTTTGCAATTGCCTGTCCGTTGGGGTGATTGTTCATTATAATATAAACTTTCTTAACTGTATCTAAAGCTTCTTTAATTGCACGCTCAATCTCTAATAATTCGCCTGGTGTATATAGATAATCATAACGCTCACTTTTTTCATCATAAGTTTGAGCCTTGCCGTAATTATCAAAAGATTCTTTCCACGCTTTTTCGTTGCGCCCATGAAAACGTAAGTATAAATCACCGGCTTTGTTAGGCTTGAATTGAACAGATTCACCAATTTCTGGTTGATCGATTGTGCATAACGAGCTTTTGTTCTTTGCCAAAAAATCTGTGAATCTATCTATCAACCATGACTTGTGCCTTATCTCAATATACTTTTCGTATTCATCAAAAATTTCTACAAGTGTTTTAACATGAGTTGCGTTCTGCTTATTCAGCTCAAAAGAATAAGGAAACTGAATTAGCAATCCGCCCAAACGGTTTGAGTCTTGAAGTGTCTTGAGATTTTCTTTAACAGCCTCAATCTGTTCTTTCTTAAAAGCTTTTTTGTGAGTAAAGTCTTGGTTCAATTTCAAAGTAAATAAGAAATCATTTTTCTTTTCTACTTTGTCAATCCAGCTTTTAATGTTGTCGTTTGGAATGTATGAATAATAGCTTTTGTTAATTTCAACAGCGTTGAAGAACTGCGCATAATACTCAAGCCAATTAAATTTATCTGATTGCGATTTTGGATAGAAACTTCGGAGCCAATTTTGGTAAGACCAGCCTGCTGTTCCAATATATATTTTTGGTGTTTGCATATAGAGCAATTTATTTAGCTCGATTTTTCCATTTTGAATAACGTTACAAATTAAATAAAGAAGTATAACGTCTTTTGGACTTCTTATTATTTATCGCCATCATCAACGCTTGCCTTGAGCCAATTAAAATCATCATCTGCGAAGCGCGTGTTACAGCCGTGTATAACAAATTGCGTTGCAGCATAACATATTGAGAAGTAGTTATGGGCATTATAACACAAGGATATTCAGAACCTTGTGATTTATGAACTGTAATTGCATAGGCGAGAGATACATCATCCAATTCCGAAAACTCAAATTGTACAAGTCTATTCCCAAACTCAACATCCAGCTTTTGATCAGAATTATTAATGTGTGTAATTACTCCAATATCTCCATTGTATATGTCTTTATCATAATTGTTACGCAATTGAATTACTTTATCCCCAAGTTTAAAAAGTTTATCACCTTTGGTTAGATAAGTAGTGCTATTGTTCAGAATACTTTGCTGCAATGAATTTAGATTGTCTACACCCGTTTCACCTTTATACATTGGGCTTAGCACTTGTATATCTTTCAAAGGATCGAAACCGTACTTCATTGGTAAACGCTTAGAACACAATTCCACAATTAAGTTGGGTATTTTCGATGAGTCAGATTCTTGAATAAAGAAAAAATCCGATTCTTCGCTGCTAACAGATACCGGAAATTCTCCTTTGTTAATTCTGTGGGCATTAACTACAATATGACTTTGCTCGGCCTGTCTAAAAATCTTAGTTAGCATTGCTGTCGGGATTAAACCGGAACCGATTAAGTCGAGCAAAATATTTCCGCAACCAACAGATGGAAGCTGGTCAACATCTCCGACTAAAACTAAAGTAGTTTCACTATGAATAGCTTCAAGCAATTGATACATCAGCATCGTATCAATCATAGATACTTCATCTACAACAACAAGATCTGCATTAAGCGGCTCATCTGCATTAACTAGAAACAAGTTTTCTTCCGGGTTATATTCTAGCAATCTGTGAATAGTCTTTGCTTCCATACCAATTACTTCGCTCATTCTTTTTGCCGCTCTTCCGGTTGGAGCCGCTAACATTATTTTCTTGCCCAACTGCTTGTACGAATCAATTATTCCTTTAAGCGCGGTTGTTTTTCCGGTTCCGGGTCCGCCGGTTAATATTAGAATCTTGTGTAACAAAGAATTGCGTATTGCCTCTAATTGTTCTTCAGAATAGTAATCGGTTTTAAGATAAATTGTGTCCAGCTGAGCTTGCGAAAGCTTACAGCTTGTACTAAGTAAATCATTAATTCTGTATTCGATATTTCGTTCAGCTTCAAAGTAATATCTAAGGTATATATTTTCTTTAGATATTTTTAGAGTTCCATCTTCTTCTAATTCTCGAAAGAAAAGCAGAGCATCCGATAAATCAACATCAAGAAGTTCATTGCATCTTTGTACCAACTCTATTAAAGGCAGATAAACATGTCCATCGTTTGCTGCGTTATTTAGTACATATACAATTCCGGATTTTAATCTGTAAGGATTATCATCTGTAAAGCCAACACTTTTACCAATTTTATCCGCCGTCTTAAACCCAATGCCCCAAACATTAGTTAAGAGATAGGGATTTTCTTTCACTACTTTAACTGCATTTCCTCCGTATGCGTGAAAAATTTTCATTGCGTATGCTGGTGAGATATCGAATGATTGAAGGTAAATCATAATGTCTTTTACAGTTTTCTGTAACTCCCAAGATTTTTTTATCACTTCTAATTTTTTTTTGCCAATACCTTCAATCTCAAGTAATCTTTCCGGCTCATTTTCAAGAATATCTAAAGTTTCACTTTGAAAGACATCAACTATTTTTTCGGCGGTTGCAGGTCCAATTCCTTTAACTAATCCCGAACCTAAATATTTTATTATTCCATCTATAGTTGTAGGTAAAACAACCGAGTATGATTCAACTTTAAATTGCTCACCAAACTTTGGATGTGTAACAAACTCTCCGTTCAGTTTTAATTTCTCCCCAAGTTTTAGTGCGGAAAGTATTCCAACTGCTTTTAGTCCGTTTGATAAAGAGGCGACACAGTAACCATTAGATTCGTTTTTGTAGATGAATGATTCTAAAATAGCTTCGATTTGCATAGAGTTAATTTTTATTTGCGCAAAGATAAGAAGTTTAATTAGGCAAATAAAAAACACTTATAGCCTCAAAACCGAGAGAGGGAATGCTGGTGCCGAAAAAGATTATTGTACATTTTGATTTTAGTTTATATCGACCACAAAAGAACTTAACAATATAGTGCGTTCATTAAACTATTAATGCCATTTTACGGCATTTCGAACAGCGGGATATTTCGCTCCAAACGGAGCTAAAAATCCTATGGGGATTAAATATCCGAAACTTTTGAAATGTTAACTTTCTGTCATTGCGAACCAAGCGAAGCTATCTCAAGCATCGATTTTCAAGTTAAACCCAGATTTGTCAATAGTCAAAAATTTCTAATGACCGCCATTAGAAGAAA
>CAZVYT010000053.1:0-23169 GCA_964631495.1 uncultured Melioribacter sp. | reverse complement strand
TTCTTTTGCACAAATTAAAAAGCCGTCCCAAAATCACTTTTGAGACGGCTTCTTTTGTTTGGACTAAGATTAACAGCAAGATTTTGATGAAGAATCAAAAAAGTCCTTCCACTGAAAGATAGCGTTCTCCGGTGTCGTAATTAAAGGCTAATACTTTTTTCGGTTCGTTACTTTCAGAAAGTTTTTTGCTTACAGCAGCAAGAGTAGCGCCAGAAGAAATTCCGCCAAATATTCCTTCTTCTTTTGCAGCGCGCTGAGCAAACTCAAATGCCTCTTCTTTTGTAACTTGGATAACTCCATCAAGCATACCTGTGTCTAAATTTTTTGGAATAAACCCTGCGCCGATTCCTTGTATTGGATGCGGTCCTGGATGTCCACCAGAAATTACCGGTGATAGCGTTGGCTCAACTGCAAATACTTTTATGTTCGGAAATTTTTCTTTGAGAACTTTTGATACACCAGTTATATGTCCACCGGTACCAACTCCGGTGATTAAGTAATCGAATCCTTCCGGAAAATCATTTAGAATTTCTTGCGCCGTTGTGTTAATGTGGATTTGCACATTCGCATCATTTTCAAACTGCTGTGGGACCCATGCTCTTGGGTTGTTAGTGGAAATCTCCGTTGCTTTTGCAATTGCACCTTTCATTCCAAATTCGCGTGGTGTAAGTTCAAACTTTGCGCCGTAAGCCGACATAAGTTTTCTTCTCTCGATGGACATTGATTCCGGCATCACAAGAATTAATTCATAACCTTTTACCGCTGCAACAATAGCAAGTCCTATTCCTGTGTTTCCGGAAGTTGGCTCAACAATAATACTGTCGCTTTTCAAAATTCCTTTTCGTTCAGCGTCTTCAATCATAGAAAGAGCAATTCTGTCTTTAATGCTGCCACCGGGATTTGCTCTTTCGAGTTTTAACCAAACCTCGTTGCTTACAAAAAGTCTATTTATTCTAACGTGAGGTGTATTGCCGATTGTTTCGAGTATGTTATTTACTTTCATATTCTATCCTTTCAGATAATAAAGTTAATTGGTTCTTCAAAATCTTTATTTGTTTTTATTCTTACTTCACTCTTGTTGTAAACAACAGAATCGGCCGGAATGCTTTGCGTAACCCATGAGTTTCCTCCTATGACGCTGTTCCTTCCGACTATAGTATTTCCTCCAAGGATTACAGCTTGCGAGTAAATGATTACATCATCTTCAATTGTAGGATGTCGTTTTGTCTGCGATAGAGTTTTTTCGACGCTTAATGCACCAAGAGTTACACCTTGATATATCTTTACATTCTTACCAATGATTGTTGTTTCGCCAATTACAATTCCGGTTCCGTGATCAATAAAAAACGGATTTCCGATTTGAGCACCGGGATGAATATCAATGCCGGTAATTTGATGAGCGTGTTCGGACATAATGCGGGGAATGATAGGCACTTTAAGAAGATACAGTTCGTGAGAAAGTCTATAAATAACGATTGCCATAAAGCCGGGATAGGCAAGAATTACTTCATCAACACTTTCTGATGCCGGATCACCTGCATGAATTGCTTCGGCATCTCTCCATAGGTTGGAATGAATTTCCGGAATCTTTTTTATGAATGAATCTGCAATTTCATTCGGATTATCAGGTGAATTACCATTCAATTGCTTTACAAGCTCTGCCAGGTTTCTCTTTAATATATTCATATTAGCAAACACATCGTTTGCATCTAAATAAATCTTTTTTGAAAAATGTGGGAAAAGAAAATCTATAGCCTCATTCAAGTAGCTAACTGTTTCGCCTTTTAGCGAAGTTGTGCAAGAGTGAGCTTGTCGCCTATCTAAAAATTCATTTGTAAATACATCAAATAAAAGGTTCTTTACCATTATGATTTTCCTATTTTAAAATTATTAGAAATTAAAGTGGAAGAGAGATTATACTAACAACAACTGTAGCTGCATTCTGACGAAATTGAACATGCTTCCAGAGAAGAAACGGTTCGAGTAGATTTTCGATATGTATGAATGAGATTATTCATTTTATATTTGTCGGCAAAGAATTAAATAAAATGTACTTTGCCTTTGTTTATTTAACACATTGAAATAGTTTTTAGTTCACAAAAGGTATATATGGATAGAATTTTTCAGTTTGGTTTATTAGCATTTACATCTTTCTTTACAATGGTTACACCATTTGGAGTAATTCCGCTTTTTACTAGTCTCACTAAGAATATGAGTCAAAAAGAAGTTCAAAAGATCGCATTCAAAGGTGTACTTACGGCATTTATTATTATGGTTCTCTTTGCACTGGCAGGGAATTTTATTTTTGAATTTTTCCACATCTCAGTAAATGGGTTAAGGATTGTAGGCGGTATTTTATTTTTTCTTTCTGGTTACGATATGCTACAGGCGAAGATGAATAGACTGAAGGAAGAAGGACAAAGTTTCAGCGAATTTGTAAACGAGTTTGCAATTACACCGCTCGGCATTCCAATAATATGTGGTCCCGGTTCAATTACAATGACAATAGTTCTGTTCAACGATGCAAGAGATTATTCCGAGAAAGCTATTCTCTTTGGAATAATTATTTTGGTTCTCTTTACAACTTATTTAATTCTTGTTGGCAGCAGAAAAATTTTAAGTTTTCTCGGAGATAATGGCAATAAGGTTTTAATGCGGATTATGGGCTTAATATTAATGGTTATTGCTGTAGAGTTAACTTTTGCTGGATTGAAACCAATGGTTCAAGAAATGCTTGGGATTAAAAACTAAATTATTTCTAAAAAAAAGTCACACTATGATAAAGCTTAGTGTGACTTTTTTTAATTCGTAGTTATTACATGCCTTTAATCATTACAGCAATTTGGTTAGCTTGTTGTTGGTTGTATTCAAAAGCAATTTTTCTGTAGTTAACCAAATCAATTATTGTTCCTATCATACAAATACCGCCTGTAAGCAAGTATAAAATACCAAGACCAATTTGATCTGTTAAAAATCTTTGGATACCGGCTAAACCAAGAAAGCCAACAAGAGTAACTAGCAAAATAATCTGCGGATCTTTGCGTCGCGAACGGTAAATGTTGGCAAATTGAAATGCTTGTTTCTCATCCAAGTTTTTTATTAGACTTGAGATATACATCTGTTCTTCACCAACAATTTCAGGTAGAATTTCGTATACATTAGCCATACATAACCTCTCTCTGTTTTGTTTTAAAATATTTTTTTCTAATTAAATGAATTACTCTTGCCAAGATTAATACAAATGCTATAATTCCCAAAGGATGAGTTTGAAGAGAGTGCATTAATTCTCCATGGTAAAAGAAGGAAATAGATCTTCCAACTCCGCATCCGGGACAAAAATCAATTCCAAGATTTTTATATGGACACAAACTAACATGTGAAGTTTCAAAAGGATTAATAAAAAGAAGAAATACTAAGCCAACTATCCATAAGAAAGCTTCCCATTCAACCAACTTTGCTATTTGTCTTATTTTGTTCATTGCCTCTCAAATTTGCAAGAGATAATAGTTTAAATACATTTCTCAATCAAACTTCGATAGATTAGTCGTTTTGATTCTTGAATGGTTCTGTTTATACACTATAAGAAAATATCTTTTATAAGTTCCACTTGATTATTTGTATACGAAATAACGCTTAATTTACTAATAGCGCCAACAATTTCAATACCTTTTGCGTTAATTTCACTAGCTAGCAGTTTGCACTTCTTTGCATCTATATTATTGCCAATTCCAAGATGCGGAATAAATGGAATATCAAGACGTTGTTCTTTTTCTAGTATCCCGGAATAGAGCGCATCATGAAGCTTGACAAAAATTCTGTAGCCTTCTTCCGGTATTAAGAAAACATAGGTATAATCACTAAAGGAATCTTTTACAATTTGAGCACAGCGTAGTACGAAGAAAAACTCTTTAATTTTCTTGGCTGCATTCTTAGCGTGTGAAATAAATTCTTTCTCCGGAATATTTAAAACCGGAAAAACTAATGTGAAGTGTGGCTCAACAATTTTGAAAAATCTTTCGTCATGCTTTGCGCGGAAAGATTGTATCCAGTTGTAATCTTTTTCTTCTATTTGCGGATATGCTATAACTGAAAGTGCCATTATTAAACCAGATTGCTTTAAAAATATCTTTCTTTAATGACGTTAATATGGTGCAATGGATGACCGGCTAAAATATATGCCGCTGCTTTAACAGAAAGCGGATTCTCGCTTGCAGTTCCGGTTCTCATCCACATTTCGCCGGTAAATGATGCAAACAGCTTAAGGTTTGCTTTGCGTAAAAGAAAAAATTCTTCAACTAAATTTTTCAATAAAGTGTTCGCGTGGTTCGAAAAAGGAACATAATCATCTTGCTCAAAACCGGGAAGCGCTGTTTTATCATTCCTTGAAATTCTAAGGGCACGGTAAGAAAAAATTCTTTCTGTATCTATTATGTGACCTAAGATTTCTCTAATGCTCCACTTTCCTTCAGCGTATCTATATTGAGATATTTCTTCGGAAATCTCATTAAAAAATACCTTCACTTGATCATTTTGTTTTGAAAGAATATCTAAAATATTCCCATCAGGCACCAAAAGAATATACCTTTCATAATATGATCCGTACTCGTTAGCATTTGGTTTAATATTCAAAAACAACTCCTTTCTACTTTAGCATTATTAATTTAATTGATGCATTATGCTTGCCAGCATTTATTCTACAAAAATAAATTCCGGATGTAACATTATTGGAAAAAATATTCTTGCCATTCCAAATTACTTTGTAAGTGCCTGGTGCTTGAGCAGTTAGATTATCTTCCCAAATTCTGTTCCCTAATAGATCATAAATTATAATGGAAACATCTTCAAATGAGGGTAAAGTATATTTAATTGTTGTTGAAGGATTAAATGGGTTTGGATAAGCCGCAAAAGTAAATTTGGTGGGAATTTCTTTCTCCTTAATATCTGTCGTAATATTTGTTGTTCCCGGAGTTGGTTTCATGTAAGCCCACTTATTTCCACCGCTCGGAACTCTTCCAAAAGAAATATCGGTTTGCTGAGCGCCAAATGTTAGCTCGTCAATTATTGTTCTTCCATCGGAAGCAACTAATGCAATATATTCTCCGCTTTTTGAAAGTTTAAAGTTAGTGTGCAGACCGCTTTGGTTTCCTTGCTCATCGCACCAAATAAGTAAATGTTCGTCAGGTTTCAATTTCAAATTTTGCTGCTTGAATTGCCATTTATCTAATTTTGATTTTTCATCTGTTAGAAACATTCCGGTTAATTCAATTTCATTCTGTGTAGGGTTATAAAGTTCAACCCAATCATCAAATTCATCTTTATCAGTATTTGCGGGGTCTTTAATTGTTTTAGCATTATCGGCAAGAATTTCATTTATAACTAATCCGCTGCCGGTTAAATATTCTCTTGATTTTAGCGTAACAAAATCATATCTGGGATAAAGTCCTTTTACACCTTTCTTATCAACAATTTCCAGTTTAAATTTTCCAAACCCGTTTTTACCAAGAGGAGGAATAACACCTACCCATCTGTCTGCATCATCGATGTTTGTAGAGTTTGGAACCGGAGAAAATTTCATTTGATAAAAGTACACAACTGTTAAAATACCAGGATGGAATTGAATGTTGATTTTGTCAACACCTTCAGAAGCAAAACCTGAGGCATAAACATATATTGAATCATTTGGTCCCGGATTTTTTGGAAAGTAATTTAACTTGTATACTATAGGTGCAGAACCAACAAAATTAATTCGGTTGTTTAAATAAAGATTTCTTTCGTTAACAAACTGCAGAATTGATTTTTTAACATGCGTTCCTTGAGATGTGGTTTTAAACGGGCTCATATTAAAGCTGTTTTCAAAATCAGAATCGCTGAACTGATAATCTTTTCTTCGGTATGTATCTTCTAGAGCAAAGTTTCGTATTTTATCCCGAATTCCGAGAACATAACTTGAAAGCTGATAATATTGAAAAGTATTTTTTACAATATGCTTTAGAAAATGTGCGTAAAGGTCTCTATACTGATTATTTGCAAGAACTTTTTCTATTAATGGCCGCTTTGTGTTGCTTATCTTTTTGAAATTGAACGGATCAGCTTGTGTCCAATCATAACTAAACCAATCAATACCAAATGTGTTATCATAATCATAAGGTATCCAACGAAACTTTCCTTCAGTTGGCTCGAAATAAATGTAGTAGTTGTTCATATTCGACCAATAATCATCCCATTGACCAATTATTACATTCATTGCTTGGTACTTAAGAAACTCATCTACAAACATTATTTTTTCTAACGAGTCTGGCAAAACTTGAGAGGGAATTGTGCTTAGAATATTAATCAATCGAAGTATCTGAGACATATCCGGAGTGTCTTCATTAGTCTCTTGGGTGTAGTTATTACTTCCGGAAGCTAACGATGCGCCGTACAAGCACTTGTATAAATTTCCAGTGCCATCATAATATCGTTTTTTAAGAAACTCGTCATCAATATTTTCTACTGAAATATATAAGCCCATATAAACATTGTTGATATATACTGCAACATGATTAGCTCTGCTTGATGGCAAGCCGCTCTTTTCAAAAAGCATCCACGAAACTTTAGAACGTGCAATTGACGGATCATTGTGTTCGCCGTTTAAGTTTAATTTGTCTACATCATAAAATTCTCTTCCTTTAACAAAATCGTTAAAAGAAATTTTAAATGATTTTTTTTGTGCTGAACGTGAAGTATTTCCGCGGATTCTTATTCCAACATCAGTTAAAGTTGTATCAATATATTTATTCTTGTATCTAAATGTGCAAATGTGTAGGGAATCGCTTGAATAGTTTTTCATCATCCAATCGAAAGCATCTTTATTCATAGTAATGGTAGCTCGGGCAACTTCAGAATCATCAAAGAGTTTCCAACTGTTATCTTTGGTCTGACTAAAAGTGTTGAGAAGTGCAAATAAAAATATGGCGGAAAAGGTATACTTCATTAACGGTCTCGTTTTTGTATAGAGTAAATTTAGGTAAGCTTTCAGATAGAAGCTAACAGAGGATGAATGCTAAAATATTTCACATAAACTTAATTAATAAGCCTCAATTTTTGAGGAGAATTAAAAAACGCATTTAACGTAAAACCTTTATCAATAATTTGCTTTCGGCTTTTTTCTATAAATTCTTTAACAACTTCAATCCCAAGTACTTTTGTAATTCCCGTTCTCAGCACTTGCTGCTTTTCCACATAAATATCGCCTTTGTAAGGAATCATCGGATTGAATTCAAAATCGTTATCCTTTGCAAAAGGACGAATTAATTGTTCAAATTCAGCGGGAACCGAGCGTACTAATCCTACTAATTCGAAATTTGGAACACCGTCGCGTATTCCTAAAACAATTCCACCGCTGGATCCACGATTAAATACAGCGTCTATCAAAAATGTATTTTTATCTTTATTTGGACTGCTGACAATTCCTTTCGAAATCATTTTATAGTTCATCGGAAAACCGAAAACATAAACGAATGTACCCCATTCAAGCTCGGTTGAAGATCCCCATGGATATTTAAAGGGTTGAATTCCAATTACATCTTTTATATTAAACTTACGACCAAGCAAAGCAACATCAAGAACTCTGTCTTTGGCTATTATTTCTAGCTCGCCGTTATCAGGCAAATTGGGAATATAATTAGTTTGCTTTGTCTTAATAGAAATACTTTGAACAAAGGAAGAAGTAGAGCCATCAGAATTAATGAAAAAAGAATAAACCGTATCCGGAAAACTTACAACATGGGCAACAGTAAGTAAAACTACTGCGCCATTAGAGACATCTATAACTGTGGCTGTGCCGGAAGCGGTTCTGCTAAAGCTGACTTCTTGCACAGCTCTTTTCTTAAAATCAATTGAGAGCAATTCACGACGCAAGAATCTGCTGTTTTCAGGTAAAACATAACTTGTATAAAACGCTATGCTGTTAATCATATGAACAGAATTGCTAATATTTTCTAACTGTTCGGAAGAATTTTTGTAAGGGAATTCGCTGTCGTATTTTCCATCATTCAGTGTGGGGTAAATGTTATCATAAATTGAAGTAGAGGAACATGAAATAAACACAAATGAAGCAATTAGAAAAGTTACTTGTTTTAACATATTTTGTATTTTCACGTTGACTCCATATTCATATTGCAAACTTAACTGTAAATCTAACAGATTATTTATCACATTAAAAGCGAGTTAAAATTACATTACAAATTCTGCATCCATGCGCTTCGCAAATTTAACTGTTGCTCTGTTGCGTTATCTATAATCTTGAACTCATGTTTAATTGGTCGCGGCTGCATTGAAATTTCTACTTCTTTTTCTACTCCATTGCGGCTAATAGTTAGATTAAATGATTCACCGACTTTCATTTTACTCATAAAGCCAAATTTGGCTTGTGCGTTTTGCATTGTTACTTCTTCGTTGTTTACTTTCTGAACAATATCACCTGAAGCAACACCACTTTCAGTAGGATTATCAACACGTGTAATGAAAAACTTATTATCTTTAAAACCAATTCCAAAACCAAGTGCAATTTTTGAACTATCAACCCCGACAAATTCTTTGTAATCTATGCCAAGCCAGTTGTAGTATTCAGCAATAGGAAGTTTCTCTGTGCTTTTTATATATCGATTTATAAAGTCTCCAATTTCTGGATAAGTTCTTCTAACAAATTCATCAAAAAAATCTTTTTCGCTGAATGATTTATTTGTTCCGTAATCTTTGTATAGCTGATTAATAACCTCGCGCAAGCCTTTCTTTCCTTCGCTTAATTTTAATAAACGGATATCCAGTAATCCGGCAACAAGCGCGCCTTTCTGGTATATGTTTGGAAATTGATCTTGTTTTTCTGTTGAATGAAGCGAGAGATCTGTTAGTGAAAGAGTTTGATCAAAATTATCATTCATTGTTAGTTTTGCTTTTAATTGCTTGTAGTAATCCTCAAGATTAATTAGATAATCGCGAAGTTGTAGAATATCCGACGCCCATTCGGTAACGCCTTCGTAAAGCCAAAGGTGTTGAGACATAACCGGTTTTTCAAAATTGAAATTTCTAACAAGCTCGCTGTGTATGTTTAGTGGTGTAATTATATGATAAAATTCATGCGCGACAACCGACTTTAATTCTTGAGTTAGATAATCATTTAATTCTGTCTCGGTGAAAACATAAAAGGAACTGTAATTGTGTTCTAATGCCCCGGCGCTAAAGTTTTCGAAATGAAAAAGAAAAGTATAATTATCAACAGGCAAACCATCAGTAAATTGATTTGTAGCGTTGAGAATATCTTCAAGAATTAGCAACATGTTTTCCGCGGTAATCTTTCCCGTTTTTGAGTAACTGTAAATATCTACTGTTGTGTTCTCAATCTTTGTTGAAGTTTTTGTAAGCTTTCCAAGCATTATTGGTGAATCAACAATCTCATCATAATCTTTGGCAACTAAGTAGCCGCTTGTATTTTGCTTTAAAGCTGTTCCAAGAGTCCAATCTGCCGGATAATCCAGTTTAATTTCAACAACATCTTTTTGCTTTCCATGAAAATACCCGAAAACTGCTTGTCCGTTTATTACAGCATGATCATTTTCAAGAGAAGTTCCACTCATTGCATATACATTATTTGTTTTAACAGGCGTGTCCCATGTCTCAGCAATTGTATAAACTATTTTCTTGGCATGTGTTGGATTGCTTATTTCCCATTGATTAGTATTAATTTGTTTAGTCTCAATTTCTGAGCCGCCTTCATCAAATGTTTTAAAAGAACGTACAAATCTTCCAATATCCATAGTTTGATAAGTACCCGGCGCGGTTGATGCAAACTGAAAAACTCTATTCGTTTCCGTTAATCCATTAGGAATTAATGTAACTTTAAAAAGATCATCTGCCCGGTCGTTTAGATTTACATAAAATTTTTGCTGCGCTTGAGATATTGTAATGAAAGAAATGAACAGCACTAAAACCGAAATGATTTTTCTCATTTAATGTCCTTTGAGTTTTTTTGTTATGCAAATAAGACGGATGAATTATTCCGCGGTTTGGTTCTAAATGAAAATATATTCACACATCTTTTTTATTAAAACAAAGAACTTCCATATTGTAGAGTAATTCCAATTGCTTTTAATAATTTCTTAGTATCAGCAGATCCATTTAAAGCCGAAATAGAAATATCGTTTATAGGAATGAAAGAGTAATCTGCCGAAAGGACAAGCGGGAGATTAACTCCAATTTTATGAAGAGGAATTATAACGCCAAAACCATATCTAAACATTGGTTTTGCTCTGTCATAAATCAACCAATATTCCGGTGTTTGTAAAAACCCGGCGCGTGCAACAAAGGTTTCTTTAATAGTAAAATCAGTACCGCCGCCCCAATAATCAACATCAGTTTTTTCACGTTTTAATGGATTAGTAAGACATTTGTACTGACCAGTTATTACTACTTCAAAATCATTTGAGCCGGAGTTATTCCGTAGTTGTGTATCAAATGCAAAGCCAAGTTTTAGATATTTAGGCAATCGTACATATCTAAATTCTTTAGCAAAAATATTATCTAATTCTTTGTAATCGGTGCCAAAATTTTGGAAAGCCAGACCAAAATTTAGATTATACAGATTTCTTGACTGGTTATTATTAAACTTGATTGAATACAAAGCTCCGATATCAAAAAGGAAAGCGCTCTTTGAATCTAATCCGCTAATGGAGCCAAGACTGCTTGTTCTTGAATGACCAAATATCTTTATTCCAACGCCAATAGTTAAATCCTTCAATAATTTTTTAGATAAAGAAAATGACATAGTTTGGTTTGATTCTTCAGTTGTTTCGCTCTGATTAATCATATGCATCATGACCAAACCGCTTGTAAATTTGCTGTATGCAATTCCAATTGTAGCAAATGATGAGTTTAGTATTGCGCCCACAGTAGAGAATTGATACTTCTTTGAAAATTCATTCCAGTTTTGGTAACGGATGTTGTAAAAAAATCCAGTCTTGCTTGTTGTATTTAAATTTGCCGGATTCTCAATAAAAGATGCAACACTGTTAACATTAGCTACAAAAGATTCTCCCATTACAACGCTAGCCGGATTTGTAACAACATCAAGTGATGTGTTTTTATAAGTGTAACTATCAAAATATGATTGTGCATTAATTTTAATAGCAACAATTACAAGCAATAGAATTATTCTTTTCATTTTATTTCACTTTTTCAAATGAGAGTTCTGTAAAAACAAAATCGGGTGAATTAGGAACTTCAATTGTAAACCGGTTAATTTCGGCGTTAAAATTCATTTCGAACTTAATCCAGCCTCGTGTAAGAAAATCATCTTCCCAATCAATATAAAAAGTATCGAAGTGATAGTGATTTAGCTTTCCTTTAAAACTGGGTGTTGGAACAAACTGCATAAATAGACTTCCATTTTGGATGCTAATAGTAGCTTTACCATACATTTTATCTTCGTAAGTACCGCAATAATTTTCAATTGGCAAAGATGCTTTAGTATCTTTTACTCTTACGTCTTCGCGGCGCTTATCTTCTTTATCAAATCCCTCTTCTCGCTTTTGCCAAGCTTCAAGCATAGTTTTATTCCAATCTTTTTGTTCTTTATTTATAAATGTTTCCATAATATAGTTTCTTATCGCGGTAACCATTCCGGTTTCTGCATTGCTTAAAATTACCAAACCAAAATTTTCCTCGGGAAGAATTGAAACATCGCTAATCATGCCCGGCATTCCGCCTCCATGGTTAAGAAGTTTTTTCCCGTTCCAATAACGGATGAACCAGCCAAGTCCGTAGTTAGATGTTTCCATTGCGGTATGATTGAACCACATTTCGTTAGCTTGACTTTCGCTAAAGATTTGTTTCTCTGCAAATTTACCTTTCTTAAGTTGCAAACGAATCCACTGGGCCATATCTGCAACCGAAGAATTAATTGCTCCGGCGGGTGCAACTGTTTCTATCGACCAAAAATCATTGTAAGTGGAAACATTTCCTTTTACTATTTTATGAGGAAAGGCATAGTTGCCCTTATCTTTCATTTCTTTTATTGAAGTAACACTTCTTTTCATTACAAGAGGATTAAAGAAATGAGCTTTAATATAATCTCCCCAAGATGTATCGGTAACAGCCTGAATAATTGAACCGGCAACGCTGTACATAATGTTTTGATAACCATACTTGCTTCTGAAACTCGATGTTGGTTTTAAATATCTCGCTCTTCTGATTACTTCTTGGGAATCGTATGAAGAGCCAAGCCAAATAATATCGCCGCTGAAAGTCGAAAGTCCGCTTCTATGAGTTACTAAATCTCTTATTGTTATTTCTTTTGTAACCCAAGTATCATACATCTGAAAAGAAGGAAGATATTGGATAACCGGATCATCCCATTTTATCTTGCCTCTATCAACCAACGTAGCCAATGCGGCAGTAGTAAAAGCTTTTGAACAAGAGGCAATCATGAACAGAGTATTTTCATTAACTGTTTCTTTTGTTCTGATGTCTTTAACCCCATAGCCTTTGGAAAACACTACTGTATCATTCTTTACAATAGCAACAGCAAAGCCAGGCATTTTCCAGTCTTTCATTGCAGATTGTATATAGCTATCGATCTTTTGAAGTTTTTCGTTTTGTGCAAAGGAAAGATTTGCAAATAAAAGTACAATTATGGTAGTTAATAGGATTCTTGTTTTCATATTAATTCCGGGTTCTATAAAAATTAATTAAATGCTAAGAGCAAGATATTGTTTCTTGCCCTTTTTTTACAAACCGGAATTATAAATAATTAGTTCTCAACAACAGTTGCAAAACGAGTATGAAAGTATTTTGGAAAACGCTTTACAACGCATTGACCAATCATTGACGCAATTTCATCAAAAGAAAGATAGTAAGTATTGATTATGATATGATAAAGGAGCGGATCATCAACATTCTTATGAAAATACTTCAGGATATAATTCTTACGAGCTTCGTCTTCATGTTTAATAAACTCGGCTGCAGTTTTTTTATCAAGACGGTATAACTCCATTGCCGTCTCAATTCTGTAGTTAATTGGGGCTACTAGACGAACATGGAATGCTTTTTCATATTTGGCGGTAATGATATTTGCACCACGACCAACAAAAATTACATTACCAAAATCCGATAACCTTTTTATTGTTTTAGATGTTTTATGCAGCAAAGAAAGTCGCGAAGGGGAAATCCCTAGCATTTCATTAAGCCATGCGTCCATTTTTGCCGGTTTTTCTTCGATCAAAATTTTTCTAAAGTGATCTGGTAAATTGTGGTCTTGCATTACATGTTCAATTAATTCTTTGTCAAAGAAAGCCCAATCATCATAATGCTCTAGCGCTCTTTCGTTGAAATATTCTGTAAGCTTCTGGCAAATTGCACTTGCACCAATTCCGGTCTCACGAGAAATAGTTATTACTGGTCCTGGATTTTGCTTTCTTTTTTGTGCTAGAAATTCCTCTTCAGAATTTTTTTCGATATAATAGCGGGCTTTTTCGTAAGCAGTAATGGTTTTCATTTTACACCTCCTTGTTAATTTTGTGAAGGAGGAAAGGAAAGAAATACAAACGAAAAGTAACAGGCAAAGATTGAATAAGCAAGTGAAGTAAAAATGTAATGCTTAGAAATGCTCCAAAAACATTTTTGTTCTGTAGTCTTTAGGAGAAGCAATAATTTCTGATGCGGGTCCAAACTCAACAACTTCACCTTGTTCCATATAGGCAATAAAATCTGCTAAGCCTTTTAAGAAATTTATTGAGTGAGAAACAATTACCAATGCTCTGCCTTCTTTAACAAAATCATTTAAAACATTTCTAATATCAGCACTGCGCTGAGGATCGAGTGCGCTTGTTGGTTCATCCAAAAATAATACTTGTGGTTTCATCGCAAGCGCTCTGCAAATTGCAATGCGTTGCTGTTCGCCACCGGAAAGTTCGTCAGGATATTTATTAGCCGAGTCTTCTAAACCAACTTTCTTCAACAATTCCATGGCTTCTTTAATTGCTTTAGCTTTTGGGATTTTTAAAACGTGAACGGGAGCTTCTATAATATTTCCTATTGCAGATAAATGAGGGAAAAGATATAAATGCTGAAAAACAACACCAGTTTCACGACGAAGTTGCCAAATTTTATCCAAGTCTTTTTTAAAAGAAGAATCGTCAATTGTTAGTGAGTTTATGTGGATTGTACCTTTTTCAAACTCGAGCAAACCGCAAAGAGTCATAAGAAGAGTTGTTTTTCCGCTGCCAGAAACACCAATAATGCCGCACACTTTGCCTACAGGAATTGCAAGATTCACATCTCTTAGTATGTGCTGACTATTTATATGCTTATTCAATCCTACTATTTTTATCATTGCCAACCCTTCGAAACTTCTCGTGTGCTAGTGCGTTTCATTTTCTTTTCAAGTCTATGTGCTAAATGAGCCAATGGTAAACTCATTGCCAAATAGAATACAGAAACTACGGCTCCTAAAAGTAAATAGCTTTGAGTAGCATTTGCTATTTCTCTGTAAGCTGTAGCCAATTCCCAGACAGCAATAGCAAAGGCAGCAGATGTATCTTTGAACAATGCTACAAAATCATTTGTCATTGGTGGAAGCGCAATTCTTATTGCTTGAGGGAAAATAATTCTTCTAAATGCTAAAAATGGACGCATACTTAAAGAATAAGCAACATCCCATTGGCGAACCGGAACTGCTTCAAATGCAGAACGATAAATTTGTGATTCATAAGCAGAATAGTTTAATCCTAACCCAATTAGTGCAGTAAGCCAGCCGGGTAATGCTATACCAATTACTGGTAGCCCAAAGTAAAGAAAGAGCAATTGCACAATTACAGGAGTTCCTCTAAAAAATTCAATGTATGTAGTACTTAAAACACGAACAACTTTAGATCCTTTTGTCTGAGCGTACCAAAGTGGTAAGCCCAATGTAACAGCAATTAACATTGCCCCAAAAGCTAAAGCAACTGTATTTAACGCAGCATGAGCTAATCTTAATAGTCCTTCTCCCCAATGGAAGTTTTTTTTAATTATTTCAATTGATTGAACGCTTTTTAATTTAACTTGGGCTTCGCTCCACATATCCCATTTGCGAAGTATCCTTTCCATTGAACCATTGTTAACAATCGAATTAATTGCGGCATCAATTTTTCTTTTTGTTTCAAGATCACCTTTTTTAATGCCAACAATAAAGTAACCAGTGTTAAATGGTTCGCAAGCCCATTTTAAGTTCGGATTGTTTCTAGCGTAGTACATTTCTGCCGGATCGTCCATTAGAATTGCGTCAATTCTTCCGTTCTCTAAATCCTCGTATGCGCCTACTACGTCTTGGTAACCCTTTACACTAATTCCATCGTTTTCTAGAACACGAGACATAGCACTGTTTACTAAAGTACCAACTTCAATATTTAATTTCTTACAATCGGCAAGAGATTTAATTCGCCTTTCGTTTTGCCGAACCGAAAGAATCATTTGATAAACATAATATGGTTTGCTGAAAAGAATTTCTTTTTCTCTATCCGATGTTGGTTCGAGTCCATTAAGAATTATATCAAACTCACCTCGCTGTAGCGAAGCAACTAAGCTTTCCCAATCTGTAGGAACATATTCAGCTTTAACTCCCATAAATTTAGCTAGGGAATCTGCAATATCTTTTTCGTAACCAATATATTGTGAGGGATTACTTGGATCAACAAAAACGTAAGGAGCGCCGCCGCTTCCATCAGCTCCCCAGCGCAGTACTTTTTGTGCGTTGAGCAAGGATGTTAGAAGAAGAAATATGAAGAGGAGTTTTCTCAATTTTTACTGGAAACAATATCTCATAAAAACACTTTTAATTTCAAAGCGAAGATATAATTTGAAATAGTTTGATGCAATCAAGAAATATTATTGGTTAAGAAAAATATTTCAGATAAATTTGCCCACCTTGATTGAAAAATATAAACATATAATTTGGGATTGGAACGGCACAATAATAGATGATGTTGATTTGTGTATTGATCTAGTCAATGAACTATTGAAAGAAAGAGATATTCAAACTATTACTAAGGAAGAATATAAAAATATCTTTACGATTCCTGTTAAAAATTATTATACGGCAATTGGTTTTGATTTTAAGAAAGAATCATTTGAAATAGTAGGAAAGAAATGGATTGATGAATATGAACGAAGAAAGTTCGAATGCAAAACATATAGCGGTGTGGTTGAATTTATGGAAAAAGTTAATAAAAAGGGAATAGGTCAGTCAATCCTTTCTGCTTACAGCCAACATACACTAGAAGGTATGGTAAACCATTTTGGGCTTACAAAATATTTTACACATATAGTTGGGCTTGATAATGTTTACGCTGCTGGCAAACTGCATCTAGGTCAGCAATTAATAAAAAAACTTGGTAATGGAAAAGGGGAAACTCTTATGATAGGTGATACTGAGCATGATTTTGAAGTTGCAAACGAAATGGGCGCAGATTGTGTTTTACTATCCGGCGGTCATTACAACAGAAAACGTTTAGAGAAACTTGGGGTGCCAGTTATAAATTCAATCAGCGAATTGCTAGATTAATATTTAACAAACCTGCCGGATCAATTCTTTTGTTATACCATTGCACACCAAGATGCAGATGTGGTCCGGTGGATCTTCCGGTAGAACCAATCTCTCCAATCAGTTCTCCTTTTTTTATTTGCTGGTTATTCTTTACATGAAGCTTGCTTAGATGCAGATAAACACTGCTTAATCCTTGTCCATGATCTAAAAGCACAAATGTTCCGTTATAGTAAAATTTTTCTGCCGCTAATCGAACAATTCCATCTGTTATAGCATAAACCGGAGTTCCTTCATCTCCGGCAAAATCAATTCCATTGTGCTCTTTTTTCTTTTTGCCATTTAAAATTCTTTGCCCGCCAAAAACAGCTGTAACTTTAACATTATCAACCGGAAGCGCAAAGCCTACGTTAAAATAAGCCGCGCTAACGTCCATCATTTTTGCACGGGCATTCTTCATTTTACTTGTTTCACTTTTTATTTGGTCTAGATAACGTTTTGGCGGAGAAACATATTTACCCGGGAGACTTAATTTTTGATTTTCATATTCTCTTTGTTCTAAAATAAATGTATAAACTTTTTCTTTTTGATTTTCTTGTTTTACACTTAGAATAAATTCGCCCTTTGCGTCTCTATCAAAACCAAAAATAAAAGTTCCATCTTTATCAACAAGCAGCTTTTGATTGTTCAAAGTTGCAGAAACAATATTTTCTCCTCTTGCAACGATTAAAGATGCCGGCTTTGCTTCACCGGAAAAATTTATCTCTTGCGAAAAAACATTGATGAATAATAAAAAGCATAAAAGAAAAATCTTTTTCAAATATTCTTCCTTAAATAATATTTATTGAAAAGGCTAGATGTTAGAATATTGTCCAATAAGCAGAAAGCTGCCCTGAAAAATATCTGTAACTGGAATTATCGCGCGAAGTACTTCCAATGCCAACTCTGCCAGCTATCATCAGACTCGGGATTGGCTTATACATTCCGTCAAAATGACCTTCGAGAACAATTAGTGCTCCTTGAGGAATAATACCAAGTTTACCGCCAATTGTTACTCGCAAATTTTCTTTTCTATCGAGTTCGTTATCTACCCAGATACTATGGGATTCAAAATTTCTTGGTGAATAGTAATATGGAGATTTCCATTTATAATTATCATAAGCATATTCATAACCAACAGCTAAGTCTTTATAAAAATATCTTCCTAAACGTAAATAGAAATTATTGCCTTCATTTCCATCATCAACAGCAATATATTGAAACCGACCTTCGACTTTTACGCCCGTACGGTGTCTGTAATAACCCTGAATATTATAAAATCTTGCCATTTGTCTAATGCTTATTAAATATGGAGAATAAAGAATAAGAGAGGCATCCGAATTTTGATATTGCAGTGTTACAGAAACAGTATCAGTGCGTTCAAATTTAATAAAAGCATCTTGTTCATCCCTTGTAAAGAAGCCATCGCCGCTGCTTTTCCCCATTCCAACGCCCATATTAAGCTGATCTGAAAACCTTAGAAATACGTGTCCTTTAAAAGTTGTAAATCTTTGACTTGTGTAAAAATTTGGAATAGTATCAATTAGATTTTGATCTAAACTTGCTGGGTTAGCTCTTACCTGATGGCGTAAAAATGTAACTCCAACAGAAAGAAATCTTGTTAATCCAAGGTCTATCCTTCCGCCTCCGGTAAGAATTCTAAAGCTTAAGTTATCTGCGTAATATAAAGCCGAAGGAGCAAAGCCAACATAGTTTGGAAATGATTCAATAATTGCCGCAATTCCAGTTATTGGAAGCCAGCCTTTTCTTTGCACAACCATTTTTGTTTGGGTGGAATCAAGTTGCCATGTTTCTAAAAGCATATTATAAACAGCTCTAGCTGAATCCGGTTGCCGAGCTTTTGCGTAGGAATCTCCAAGATATAAACGAGCTTCAAAATCTGCGGAATCTTTTTTTACTAGTTCTTTAAACTCGCTAATTGCTGTTAAAGAATCACCCATAGAATAGTAGAGTTTTGCACGCTGCATTTGCGCTTGGTAATTTTCTCCATTTCCTATTACTTGATTATAGGTATCTAAAGAGCGGGTGTAATCTTTTGCAGAAAAAAGAACATCGGCAAATTCTTTCTTGATCAAATCGTTTGGCTCGGCTTTAGTCATATATTCTTCATAGTATTGAATAGAGCCAGCCGGGTCACCATCTTGAACGCGCTGTCTTCCTAATTCAAGAATTGCATAAATCTTTTCTTCTTCTGCACGCATTTTCTGCCAATCAATATTTGATTGCAGCTTAACAACATCATCATTTTCCGGATCGATGTCTTTTGCGCGGTCTGCTAATTTTTGCGCCTCTTCAAATTCTTGTCGTATTAAAATAAGAGATGCTTTCGAAATTATTGCTTGTAAATCATTTGGCAGGGTTTTTAGAACATTATTGAGATAATTTTCTGCTAATTCTAAATCTCGGTTAGTCCAAACGGAAACTTGCGCGCGGAAAAGTTGATAATCCAAATTATTAGGGTACTTAACAAGTAAACCATCTGTTATTGTAATAGCTTTTTCGAAATCACGGCTCCAGGCAGAGATTTTAGCATAACGGAAACGTAATTCTTGATCCGGTTCAGCAGGATATTTTTCATAATATCTATCAAGCATAACCATTGCGCTGTCATAATCTTGGAGGTAATCGTAATAATTTGCAACATCTTTTAATGCTGCTTTGTCATAAGCATCTTTCAGCAATACAGCTTTTGCGTTATCAATTCTAGTTCTGTAGACACTATCGCGGTAAGCAGTTACGTAATCCCACTTTACTTTATATCGTTCATCTTCACTTTTACTAACACTAACAATTTTTAGTTGTTCATATGCTTCTTCAATTCTATTTGCAATAATCAATTCATCAATTAATTTAAAACGAGTTTCATGATCGGAAGATTTTCTTCTCAGTAATCTATAATAACGGTCAATTGGAAATTCTTTTTCGTAAGCACGTTGATCATCTTGAACTAAATATGCTTGTTTGTTCACAAGGTCTAAACCATCTTCAGCTTCTTTAAAAAATGGTTTATATGATAAAGCCGATTCGAAAGCTTTTCTTGCGATTTGATATTTGCCAAGCCACATTGTAAAATAACCGTAGCGACTCCATAACCTCCAATCTTGCGGATAGCGGTCTGTGTATTTCTTAAGAATTTTTTCTCCTTTAACTATGCTTCCAGTTTTAGCAAGAATAATTGAGTAACGAATTATTTCATCAGGCGATGCATTATCATCACGCATTAAATACTCATCATACCATTGTTCTGCTTTGTCCCAAATTTCCATCCACATATAAGATTTTCCTATTTCCAAATAGTTGAACGGCTTATTTGGATCTATAGCAATTTCTCTTCTGTGTCCTTCTATTTTCTTGCTAAGAAGTGCATACCAGTAGTTCAACATTTTCTGCAAGTCTTGTTCATACTTTGATCTTTGTGCAGCATCTTTTTGAAGAGAAATAGCACGGCGGAATTGAAGGCGAGCATTTTCGTAAGATTGTCTTTTTTCCAAACATTGAGCTTGCAAGTAATAGCCTACCGGGTCTTGAGGTAAAGCTGCAATATATTTGTTTAGCTGGTCAACAGCTTCGCCATACCTTCCGGCGCTCATGTGAGATAGCGCTGTTTTCATCAATGCATCAACAACGTTATTTTTTTGTTGAGCAATGTTTAACTGCGATATCATCAATATAGAAATGAATAAAAAGATAGTTTTTAATTTCATAATCATAGTCTTGTTAAAGAGTGTTACCGTGCAAAAATCAAGCCGCAGAGAAAATCCTCTTTATATAGCTTTCTTAACATATAATTTATATAAATTTTGAGAAAGATGAATCATAATGACTCAGTTTTGAAGCTAATATCTATGAAGTTTACTTTTGGAATGGAAACTAAAAATGTTCTTTTTTTAATTTACCGCAGCCTGTTAAAAATGTACCAGTCCATAAATCGCCACTATTGTCTAAAGTCAATATCTGAATTCTCAAATATTCAAGGCGTGAATTTCCGTTAGAAATAAATTTGAACGAACCATCTGCTTCTAATATACCTAAACCTTTTTTTGTGCCAAGAAAAACCCTTTCATTTGAGCTGTAAATTGATTGTGTTAAATTATTTGTAAGCTCAGCTCTTGAAATGAGTGTCCAAATTTTTCCATCAAAACAAATAACCGGACCAGTACCTTGTGGATTAATCATGCCTACCCATACTCTCCCGTCTTTACCTATATGAATTGAATGAGCGCCGCCAACAACACCAGTTAAGTTAATGTTTGTCCTATCATAGTAGCTCCAGCTACTTCCATCAAATACCGAGATTCCGTGGAAGCCGGAACCAGCCCAAACCTTTTCATCTTTATCAACGGCAATACTTGTAACGTAATTGTCTTTTAAACCAGAATTTGAAGTGTTATAAACAACCCAATTTTGATTAACTAATTTGCATAACCCAATATTAGTAGCAGCCCAAACGGTACCATTTTTACTAATTGTTATCATTCTAACGCTAGAAGACGTAAGGTTAAATGAATAGTCAATTAAAATAGAATTTTCAAGAACATAAATTCCTTTTGCTGTAGAAACCCATAATCTATTTTGTGCATCTACTGTGAGATGATTAATAAGATCTGTCTTAAGAATAGTACTTGAATAAGAGAACCATTCTTTCCCATTTGTTCTACTCAGACCCAAGGCGGTTCCAACCCAAACATTGTTATGTATATCAACAGCAATGGAAAAGACGGTATTAGATGGAATTTTTGAATTATTAGTATTGTAGCTGACCCATTTGGTAGTATCTTCAAGAATAGAATGTAAACGTGATGTTTCGTTGCTTCTTACAGTAACGAATAAAGTATCGTCCCTGTGATAAGGATAGCTAAACCTTACAAAATGGTGCCCGGGAAGAACTCCTTTTATTGTTGTTGGCGTTTTCAGATTTGTCGGTTTGCCAGCTAAAATTATTTCGGCACCTATGGGAATGGTACTACAATCAATTTTACCATAGTTTCTAGAGTTCGCTTCAAAATCAATGAATAAATTGCTCGATCTTCCCTTTACAATATTAACTACTTCTGTTGTGTCTTCGTAAAGCTCTAACTTAAGAGTGATTTTGTTCTTACCTGGACTTAGCCAATCTAGAGTATCCGAAGTTTTTTTACCAGTATTTTTTCCATCTAAATAGATTGCTGCATTTGTAGGATTACTCTGAATAAAAAGTTTGTAGTTTTCAATCTGAGTTTCTTCCTCGAATCCTGTAAAGGTTTCTCTTTCGCAGCTAGTGTTCAAGAGTAAAAAAGAACCAAGCCACAAACAAGAAGTTAATTTACTTTTCATTAGACATCAAAGCTTTACTTGACAAAGATAAAAAAATGTACTATCTAAAATAAGAAATATTTGAGTTGTGGTAGTTTTGAAATAATATTTAAAATACGACAACATTCTTGCTCTTCTTTGTGTAATCATAATGGTAATTGCTTTTCTTGTATTTCAACAGAATATAGAATTAAAAAGAAAAATTAGTGAATCTCAAATTGAAATTAATTATAACGATAAGTTACTTCCACTAACCCTTATAGAAGTAGCTACTTCAAAAAAACTTACATTAGCCGAATACGATTCTTCATCTATAATCCTTAACTTTTTTTCTACTCACTGTAAAGTTTGTAAAGAAAACCAAAAGTACTGGGATTATATTGTAAAAAAATATGAGAACAAATATCAAATGTATACTATTTCTTTCGAAAATCTTGAAGTGCTTAGAAACCATTTAGAATCATCTTATTATAAGTTTAAAATCTATTACGCTGCCAAAAACCAAATAAATAAGAAAATTACAAAGCTCCCGACGACCATTATAATAAGAAGTAATAGAATCACTCTAATTTGGCTTGGTAAATTGGATTATAATTTTATTGAAAGATTATAAGCTCGGTCGAGCGTATAAAGGAGGAAAAAATGAAAACTAAAAATGTATTTAGACTAATCCTTTTTTTGTTCCTAATTTCATTTACGGTATATGGTGTCAGCGTTTACGCTAGTAATCCAAACCCGGAATATTGTGTTTGCGATAATGAACAATGTTCAACTGCTACATGTTCATTTTATTCTGGGCAGTATTGTCAATACAAATATTATCCAATTATCGGTTGGTATTTTTTAACTGGCGATCCAGATTGCCCGTCTCGCCCATATCCTGATCGCTAAAAATAATTCATGCTTGACCGAGTTTAGTATTTAACTGAATAATATGGCACTATTTCCAAAATGAGAGAAAGCGATTGAATGAATATCAACGCTTTAGGACCCAAAATGCCTAAAACTGGAAGTAAATAAACGGGGTTATATCTGCAGATTTAAATTGTGCAGCTATCCAAATTACAATTACTAAAACTAACGCTTGCGCAAACCATGGTAATGATGTAAATATTTTTTTGACTCCATTTTCAAGTTTTACGGGCATAAAGTGTAAAGCATAACCCAGTATCATTAATCCTAAAATTATAGGAAGCTTTTCAGCGAACTGTAAGAAAACTTCTGCATGGAAGAATTCAAAAATTTGTGAAAACATATCTTTGAAT
>CAZVYT010000052.1:0-23317 GCA_964631495.1 uncultured Melioribacter sp. | reverse complement strand
TGCGGGTACACTTCCTTTCCAGGGAAGCCAGATCAACCACTCCTGCAACTCTCCAATTAAAAAACGCGGTGCAAATATATTAATAAATACAGTTTAGGGAAAACTGAATAACTTTTTTTAAAATTATTAATCTAGGAAAAATTATTTAACTAAGGGAAAGTGTCACGATGCGGCGGCCTCGAAAACTTAGTTTTAAGCAATTAACAATACAACTTATCAGATTCTTGTCGACTTTTCTTGTTCACCTAATGAAAATTTATAAATTTGTCAATTATAAATTTGGTATTTCTCAATACTGGCATCAAGCATTGAAACACTTAATAGCATATCTAATAGTCTGGTCTTCTTGATTTTAATTTCAAGTTCATTATAGTTATTTCCTTTTTTTATTTTCTCTTCACAGAAACCAAACCATTGAGCAAATCTCGAAATGAATCTGATGTGATAAGTTGATTCACTAAAGGTGTATCTCAATGATGTCTTTTCTTCCTTTATCATTAGCTTAGGGAATGCCTTAGCATAACAATCTACATAAAACGCTAAATCCCTTTCTACATCGCCATGTTTATTTAGCTGATACAATGAATATAGAAATGCAAATTGTCCTATTACTTGATTTGGAAATCTGTCATTATAAGCCCATAAGAATTTCAATGTATATGCCTTTAGAAACAAAATGAATATCTCTGAATAATCTTCCTTTTGCAATAGTAGCTTACCCTTTTTTGTTAATGATAATCGAGAATGTTGTTTCTTTGTAATGCCAGCAAGTGTTAGTACCAATTTAACATTATGCAGTATTGTCCAATCTATTTCACTACTAATCTTAGTTATATCATTTTCAATAAATTCATCTTTAAAATAGTTCTTACTATAAATGTCTTTGATTACTTTAAGTGGAAGATTTCCGTTTGCAGTAAGTTTAATTCCTTTCTCTCCAATCAATGATAAGAGTTCTACAATGATTTTTAGGATTGGGCTTTCTTTGAGAAGTAGTTCTTTTTCAAGTAAATTTATTTTTATCGGACATTCATTTTCAAATGGAGAATATATAATTTGTTCCATCTGCATATGAGAGAAACCATCGAAATCATTTACTGGAGTTTTATTCAAATCCAACATTTATTGCTCGGATAAAATTAATGAATGTTAATTTATTTCGTTACTATATTAAATTAACTAGTTGTGTGATTTAGAAAAAATAATTTAAACTAAAAAGGCAAGAAAAGTATTTGCGAAGCAGATTAAAAAACACCAACAACTGCGCACGAGATCGTTTATGCTAAACATAAAAAACACTTTTGATGGTTTTAGAACTCGCATTCTTTCTAAGCTTACGACTATGACCACATTACAGTTTATTAACATTTTTTTGCAACCGTTAATTATATTAAATATGCCCTCGCTTAATTCACACAACGGGTTAATCTAGTATCTTAAAAATCACAAATACATATTAATTAATTGTTCATACTTTTCTTGTTTACCACTAATTTGCTTTGGTTCACCATTCTTAACGGCAATGCTGCATAAATCAACCAAGCTAAGTTTTCCATTTTCAAATTCAGAGCCATCTCCACTTTCAAATGAAGAATATCTTTCTTTGCGCATTTTTTTGTAATCAGATTGAGTTAATATTTTTTCAGCAATTATTAATGATCTAGCAAACACGTCCATTCCGGCTATATGAGCAATGAATAAATCTTCTGGATCTGTTGAATTTCTTCTAACCTTGGCATCAAAATTAACTCCACCTTTTCCAAAACCTCCAGCTTCTGCAATTACCAACATCGTTTCAACTAATTCATAAACATTAATTGGAAATTGGTCTGTATCCCAGCCATTTTGATAATCACCACGGTTGGCGTCAATGCTTCCAAACATGCCCGCATCAACTGCACATTGTATTTCATGCTGAAAAGTATGTCCTGCAAGTGTTGCATGATTTACTTCAATGTTCAACTTAAAATCTTTTTCTAAACCATAATAACGCAAAAAGCCAATTACTGTTTCAGTATCAAAATCATATTGATGTTTAGATGGCTCCATTGGTTTTGGTTCGATTAAAAATGTTCCGGTAAATCCTTGTGAACGTGCATAATCTCTGGCTAATCCTAAGAATCTTCCAAGATTATCTTTCTCACGTTTCATTTGTGTGTTTAGCAGCGAGCTATAACCTTCGCGTCCGCCCCAGAAAACATAGTTCTCGCCGCCAAGAGCAATTGTTGCATCAAGTGCACGTTTAACTTGCGTTGCTGCATAAGCTACAACATTAAAATCCGGATTAGTTGCCGCACCATTCATATAACGCGGATTTGAAAACAAGTTTGCGGTGCCCCACAACAGCTTTACTCCAGATGTTTTTTGTTTTTCTTTTGCGTATTCAACAATAGCTTGCATACGTTTATCAGTCTCGGCAATCGAAGCACCTTCGTCAACAACATCATTATCGTGGAAACAATAATATGGAATTCCAAGTTTTGTAATAAGTTCAAAAGCGGCGTCCATTTTTTGTTTGCCGTGAATAACTGCATCGTTACTATCATTCCAGTCTAATTTTTTTGTTCCAGGTCCAAACGGATCTCCACCCGTACCACATAAAGAATGCCAGTATGCAACAGCAAAACGGAAATAATCTTTCATGGATTTTCCGAAAACGATTTTGCTTTCATCATACCATTTGTAAGCCAAGTGATTTTTGGAATCTGGTCCTTCAAATTGAATTTTACCAATTCCTTTGAAATATTCTTTTTCACCAACTAAGTAACTCATATTCACCTCATTTTAATATATTTTTTAGTGTAATGTTTTTTCGAGAGTTGAAAGCCATTTTTTATATGCTACTTCCGTTTCTACAACAGAATTTTTATCGGGATGTACTATTTCAATTTTTTCAAGAAAAGTAAATGCATCAGTGAAAGATGAATATGCCCCGCAGCCAATTGCGGCACCTCTTGCAGCGCCATGCGCTCCATCCGTTTCATAAAGTTCTATCGATGCTCCAGTAATATTCGCAAGTGATTCGCGGAATATTTCACTCAAGAACATGTTTCCCTTTCCAGCTCGGATAACATTAATGTTTAACCCCATTTCCTTCATAATATCAACGCCATATTTAAATGTAAACACGATTCCCTCTTGTGCAGCCCGAAAAACATGAGCTGATGTATGTCTGTTGAAATCCAAACCAGTTATTATACTGCCGACATTTTTATTCTCTAAAACTCTTTCTGCTCCATTTCCAAAAGGAAGAATAGAAACACCGTCTGATCCAATTGGTATTTTTGAAGCAAGCTGATTTATTTCATTATAAGATAATGTTGATGCAAAGTTTTTACGCAGCCACGAGTTTTGTATTCCAGTACCATTTATACATAATAGAACTCCAAGCCGAATATTTTCTTGTGTATGATTTAAATGTGCAAATTGGTTAACACGACATAGTTCATCATATTTTACTTGATCAATTACTCCGTATACAACTCCTGAAGTTCCGGCAGTTGCTGCAACCTCACCCGCATTAAGCACATTAAGAGAGAAAGCATTGTTTGGCTGATCACCAGCGCGATAAGAAACTACAGCATCGCTAGCAATGCCAAGCTCTTCGGCTATTGAAACTCTGATTCTTCCTTGCACTGAAAATGTTGGATGTATTTCCGGAATAAATGATTTTGGAATTCCATAATGATCGAGCACCCTGTCAGAAATCCTATTTTCTGCAAAATCCCAAAATATTCCCTCAGATAAACCCGAAATAGTCGTTGATATTTCACCTGTTAATTTCATCGCAATAAAATCACCGGGCAGCATAAATTTGCGAACCTTATTAAAAACTTTCGGTTCATTTTGTTTAACCCAAGCGAGTTTAGAAGCAGTGAAATTACCAGGTGAGTTTAATAGATGGCTTAAACAATAATCTTGCCCAATTTCTGTAAATGCATTGTTCCCTATACTAACGGCTCGGCTATCGCACCAAATGATTGATGGGCGTACAACATTATAATCATTATCAACTAAAACCAACCCATGCATTTGATATGAAATACCAATGGATTTAATTCTTTTTCCATCAACATTTTTCGCTACTAATATTTGTTTAAGCAATATCTTAGCATAATTCCACCAAGTTTCCGGGTCTTGTTCGGCAAAGCCTTGCATTGGAGCGTGTATAGCCATTTCTTCTTTTGGATAATAACCTTCCGCCATAACTTTACCAGTTTCTAAATCAATAATTGCTGCTTTGATTGAAGAACTGCCTATATCTAATCCGAGAGAATACAATTTTACTCCAGTTATTATGATTATGGTGTATAAGATACACCTTTTGGTTTTTAAAAAGCAATTAATAAGTGTTCATTTCACACTTTTATATTTGAGTTATGCTTACATTGTTTTAATATTGCACTATCAAATAGGAATTACAATGTCTCATAAGTTAAAAGATGTTATTCGGAATGTTTCAATTGATTGTGTAATCTTTGGATTTGAAAATAATTCATTAGAAATTTTGCTGGTAAAAAGAGCAAGAAATCCACATCAAGGCAAATGGGCACTTCCCGGAGGATTTATAAAAAAAGAAGAATTAGTTGATACTGCGGCTAACAGAATTCTTTTTGATACTACTGGGATTAATAATATATATCTGGAAGAAATTGCTGTCTTCGATGGTTTAAATAGATATCCTTTGTGGCGAGTCTTTACTATTGGCCACTTTGCTCTTATTAGTCCTGAGAATTATTCCATTTCAACCGGAATAGATACAACAGAAGTTAAATGGTTTAAAATCGATAATTTACCAAAGCTTCCATTTGATCATCATAAGATTATTGAAGTTGCACTTTCAAAACTAAGAACAAGAGTGCGATATAGACCCATTGGTTTTGAATTGCTGCCTGAGAAATTTACACTTCCGCAGTTGCAAAAACTTTATGAAGCAATTCTTGGAAAAAATCTTGACAAAAGGAATTTCAGAAAAAAAATTAATAAAGTTGATTTAATTAGGAAGCTGAAAGAAAAAGAAACAAACAATAAAACAAGAGCAGCATATTTATATAAATTTGATAAAAACAACTATAATAAATTGAAAGAAAAAGGATTCATTTTTGAACTGTAATTTAATACAATGCAAAGGATTTGTTGAATAAGTTAATTGGAAAACCTTTTCGGTCTATAAAATAAAACCGTTTTAATAACTTGAGAAAGTTTCCAAAATAATTTTCATACTATTATAAATGCTTGACCATGCACAAATCCTACTTAACTTTATTTTCTGCAAGATGTATTGTATTTTCCTCCAAATCATCATTTATGCTAATATAAATCGAGCATTATTAATTCTTAATATTTATCATTTCAAACAAAATGACGGGCTAATTTTTCTATAAAGAAAACTGTTTTAATAGATTATTAATTTCTAGATACTCATCATCGCTCAAAAAATAATCGACTGCAATAATATTTTCAATTACTTGATCTTTTCTTCTTGCGCCAACTATTGCGGAAGTAATTGCAGTATTTTTTAAAACCCATGCTATTGCTAAATGCCCGGCTGTCTTGTTCTGTCTGGAAGCAATCTGTTTAAGCTTTTCGACAAATTGTAAGATTTTGGAAATCAATGGTTCAGCAAAGTATGGATTATTTCTACGCCAATCGTCTTCTGCAATTTTAGTAAAATCAAACTTTCCGGTTAACAAGCCTGCTTGCATTGGACTGTATGCAACTACGCCAATTTCATTTTTCAAACAATATGGTAAATTTTCAAGTTCTACGTCACGCTTAACCATACTATAACTTGGCTGAAGAGATTGTATTGGAAATAATTTTGAACATTGCTCCATCATCTTAACATCATAAGTACTAACGCCAATAAATCTAGCTTTGCCCTCTTCTTTAATCTTAATCATGGTTTCCCAAGATTCTTCCAAAGGGACTTTTGGATCCGGCTTGTGTATTTGATAAAGATCTACATACTCTGTTCTCAATCTTTTCAAGCTTGCTTCAATTTCTTTTCTGATGCTTTGTGGTTCAAGATTATTAACTGCGATTCCATTCCCATCATTTACCAAACCGCATTTAGTTGCGATAAATATATTATTTCGAAATTCTTTTACAGCTTTGCCAACAACTTCTTCTGAATGCCCAAATCCATAAACCGCAGCAGTATCAATCCAGTTAATGCCATTTTGATATGCAGTTTTTATAGCGTCAATAGACTCATTATCATCAACCTTTCCCCAGCCAAATTGCCAAGGACCTCCTATTGCCCAAGCACCAAATCCTATAACTGATAAATCCGGACCATTCTTTCCTAGCTTTCTTGTTTGCATTATTCCAGTCCAAGTTCGTTTGACATATTTTAATTATTATTTAAGATAGATTACTTTATTCACCAACTGTAAACTACCGAGTTCTGCTCTAATAAAGTAAGTACCGGATGGTATATTTTTGGGTTGCCAGTAAATTACTTTCGTCTTAATATCTTTAATGACATCAACTAGTTGTCCAAGTTGGTTATAAATACTTATGTTATATTCTTTGGTAAGAGAACCTGTAAGAGAAATTTTTAATGAAGGATTAAAAGGATTAGGGTATACATTAAGTGCATATTCATTAGGAATTGAATTTATTGGGTTAATTTCAATATCCGTAAGTGTATGAAAATCTGTTGGAGTTAGTTCGGGGTTTTTTGTTAAGAATATTCCATCAAAATAAAGTGTGATTGCTGCAATTCCATTAACCTTGAATTCAAGTTTATTCTGACCAGCATTTAACGAACCAAGTAAAAGTGGTTTGTGTGTATTTGTTGTATTTGTTCCATCCCCATCCCAATGCCATTTTTTGAAAGATGATTTTTTATTCCCAATTATTTTTATTTGACCATCATTTACACTTAAAGCAAATGAATTAGGAGCATCGACATGTACACCTCCATAAAACATTCTTACCCATAAGTACCATAGTCCGGCTTCTGGTAATCCCACTTTATACAAAAGCGAGCTGTAACTAAAGGGAAAAATAGTTGCTTTGAAATCAAACGCTTCACTTTTCCATTCTCTATATGAACCACCATTATGTTCGCCATGTTCTTCGCCAAGCCATATTACTTTACTAAACTTATAATTTTGATTTATTGTAATTGGGTTAGTTACACCATTAGCATCTTTAATATTTTTAATACTCAGAACATAGTTATGATTATCTATGTGTCCAATTACATCAAGAAATACCTGTGTATTGTTATTTAATAATTCAGCCTTTATTATTTTTATTTCACTGTTGCTGCTATTGTAGTTTGATAATTCTTCAACTGAAGATTTATCCATTGGCTCGGAAAAAATAAGTAGTATATCTCCACTATACGTTGGAATTAGTGACATAAGAGTTGGAGGCACCTTATCAATGTCAGTCTTTATTTTTTTTGAAGTGAATTGAGATTCATAATTCCAGATATTTACAGCAGTTACAGAATAGGTATATTCTGTATTGCTATCCAAATTCAAATCAATGTATTCCGTAGTTTGAGGTGGAAGTGATTTAATCAATACATTGTTTCTGTAAATAGAGTAGCGGTGGATACTGCTTTCTGGATCAGTGACTGGACTCCATGAAATTTTTAACGATGTATCATCTAAAAAATGTAAAGTAAGGTTCTCAACGGCTTTTGGTGGAGTGTTATCACCGCCGATAATAATAACATGGGCAGGACCCTTCCCAGATGGGACATAGAATTTATCTTTTGTCAAAATAATTTTATCCATTTCAACTCCATCTTCTCTCATAGAAAATGAAATTTTATGTAATCCGGCAGTAGCAACATCAAGATAAATTAGATATGGTTCCCCACAATGATTTGCTTCCGTTCTCTGATGACTTCCCCATGTCCATTGGTTTTTACCATCGCACCATTGCATTTTTTTGCCAGAAGAAGGCCATGAGTCGTCAATCCCTACATGAACACCATTATCATCATTACCAGTGGAATATAGCCTGACCCAAACATAATATCTGCCGGTGGTTTCAAAGTTAATCCAATACGAAATTATTCCTAATGCACCCGGTGAATCGCTAAAATTTACTCCAGTTATGAGATTGTCTGTATCTGCAACTCTTGTATCAGGTAAAATTTCAATATAAGTTTCTCCACTTGCATCTTTAAAATGATTTTGATCGTGATCTGGAGCTACTTTAGGAGTTAGAAACTCATGCTGAACATACCATTTTCGTATTTCATCTTTATTCTGCTCTGTAAAGTGTTCCGCCTCAAAAGCAACAATTCCATTCTTTTCTTGAAATACAACTTTTGTTTGAGCACTTAAGGATGATAAGCCAAATAAAATGACAAAAAGAATTGCGTTTATTATTATTCTCATATTGCTATCCTAGCTAATATATTCAATCTGTTTATTCAATCCATATTTGCTAATTTGAACATTCTTACTTTATTCAAACAAAACCATTTTGGGGAAGATTTTCTAGAAAATCTTATTAAGTTATTTCCTTTTTGCTTTTAATCCATTTCATAACATTTGCAGGCGATCTTTTATTCTTTAATTCGTTAGCCATAAAACTCATTGCACTATCAACATGATTGAAAAAATATTTATATCCTTGGCATAAATAATTTAATCCTTCTTCTCCGTCAGGAGATTTTATAAATCTATGTTTAGGACATTCGCCATTACAAGCAAATAAATATTCACAGTTTCTACAATAATGTGGAAGTGATAATTTCTTATCCAACCCGAATTTCATTTGCTTGCCAGAATCAACCATTGATGTAAGAAGATCGGAAAATATATTTCCAAGTTTGTTTTCTGGATACACATAATGATCGCAAGAATACAAATCGCCATTGTGTTCCATTGCCATTGCGTTTCCACAAACTTCACTAAAAACACACAAACTTGGCTTTTGACCATACCACGATTCTAATGCAATATCAAAAATTTGAACAAAGTTATTCCCTACATCTTTCTTCACCCACTCATCAAAGATGCTGCTCAAAAATTTCCCATATTTTAATGAATCTACTGACCATTCGGTTACTACTGCCTCATTTTTATAATTTGGAGAAATTAGCTTAAGTTCATTTTCTTTCAAATCTCGCCCATACCTTTCAACTATTGGAATAAATTGCATGAACCCGCTTCCGATCTCTTTAAGAAAATTATAAACTCTTATAGGTTCATCTTCATTAGCTTTTGAAACACATGTTAATGTGTTGAAATCAACTTTGTATTCTTTTAACAAATTGATTCCATTTAGTACTTTCTCAAAAGTGGACTGCCCGCCTTTAAATACTCTATACTTATCATGAATATCTTTTGGACCATCTATAGATACTCCAATTAAAAAATTGTTTTCTTTAAATAACTCTGCCCAACTCTCATCAATAAGTATGGCATTTGTCTGAAATGTGTTCTGAATAGTTTTTCCGTTAGCGTATTTTTTTTGTAGTTCAATGGCTTTCTTAAAAAAATGAACGCCCAATAATGTTGGTTCCCCTCCTTGCCATGCAAATGTAATTTCATTTACTTTTTGTGTTTGGATGTATTGTCGAATATAGGCATCTAAGACCTTTTCACTCATACCCCATTGTTTGTTGTTTGCATAAAGTTTTTCTTTTTCTAGATAAAAGCAGTAACTGCAATCCATATTACACAATGAACCTGTAGGTTTGGTCATAATATGATAAGCAAATGAATTAATCATGTTAAATATTCTTTCATCGAAAAATCAAGGAATAAAGTCATTATTTATATAGCTAGTTATTTTAAGGAAATTATAAAAAGCCAAACGATTTTAAATTGTGAAGTTCTTTAATACTATTCTATTTTTCATGTTATTGCTAATTAAATTAGTGCCACCCACTTATAAAATAGGTTAATATTTTCTACCGCTGCTCCATTTAATGCCTTTTATTCGAAAGTAAGACACTTTATTTTAATGCTCTATAAACAAAATCATTCATAGAATTTAGTATTTATTATCGTTGCTAATTTTGCAGCCATCACTTGCAGGATCATAAAAAATATTGTGGGATTCATCTACTCTATTCTGGAACGCTATATTAACCGATCCATTTTCTCCGGCTTGAAACCAATGCTTGATATTTGACGGAACAGTGAACTGTTGACCAACTTTTAGTTCTATTTTTTTTAACGCAGTATACCACAGTTCTTTACCTTTTGGAATTTTAATATCAGTAGCCTTTTCTCCATCAATAAAAACATTAGTTGCTCCATAGAGCACTCTAATTGTTTCTTCTTTTCCTTTTTCATTTTTATAAGCTGGGTGTAAATGTTCTGGCAAAGATTGGTTTGGTAGAAGGACAATTAAATTTACTCGAACTCTTTCCGAGCGTAAAGATCAATAAGACCAAAGCCTTCTTCTTTTAGATTATCTAGGCCAAAATCATTTACAATTAATGATTTTAATTCTTCCTCTGTTACTGGGAAATTCGATTTATTAATTAATTCCAAATAAAGTGGTTTTAGATCTTCTTTTGTATAATTCATTTGCACACATCTTTTAGTTAATTAAATCAATTATTGTGTCAGCCATTGAACATAAAATTAAGCAGCATGAAGCAGAACCGGCATCAATTACACCAATAGAGCGTTCACCCAATCTGCTGGATCTTCCAACTTTAGAAATCATATCTTTTGTACTGTCTCTCCCAATAATAGCTGCTTGCTTCATTTTTTTAAGAGCTTCTGATAAATCACCACCAATGCTTAAAGAATTCTTATATTCTTCAATAGCTGGAATAAGGCAGTCCATCAAAGTTTTATCACCAGAAGTGGCTTTTGTAATTTTACTAAGTTCTTTGGGTATTGCCTCAAGCATTGATTGAAAAACAATTGCATCAATTTCTTCTTTGCCTTCGCTTTCTCTTGACATTGCCTTGAAAAATAATCCGTACAACGGTCCCATAGAGCCGCCGATTTTCATCATCAAAATGTTGGAAAGAATATTTAAACCTTCCGAAAGATTTACGGGTGCTTCTTTCAATTTATCTTCGCAGAGAGTGAATCCTTTGCTCATGTTAATTCCATGGTCGCCATCGCCAATCTTTCCATCAATATCACTCAAGTACTGCTTATTTTCCTTGATTACTCTAATCATTCCAAAAACAATTGCTATGCCCTTCGCATTACTAAATGATGTTGTCACTTTATATAACTCCTACAATTGTGTTAAGCCCCAAGATTGGCATGGAGTGTTAATACATTCTTTCAATTCCTCATCAACTTTCATTAATGTTAAAGTTACGCCAGCCATTTCCAATGAAGTGAAATAATTACCGACGTAAGATTTGAATATTTTTATCTTCTTGGAATCCAGAATTGTTTTTACATCGTTGAAGAAAATAAATAATTCTTTTGCAGGAGTTGAACCCAACCCGGAAATTAGAACTACAACTTCATCATTCTCCATGAACGGAAGATCGGGCAAAATTATATCGGTCATTCTCTTTGCCATCTGTTTCGAAGTTTCAAGATTTGCAACTTCTAATCCCGGCTCGCCATGATGTCCAATTCCAACTTCCATTTTACCCGGCTCAATTGTAAAGTTAGGATGACCAACTTCCGGAATTGTACACGGACTTAACCCAATTCCAATGCTTCTTGTATTATTTATTGCTTTTTGAGCGGCACTAATTACTTCAATAAGAGAAGCACCAAAAGAAGCTTTTGCGCCTCCAACTTTCCACATCAAAACTTCACCAGCAACACCTCTTCTGTTTTCTCTCTTCTCTTTTGGTGCAGAAGGAACGTCATCGTTTGCAACAACAATCTTAACTTCAATTCCATCTTCCTTAGCCATTTCAATTGCCATAGCAACATTCATATTATCGCCGGCATAGTTGCCATATAAACATGCAACACCCTTTCCAGAATCAGCGACTTTGAAAGCATCGTAAAACATTTGTGCTGGCGGAGATGAAAACAATTCACCAACTGCAACTGCGTCGCATAAATTCTTTCCTATATAACCAACAAAGGCTGGCTTATGACCGGATCCGCCGCCAGTTACAACTCCAACTTTATTTTTAATTGGTGCATCTTTCAATTTCAATACGCGAGGGTTTTCAGTTTTATCAATCAAACCGCTCATTGAAGCTGAAAATCCTTCTAACATTTCTTCAACTACATCTTGCGGATTGTTAATTACTTTTTGCATTGTTCCTCCTTATTACTATTTCCGTAGTAATTGAGATTTTCATTAATTCATTTTTTGCATTGAAAGGAATCTTTTTCCAGTTTACGCATTATTTCAACTTTCTTTGCAGAACTGCCACCTGCAAATTGAGAAGCAAGCCATGCATCACATATCATTTTGGCATGTTCGCTGCCAACAACTCTTGCACCCATTGTAAGTACATTAGCATCGTTACTTTTTTTTAATCTTTCTGCAGAGTAAACATCGTGGCAAACTCCGGCATAAACACCTTCAACTTTATTCGCAATTATTGCCATTCCTAAGCCTGTGCCGCAGATAAGAAATCCTCTATCAAATTCTCCACTTTGAATTTTCTTAGCAAGGTTGAAACCAATTTCTGGATATGTTACATCTGCATTTCCGTTTGCAAAATAAAGATCAGTTATATCATGCCCTTTTGATTTGAGATAATTATAAATAATATCTTTCAAATAAAAAGCCGCATCATCTGCATCAATTGCAATTTTCATATTACTCATAACTTAAAAATTTCCTTTTCAATAAACTTCCAAGTTTTAATAAAATCACTTCCAGCTATTAGTTCATCAAATTCATTTTGATCAAGTTGCGTTAAAAGATTCCATAATTTATTTGTTAGACGAGTGTTCATCTCAAAAACTTCTTTTATATCCCAACGGGTTGGTGAGGTATCGGATGTAAAATAATCATTATATCCAGCCTTAATTAAATAATAGAGAAATTCCGTGTAAGCTAAAAAATTTCTGGTGCATACAGGATAATCCCAATCCCACTTACCGTCGTTATCGTTAATGTGGATGTACATTCCATAAGGTGAGTTTGCAAGAAGTGAAACAACTTCAGCTGGGTTTTCTTGTCCATACATCGAATGCCCAAAATCCAATGTAACACCCATATTTTTGTTTTGAATGTCATTTAACAAGCAAAGAGTTTTTGCGGCAGTATCAATAAAACAACGACCGCGGGTTTCACTCGGCTTATACTCAATAAAGAGTGGAATTTCTTGATTGTAATCTGCGGCTTCACCAAAAGTCTCAACCAGATATTTCCACATTGTAGAATAGTTTGATTGAAAGTTAAATTCGTATCCGTCGCCAAGTGGACAGCAAGTTACTTTGTTTGCCCCAATTTCTTTTGCAAAGTCTTTTGCATTCTTAATAAATTTAACAGCATTCTTACGAACTTCTTCTTTAGTTGATGTAAGACCACCGTTTCTAAACTCCGGTTCTGCTTTTACATTTACATTTACAGCGGCAACACCAAGCTTGTATTTTTGTAAAAGTTCTTTAAGTTTTTGGGCTTCACTTATTTCATATGGATAAATTATTTCAACTCCACTCATTCCTTCCATCTTAGAAACAAGTTCAAATTTTTCTTCTAATGTTTTATCTGTGTTGTATTCATGAAATCTATCTTTAGTTTTACCAACGAATGCTGTTATTAAAGCACTCTTTATTTGAGTCGTCATTTTTTCCCTCTTAAATTGGTTAATTAAATTTTTTCAAGTACGCGCTGTAAATATTTCTTAGCATAACCATACTCTGTTTTAATTTCTTCGGGTTTGCAAATAATTTCTACATCTAACATTCCGTTATACTTGATTTTTCTCAGATTTGTAAGAAATGATTCCCAATTTATTGTGCCTTTACCTGGCGCCAACGATTTATTTATATTGCTATCATTATCACAAATGTGCAAACCAAATATTTTTCCTTCTAACTTAATTGGGAGAAATTGAATAAGCTCTCTACAAGCCCAAGCATGACCAGTATCCAATGATATTCCAAAATTATTTGAATTTAGTTTTTTCGATAGGTCTAAAAATCCATCAGTTCCTTCAACTATGGAATTTGGAAGGACTTCAATCGCAAACTTCAAATCAGCTTCAGTTATCATTTCCAAATATTTTGATATTTTCTTCACCAAAGCTTCTTTGAGATTCTCATACAAATAATAATTTAGATTTTCTAGTTTTATATGATTAGATGAAAAATGACCTATGGGAATTACGATAGTTTTACACTCTGGAAATTTTTTGACGATATCTAAAACTATTTTTAAATCGTCTATATTCTCTAATGAAAACAATTCTTCAGCTGTGGAAAAATTTTCCATTAAGCAATGTGCAACAAACTGATTTGGATGCAAACCAAGATCTTCTGCCTTTTTGTTTACAAGAAATGCTCCTTCATTTTGCCATTTAATCAATTCACTTTTACAAAAGACTTCTGGCTGATAACCAGAAAAACCAAGTTCTGATATAATTGGTAGTACTTCACAAAACTGATTAAAGCTGAAATGATTGCCGTACATTGAAACAATAAAAGCCGGGCTGACTCCAAACATTTACTCTCCTAATATTCTTCAAGACTTTTTTGTGGTTTCATAAATGCCCATGTAATAACAGCAAGAATGTTCAGGAATGCGCCAATAAAAAAGAAAAGAGAAACATCATTTCCATTCCATGCTTTTAGGTACGGAAAAGCTAAAGCCGTAAAAAATGAACCTATATTGCCTGCCATATTCATTGTACCACTTACGGCACCGGAATTACTTTTGCCAATATCATTGCAAAAAGACCAAGAAGGGCTAAGCGTCATATCGGCACCAAAAATTGCAAGAGATAAAAAGGTGATTGCCCCCAAAACCTCAGTCATATAAACACTCATTAACATCCCGAAGGCAGCTAATAAAAAGCCAATAATCGCTGGCAATTTCCGAGATAAATTCCATGATCCTTTACAGTATATTCTATCTACAAGCCAACCCGAAAACCAGTTTCCGAAAGCTCCAAACAACAAAGGTATGCTTGACCACAGCCCAGCTTCAACAGCATCTAATTGATAAGTAGATTTAATGTAAGGGAAGAGCCATGTTAAACAGAAAAAGAATGTAAAGTTACTACAGAAATATTGCCACATCGCCAGCCACATGTTTTTCGATGTAAATAGCGTACGAAAAGAAAGCGAAACTCTATTAGCCGAAGTTTCTTTTTTTTGCCTGTTCTTTAATATATAATCTTTTTCTTCAACTGATATAGATGGATGCTCTTCTGGGTAATTTCGAAACCATAAATACCAAATTAAAGCCCATACAAAGCCGATTATACCTAACAAAATAAAAGTCTCACGCCAGCCAAATAGATCTATCATATATGCAATAATTGGCAATGCAAAGGCGGCTCCAATTCTTGATCCGGAAAAATTTATGCCATTAACAATCCCTCTTTCCTTTACTGGAATCCATTTAAATACAGCTGTTGAAATTCCAGGATAAGCACCAGCTTCGCCAGCGCCGAAAAGAAACCGGATAACCAATAAAGAAGAAAAATTGAAAGCAAAGCTTGTTAGAGCTGTAAATCCAGACCAAATAGTAACTATTGATGATAGTACTAATCTTGCACCATATTTATCGGCAAGCATTCCTCCAGGAGTTTGGGCTAAAGCGTAACCTAAAGCAAAAATTGAAAGAACCCATCCCATTTCAGTATCGCTTAACGAAAGTGCTGATGATATTTGTCCTTTAGCGGCAGAAATACAAACTCTATCAACATACATTATCAATGATAATGTAAATGTGAAAGCAACAAACAATGCTCTTTTTGGTATCCTAAACATTTTTCTCACTATAAACTTTATCTAAATAAATCTTATGGAGTTCATTTATTTTTGTTAGGTATATTTTCCACTTGAGTTCTTGAATCGTATATTTTTAACTCACTCAGATCTTTCATTAATCTTAATATCTTTTTGTGAGTTTTACTATCGTGATCCCCAATAATTTTAATTGCTTGTTCAACATCCTTATTCTTTAGTGCTTCAATAATTTCTAGATGCTCGGGTAAAGTTTCTTCAGGCGGTCGAACAAGTCCGCACACAAAAGTACGATTCAGTATTTGATATGAATCGTTAATTTTTTTCACTAATTCATTAGAACTAAACTCAAGTAATTTTGTATGAAAATGTTGGTCTTTTACAGCATACTTCTTAACATCAATATTTGATTGACTTTTAAATTCAGCGAAGATGATTTCTAACTCTTTTATGTTTTTATGTGTCAATTTATCAGCTATTTCCGAGATTACTATTTTTTCCATTGCTTCACGTAGTAAAAACACTTCGTACAATTCTTTTATAGTAATTTGATGTACAAAAAAACCTTTTTGAAAGACAGTATCAACCAATCCCTCAGTTGCTAATTTGTGTAATGCTTTAACAACCGGAGTTCGGCTAACCTTTAAACCTTTTGCAATTTCATTCTGGTTAATTTTTTTTCCGGGTTCAAGCTTATTTTCTAAAATCCAACTTCTAATTAAATCGTGAATTTCTTCTACCGATTGATATTTTTTCATGTATTAGTCATTTTATTTTTATAGATTCATATTAACAAAAAATGGATTCATTTTAAATTACAGTAAATTCATTTATATGTCAAATAAATTGTATTTCTGATTGCATGATAGAGAGAAAATGAATTGAACTGGTTAAAGAACATATTCAGGTAACTTGTTCAAGAGTTAAACGATTCTTTAGCTTCGTAATTCTGGTATACTATGGAACTATGGTTTCAGATAAGAAATTATATAGAAGGGACTTACACACTTCGAATCATAGAAAATTTCTTTGAGCTATTCTGGCTGATTGGACCATACCTAATCATTAGCATTGTATTAAATGTCGCTGCAGTTCAATTCTTCAAAGGAAAGAAACTAAACTTTTCTGCCCGCAGCGAGGTAATCTCTATATTAATAGCGGCATTGATTGGATTGATTTCCCCCCTTCCAACTTATGCGGCAATTCCAATTGGATTATCAATGATGAGTGTTGGTGTGCCATTCAGCGCAATAATAACATTTATTATATCTTCACCTCTAATGAACCCAAGTATTTTCTTCTTAACCGCAACTCAATTAAATATAGAAATTGCAGTTGTTCGAACCGTTGCAGCATTTTCAATTGCTATCATCGGAGGGTTCATAACAATAAAATTATTTAAGTGGCACTACAAAGCACCATCATCTTCAATTGAATACAAGCAAAAACCAAGACGTCCATTATTAACAGAGATTTATAGAAACACAATTTATGTTGGTAAAACATTTGCTCTTTCAATTCTAATCAGCGCTGCTGTTAAGGCTCTTATTTCGCCTCAGTTTATCGAAAGAATACTTGGCGGTAATTCATCCACAGGAACTATTACCGCTATTGCATTGGGAATTCCTTTTTATACTTGCGGAGGAGCTGCAATACCTTTTATTGATACTCTTATCGAATTGGGAATGAGTAAAGGCGCCGTGCTTGCTTTCTTTATTTCCGGTCCTGCAACTAAACTGGAAACAATTTATGCATATAATAAGCTATTAGGTAAAAGGGTATTATATTTTTATTTAGCACTTACACTAATATTCTCTTATGTAAGCGGGTTAATATATTCAATCATATAATCTAGGAACTATAATGGAAGGATTAATTAAAAAATATTTTAGAAGGATAGGTAAATACATCGCCATTCTTTTAGCACTAACATTCTGGATAAGCTGGGATCTTCATCAAGCAAATTATCTTGAATATTCCTACAAACCATTCTTCTTAAATTCTGAGATGAACGCTAAGACCAACGCATCCACCACGGTATCAATTGTTAGGTCGGATGACGCTTCGCTAGCAAATCCATCTTCCCCTACAACAGATCCTTCATATCAAACAATTGAGCAGATGGTAAGGAAAGCAGTTCAGCTTATGGGTGGTTTTAACAACAAGATTAAAAGTGGGATGACCGTATTAATAAAGCCTAATATAGTAGAACTAAATCATCCAAGCGGAAACGGTGTACATACAGATATTAGAGTAATTGAAGCAATTGTTAGGTTGGTTGATGAAATTGATCATGGTAAGATTAAAATACTAGTTGGGGAAGGATCGCCTGTTCCATATACGACTTTTGAAAAAGCTGCAGCACCTTCCACTGCAAAACCTTGGCAGGAATTATGGGGTAATCCAGATCCAGCAAAAGATCCCGGTTACCAAATATTGAATACCAAAATGTTAGCTGCTGGAATCAATTTTCGTTTAACAAATCTCAATGGTAATTCAGACACTGATCCATTGAGTGAATTAAAAGAAGTGAATTTACCAAACGAAGGAACAGCCCAACCTCATAAAGGTAAATTTTTAATACATGAAGATGTGCTTAATGCAGATGTTTACATTACTGTTCCGGTGATGAAAATTCATAATACGGGAATTACTGTTGCTCTTAAGAACCAAGTTGGAATAGCTCCAAGTACAATGTATGGGTTCTGGAAAAGCAAAGGCGTGCCTCAAGATAACTATCAGCATAGACTTTTGCATAATGAACAAGCACCATTAGTGTGGACTGACAAAGAAATAGTTGATCTATCCACAATTGCTAAAATCAAATTTGCAATTGTAGATGCAACCATGTGTCTCGATATTCAGAAAGGTATTATGTCGAATAAATCTAACCAGGTTAGAATGAACTGTATTGTGGCAGGTGAAGATCCTGTTGCAGTTGATAATGTTTGCTCACGAATGATGGGATTAAATCCGGATGATGTTGAACATGTTACACTTGCTGAAAGAATGGGTTTGGGAACAAATGATATTAACAAAATAAATTTGGTAGGTACTTCTTTATCAACAGTAAAAAAGAATTTTAGAAAAAACAATGGCACTCGCGAAGATCAAAAATTTGGGCAAGGAAACAGAGAATGGCTGTTGAGCAGTTCATTCAGTTCAACAGGTATTTCAAATCCAATTGATAATGAATTTATTCCGAAGGAAGCAGCGCTAATCCCAAAAGCTGGAGCCAATGGTTGGAGCCAGAGTACATATTTTATAAACGACAGGATTGATTTAAAGGCATACTACAATTCTGCTACCGAACCTTTGTGTAGTTATGCATTCACATATTTCACCGCACCGAAAGATCAGGAAGCTGAATTATGGATAGGTTCGGACGATCCAATCAAAGTTTATGTTAATGGATCATTAGCATACAATTTTAATAGTGTCAGGACTTTTGCAAGTGGCTCGCTTCTCAGTCAAATCCAAAAAATAAATATTAAAAAAGGTGTTAATACTTTGCTTGTTAAATCTGTACAGAATTCAGGGACTTATGATTTTGCCTTAAACATTTGCGAAGTAGAATCAGATCCTTATATGACCGGCAGACGTGTTGCAGGATTAAAATTTATGACAGATGCAAGTATGGTTGGTATTAAGGCTGAACCATCTCCAATTTCAGCTGATTATAAATTGATGAATTGTTATCCTAATCCTTTTAACAGCAGTATTCAAATTCCATTCATAGTGAAATCTAATGAAAAGGTTTCTGTTTCGATTTATAATATGCTTGGTGAAAAAGTTAGGACTTTATTTAGTGGACAAACTGGAACAAATAGTTTGCGAACCGCTTACTGGGATGGTAAAGATGAATCTAATTCTTTAGTTGGTTCCGGAACTTACATAGTGGTTCTAAAGGGAAATAACAAAGTTCAACAAACTAAGAAAATTGTACTGCTCAAATAGCGTTTAATAAAATTGTAAGATTTTATAAAAATAATTACGGATAATGTCTATAAAAGTATTATTCACCTGGATAACACTACTAATTGTGGCTGCTGTTCAATTAAACTTTTCTCAATCTGTTAGTAGTAACAGGGTTAAAGAAAAAGTAAATCTTGATGGCATCATGGATGAATCCGATTGGAAGTATTCTGATTCGCTGACAAATTTTACCCAGTTCAAACCGGATTATGGAAAGGCATCTAACTTTAAGACAATTGTGAAATTTCTTTACAGTGATGAAATGATCTATATCGGATTTGTTTGTAAAGATACTTTGCCATCAAAGATTACTTCCAAGATAACTAAACGGGATGGAGAACTTGATAGAGATGATAACATAATCATCTACCTAGATACATATTTCGATAAAAGTAATACATACTACTTTTCTGTTAACCCATTTGGCACTCAAAGAGACGGAAGAATTGCTGATAATGGAAATACTAACGACTCGCAATGGGATGAAACTTGGCACTCTTCTGTAAGAATCAATAAAGACGGTTGGTCTGGAGAAATTGGAATTCCGTTCAAATCAATTAAATACAATTCCAAAGGCAATGTATGGGGAGTTAATGTTGGAAGAAATGTTGCGCGAGCACTCGAAACAAGTTATTCTTCTTGGCCACTCACAAGCCCAACAAGAGTATCTCAATTTGGAATACTTTCAAACTTAGAATTAGCCAGGTTAGATGTTAAACGCTACGCGGTTATTCCTTATACACAACTAAAAATTCAGGATTCTCACAAACCGGAAGCAGAAGCAGGTTTAAACATTCGATATAATTTTTTAAGCAATATTGGCGTAGAAGTAGCAATCAATCCGGATTTTGCAACAATCGAAGGAGATGTTGAGCAAATAAATTTAACCCGTTTTGAATTATCATATCCGGAAAAAAGACCATTCTTTATGGAAGGCGCAGAAAATTACTCAACAAGAATAAAGCAATTCTATTCAAGAAGAATAGGTGAAATTCCGTGGGGCGCAAAACTAAATGGAAAAGTAAAAGACTGGAAATTTAACGCTCTCTTAACTCAATCCGATCCTTCATCTGCGGGTGGAAATGAGAGACCCGGAGAAAATGCATTTTATTCTGTCTTCAGAGTCAACAGAGAGTTTGCTAATGGCTCTAACATTGGAATTATTGGTGCTAACAGAAGTTATGCAAATCTTAACAGTGGTTCTGTTGGACTAACTTCAACATTATTTTTCAGCAATGTGTTTGGAATGACTTCTCAGATTATTAAATCTCATGGTGAGTTCAATGATGATTCATGGACTTACTTTATTCGTCCATCATTCGATACACAATTCTCTCACTTCCATGTTCGTTACAGTTATGTTGGTGTTGGAGTAAAAGCAAACATGAATAAGATTGGCTACATGCAAGACGATAACAGGAAGGAATTCGATACAAATATTAAACATGCATTCTGGGTAAATAATTATGGGTTTGAGTTGATTGATGCCGTGGTTAATTATAATAGATATTGGAGCCAAACAGGAATATTGCGAAGCTGGAATTTGGATGCTGATGCACATATAAATTTCTTGAAGAAATGGAGTTATTCAATTGGTTATGTAGATGAGTTTAAGCTTTTCGAAAAAGGTTTTAGAAACTATAACTTAGAAAATAAAATACAATATGATGACAAAGCCGGGCTAATGTTAAATACAAGTTACATTAATGGATTTAACTTCGATAGAGATTTTGAAATTCTATCAGGCTCGGTTCAAATAAATTTAATTGACGGGCTCAACTTCGAATATAAATTTGATAAGACATGGTTTCACCCGGATTTGAAGAATGATAATAGCTGGATTCACTACTTGAGAACAAGCTATTATTTTAACAACGATATTTATGTGAAATTATTCTATCAAACAAAATATAGTATGGAAGATATTTTTAGAATTTCCGATTTTGATTTGGAACGTAAAACAATTCAGCTTGTATTCGTTTGGCGTTTCCTACCTCCATTCGGGTCGATACAAATCGCATTTCAGGAGGGAACCACCCGGATTTCCGACACGGAAAGTAAGGGTAAGTCAATTTTCACTAAGTTTTCGTGGGTATTTTAGGCGGTTTGTTTCTAAACATTTTTTTAGCAGCTGTGAAATTAACTACTTTCTATCGCCCCTTTAATATTTCTAGTGCCCTTTCTTAGAGCCTGTATTCTAGTCATTCATGGTTCAACAGTTTGGTTCAGCGGGACATCTCTGTTATGTTTTTATCCAACCATAAAATTTGGCGTAAAGAAAATGAAATTATGAAGCGTATAAAAGAAATTCATGCATGCCCCGCTTTTTTTTGCGTCGGTTTGACCCCGCAGCTTTTTTGCGGGGGAGTTTGAATTTCTTTGGCGTAATAATCGAGATTCTTAGTCAGTTATTTGCGGTGCATGTTTTTTTGATACATTTCAAAGCCTGTCCCGCGTTTTTAGCGGGGACAAAAGCACAAAAGTATTATGCTTTAAAAACATTCTCTCCTTTTAGTCCATTCTTCTCAAACAGTATTTTGCTCTTCTTTTTCAAACCTAAAAATTTTTGATAGCTTTTTAATTCTTCGCACCTTAAAATAATTGCGCTTGTACGCCTTATTTTTTGGCGGATAGAAAATCTGAACGATGTGGAGGATCGGAAGAAAAATTTGTTTAAGCCCCGGCATAGTAAATAAATGTCGGGGTGAGTTTATTTTTCTTCCCGTAACGAAGTGAAGATTTAGCAATTATTTTTAAGTGCATGTTCTTTTGGTTCTTTTCTTACGCTAAGAAAAGAACAAAGAATTCAATAAGTCTTAACCTGGAGTTTACCCGCATTTTTTTTGCGTGGGTCTTTTGGGTCAAGCCTGTCCCGCGTTCTTTGCGGGGTTTATCCCTTGTTTTTATGGGAAGAAGAAAAGTTGATCATATCATGCTTTAAAAACATTCTCTCCTTTAATCCCATTTCTCTCAAACAGCATTTTGCTCTTCTTTTTCAAACCTAAAAATTTTTGATAGCTTTTTAATTCTTCGCACCTTAAAATAATTGCGCTTGTACGCCTTATTTTTTGGCGGATAGAAAATCTGAACGATGTGGAGGATCGGAAGAAAAATTTGTTTAAGCCCCGGCATAGTAAATAAATGTCGGGGTGAGTTTATTTTTCTTCCCGTAACGAAGTGAAGATTTAGCAATTATTTTTAAGTGCATGTTCTTTTGGTTCTTTTCTTACGCTAAGAAAAGAACAAAGAATTCAATAAGTCTTAACCTGGAGTTTACCCGCATTTTTTTTGCGTGGGTCTTTTGGGTCAAGCCTGTCCCGCGTTCTTTGCGGGGACAAAAGCACAAAAGTATTATGCTTTAAATATATTCTCTTTCTTTATTCCATGCTTTTCAAACGCGTTTCTAGTATCAACAATTAATTTTGCGTTCTCAGCAATCAATTTATAATCAAAACTGTCATGATCTGTTGACAGCAGCACAACATCAAAAGAACTGATAATTTCCGCATTCAATTCAACCGATTCCATCTCGTATTTATATTTTC
>CAZVYT010000051.1:0-23699 GCA_964631495.1 uncultured Melioribacter sp. | reverse complement strand
CTTTCTTCTAATGGCGGTCATTAGAAATTTTTGACTATTGACAAATCTGGGTTTATATTACTTACAGCTTCCACTACTCGCAACAACCAGAGAGTAGTGATTTTTTATATTTAATAAATGCAAGAAATACAAATGAATGATAGAATAGTAAAATGGGGCATTATTGGAACAGGAAATATTGCTAATGCTTTCGCAACGGCACTAACTGTTGTAGAAAACTCATCGTTATTAGCAATTGCATCAAGAAGCATTCAAAAAGCCAAGATTTTTGCAAATAAATACGATATAGATAGGTATTATGGAAGTTACCAAGAGCTATTAAAAGATGAAGAAATTGATATAGTTTATATTGCCACTCCACACAATTTACACTTTGAAAATACAATTCAGGCTTTGGAGCACAATAAAGCTGTTCTTTGTGAAAAACCATTAGCCGTAAACCATAATGAAGCCAAATTAATGATTGATTTGGCGCAGGAAAAGCGTTTATTTCTTATGGAAGCAATGTGGTCTAGATTTTTGCCAAATATCATTAAAGCAAAAGAAATTGTTGATAAAGGAATTATTGGAAAAGTTAAGCTATTGAAAGCAAGTTTTGCTTTTAAATCTTCTTATGGTAATGAACACCGACATTTTAATATTGATCTTTGCGGAGGTACAATACTTGATATTGGGATTTATAATGTTTTCCTTTCATTATTAATTTTAGGCAAGCCAAATTCAGTTATAGCAACTGCTAATTTAAGTGATTCCGGAATTGATCTTTCTGCCAATTATACTTTCAATTATCAAGACTCAATTTCTATAATGGATTCTTCATTTCTTGTTGACTCACCTATCGTTTCCGAAATTCGTGGTGAAAAAGCAAAAATATTATTGCAACATAGGTGGTTTTCTCCAGGTAGTATTAAATTAGTTACGGAAAATGGTACAGAAGAAGTATTCGATTTTAATATTCTCATAAATGGCTATGAATTTGAAGCAATGGAAGCCGTTAATTGTTTATTAAATAATAAGATTGAAAGCGAAATTTGGACTCATACCAATAGCCTGGAATTAATTAATTGTCTCGATCAAATTAGAAGAAAATGCGGTGTAAAATATCCTAAGCATGATTTAGTTAGTCCATAATCACGAAATATTTGAAATTAAATTCATTGCTTACATTTACCTTATTTTTATGATAATCTTTTAGCTTTCTGAGCATTAATTTCTTATTTTTTGATCAATTAATTCTATACAATTCTATGTTTTATTTGCAATCAACAAATAATTTCAACCACCACAAGCTAAATAAGCTTTTCATAAAACCTTGTCCAGACCATTAAGTTAAACTCCCCTTTTTACATCTAACTTAGTTCAATTTGTTTTCAAACATTTACAAACAATAAATAAACTTATAATTCTTATCAAAGGAGAAGTATCATGTCTAAGAAAAAAAACGTTCTTATCATGGGCGCTGCTGGCCGCGATTTTCACAATTTCAATGTATTCTTTAGAGATAACGAAGATTACAACGTAGTGGCTTTTACCGCAACACAAATTCCAAATATTGAAGGTAGAGTTTATCCAGCTGAATTAGCTGGTAAATTATATCCAAACGGTATCAATATCTATGAAGAAAAAGAATTAGTTGACTTAATTAAAAAACTAGATGTTAATGAAGTTGTTTTCTCTTACTCTGATGTTCCGTTTGAATATGTTATGACAAAAGCTTCAATAGTAAATTCTGCCGGTGTTTCTTTCAGATTATTAGGTGGTGAAGAAACTATGCTAAAAAGTACTAAGCCGGTTATAGCAGTTCTTGCTGTTAGAACTGGTTGTGGCAAATCACAAACATCCAGAAGAATTGTTACATTGCTTCAACAAGCTGGTAAAAAAGTTGTTGCCGTGCGCCATCCAATGCCTTATGGTGATTTAGTAAAACAAAGAGTGCAGCGTTTTGCCACTTTGGACGATTTGAAAAAACATGAATGTACAATTGAAGAAATTGAAGAATATGAACCACACGTAGCGCGTGGCGGTGTAATTTATGCTGGTGTTGATTATGAAGCTATTCTTCGCGAAGCGGAAAAAGAAGCGGACGTTATTTTATGGGATGGCGGTAATAATGATATGTCTTTCTTCAAACCAGACTTAACTATTACTGTTGTTGATCCACATCGCCCAGGACATGAACTTAGATATTATCCAGGCAATACTAGTTTGCGTTTAGCTGATGTTGCTGTAGTAAATAAAGTAGATTCAGCTACAAAAGAAGGTATTGAAGAAGTTCATAAAAATGTAAAAGAGATAAATCCAAATGCTGTTATAATCGATGCAAATTCTCCATTGACTGTCGACAATCCAGAATTAATAGAAGGTAAAAGAGTTCTTGTTGTTGAAGATGGTCCAACACTTACACATGGTGATATGAAATATGGTGCAGGCACAGTTGCAGCTCAAAGGCTTGGCGCAAAAGAAATTGTGGACCCAAGACCGTATACAGTTGCATCTATAACTGCTACATATGAAAAATATCCGAATATTGGAATGCTTTTACCAGCAATGGGTTATGGCGATCAACAAATGAAAGACCTTGAAGATACAATAAATAAAACTGACTGCGATTCTGTAATAATTGGAACTCCAATTGATCTTGGAAGAATTTTAAAAATAAACAAGCCTAATACAAGAGTAATGTACGAGTTAGAAGAAATTGGCAACATTACACTTGAAACAATACTCAAAGAAAAAGGTTTATTATGAAAAAAGTTGCTGTTGTAGCTTTCGGAGGAAATGCCCTACTTCGTTCGGATGAAATTGGTACTATTGAACAGCAAGAAAAAAACACTCTTGAAACTTGTGAGCAATTGATTCCAATTTTAAACGACGGTTACGAATTAATTATTACTCATGGCAACGGTCCTCAAGTAGGAAATATTTTGCTAAGAAATGAAGCTGGATATAAAGAGTATAAAATTCCTAAAATGCCTTTAGATATTTGCGTTGCAGATTCCCAAGGTGGAATAGGCTACATGATCGAGCGGCAAATGCGAAACGCTCTTAATAACGCAAAAGTTAAAAAAAATGTGGTAGCTGTTATTACACAAGTATTAATAGATATTAACGACACAGCTTTTCAAAATCCAACCAAGCCAATTGGGCCGTACTATGTGAAAGAAGAAGCGGAATTACTTTCCCGAGCTAATGATTGGATATTTCAGGAAGATTCACGCAAACGAGGATGGCGAAGAGTAGTTGCCTCTCCAAAACCAATTGAAGTAATGAACAATGAAGTGATTAGTGATTTAGTGGAAAAAGGTCATATTGTAATTGGTTCTGGCGGTGGTGGTATTCCAGTTTATTGGCACAGCGATAGTGGCTATCTTGAAGCTATTGAAGCTGTTATTGATAAAGACTTAGCCTCTGCAGTTCTTGCAAGCGAAGTTAAAGCTGACCGGTTTTATATTATTACAGATGTTCCTAAAGCTTATCTGAATTATAACAAACCAAATCAAGTTCAATTGGATCATTTAACAGTTGCTGAAGCAAGAGCTTATTATGATGCCGGTGAATTTGCTGCTGGCAGTATGGGACCGAAAATTTTAGCAGCCATCCAATTTGTTGAAAACGGTGGTAATGAATCTATAATTACTTGCACTCAAGAAATAAATAAGCAAAATTGCGGTACAAGAATTACAAAAAATTAGTATACTTAAATAAACATATTAAATAAAAAATATCAGAAGGTTCGTTATGTCAGTAAACATGAGAGGAAAAAGTCTAATTGAGATTCATCATTTAACTTTAGAAGAAATATACCAGATATTCGATTTGAGCGCTGCCTTGAAGCAAGACAGATTAATCGGAAGAAAACATCATGTATTGGAAGGTAAAAAGCTTGGAATGATTTTCTCAAAACCATCAACCAGAACACGCGTTTCTTTTGAAGTTGGAATATTTGAATTGGGTGGAACAGGTTTGTATTTCAATCAAAACGATTTACAATTGAAAAAAAGTGAAAGTGTTTCCGATACTGCTCAAGTTTTATCTAGATACTTAGATGGTATTATGATCCGTACTTTTGATCATCAGGATGTTATTGATTTAGCTAAGTATGGTTCAATCCCTGTAATAAATGGATTAACCGATTTACATCATCCTTGCCAAGTTCTTTGCGATTTATTTACTGTTCTCGAAAAGAAAAGAGAATTACGTGGATTAAAACTAGCCTACATTGGTGATGGAAACAACATGGCTCACAGTTTATTGCATGGCTGTTCAAAAGTTGGAATGGACATTGCAATTGCTTCACCTTCAGGTTATGCACCTGCTGATTTTGTTGTAAAAGAATCTCAAGAAAATGCAAAATATATGGGAAGTAAAATAGAGATTTTAGATGACCCGATTGCGGCAGTTAAAGATGCGGATATTATTTACACCGATGTTTGGGCAAGTATGGGACAAGAGAAGGAAGCTGAAGACCGCAAGAAAAAATTCATGAGGTATCAAGTCAATCCCGAATTAGTTAAAAATGCTAAAGAAGATTACTTATTTATGCATTGCTTGCCAGCACATAGAGGCGAAGAAGTAGTTAATGAAGTATGTGATTCACCTAATAGCGTAATATTTGATGAAGCTGAAAATCGTTTACATGTTCAAAAAGCTGTTATGGCTTTAGTTATGTAAAATATTTTGAGAGCGGCACTGCCGCTCTCTTTATTTGTTTTATTAACACTCTTCTACTTCCTTGATCGATTTTTCTATAATCTTTACGCCTTCTCTAATTTGTTCTTCATTAATAACCAACGGAGGAGCAAAGCGAATTATATGCCCGTGAGTTGGTTTTGCTAATAAGCCATTCTCTTTCATTTGCAAACAAACATCCCATGCAACTTTCCCATTCTTTGGCTTAATGACTACGGCGTTTAACAAACCTTTACCACGTACAAGTTCTATCATCTCACTTTTAATTTTCTTTAATTCATCTCGAAAGATTATACCTAACCGCTCCGAATTCTCAGCCAATTTTTCATCCCTTAAAACTTCTAAAGCAGAAACAGCTACTTTACATGCTAATGGATTTCCGCCGAATGTTGAACCGTGTTCACCAGGTTTAATGACTAGCATAACATCGTCATTTGCTAAAACTGCACTAATTGGCATAACTCCGCCAGAAAGAGCTTTACCAAGAATTAGAATATCTGGTTTAACTTCTTCGTGATCGCAAGCTAATAATTTTCCAGTGCGTGCAAGACCAGTTTGAACTTCATCGGCAATAAAAAGAACGTTTTTCTTTTTACATAATTCATATGCTTTTGCTAAATAGCCTTCTTGAGGAACGTAAACACCAGCTTCTCCTTGAATAGGTTCAACTAAAAAGCCAGCAATGTTTGGATCTTCCAGTGCATTTTCCAGCGCAGTTAAATCATCATAAGGGATTGTTATAAATCCGGGTGTGTATGGACCAAAACCTTTATAAGAATCTGGATCTGTTGACATTGAAATAATAGTTATAGTTCTTCCATGAAAATTTCCTTCGCAAACAATTATTTTTGCTTCGTTTTCTGGAATGCCTTTTTTATCGTAAGCCCAGCGCCGGCATAGTTTAAGAGCTGTTTCATCTGCTTCAGCGCCAGAATTCATTGGCAATATTTTGTCGTAACCAAAATACTCGGTAATGAACTTTTCGTATGATCCAAGGCAATTATTGTAAAACGCCCTAGATGTAAGAGTTAATACTTTTGCTTGTTCAATCATTGCATTTATAATCTTAGGATGGCAATGACCTTGGTTGACAGCAGAATACGCAGATAGGAAATCGAAGTATTTTTTACCCTCAACATCCCATAAATATACTCCTTCACCTTTTGATAAAACTACCGGAAGAGGATGATAATTATGCGCTCCATACTTATTTTCTAAATCAATGAAATCTTTGGTTACCATTTCTTCTCCATAAATAATTTTTAATGAATTAATTTCTCTCTACACGTAATATTGGATATAACGAGTTATCCGCTAACCAAAACGAATATTGTGTATATTGAAGAATATTTAACATCGACTGGGGCTCAAACATTAACATCAACATTTTAGAATGCAATTGATTCAATGGTACATATAAATAATTCTCTTTATCAGTAAGCAAATATTTCTTTTTATTTACATTTGGAATATTTACTTCGCGATCTTCAATCTGTTTTTTTTCATTACTTATAATTTGATATTGATAAATAACTTCTTTTAATACTGGTTCATAATTCTTGTAATCTATTCAATTTTTTTGTAAAAGAGCAACTAATTCAGCATTGGTTTTGGGTATAAGAAACCAGGCGGGCATTGTTGATTCAAGCAAAATTTCTACTTTTGTGTGAAAATTAGTAACTGTAATTAATGAATCTTTATTCGTTTTTAGTGAATGTAAGCTAAGTTCTTTTATACCATCAGCTACATGTTCCATCTGAAGAATAACATTTTTTGTTTTTGATTTCGAAACACTTCTTCGAGTATTTCTAATCAATTTTTTGATTTTTATGGAATTACTATTTAGATATTCTAATGTGCCTAATACAGCCTTCAATTGACTGACCTGATTCGCCAAATTGTTCAGCTTGATTAATACTAAATGAATTGAATTATTTCTGCTTAGAAATATTTATCGAAAGAATAATTGGATGTGAAAGTGATAATGAATTTAGAGTGATGAAACGGAAGTCATTTCAAGCTAATGAACATCATTTGTTATGATTGCATAATTTGTATAAATAGTTTACGCTCTGTCTTTAAATCGATATCCTACGCCTTTAATTGTTTCTATCATATTAGAATATTTTCCGAGCTTCTTCCTAACATTCAGCAAATGTACATCTACAGTTCTATCTATAACAATTACATCTTTTCCCCAAATCTCTGCAAGAATTGAAGCTCTATTAAAAACTCTGCCTGGGTTTGATGCAAGCATGTAAAGAATCTCAAATTCCTTTCTAGCAAATACTACAATATTATCATCTACTTTTACAGTGTAATGATCTCTATTAATACTTATTGGTCCAACATTTACTTTTGCATTCAATATTTTAGTTTGCGAATCCATTCTCAAGTTAGAGGCAACACGAGCATGGAGTTTGTTTATTGTTATTGGTTTTTGAATAAAATCACTAGCCCCAAGATTTAATCCATGTATTTCATCTATTTCGGATGTTTTAGCAGTCAAGATAATTACAGGTATGTGCTTATATTTTTCATTTTTTTTTATATAAGTACACAGTTCATAGCCGTTCATAAGCGGCATCATTACGTCGAGAATAATAAGATCAGGATTTTCGGAAAGTTTTTCTTGTGCTTCTTTACCGTTAAAAGCAGTTATAACTTTATATCCAACTCTCAGTAAATTATACTCTAGTAATTCAACAATATCTTTTTCATCATCTACAACTAATATTTTCTGTTTCATTTTAATTATAACCTACTCGTTTTCTGTTTGTAAAGATTCTTGTTTCCCATACCAAAGAACGTTATTTCTGTTGAGAAGTATTTCAGTTTCAGTATCGTTCTCAAGTTTATTTACATTCAAAAGAGTTTTTTCTGTTTTTTGTAAATCTTTCTTCTTTGCCTTTATGATAATTATTTCGGAGTTCACGAGTTTAATTTTCCAGATGTTCATTCTGACCTCAATTCATTTTTTTTGATAGAGTTTCTATTTGTGTTTACCTAACAAATGCACCTTTAACTTCGATAAGAATAGAATTTATTTCATTACAATTATTACTGCTTGCGTGAGTAAGTGTATTGACTACTTTCTGAACTAAATAAATGACAAGAGACAACAATTGTGTAATATTTATCTTTAGATATTTCAAAGTAATTGGGAAATGAAGCGGCATTAAATACTTCTTATTTTTTTCTTATAGGGAAATAGCCAACTTCAGATGCAATACTTTGCCCTTTTGCGCTTAATGCATAATCAATAAATTTTTTAATATTTCCTTCTGGTCTCTTTCTTGTGTACATATAAAGGAACCTAGAAATTGGATATTCTCCTGATTCAATAAATTTCTTATGTGGTAAATATGCTTTCGAGTTTGCATCTTTTTTTACAGCAATATCTTTTATACCTTTTGCATAGGCTGCACCACCAAAGCCAATTGCATTCTTGTCTTTACTTACCGCATTTACAACAGCGGCTGTACCGGGAAGGCTTTGCATTGATGGAAGAAAGTCAACATTATCAAGTACATGTTCTTTGAAATAGACATAAGTACCTGAACTGTTTTCTCGGCCATATACTATTATCTTTGCATTATCTCCGCCAACTTCTTTCCAATTAGTTATTTGTCCCTGATAAATCTTCTTAATTTGTTCAATAGTAAGCGCTACAACTTTTTTATTAGACTTATGCACATAAACACTTAGTCCATCTATAGCAACTTTAATTTCAACGCCAGGTGAGCCATACTTTTCATTTAATTTCTCTTTTTCGCTTTGCTTCATAGGTCGAGAGGAATTACAGATATCTGTTGATCCGTTTAACAAAGCTGCAATTCCAGTTCCGGATCCACCGCCAGTTACTTGAACAACAGCATTTTTATTGTCCAACATAAATAGCTCTGCCCAGCGCTGTGCCAATATTACCATTGTATCAGAACCTTTAACAGTGATAGTTTCTTCTGGGGCATAAACACCATAAGAACTGATTAATACTAATAATAACGCAATAATTTTTTTCATATATATTTTCCTTAACAATTTCTTTATATGCGCAACAAAGGGCACTTCACGAAAAGTGCCCAATGTTTTCCAGAGAGAGAGATTATCTTAATAATGTCATTTTTTTAGTTATTGTAATATTTGCAGATTCTAAACGGTAGAGATACAATCCACTTGCTAGATTACCAGCATTCCATTCGATAGAATAGTTACCAGCTTGTTTAAATCCATTAAATAATAAAGCTACTTCTTCTCCCAGTATGTTATAAATACTCAGTTTTACAATTCCTTCATTTGGTAAAGAGAACATAATATTTGTACTTGGATTAAAAGGATTTGGATAGTTCTGATTCAATTCATAATCAACTGGCATTTGTGAATTTAAGCCTTCTTTAACACTTGTGCCTGTAAAAGATAAACTGCTCCATCCTGTTGCCCAGTTGCTTGAACCGAAAGCACCAATAAACTTAGCCGATTGATCAAAAAATCCATCGTTTGGAGGAGAAGCAGCGCCAGCGTAAACAGGAGAACTCGCTTTAGGCATAGGGTTTGGTTTTACAAGATTGAAAGGATCTATTAATCCAACTTCTACATTTGTAGCAAATGTCTTCCCGCCTAATCCGGTAAACCAGACAGGCATTTCTGTTTGGAAAGTTGCATCTGTTGATTTAAATGCACCCAATGTTGAGCCTGCAATTATACTGTTCTTTATAAATGCCGAGGTTCCTGCTTTCATATCTGCTACAGTATTTGTTCCATCTATCAACAAGCCATCTGGCCAGCCCATTATCAACGCATTAGCTATTTTATTCTGAGAAGATCTTCTTAAGTGCATACCTCTTCTGTACAAACTATTTACGGATGTTGTTGTTGTTGCTGCTGGTCCAATTAATGTTACGTTGTACCAAGTAGGACTTGTTCTTGGGTTATTTGTCGATCCGCTTCCATCGTTATCACTTTCAAATCCGTTTGATGATGATTGATCTGCTATTTGCGGATCTCTAACTGACAATAAAAACTGTAGCTTTCCATTGTATCCAAAATCTGAATCAAAATCATCATCCCAGCCACGGTAAGCTATTAGGTATTTACAATTAACTGTACCGCCAAACCATTCAAACGAGTCATCACCTGAATAACTTACTTGAATGTATTCTATTATTGTTTTGTTTCCCACTCCGCCAAAAGTTAATCCGTTTATTTCATTATTCAAAGAATAAGCAATGCCAGGATATTCAATTCTAACATATTTCATTACGCCGCTGTTATCATCTACTAATGTTCCACCGTATTCATCACCAGGACCTTCAATTAATGCTTTTCCTCCAGCTACATTTATTGGAGCGTTACCTAAAATGATAATACCACCCCAATCACCATAGTTAGGAGCTTTTGTTGAACCAGCTTTTGTGAATTCGCTTGTAAAGACAATTGGTTTATCGGCTGTACCTTGAGCAATTATCTTTCCACCTGGTTTTATAATTAAAGAACCTTGAGATACATTCTCTCCATATATTATAGTTCCTGGTTCTATAGTTAATGTTGCACCCGCCATTACTCTTACTATGCCTTTCAGCAAATAAGTTTTATTTGATGTTAATGTTTGATTTGCAGTAATATTTCCACTTAATGATTCTTGAGCGAAAATATTTACTGTAAGAAATGCTACTAAAACTACTGTTCTAAAAAACAACTTCATATTTTCTCCTTTTTGTTAGTAATAATCTTAGTTTAGTTTATATGACAAGCTAACCGAAATAGTTTGACCTTTCTTAGATAATTCTGATACTTTATCACCATCAGGAGTTTGCTGAATAAATTTATAATCTTGTGAAAGCAGGTCCTTTACAGCAAGCTTAATGCTAATTACTTCAAATAATATTTTCGAAATAGAGATATCTATTTGGTCTCTTGGAACTTCAATTACGTCTCCAAGATTGCCAAATCCAACTTTCGAAATTTTCTGACCAACTTTGTTGTATATAATGGATGCAGAGAAATCACCTTCGAGAGCATCATAATAGAGACCGGCATTCAAAATAAAATCTGCTTGTCCTTGAAGTGCTCTTTCCGCTTCTTGAAAACCATTATCTTCAAGTTTAATTTTAGAATCGATTATTGCGAGATTACCTATAAAAGAGAAGTTGGATAATGTTGAAGAGATGAAATCAAATGATTTTCTAGCTTCAAATTCAATTCCAACATTATTAGCACTTTTTGCGTTTTCGTAAGATCTTAAAGGCTCAAAAGCTGATGAAGACAATAATATTTGTTCAATTGGATCGGCAAACTCTTTATAATATGCACTTATTGCAAGTAATTCTTTTGGAGCTGGATAATACTCCAATCTGGCGTCATAATTAGTTATTAAACTTCTTTTTAGTTTAGTATTACCAATTACTAATTCATTTTGAACAAAATCAAAATAAGTAAATGGTGCTATTTCTCTAAACTCAGGGCGTGCTGTTGTCCTGCTGTAAGCTAACCTAAAATTGATATTGTCAGCAGCTTCAAAAGTTAGGTTCAAACTCGGGAATAGATCATCATAATTTGAACGAACTTGGATTGGCTCTCCGGTTCTTGATTTGCTAAACAAATTTTGTTTAGCAATTTCGTAACGCAACCCTGCAATAATTTTTACACCGGAAAATGGTTGAAAATCGAACATGCCATAACCGGCTGTAATTGTTTGGTTCGAATTATAACTATCTGTTGGCTGTGTAACTTCTATTACTTCTATGAACTGTGGATTAATATTTACAGGTGTAAATATTTTGTCAATTGATTGTTGAAGAATGTTATCCTCTTGCAAAAAATTACCGCCGGGGATATTTCTAAATCCAAAAATACGGGCATCAAAAATTCTTTCTTTTTTATCAAGCATTAACCCAAACTTAAATGTTGGTAAAAAAGCATCTGTAAATGGTTTTATTTTGAAATTTAAATTTCCACCGAATGATTTATCATCAAGACTACCAAAATATCTTGTAGATATTGATTGATCCAATAAGAACCTATATGGCTGATCATACTCTTCACTGCCCCTGGCATAAATATATCTTCTTGCATCTGGTTCATCTCTATTAGACTTAGCAAAATTAACATTCCAATCAACTCTTAAACTTCTTAAATAATCAAAATGATGCTCACCAATTAATTGGTGTGATTGTAATGACCTTGTAACAAACCGAAGAGCTGTAGATTTTCTTGTTTGCTGTGTACCATAGTAAATGCCTTCATAAACTGTTGTTTCGTCATCGCTAGAATTGTTAATAACATTTTTCAAACTAATTTTATGATCTTTACCTTGTTTATAACTAATATTAAACAATCCGCCCCAGCTAACATTAATCGAGTTAACACTTCCATTATAATTAAATCTAGGACCTTCAAAAGTATAGGAAGCTTGCTCAAGCCCTTTGTTTTCTGCAGAATTAGAATACGATATAGAAGCAATGTAACCTAAGTGACTATTTTTAAAACTCATTTGATTACCCAGATTTATTCTGAATCCGGAATTTAGAGGCGCATAAAGAGATTTTGTTTGCCAGTTACTTTTGAATGACACTCCGATTTGTTGAAGCTGTTCAGTTGTAAAATTTGTTTTATTTACTCGTAAATCGCTAATGCTAGAAGGTAATTCTCTTGTACCATCGTCAATTCCAAGAAAATCTTGTTTGCCACCATTGTAAGAATTAAAGGATTTAAATGTAGTGTTTGAGTTATATGCACTTGATAGATTGATATCAAACAAAAATTTTGAAGGAAATTCTATAGTATTTATTTCTACAAGACCGCCTGTAAAGTCTGCTGGTTTATCAGCGATAAATGTTTTTGATGTTAACACGTTTTCCATTAAACTTGCTGGAAAAAGGTCATAAGCAAAAGTTCTTTTTTCTGGATCAGTGCTTGGCAAATTTGACCCGTTAAGCATAGTATTGTTGTATCTATCACCAACACCACGAATGAATGCATATTTACCATCGGAGATTGTTACACCTGTCATTCGTTTAAGAACATCTACACCATCAGAACTATTATTCTTTGAAATTAATTCTGCACTTTGCCCATCAACAATATTCAAAGAATTTCTTTGAATATTTAGTACGGATGCTTCAGAAGCTTTTATGGCTTCAGCTGATACTACAACTTCGTTTAATTCAGTTGTAGAAGGGTCTAGCTGGATATTTAGGATAGTGCTTTGTCCAGCTTTAACATTAACATTATTAATGACTGCTGTTTGATAAGAGATGTATGAAACCCGCAATTGATACGTGCCGGCTACTAATCCTTTCAATGAATATGTGCCGTCCAAGTCTGTAGTAGTACCGGTTGTTGAACCAATAATAAGAATGCTGGCCCCGATTAATTCTTCATTTGTGGTTTTATCTATTATTTTTCCGTTTATCGAACCTTTTTGTTGGGCAATATTTATACTAAACGAAATAAGTATAAACAGAATTGAACAGAATACTATAAAAGAACTATTCGTGTAGTTCTTGTTTGCTTTAACTTGCATTTAATTACTCTCTCTATATTAAATTATATTTCCGCAGCAAAGTTAGATTTCGAATATTACCTACGAGTTAAAACATTGTTAATAAATTGTTAAGTTATTAATGATGCTAAAAAGAGTTTGTTTGTTCTTTATTCCATTTATATGTTATTATTAGGAAAATTTAGGTTCTTGAAAATTTTAATAAGTGAGAATAAAAATCCAAATACTGTTATTAGTTCTTTCTGGTATTGTAAGCTGCAGCTATGCACAAGAAGCAAAAGTTTTCAATCGCTACGACATGAAGATGTTTGAGCAACACCTTAAAATACTTGGCAGTGATAGTTTGGAAGGAAGAGCTCCCGGAACTCGTGGCGGAAACTTAGCAGCTAAGTATTTGGCAAATGAATTTGCTAAACTTCATCTTAACCCAATAAATGAACAAACGAAATATTATCAGTTTATACCATTTCATAGCAGCAGACCTAAATACAATTCAATATTGAGTATTAGATTTGATACTGAGACTATTGGATTTAATTTGAAAGAAGATTTTTTAATGTATAATTCGAGCAATCCAGTCTTTATTCCTAAAGAAACACAAATGATTTTTGTTGGTTATGGTATTTCTGCTCCCGAGTTTGATTATAATGACTATCATGACTTAGATGTAGAAGGTAAAATAGTTGTTTTCTTGGAAGGAGAACCATATTCAGAAGATCCGAACTATTTTAGCGGAACATTACCTTCAATTTTTAGTTTACCCGAAGCCAAACAAAGAACAGCTCTTTCACGAGGCGCAAGAGGCAGTATTTTAATTCCTCTTTCCCATTATCACAATAGTTCATATTGGGAAAAAACCAACCAATTATTTTCATTTGATGATTTAACTTTAGCAACCTCTCCTTCAACAAACTTTGATATAATACTAAATCCGCAAATAGCCGGTCTACTTTTCACCGGAAGTGATTACTCTTTGAATGATGTGTTTAAAATGATAGTTGAAAACAAAATTAAATCTTTCACTTTAAATGGGCTTCTAACATTTCAAGGCAGTTTTAAGCAAAGAGATTTTGTAAGCCCCAATATCGTAGGATTAGTTGAAGGTGATGATCCAAACTTTAAGGACAGATTCATTTTAGTAAGTGCACATTATGATCATCTTGGAATCGGTCCGGCTGTAAAAGGAGATTCAATTTATAATGGCGTATTTGACAATGCGGCAGGTGTTTCAGCATTGTTAGAAATTGCAAGAGTTTTTTCCGATGCGTCTTATTACAACAGACGCTCAATTATTTTCATTTTAGTAACCGCTGAAGAATATGGTTTGCTTGGCTCGGAATATTACACGCAAAATCCAGTTAGACCTTTATATAAAACTGTTGCCAATATAAATATTGATGGAATTGCTTCTTATGATAAATTCAAGTCATATGTGGCAATAGGAAGTGAGTTTTCCAACATTGAATATTTCATTAATAGTTCAACCATAAATAAAGGTTTGAAATCCACTGCAATACCAGACGAGTTTAATACAGGAAATACTTTCACAAAATCAGATCAGTTTTCATTTGCAAAAGCCGGAGTGCCGTCAGTTTTAATATCAGAAGGAACTGATTACGAAAACATTAGCACTGCAAAAGGTACTTCTCAAATGATTGACTACACAAAAAACATTTACCATACACCTTTTGATGACTTGACACAGCCCATTAATTACGAAGCAGTTGAACAGCACATTGATCTTATTTTTAGCGTGATTGATGAGTTAGTTAATTCTGATAATGAACCAACTTGGAATATTGATTCGCCATTTAGATATGCGAGAATTCTATCTCAAAAGAGACTTAAATGAGAAGAAGAGATATTTTCTTTTTTATTTTAGTTTTAATTGGGGGATGTACTTTTTTCACAAACTCTAAAATAGTAATCAAAATAAATGGTTCAGAAACAATGCTTAGGCTTATAAAGAGGCTAACACAAGAATATTCAAAAGAAGTAAAAAACATTGAGTTTATTGTTAATCCGGGAGGAACTGGTGCCGGTGTAAGGTCATTAGTCGCTAATGAAACAATGATTTCAATGGTCTCAAGAAATCTAGAACCTGATGAAATAAAATTAGTATCAGAAAAATATAGTACAATTGGGGTTTCTACTTTAATTGCCAAAGACGCCCTTTGTATTTATGTTAATATAAGCAACCCGATTAACACTTTAACAATGCAAGAGATAAGAAATATTTTCTTAGGCAATATTTCAAACTGGAAAGAATTAGGTTGGGTTGACAAACCAATAAATGTTTATCTCAGAAACAGTTCATCTGGTACGCGACAAATGTTTCAGAATTTAGTATTAGAGAATGAGAATTTCTTAAACAATTCAACAGACTTTAATTCAATCACTGATCTACTAAAAGCTGTTGAAGATGATATTTATTCAATTACTTTCTCTGGTATAGATATAAATACTAACTGCAAATTAGTTCCACTTGAAAATATTTTCCCTATTAAAGAGAATGTTTATAGTGGTTACTATCCCCTTTCAAGGTATTTGTACTTTCATACTTTGAATCCACCAGAAGGTGAAATAAGAGAGTTTTTTAATTGGGTTCTAAGCGAAAAAGGACAAATAATTATTGAGGAAGAAAATTATTTCTCTTTATTTGATTATAAATTAGATTAAACCGCTATCGAAGTATATTTTTTAATAGTATCATTTTTCTCATTATGTGTAATACTCTGTAAGCTGATATCTAATTCAAATGGAAATGCATCTATCAAATAGTAAGAAGGCTTGCTCTCTTCCATTGTTGCGCCGGCATTTACAAACTTAATATTATCACGAATATATTCTCTCATTTCATGACTATGACCATGTAAAACAAGCTTAACATTATTCTCGGAAAACATATTTATAATTTTTTTCTTTCCACGTAGCTTCATAGTAAACGATTCAATTTTATTCCACAAATTACTCTCTGAGCTTTTGGATTCTTCTGACCTCTGATAAAAATGATGATGGACTAAAACAATTTTAACCTTATCCTTGAACTTTGGTAGCGATAAAAAATTTTGAGCAATTAATCGGCTAGTTTTATTGATTTTACCGTTAGACGCAAACGGATTTTTAAAACGAGAATATTCATCTATTGAGTTTAACCCAAAGAGTACTACACTTTTAAACTCTTTGGCAAAAGGGAAATAAACATCATTGTGCTGGCGGATTGTATTATCAAAGAGTTCTCGAAAATGTGACGCAAACTGCGATACTTTTGAATTATAATCTATATTCAAGCACTTGAATGGAAAGTTCACAACATCATTAGCAGTTTGAGGCCCTCCGAAAATATCATGATTACCAATTACTATTGAAGATTTATCGCTATGTAATAAATCATATTTCTTTAAGAGCTCACGAAAAGAGAGAAACTCTTTTTCTTTTGCGTTATCGGTAATGTCTCCAGTAAAAACAAAATGCTGCGCGCCGTTATTTAGCGCATGCTCAACTAATTCTTTGATGACATCAATATTGCTCTTTTTGAAATTCGAACACAAATGTAAGTCCGAAAGATGTGCTATTCTCATTTTTTTCCAATAAAACTCATAGCCAAAACTACTTAACCAATGTTACTAATATGTTAAGATAGAGTTATTAAAAGATTAAAAATAAATGATAGACTTTACAATTAATTAATAGGCATTTAATTGTGAGTTAATAATACATTATGATATTTGGACATCATTTAGGAGATATTATATGAGTGCAAAAGTAAATGTTGGCAGTAGATTTATTGGTGATGGTGAACCGGTTTATGTAATTGCAGAAATTGGAATTAATCATAACGGATCTATTGCTCTAGCAAAGAAACTAATTGATGGTGCTGTATTTGCTGGATGCGATGCAGTAAAATTTCAGAAACGTACACCTGAGTTATGTGTACCACAGGATCAGTGGAATCTTGAAAGAGATACTCCATGGGGAAGAATTACTTATTTAGAGTATAAACATAAAATCGAATTCGGATTTTCAGAATATGAACAAATTGACTATTACTGCAGAGAAAAAGGTATTGATTGGTTTGTTTCAGCTTGGGATGAAGAATCTGTTGATTTTGTAGAACAGTTTAATCCTATTGCTTATAAAATTGCATCTGCTACTTTGACTGATGAAGATTTACTTCTAAAGGTTAAGAGAACAAATAAGCCTGTTATGCTTTCTACCGGAATGTCTACAATGGACGAAATAGATGAAGCGGTTAATCTAATAGGAAAGTCTCAGTTAATGCTGGCTCAATCTACTTCATGTTATCCATGTAAGGAAAACGAATTGAACCTAAAGATGATAGAAACATATAAGCATATTTATTCGACAATCCCTATAGGTTACAGCGGTCATGAAACTGGTTTGGCGCCAACTTTAGCTGCAGTTGCTTTAGGCGCTACTTTTGTGGAAAGACACATTACGTTAGATAGAGCAATGTGGGGTACAGATCAAGCCGCTTCCGTTGAAGTGCATGGAATGATGCAGCTTGTAAAAAATATTAGGGATATTGAAAAAGCTCTTGGAGACGGCAAAAAAAAAAGTATACCAAGAAGAATTGAAAAACTTAAATAAAATGAGAAAGTATAAAAGAAGTCAAAAGCTTGTTGTTTAATGACTTTTAATATTGGCTCCGCATTAAAGATTATGTTGTGAGTAAGTGCATATTTTAATTTGTACTTTTACAAAACATAAACTCTTCTAACACCTTCTAACAGAGAAGGTGTTTTTTTATAAACTTCTATAAATTTCAAATGATTGTATTATGCGGAAGCTTTAAGACGAGAATAAGAATTTGAATTGATAAACTTTTCCCTTTTTTCTTCTTTAATTAAATTAACATCTACTAAGATTAATCCATCAATGCAGTTTTCGAAATCTGGATCTGTTCCAAAATCTAAATATTTAACTCCGCCGTTCTTGCATAGATCAGCATAGTGTTTATAAAGAACCGGTACAGCATAACCAAGAGGTTTAAGCATGTGTTTCAATGTTTTATAATCTTCTTTTGCAGAAGCACCATTAAACAATTTATTATGAATATTTAATGAGTACTGCGAAACAACAAATTTTCTTTTAGATTCAACTAGTTGTGTGTTGTCTCCATACCACTTATTAAAATAATATACAATCAGCTCTTTAGCTTCCAAAGGATAATTGTTGCTTATACTCACTCCTCCAAACAAATATTTAACAGATGGATCATATTTAAGATAAGCCCCAATCCCCTGCCATAGATAATTTAAAGCGTTTGAATTCCAGTATTTACTTTGGACAAAACTTCTGCCTAATTCAATTGATTCATTTAAATAGCGATTAGTAAACTCGTGTGAAAAGTTAAATAAGGTTGAAGTATAAAAACCATTTTGATCAAGTTTATCCATTATATATTTGCCGGAACCAATTCTATATGCACCAATTATTTCTAGTTCTGCTTCATCCCAAACAATTAAATGAGAATAATGAGAGTCATATTTGTCTATATCAAGTTTTTTACCAGTACCTTCACCAACTTTTCGGAAAGTTAATTCTCTAAGTCTTGCAATTTCATTTATTGTGTTGGGCGAACTTGATTTATTTGTTAGATATATTTTTTTATTATCGTGTGTTAAGCCAAGTAATTTTGAATTGGTTAATTCTGATTTTATCAATTTTCTTTCAACAGGATGAATAACATTTTTCTCTGTTGAATAAATTCCTTTTCTATTTTTACCGATTAGATATACGTGTTTTTTCAGCAATTTTGTTTGAGAATCATCGTCAATCATTTGTTTAGAAAACACTTTTGCTGGTATTACGTCACCTATTTTTAATTGAATCCTTTTATTGTTTTTATTAAATAATTCGTGTGCAAGTAATAATGTGGATAATTTTTTATTTATTAAAGAAACGAGATAAAACAAAAATGAATTTCGCGCTTCAATAAAAATAGGAAGTACAGGAACTGAATATTTATTTGCTAATCTTACCGCTCCACTGTGCCATTTAGAATCGTATATTTTAAACCCTTTTAATCGAGAAACAGTCCCAGCAGGAAATATTATTATAGCCATATCGCTTTGAAGCGCTTTTTGAATCGCAACTATTGAATCCCTTTGCGGAATTTTTGTATCAAGTTTAAGTGGAATAATTAGGTTTTTCAAAGGTTGAATATTATTGAGTACTTCGTTTGCGATAATCTTAACATCGCTTCTAACATCTAAAACAGCTTTAAGAATCGAAAGCGCATCCAAACTTCCTATTGGATGATTTGCTACACATATTACTTTTCCTTGAGAAGGAATTTTCTCTTGGTCTATGTTGGATACCGTATAAGAGAAATTAAGATCATCGAACAAGCTGCCAATGAAGTGTTTTTCATCAAGGTGTTCATTTTGTTTAATAAAATCTTCTATTTTTTTTGCATATAGCATACGCAATAGAATTTTTGCTGATATTTCTTTTAATAATCTCCCAAAGGCATTTGCGCTAAAATTAAACTTTGATAAGATTAGTTCGTTGAGATTCAAATTCATAAATCCTTAATATCTTGTTGTAATTTCTTTTCATTATAAGCATCGTACTGGAACTCAACCTTTTCCGGGCTATATTCGAATTTATTTTCAGAAATACTATTATGTTTTTGCATAACCAACCATTGTTAGTTGGCAAGTATTTCAAGCAGAGTGCGGTTTTCTTTTTCTGAAAGACTTTTTAGAATGATTTTCTCTTCGTTGGAAAGTTTTTTACAGAATTCTTCTTCGTTTCTTATTTTCTTGTAAATATTACGTTTATATCTGCAAATACGGTAAAATTCGCTCACTGACGATTCATAAGAAGGCGTATTGTAAAGCACAATATCATATTCTAGTGAAAACATTCAATATACTTTAGGATAACCGTTTAACTACCTTTTCACCATCAACTATATGCTTAAAGTAATTTTCGTAAGGCTCTATTTCATTTCTTGCAGGTAGAACACTAAGTACTACAATTGACAATAAAGGCAATACCTGTCCTAATGTAAACCAGTCTTTCTGATTACGGAATTTTTTATTTGCTATGAAAGAGCATATTAAACCAGATATTAATCCAATAATTGCATAATATAAACCGAACATAAAGCACCTTATTTGTTACCCAATGTTATGAATCAAATATTAATTTGATATGAATGAATTATTAAGTTTTTGTTAAGATTTTCGGCGATTAGATTGGATTATTTTTTAGCGGCATTGAATTATCTAGCTCTTCTATTAGTTCTACTTGGTCATAGTTTTTAAAACTAATTTTTAACATAACTTTGTTTTTGTCTCTAACAGTAAAGAATGTATCTCCAACATATTCAATTATTCCTATAAAAAAGCTGACATTATTAGATGAATGTGGGAACACATATTTGATTTTGTTTCCAACTGAAAATTCCATAAACGATCCATTTCTTTTTGATAAAATAATTAACGTGAATTAACATTAAGTAAAAACGTGATCAAGTTTGTGTAAAGAAATATCATATATAGAATTGAATTGCATGAAGAGTAATATTACGCTCATTTTCATTTGAGCGTATATTATAAGTTTTGATGAATGACTTTTTCAAGTAAGTTATATGAAATACAAATTGTGCCCTAACTTATTTCATAAATATTATTTGTAAAAGGTAAGTTCATTTACTTTTGGACATTCTTTTGTAGGAACTATTACTTTTTATAATAATTATTTTGAATTAAACCAAACAGAGAATTTTTTATCTTCTAAGAGAACATGAACTCGGATCCAATTTTCAAGCATGGTGTCAAGACTGGCTTTAAGTTCAGTCATAGACTTAGCAGCTTTGATTGTACTAGAAATATCTTTTAGTATGGTTTCATGACGTTCTTTATGTTCACGAAAGCCCGGATATTTATTTTTTTCGAATATTTCTTCTTCTGTCTTAAAATGTGTTTCAGTGTATTCTAGCAAATGATGTAATAAATATTTTATTTCATCTTGCTGCTTATGTGGATTATTAATCTCTAATAATTCATTTGCAATGGCAAATAGTAATCTGTGTTGAGAATCGATTTCACTAAAACCGGTTTTGCATTCATCAGTCCAAACTAATCTCCGCATTTCAGCTCCTTTATTTATTGAATTCTAAAATAAATTTTGTGCCCTTACCAATTTCACTTGTAACTGATATTGTTCCGCCGTTTTTCTCTACCATTTCTTTGCATAATACTAATCCTAAGCCAGTGCCTTCTTCATTAGAAGTTCCTTTTGTACTTGTTGATTTATCAATTCTGAATAAATCTTTTACACGATCTTCCTCAATTCCAATTCCATTATCTAAAATTATTATTCTTAATTTATTCTTAGTTTGTTCAGAAGATATTTCTATCAAACCGTTCTGATTTGTGAATTTGATCGAGTTTGAAATCAAATTACGAATAATTGTAACAATCATATTTAAATCAGCGGTAATAAAAGCACCTTTTTCAATTTTATTATTAAGTGTTATCTGCTTATTTAATGCTGTTGATGTCAATAAATCAATCGTAGAACCTAATGAATTTCTTAGAATAATGAACTCCGGATTAAATGCCATACTTCCCGTTTGCATTCTTGACCAATTAAGTAAATTATCAAGCATGTTTAACGATTGTCTGCTTATATCATATATTCCATTTGCAAAGCTTTGTATTTCCTCGCTAGTAAGTGATTCATATTCTTCACTTAGAATTTGAGAATAACCAAGCAAACCTAGAAAAGGACTCTTTAAATCATGTGCGATTATTGAAAAGAATTTGTCTTTTGTAGCAACGGTTTCGCGAAGATCATCATTTGCTTTTTTAATCTTTCTTTCTGCTTCTTTTTGAATTGTTATATCTTCGTAAGTTCCTAAAATTCCCAGTGACTTATTATTTTCATTAAATAAAGGTATTTTATTTGTTCTTACCCAGACATAATTGCCATCATCATATTTAATGAGCTCTTCATAGTTCAATTTGGGCTCTTTAGATGTAATAACCAGCTTATCATCTTTTCTGTATTCATCTGCTAATGCTTTCCATCTCAAATCATAATCGGATTTACCAACAATTTCAGAAGGGTTTTTTAATCCGGCATGAGCTGAAGTTGTTATATTACAACCGAGATAGTTTAGATTAGAATCTTTCCAGAATACACCTTGTGGGATATGATCAAGCACCAATTGTAGCATCATACGTGCTTCTTGAATTTCTTCTTCATATTTTTTTATACGAGTTACATCACTAAATACAGTAGCAAATTGTCCAAACGCAGGACAATAAACATTTATCAAATAATATTTATCAAGTTCCGGTGAATACTGGCTAAATTGATCAGTTCCTCCATTCAATGCTATAGCGCCATATCTTTCAATCCATTCTTTAGAAATATTTGGAATTATTTCTGTTACTTTTTTACCAATAATATCAGAATTAACAAGTCCAGTCATTTCAAAAAATGCGCTATTTACTTCAATAAACTTATAATCAACCGGCACTTCATTTTCTAATATTATTTCATGCAAAGCAAAGGCATCTGTCATTTGAGAAAACAGGCTTCGGTATTTCAACTCGCTTATTTCCAGCCACTCTTTTAATTCTTTTTTTTCTTTAAGAGTATCAATAAGTAAGTTAATTGCATTTGAAAAATCTCCCATAAAGCTCGGAGGTTGATTAAGATTTCCATCTGCAATTGAATTAATCTGAAAGATTAAATTTTTTAAAACAGAGTGAAGTTCTTTAAATGGAGAAATAAAAACATTTTTTGCTGGAGGAGTTACAGAAAGATTTCCTTTAGACAAGGAATCTAAGAATTCTTTGCTTTCAGAATACTTTTGAATTAATGTTTTTATGGATTCTTTAAGTTCATTTATTTCCGAAACATTACAATCAATTTGGTCAATAAGTTGAAATCCTTCATTAATTTCAGAGTTAATAAGTGATTTAACAGTATTGTTAAGTTTTATCAACTCAGTTTTGTAATGCCCGGCTTCAGACATGTTGTTTTCTTATTCCTGTTTATTAATATTGAATCTACAAGTTCTTTCTCCAGTTGACCAGCAGTCTATCTCTACAACTTTAAAACTATGTCCATAATAATTTTCGAATACACCGCTTAGGAATCCTTCATCATAACTGCAAACCGTTTCATCGGTTATAGGTAATCCAGAACAATCTAAATCTTCCGATACAGTTACAATGAATGAATTATTTTCAAAATCAGCTTCTTCAATTCTGAGAATCCCCATCTTGTAATCAACCATTTGTTTTTGTAAATCACAAATAAACGTAGATGCATCTATTTCAGTGTTAAGAGTGTTTTTACAAAACTCTATGCCAGCTAATTTTCCAGCTGAATAAAATATTTCATTAGTCTTTTCTACCCCTAATTCATTATTCATTACAGAACGAAATGTATATTCCATTAATCTATATAGTCGTCACTGAAAAAGGCAGTTATTTAATGAAACAGTGAAGGATTGCTC
>CAZVYT010000050.1:0-23796 GCA_964631495.1 uncultured Melioribacter sp. | reverse complement strand
CGAGTGCAGCGTTGATAAGTACAACACTTTCGTAAGTGCGTTTACTCATGAGATATGTCACCTCCCTTTGGTCGTTTGGCCTTTCTTTTTATTTTTAGAAAAGCAGGGTTAAGTTATTGTGCGAAAATTTAATTTTTTATTTCCGCTTTTATTATATAAAGAACAAAAAAATTACAATCCTAACAATGGATTCTGACTACTGCTTTGATTTGTCATTTTACTGTAATAATCTAACATATGCTGAATGCCACCAGTAATAAACTGTTCTAATAATTCAATTGTAAGACTCATTTGTGGTTCAATCAGCTTAATTTCACTATCTGAAAATCTAGAAAGTACGTAATCAATCATTTTACCTTTTTCAAACTTGCCGCCAATTCCAAATCTCATCCTAGGAAACAACTCACTTTGCAATGACCCAATTAAAGACCGAACACCATTATGACCGCCATCATTTCCCGATCGTCTTGGGCGAATTCTACCCATTTCTAGATTTAGATCATCGTAAATAACAATAATGTCTTCAGGATTAAGATTATGAGTTCGCATAAAACTTGAGATCGCAATTCCACTCATATTCATATATGTAGTTGGTTTTACCAAAAAAAACTCGGAAGACTCATCTATATGACCTTCCGAGAAAACATAATCAAAATCTGTATTTCTAAAACCAAGGTTATATTTTTCAGCAAATTTATCGAGAACCATGAACCCGACATTATGGCGTGTATTCTCATAACGCTTCCCCGGATTACCAAGTCCAACTATTGCTCGCAATTCTTACCTAATCCTCGTCAGCTTGTTTACCTTTTGTAATAACTTCAGGTTCTTTCGATCCTTCACCTGGAAGCGCTGTTGAATCTTGTGCAGCGCGTGGTAAATTGACAGAAACTATAATAGCATCTGCTGGGTGTAAAATAGTTGCGTTTTCAAGCTTTAATTCACCTACGTGAAAAGCTTTGCCTAAACCTATGTCGGAAATATTAATTACAATATGTTCTGGAATGAAAGCTGGCAAGCACGAAACTTTTAATTTATGCAGAGAGTGAGAAACAACTCCGCCCTCTTTAACGCCTTTAGCTTGTCCTTCTAAAGCAACCGGAACTTCTATTTCAATTATCTGATCAGCTGATATACCTAAAAAATCACAATGGATTATTCTATCGGTAACCGGATCAAACTGTACATTTTTAAGAATTGATTTAAGATCTAGATCTTCTATCTGTAAATTTACAAGATGAGTTTCAGATGTATAAACCAAAGGTTTTAGCGAACTTTCTGTTACAAAGATTGAAATTGGATCAACGCCTTTAGAATAGTAGATTCCGGGTACTGTTCCATTTCTTCGAGCTTTGTTAACAACGCCTTTAGTAGACTTAGTTCTTTTTTCTGCTTTTACTGTTATTTCAGACATTTCTTACCTACTCCAAAAAAATAAATTTCTAACTTTTATCTTTATCAATCTCAAATAATGAGCTGATTGATTCGTTTCTATTTGATCTAACAATTGCTTCGGCTAGCAAACCAGAAGCACTCCTTACAACAATTTTTTCTGAATCTTTTTTCAAAGGAATACTATCTGTAACATACAACTTATCTAATTGCGAATCATTTATATTAATTATTGCATCTCCAGAAAGAAGCGGATGAGTAACAGCTCCATATACATTTAGAGCGCCTCTATCTTTAAGTGCTTGAACAGCATTAATAAAAGTACCGCCAGTATCAATCAAATCATCAACAATTAAAACATTTTTATTTGTTACATCTCCAATAATCTGCATAACTTCAACTATGTTATGTTTTGGGCGTCTTTTATCAATAACAACTAGCCCAGCATTTAATCTTTTTGCATAAGAACGTGCTAACTTAATACCTCCAACATCGGGAGAAACAACTACAAGGTTTTCGCAATCTTCTTCTCTAAATAAACCGGAAAAAACGGGGGAAGCATAAAGGTGATCAAAAGGAATATCAAAAAATCCTTGGATTTGAGCAGCATGCAAATCCATTGTAATCACTCTATCAGCTCCAGCTTTAGTAATAAGGTTTGCAACCAATTTAGCTGTAATAGAAACTCTTGGCTGATCCTTTCTGTCTTGTCTGGCATAACCAAAATATGGAAGAACTGCGGTTACTCTTGATGCAGATGCACGTTTAGCGGCATCAAGCATAATGAGGAGTTCCATAAGATTTTCAGCCGGTGGCATAGTAGATTGAATAATGTAAATGTCTCTGCCACGAATATTTTCTTGGAACTTAACCCAAATTTCACCATCACTAAAATTTTTAACATCAATTTTTCCTTGGCTGACGTTCAAGTATTCACAAATTTTTTGGGTAAGCTCTGTTGTTGCACTACCCGAAAAAATTAATGGGTGCCTGTCCACAACCAATCTCGCATTTTAGTTAAAATTTTAGTTGCCAAATATAAATATTTGAATATGGCGTGTCAATAAAATGATTTATAGTATTATTTGCTATTTACTTGATCCTTTTACTAAAAAGATAAACTATCACAATCAATAATACTATTAATGCGATAATATAAATCCAAATTGGTGTCTCTTTAAGTTTGAAAGGACGGTATGATGCTGTGATATATTTTCCCATCCCAACTTCATCAAGCGAATACTTCCAAGTTAGCTTGTTACGATAAGTTTCTGTTGCATTATGGTTTAGTATTTCGCCGGGTAAATAGTAAACAAAGGTTAACTCGAAAGATTTACTATCTAAGCCAAAGCCCGTTGCTATTGGAGGAATAAATTGAGAAAATATTTTTGAATTTTGTGCTCCATCTTTTACTGAAAGTTGAGATTTTCTAAATGCTGGAGTATTATTCAGTGAGTCTAAACTGTTAAAAGCTAATTCAACTTTACCGTGAATTGTACTGTCTTGCAAATTTTTGTACACTTCAACATTTGTAACTTTGCTAAACTCTGATGTAAACTCTTTATAAACAGAATCTCTATTAAATATTCCGAGTTGTTCAACCAAGCTCGAATCTCTTTGGTTTGACCACTTCATAAAATAGTGGACAAACATTGTTCCAGTCCCATCAGTTTTAATGGTAGTAACTTGTGTATAATCTAAACAATTTGTTAGCCCCAAAAATAAAAACACAAGAACTAGAAATTTTTGTTTCATATCTCTTCAATTTTTTCGAAGTAAATATGCAAAATATTGGTTAAAAATAATAGGAGTTTGATTTCTATGTTTTCCTCTTTTAATTTTACGATCCAAAAAAAAAAGAAAATGAAAAATGCCTACATATGATTATAAATGCATTGACTGTGGAAATGCTTTTGAACATTTTCAGAGAATTACTGAAGATCATTTAACTTCTTGCCCGGTTTGTTCGGGTAATATAAAACGAATGATTGGAACAGGCTCAGCACCAATTTTTAAGGGAAGTGGTTTTTATCATACAGATTATAAAAATACTGGTAAGAGCATAGATACTAAATTAGATGCAGCAAAAAGTGTTAGTGAAAAAAAGTGAGTGTTTAAAACATTGTTGTAGCCGCAAGTTTATAGTTTGTTTTTTATAAGCAGAATCGCTATTTAAAAGTTACGACTACAACAATATATTTACTTTTGAAACTACCTCTTTAAAAGTCTAAACCAATTGAAATGTAATATCTTGGTGCGGAAAACTTATCTAAATCATATTTCCAAGCTATATCAAGCTTCCATAAGAAAATTAAATAAAGTCTAAAACCAACACCAGTTCCTAATAATAAGTCTTGAGTAGCAATATTTCCATTTTCATTTCGACCAATTAATTTCAACTTTTGTGTTTCATCCCAAGCAGATCCAGCATCCAGGTAAGCAACTCCTAGTATGTTTTGGAAGAAAAGCGGAAGTCCACCGGTTAATAGATATCTGATAATAGGAATACGAAGTTCCATATTCATAAGAGTATATTTTGTTCCAATTCGTTCTGCATAATCATATCCGCGAAGAGGCATAGCAGGAGAAAGGAATGCAAAATCTGATGCTGATGATATTGGAACACCTCCGGTTTTGAAAGTTCTATTTATCCAGTTTTCAGTTCCACCAATAAAAAATCTTTGTGCATTAGCACCGCCAGAAAAGCCGCCAGAGAATCGAATTGCAAAACCATTGTCGTACCAGAATCTCCAATACTTTCTATAATCTCCGGTAATAGAAAAAAAACTTTGTCTTGATTTTGTTATTCCAGGATCACCAAAGACAGTTAAATTGTAACGAACGCCTTCTATTGGTGCAGTATATCCAAACAAAACATTATCTTTAATTAAACTTATAGTAGGTAGTATAAAAGTTTTCTGATCAGCAGGAACATCGTAGCTATCTAAGTTTTCCGAGCTAACTCTTAATACATTTAGACCAAAATCAAAACGGTTAAATCTATTAAAAGGATAACTTGCCGATGCAATCAATCCAAAACTTCGATAACGATATAATTCATCACCCCAAATCGAACTTTGGTAAAGGAATCTTGCTGTATGAAAAGCTTGAATTCCAATATCCATTCTTTCTTTAAGATAAAAATATGCTAGACCGTAATCACTATTCTTAATATCAATTTGTAAACTAGTTTGTCCAATCAAACGATGATTACCTAATACGTCACTGAAAGAAAGAATAGTAGTGCCTAGCAAACCATATAAAGTGCTGTAGCCGGCATTTGCATATACTAAATCTGGTGAAAAGTTGATTTTGTATTTGTTAACAAAATAATTTCCATTTGGGTCTAGGCTTTCTTTGAACATTTCATTTCTTTTTGCAATCTGTAGACTATCACTTTCTTTATCCAAATTAGCAAAAACATATTTAGAATAATTAACAGAATTAGAATCGTCCTTTTCCGGTTTATCACTTATATACTGTCCGACAAAAATATTAGATTTATCATCTGCTAAAGTTGAATCATTTACAGCATCATCTTGCTTGGTAACTTTCCGAGAATCAACAATTTCTTCTTGATTTTTTTTAATTGTTGTTGGGACTATTAATGAACTCATATAGTTTGTGTATCGAAGTGAATCTTGTTCAACTTTCATTTCCGGTAAGTTATTAAGCATGAAGATGTTATAACCAAGATTATACAAAGCTGAGAAAACCAATTTTTTACCATCTGCAGAAACAGATGGCTGAGTAATTTCACTTAAAGAATTAGTAATGGGAACAGGTTTTGAAACTGCCTTTCCATCTTTAATGCTCATTTTATAAAGGTTGTCAATTCCATTTTTATCTGAAACAAAAATCAGTTCTTGACCATTACCAATAACAGCTGAAAATTTTTCATTACTGAATTTCCAATCAGTTAATCTTGAAACAGTTTTTGTATTTATATCAATAGAATAAAGATCGAGCTGTTCAAAAGAAAAATTACCAACATCAAATTTATCATTTGGTATTGATTGAACTAGTCTATCTGCACGATCTGAGGAAAAAACAACTTTGCTTCCATCAGGTAACCATGTAGGATCAAAATCACTAAAGATGTCATTGGTTAAGTTAGTAAGTTGTTTTGTAGTAAAATCATAAACATAAATATCGGATTGACTTGCAGTATGACCAACAATTGCTAATTTATTTCCATCGCGAGACCAGCTAATGGATTCGATTCCAGGCAAATGAAAAGGTAATTCTTCTTTTTCCTCAGATTCTGTGTTGATAACCGCTACAATATCAAAGCCAGCATTTTTTGAGGAGATAGCAATTCTCTTATTGTCTGGTGCCCAAGCAATTGAAGGATGTAAAACATTTAATTCTTCAAAATCATTTGTTTTTCCGCTTTCTAATAATTTCTTGATAATTTTACCATCAACAGCATCCATTAAATAAACATCAAGATAAATATCTCTATCAGAGATAAATGCGAGGTTTTCGCCTTGGGGGGATAGGGAGGGGATTGCATTATAAAAACCACCATCTTTTTTGTTATTTGTTAGGCGCTTTGCAAAAGTATCTGGATCTTGAAAGTCTTTAATGTCTGGCCAAAACTCTTTCTTGACACTTTTTTTCCATCTTTCATTTAGTTCTTCGAGCCCAATACCAATAGAAGCTTTTAAAGCCGGCTCAAGTGAACCAAGATTTTGAATTCTGTTTAGTAACTCTCCAATTTTTTGTCTGCCATAAGTGTCTGAAATAAATCTAAATAAAGATTGCCCGCCTCTATAAGCAAGATATCCGTTTAATTGAGGAATATCAGGTAAGGCGTCATTCATAATTGCGTTACGTATAAACATATCGCTATTAGTTTCCCATCCTTGAGATAGGAACTCTGCCGTACCTTCCCAAAACCAAAGAGGGAGCTGTAAAGTAATACCACGTGATACAATATTTTGAATAGTGCCACCGTAATACATATCTCGCATAATTGCATGAACAAGTTCGTGAGCAATTACATGATGAAATTTCTTATATGAACCTTCAAAAGGGAACACAACACGGTTCTTAAACGGTTCGGTAAATCCACCAGTTCCGCCGGATAAATATTCATCCGTTACATTTGTTTCTTGAAAATCATTATGAGAATTATATACAATGAGAGCTATTCTGGCACTAATCTGATAATTTATATCTTGTTGAATTTTTTGTAAGCTCTCTTCAGCATATTTTGCAGTAAACTCAGCAGCTTTTTCTCCACCTTTGGTAAAGTAAACATCAAAGTGCTTAGATTGAATGAAGTACCAATCATAGTTTTTATAATTTACTTTATTCTGCCCAAACTGAGCTTGACTAATTGAGTAACATGAGAGTAACACAAAAAATGCCAATATATATTTTTTCATCAGCAACGCCTTTTGATTAATCAGTTAAAACAAAATCGATTTCTCTTTTTTCTTCGTCCACTCTAATGAGCTGAACATTTACTCTATCGCCCATTCTGTATCTTTTTTTATTTCTTTTTCCTATAATACAATAATTTTTTTCATCGAAGGAATAATAATCATCATCAAGATCTCTGAATCTAATTAATCCTTCTGCTAAGGTAGAGCTTAATTCAACAAATATTCCGAAGTGCATAATACCAGAAATTACGGCGTGGAATACTTGTCCTACTTTTCCTTTTAAGTACTCAAGCTGTTTAAGTTTTACAGATTGTCTTTCTGCACTTACAGCATTTCTTTCTTTGGCAGATGCATTATCACAAATTTCTTCCAATTCTTCCAGAGATAAATTTTTCTCCGAACCATTTTTTATGAAATTATGAATTAACAAATGCACAGCTAAATCCGGAAATCTTCTAATTGGCGAAGTAAAATGAGTATAATACTTGAAACCAAGTCCGTAATGCCCAATGTTTTTAGTAGAATAAATTGCTTTTGCCATAGAGCGAATTGCAATTTGATTTACAACAGCTTCCTCTTCAGAACCTTTTACTTCTTCCAATAATACTTGAAACTGTTTGGATTTGTTTGCCGCATTTGGATCAAAATGATAGCCAAGCGAACGAACAAATCTCGAAAATTCTGTTATTTTTTCTTTATCAGGTAAATCATGTATCCTGTAAACAAACGGAATATCAATTTTGTTCTGTTTTGGTTGTATATGTTGTGCTACTATTTGGTTTGCAAGCAGCATAAGTTCTTCAATAAGATTATGACTTTCTCTAACTTCTTTAATCTTAATTTCTACCGGAATGCCGTTATTATCTAATTTAAAGACAACTTCAGGAGAGTAAAAGTTTATGCTGCCCATCTTCATTCTCTTTGCACGCAAAGACTTAGAAATTTTGTTTAATAAGGTAATTTCAAAAACAAAATCACCAATCCCGCTTTCGATAATCTCTTGCACTTCGTCATAAGTAAATCTTCTTTTACTGTTAATTACAGATTTTTCTATTCTGTAATCAACAATTTTAGAAAGTTTTGTAAGCTCAACAAAAACTGAATAAGTAAGTCTATCCTCATTTGGCACAAGTGAACAAATTCTGTTAGAAAGCTTTTCCGGAAGCATTGGAATAACTTTGCCAACAAGATAAACACTTGTCCCGCGCTCTAAAGCTTCATTATAAATCGCAGTATCGGGTTGTACATAATGGCTAACATCAGCAATATGAATTCCAACCAAATAATTACCATTATCGAGGACATCTACGGAAACAGCATCATCAAAATCTTTTGCATCTTCAGGATCAATTGTAATTACAGTTTTATTTCTTAGATCTGTACGTTTTTTAATTTCAGCATTAGGAATTAAATCACTTATCTGTTCTGCTTCTTTGGTAACCGATTTTGGAAACTTATAAGAAATGTTAAATTCTCTAGCAATTGAAGCGATTTCTGCATCATAGCTTCCAGCTTTACCTAATACTTCTTTAACTTTTCCTTCCGGATTATTGTTTTTGTTATTCCATTCGATATTTGAAATAGCGACTTTATCACCAAGTTTTGCGCCGTTTAAATTATCACCATGAACATAAATTTCTCTATGTATCTTATCATCATCAGCAGCAAGAAAGAAAGAAGATTTATTTTTCTTTAGCACACCTATTATTTCTTTTCTTCCACGCTCAACTACGTTAATAATTTTGCCTTCAACATTTTTACCGCGTTTATTTTCTACTAATTCTACTTCAACCAAATCTCCATCTAAAGCTGTTGATAAAAACTTGCCAGGTATGAAAATATCTTTAAGGTTAGTTTCTTTAAGAGTAACAAAACCAAAATCACCATTTTGAACAACTTGCAGATTACCTAAAAGTTTTTCAGAAGCCACACGAAGCAATTGATATCGTTTACCTTCTTTTTCCAAAAAGCCTTCTTCTGTTAGCTTAAAAAGGAAATGTTTAAGCTGAGCATATGAATGATCATCAATTACACCAAGCTTTTTTGCAATCTCTTTACTTTTTAGTTTTAACCCGTTGGATTTACTAAATAAGGCTTTAATTTCTTTTTTCATCAGAACTCGAATTTATATTTAAGTGCCATTTCTAAAATCTTTTCATCTAGACCGTATGTTTTAACAATTGGATCTTTTCTTTCGAAGCGGGCTTTTAGGTTTGTAGGATAAAATCTATACTCAAGCATTACATTAGCTTTACTTAAATTAGTAAATGTTTCGGTTGTTCCACCAAGCGAGTAGCTAAAATTATCATACCTTCCGGATAAACTGAATTTAGTTTGTTCTCCGGAAGAATTTATTGAAATATTATTTATTAAATCTCCTACTGCAGAGCTAACAAAACTTGTTAACACAGTTCCTAAAAAAGAAGTTGCAGCGCTTCCAATTGCATCTTTTGTTTCACCGGCAACAACCGCTTTATCTTGTGCTGTTAAATCATCTTTAAACTTACCCATTATAACAAAAGAAAAAGCATCAGCATAATCATAGATTGTTTCTCGTATATTATTTTGAATATTTCTGGAACCAACATAAACACTCATCGCAGTTTGATCGGAAGCAAGATTTTTACCAAGCTCTGTAAGCGGACCTTTTATTTTAATTTTAACAGCAACTTCTTGAGGGACTTGGTTTTCATCACGAGGGCTTATATAATCTGCTGTGTAAGTAGCCGTAATATCCAAATAGGGATTAGTTACATCACTTTCAAAACGTAAAAATCCAACAGCATCAAAAGTTTTAAAGAATTCTAACCGAGAGCCAGGAAGTAATTCAAATGAACCCTGTGCGCGATAATTATTTGTTATACTTTCAAACTTCATTCCGCCGCGCATTTCCACTATCAATTTCTGATTTAACGCCTGCCCAAGAATGAAAGTTAGCTTTGCATCTTTACCAGAGGTTAAACCAATTTCGTAATCGAAATCAAAATTCTTTTCTGTACTAGCAGAAATTTTTTCTTGCAAAGCTTTTTCTTTTGCTAATATATTTTGAAAAAGAATTAACTCTTTATCAATCTTTGAAGAATCGACAATAAAAACAATATTTAGATTATTATTTGTATTTAGTGCTTGATCTCTTCCGGTTGTATAAGTAAGGTCGGTTTTATTCATCAACATATTACCTTTAAAAAAGAATTTTTCACCTTTCTTAGTTAAAAGCCAATCTTCATCTGTTTGAATTTGTAAATCACCAAAAAAGAAAGGACTTACAGCTTGTGTTTGCTGACTCATAATGGCAATATCACCAAAGAAACGTAGATTAACATCTTTCATATTAAAACCATCAAACAAGATGGAACCCAGTCCTTTTATTTCACCAGGGAAGTTTGTACCACCGGCATTTGCAACGCTTAAACTATCAACTATAAATCCGCTTTTTTCAAATTTTAATTTGCAGCCGCTTTTATAAGTGAGATTATTAAATGTAGAAGTAAAATAAGCATTTGTTAAGCTAACAAAGCCAGAGTATTCTGGTTTTGAAAAAGTGCCGGCAATTTTTACATCAGCAATTAAACTGCCTCGTTGATCAACAATTCCGGGAATGATTCTCCCTAATTGGCTTAAGTTGAAGTTATCCGCTTTGAAATTCATATAGAACGGTTCACTACGCAAAAATCTTTCTTTAACAAAAGCGAAACTCATGTCGATAGCAAACATTCCATCAAAATTAAAAAGCGGTTTCATTTCATTTGATAATACATCAAGAAAAACAAAATTTGTGATCATTTTCTTGTCTGCATATTTCATGAAACCTTTAATATTACCAAGTTTATTTTTGTTAAAGGTAAGACCTTCAGCCTCGAAAGTGAAATTGATTAAAGGATTTTCAAATTTTCCTTCTATTTTACCATTCAGTGAACCATTAGCTATTAGTCCGCTTTCTTTCAAACCAAAAGCATATCGCTCAATTATTTCTCCGGTTATTTTAGATCCGTTTAAAGTTAATGATTGCTCGCCTGAGCTTTGAATAACACCGCTTGCTATAAGAATTGAAGTATCATGCTGAACTTTGCAATCAACTATCTTAAAATAATTTGGATTAAAAAACGCCTTGATTGTGTCTTTGTTTTTCCAATCTATACCATCGTATTTTACATTTAAGTCACTTATAAAAAACTGTTGTTCGTTTGGAGTCATTAAAATGATACCTTCACCATCTGCAATAATCATATCATCGTAATTAGCTGACGCGTTGAACAGTAATTTACTTTGGTTGAATACGATATCTGCGTTTAAGGATTTAATACTGCTTCCGGCATAAAATCGCTTGCCGGAAATTGATGCTGAACCAAACAATTTATCGAAAGAATTAAAGCGGTTATCTCTAGTGAAGTTAAAATCCGCTAAAAAATCTGAAAGATAAATTGTAGTATTCTTTTGCATCATAACAAGCTGTTCTAAATCTAGTTCGGCAGAAATTGAAAAGTTTGGAGCCTTATTAATAAAACTTCCTCTTCCAGAGCCTTTAATTGTTATTTGTTCATTATCCAAAAGCATAGCAATTAAGTCAAAATCCTTAAACTTGAATTCGTAATCGAATTTAATATCTTCAGTTATTACATCTGGTGCTGCGGTAACAAACGAATCCGTAACTTTTTCTGTATTGCTGACTACAGAAAGGGGATTAAGCTCTAATAATTTGTTAGATATAATTTCAGTAATTGTTTTGGATTCGTAAATCATTAAATCAATAGCTTTGTTTAGTGAAAAATCACCGTCGATTTTAAAATCGACAAAATCAGATTTAAGATTTATTTCTCGGTGAACTGAATCCTTGATAAATGAAGCATCTACAATTGAAGAATTTATCCACTTATCCTGGAAGTATGAAGAATCTATTCCAAAAGAAAAATTGGCATTTAGTTCATCTGGATCAAAGCCTTTGCCTTCTAGGCTGAAATAAAGATTCATTTCACTTCGATATTTCTCATCATCCATAAATCTACCAAGATTCAAATTCTTGATATCGCCAATAAAACTATAACTTGGAATAGTGTCTTTATCATAGACCAGGTTTCCGGATATAATTGATTTTGCATTTTCTGCGTTTGTTTCTATGGAAAGATCAATAATTCTGTCCTTCGCGTGAGAAGTTATGTCAAGGTTATCAATAGTAATATTATTAATAGTTGTATTGTAGATATTCATTTTTATAGCAGAAGCTAAATCCATTGGCGAAGTACCCTTGCCCGAAATGCTGGTACGAGTATTTATTTTAGTAGGGAATCCAACTAATGCTGCTAGATCTAAATTTTCAGAAGCGAACTTAATATCGTAGGTCATTGGTTCTACAGAAAGATTCAAGCTGCCTTCACCTTCTATGTAGCCATCATTTACCCGACCTAAAAATTTTGTTTTAAAATTTGTTGGCTCACCTTCGTACTCTACATTTACTCCGGTTAAAACCATCTTTGCATAATCCGGCATTTTCAGATTAGGAAGGAGGCTGTTAATATCTTTATAATCAATATCAGTATTAACTATTGATGTTTTTATGTAGAGCTTTGATGGAATATTAAGGTTTAAAACTTGACCGCTAAAATCGAAACGGGTATTACGGTAGTTAAGTTTTGCCCGTTCTATATTGAAAGCTCCAAATTTTCCTCTGGCTCTAAATTCAAATTGTGGGCTTCCTTTAAGTATTTCGGTAGCATCAAAAAAAGAAGAAAGGTCATCAAAATTAAATGGAGAAGCTTTTGCGTCAATTGTTAAAGGATAATCTCTAAAGCTACGTAAGTCTGTGTTACTAAAAAGATTTAAGCTGTCAATTCTTGCATTGATTTTAATTTCGCTGCTATCAGTTAGAAAATAAAACTTGTTTAGACTTACAAAATCTTTTGTTATTGCAAACTCTCCAGAAATGTAACGCAGATTAAAACGAGTCAAGTTTGGTTTAAAAGATAGTTCCTTTAAAATCATTAAATAGGTTTGACCTTCAATATCTGCAAAAACTTCTGCGTTGAAATTAATTTCGTTAATTCTCAAATCTTCCGAGTTTAAGCTCTTGTAAATTTGTTTAGAACCAAGATTAGAAAATGTTTGTCTTGTTAAAGATATATTTCTTAGTTCGATATCGGGTGCTTGAATCACAAAAGAAAAAGAAGACTTGCTGGTGTCTTCGGGTGTTGGTTTTACAAGTTCTTCGTAATTCCACTTACCATCATTACTTTGAAGTAAGTTTACTGTTATATCTTTCAGTAATACTTTTCTAATATGAATTTTTTTTAGAAGTAATTGTGCAGGACTCACTTTTATTTCAACATTCTTAGCAAAAAGTAATGTGTCTTCTTCTACAATTAAAGATGTATTAACAAGATAAAGAGAAGTTAGTATAGTCCCGTTAATTCTTTCGATGTTTAGTTTGCCGTTTATTTCATCATTAACAATTGAGATAACTTTTTCTCGTAAGTATTCCCTAAATGTTCTTGTTTGTGTGAACCCGACAACTAAAAGAATTAAAATTAGAAGGACTAAGAATACAGAAATAAATGTATTTACTATTTTGCGAAACACACTTCTTTTAAAGATTGGTATATTTCTTTCTGTATTAACGTTAGAAACAACAGTTCCCGGTTGGATTTCAGTTTTTGATTCTATTTGGTCTTCAGGTTTAGAATCCTCGGCATTATTTAATTCTTGCTCTGACATCAACTCTTGTACTTTTCAAGAACGCTATTAATAATATTTGTTGTTGATGTAAGATTAACAAATTTAATTGTTTCAACAGTTCCTCCATTTGCTTCTACAATATCAGCTCCAACAATTTTATCTTTGGACCAATCTGCACCTTTGATAAGGACATCTGGAATTAATGTATTTATTAATTTGAATGGTGTATCTTCTTCAAAAATTGTAACATAATCAACTGGTTTTAGTGAAGATATAATAAACGCTCGTTCTTGTTGCGGAACAACAGGGCGTAAATCACCTTTTATTCTTCTCACACTTGCATCTGAATTAATACCGACAATAAGAAAGTCGCCAAACTCTTTTGCTTTACCAAGATAATCTACATGTCCAGCGTGTAGTATATCAAAAACGCCGTTAGTGAAAACAACTTTTTTGTTTTGTTTTTTAAGTTTGTTTCTTATAGCACTAATTTCGTCAATGGTCTTTACATAATTCATAATAACTCTTCTTTTACTGCGCTAAACAATACATTCAAGTCAATAGGAACTATACCAACTTCCTGGCAAACAAGACCGCCCGCATAATTTGCCAAATAAGCAGCATCATAAATATCAGCTCCTGCAGTTAACGCCATAGTTAAAGTAGATATAACAGTATCACCGGCGCCAGAAACATCAGCAACTTTTCTTGCCTTTGTAGGAACTCTTCGTTCTTGCATTGTTTTTTCAAATAATGCAATTCCACCTTCGCCTAATGTAAGTAATGCATATTTACAATTGAGTTCTTGCAGAAGTTTGTACCCAGCTGAAGTAATTTCTGCTTGAGATTTTATTTTTATGCCAAAAGCATCTTCAGTTTCTTTTCTGTTTGGTTTAAATACTGTTACATTTTGATAAGAAAAGAAATTATTAAACTTTGGATCAACTGTAACAATTACTTTATTTGCGTTTGCTAAGGCTATCACTTTCTCAATTAGATTTTTTGTTAAGACGCCTTTGTTATAATCTTGCAGAATTATCGCATCGAGTTTTTTTATTTGCTTTCGCAACAAGTTTATAATATTCTTTTCTGTTAATCCGGAAATTGGGAATGTTTTTTCTTTATCAATTCTAACCACATGTTGGTTGTTTGCAATTACTCTTGTTTTAGCAGTAGTAGGTCTGTTTTTATCAATAATTATTCCCGAATAATCTATTCCGGTTTCTTCCATTAATTTCTTTAATAATTTTCCTTCATTGTCTTTCCCAATTATTCCAATTGGCAAAGGAATTCCGCCAAGAGTTTTTATGTTGTGTGCAACATTTAATGCTCCTCCAAAGCGCGAAAATTCATCTTCAACTTCAACAACTGGTACCGGGGCTTCGGGTGAAATTCTACTAACGAAGCCTTGATAGTAGCTGTCAAGCATCATATCCCCAACAATAGCTATTCGTTTACCGATAAAATTATTTTTAAGGGCATTTAATTTTTTAAGAGAAGTATCCATCATTTCTTTGACTCGGTTTTAATATTAGCAGTAAGACCTGTCCATTGTGCCAGCTTATTAAAGAAATTTACTTTTATTAATCCGTTTTCTGTTCCAAGCCATAAATTTGTTCCATCAAAATAGATTGAATAAATTGTGCGTGGAATTCTTTCATCTCTTATTGGTATAATTTGCTTTGTAACGCGATTAATTAAAACCAATCCGCGACCAAAAGTTTCTTTAGTCGTGCTTCCAAATTGGTATAGAGAAGCCCAAATATAATTTCCTGTTCTTTCCAAGTCGAACACGCCGTTGCCGGGTAAACCTTTAGACGCATCCAATCCAATCCATTCTGTTTTGTAATCAAATCTGTAAAGCCCGCCAACATTAAAATCTGGTCGTTCAGGTGTAATAAACTCATCAAGTCCAAACCAAATATAATCACGCTCAATTAAAATAGTATTTACAGATACTTGTTCACCTTCACCGTTAAATGAATTATTCTTTATATCATAAAACTTTCTAGAATCTTTATCCTCAAGGTTTTTTGATTTATCATAACGGTGCACACCGGCTTCAGTTCCAAACCACACATATTTATTATCAACTTTTATAGTTTTGATTGTATTGGTTTTCTCATTGTTGCGTATCGTTAAATCGTAATCAGTATATTTTTTTGTTGATAAATCATATTTAGTAAGATATTTAAATCTTCCAATCCAAACACAGTTACTTTCAATATCAAATGAAACTGACCGAATCCAATTAGATAACTGTCCGCCAAGAGCAAATTTCCTTTTTGTCCAGTTACCGCTTTTACGATCTAAAATTAATAATCCATCTGTTGATCCTGCCCAGACAAAATTTTGATTCGCGGCAATGCAATAAAAAAAGTCAATAGAAATATTTCCATTCTGTGTTGAGAACTGGTTCCATTTACCACTTGAAGGGAAGTATTGAAAAATACCGTTTCCGTTGGTTGCGTACCAAAGCGAAATTCCATCACTTGAAATATCCATAACTTGAGCTTTATCAAGATAAAATTCAAGATCACGGTGGTCTTGAGCCGAAATGATGTTAAAGAAAATAATTACGAAAAAGATTAGTTTACGCATTAATTCATTCTATTAAAAAGTTTTGAATTCGATGCTAAATTTAACACTAAGATTGAAGGGAAGGAAGTGATTTTAATAATACACTGCTTTTTATTTCCAGTTAATTTTCAGCTCTTGTTCAAATCCTTTTACTAGGCAATTTTTCAATTTTTCGTAATTTACTTTAACATTTAGGATAGTCTCAATTTCTGTTGTTCTGGAAGTAAGCTCTTGCCTTAACAATTCTTTTAATTTTTCATCTACGTTGAGATAATCTGTAAGTTTTTGATGAAAAGTGCCGCAAAGTATTGACCCATGTTGAAGAATTACATTGTTTAGTTTTCTTTGCGCGCTGCCAATTAGTTTTTTGCCGCCAAACTTAACTTCGTTTTTAGCCGTTGATGCAAAACATAAAACGCCGGAAGGCTCTTCTAAAAGTTTTGGAAAATTTGGTTGAATATTTTCCAATTCAGACTTTGACAAACGAGAATCATATAAATCTAATCCGCGTATTAATGCAGTAGAAATCATTGAATAAACTTCTTTAGGGGAAAACTGGTAATTAAGCGGAAGTATAACAGAATAAGTTAATTCTTCAGCATGTAATATTGCTTTACCACCGGTTGGGCGTTTAACTATATCAATTCCATCTGTTTTAGTCTTAGTTATATCAATATCATCAAATGATTGATTGGCTCCAAGCGAAACACAATAAGGCTTCCATCTGTATAGTCGGATATAAGCTTCATCTGTTGGGCAATTTTGTGCGAGTTCAATATCTTTATTCATATTGAACTCGCCAGTGTTAAAATCTGAATCGATGAAATGCCAAATCATTTACGAATAATACCGCGAGAAGATTGAGACGTGAATTCTAAAATTTGCTTTACAACTTGATGATGACCAAGTTCTTTAGCTATTCTTTCTTTAGCTTGAGAGAAAAGTAATCCGGATAAATATAAAATCCTATATGCTTCTTTTATAGCTTCAATTTGTTCTGATGTAAAACCTCTTCGGCGTAAACCAATTTTATTAATTCCCTCAAATCTGCAAGGAACGCCTTGAGTCATAACAAATGGAGGTACATCCGCGGCAATCTTGGAATCCGACCCGATCATTGCATGATCGCCAATTTTACAAAACTGATGAACACCAGTTAATCCACCAATAATTACGTGATTCCCAATTTCGCAATGACCTGCAACTTGAACTCCGTTAGCTAAAATTATATTGTCGCCTAAAATGCAATCATGAGCAACATGAGTATAAGCCATTAATAAGCAGTTTTTGCCTACAACCGATTTTCCTGTAGCGTGAGTTCCTCTGTGAAGAGTTACAAATTCACGTATCTGAGTTTCATCTCCGATATAAAAGTAACTCAATTCGTTTCCAAACTTTAAATCTTGCGGAGTGTTAGCAACCGATGCTCCTTGATATATCCTAACCCTATTTCCTAATCTTGCGCCGTTATATAAAACAACATGAGAATCGATTATGCAACCATCTCCAACTTCTACATCATCATGTATAATCGAAAATGGACCAACTTTTATATCTGTACATAATTTAGCTTTAGGGCTAACAATTGCTGTAGAGTGAATTTCTGCCATAGTAATAATTTATTTTGGTTTATTGTCTTTAGGAACCATAGCTGCCATAAAATCAGCTTCGGCAACTAAATTTCCATCAACATAGGCGCAGCCTTTTATTGAAAAATATTTTCCGCCTTTTACGGTTATCAATTCAGCTTCAAGTGTTAACTGATCTCCGGGAATCACTGGTTTTCGAAATTTTGCATTGTTGATGCTCATAAAGTAAACCAAATGATTTTCGGGATCTACAAAAGTGTTTAATAAAAGAATACCAGAAACTTGTGCCATTGCTTCAACAATTAAAACACCGGGCATTACTGGTTGACCAGGAAAATGTCCGTTAAAAAATGGTTCGTTGATTGTAACATTTTTAATACCAATAACTTTTTTATCCATATCGAGATGAATTATTTTATCAACTAAAAGTAAAGGATAACGGTGAGGAAGAATTCTTTGTATCGCATTAATATCAAAAACTAAACCTTCTTTTTTAACAAACTGAAATTTCTTAACTAGTTTTTTCTGTTGATAAAGCTGGCGGATTTTCTTAGCAAATTCTACATTAGCTTTGTGTCCAGGACGCGCAGCAAGAATTTGTGCTTTAATTGGCACTCCTACTAAGGCAAGATCTCCAACCATATCAAGAAGTTTATGTCTAACTGGTTCATTTCTAAAGCGAAGTTTATTTTTATCTAAATAGCCATTTATAACAGTAAGATCGTGATCTAAGTTTAGTTTTTCTTTAAGTCTTTCTAGATCATCATCGTTAATTTCGTGGTCAACAATTACAACCGCATTATCAATGTTGCCGCCTTTTATAAGTCCTTGATCGGCTAACATTTCAACTTCACTTAAAAAGCAAAAAGTTCTTGCAGGAGCAAATTCGGTTACATATTCTTTTTCTAGATCAAACAGCCCAGTATGTTGGCTTCCAAGAGCAGGATTCTCATAATCAACCATTATTGATATTCTATAACTATCTAAAGGGAGTGCAACAATATCAACTTTGTTTTTTTCGTCGTGATATTCAATGGTTTGATCAATTACCAAATAATCTTTTGGTGTTTCTTGATTAACTAATCCGGCTTCCAATAGCTTTTCTACATACGGAAGCGAACTGCCATCTCCAATAGGAGGTTCAATTCCATCAAGTTCAATTACAAGGTTATCTATTTGCAAACCATAAACAGCAGAAAGTACATGCTCAACTGTATAAACTTTTGCTTCACCCAATCCTAAAGTTGTGCCACGAGAAATATCAACAACAAAATCTACGTTTGCAGGAATTTCTGGTCTTCCGCCAATATCTGTTCTAATAAATTTTACACCGTAATTATCTGGGGCGGGTTTGAATGTCATTTTACAAGATGTGCCGGTATGCAGTCCAACTCCTGAAATGGAAACATCTTTAGCAATTGTTCTTTGAAGCTCTAGCATCTATTACCTTTAATTTTTTTCTGAAAATTTTGCTTCCAAAGATGCAATTTTTTCTTCTAATTTTTTAATCTTTTCTGCATAGAAGGGAAGATTACGCAAATGAGATTCCATGCGTAGAGTTTCAGTTAGAGGTGCTGCTGGAGAGCCGCGATATTTACCAGCTTTATCTAATGATTTTGAAACACCGGATTGCGCGGTTACAATTACACCATCTGCCAATTCAATATGACCAACAACTCCAACTTGACCGGCAAGTATACAATTTTTTCCAAGTTTTGTGCTGCCGGCAATTCCGCTTTGAGAAATAATAAATGAGTTTTCACCAATAATTACATTATGAGCTATTTGAACAAGATTATCTACCTTAGTACCTTTCTTAATTAATGTTGAACCAAGAGCTGCCCGGTCTACAGAAACATTAGAGCCTAGTTCTACATCATCTTCTATTACAACATTTCCAATTTGTGGTACTTTTTCATGTACACCTACAGAATTTGTAATGTAACCAAATCCATCTGAGCCAACACAAGTATTCGAATGTATTATTACATTATTGCCAATTATACAATTTTCTCTAATTGTTACATTTGGATAAATCATGCAATTTTTCCCAATCTTCACATTTTCCATTAATACAGTATTGTGGAAGACAATCGAATTCTCACCAATCTCGCAACCTTCAGATACAATAACATTTTTACCAATAGAAGCAGATTGAGCAATCCTTGTAGCATAATGAATGCAAGCAGATTTGTCTTGCCCATCAAGTGTAACCGTAGAATTGAAATATTTTCTAATCAATTGAAGCAAGGCAATGTTGGGATCTTTAACTTCGATGTAGGAAATATCATCTCGAATTCTGGTAAATTTAGGAGAGGTTATAACGGCAGAAGCATTAGTTGTGCTTAAAAAGGCTTCGTAGGCCGCTAAATAAAGAAAAGTTAACTCGCCGGTTTTAGCTTCTTCAATTTTTGCCAGCCCAAAAATTTCAAGTTCTGGATTGCCGTAAACAACACCGCCGACAAAGTCGGCGGCTTCTTTCAATGTAAATTTCATAAAAACTCATTTTAGTTTTTCAAGAACAAGTTTTGTGCAGTCAAATTCTTCTTTTGCGTAAAGGAAAATAACATCTCCGCTTCTATCAAATATAAAATCGTATTCATTTTCTTTTGCAACTTCTTGAATTGCTGTAAATACTCGGTTGTGCAGAGGTTTCATCAATTCTTCTTGTTTTTGGAATAACTCGCCTCGGACTCCAAATTTATCTTGACGGTATTTAGATACTTGGTTTTCCAGATCAACTAATTCCTTTTCAATCTCAACACGTTTTTGTTCGCTTAGAATTAGTTTCCTTTTTTCATAGTCTTCATACTTTGCTTTCCAGTCTCTTTCAAGCTTAGATAGCTCTTCTTGCCATTCTTTAATTATCGCATCAAGTTTTTTTTGTGTGTCTTGATAATCTGGTAGCTGCTTCATAATAGTGTCGCTATCCACATAACCAATTTTTGGTTGAGCAATTGATTGAGTTGTAAATATTGCTAAAAAAACAACTAAAAAGATGAATCCGATCTTTTTCATTTTTTATATCCCAGGTTTATTTTTTGCCTCTTTTTAAGAGATCAAGAACCTTGAAAGTGATATCAAATTGTGCGTCAGCTTTCAAAAGAACTACTTCACCAGCTTTATCAAATACAAACTGCATGTTTTCGCCATCGCTAACTTCATCAATAGCTTTAAAGATTTGTTCTTTTACCGGTTTCATCAATTGTTCTTGTCTCACAAAATACTCGCCGTTAGGTTGAGCAAATTTTGATTGTTGAAATTGCTGAGCTCTTTGCTCTTTTTCAAGGACATTTTTTTGGGATTTTTGTAAATCGTCTTGTTTAACATTTTTTTCGTGAGATTGTTTCTGATAATCAGCATATGACTTTTGAAGATCTGTTTGCATACTATCTAAGTCTTTTCTCCATTTAGCAACCATACCTTCAAGATCACTTTTAGCTTTTATAGCTATTGGGTATTGAGCAAGTATAACTTCAGAATCAACGTAACCGATTTTTAACGGAGCTGATTGTGTTTGTTGAGCATTAACTGAAAACGATAAAACAATTAAGAAAAGTGCAACTAGTTTTTTCACGAGAACCTCTAATTATAAGTTAAAATAAAATACTTTTTTGTGAACCGAAAACTAAATTTTTGAAAAGACATTCCAAAATGAAATTAATCGATACTTTATATTATAGAATTAAAAACCTTTACCAAACTGAAAGTGGAACATCCACTGAGGTTCTTGCCCGTCTACGCTAAAACGGTCGAAACCATATCCATAATCAAAACCGATTAAACCTATTGGGTTAAGTAAAATTCTTGCTCCAACACCAACCGATCTTTTCAAATCAAAGAAATTTGCGTTCTTTAAATTTTGGTAAACATTTCCACCTTCTGCAAATGCCAATAAATAAATAGGAATTGGCTCCATTGCTAATGCAACTCTAAATTCGGTTGTAAATTTTGTCATTACTCTACTTCCAATAACATTGCTTGAAGAAGCAGTTCTAGAACCTAAACTTCTATCATCATAACCGCGTAATGGTGTAGTAGCAATAATTAACCCGCTGCCGCCCATATAATAGTATTCAAAAGGTTGAATTGGAGTATTATCAACTAACTCACCAATGTAGCCAAGTTCTGCGCTTGAGTAAAGAACAAATCTACTTGATTTAAATAATGGTTTATACCATTCGGTTTTTAGATCTATTTTATAGTAATCCACGTTACCTGGTAAAAAAGGACCGCCGGTAATTTCTGCGTTTAGAGAAATCTTTGAACCGCGAGAAGGAAAAATTGGATTGTCAATATCGGTTCTTGTTAATCCAAAACCAGATGAGTATTGTCTTGTTAAACCTTCTTGGTAATAACCTTGACCATCAATAACATCGTTATATTGAAAACGAAGCATTCCGCTTATATAAAAATAATCGTCCGGCCAAGTTAATCTTCTTCCTACGTTTAATGTTATACCTGATTGACGTAAATCATAAACATATCTTTGTCTCGTATCAAAAAGATTAAAACCAAGAGAAGTTGGTGTATCTAAAAACCAAGGTTCTGTGAATCCTAAAGAAAAGGTTCTGTAAAAGTTTCCTACTCCAAACTGCCAGTTAAAATTGAGAACTTGTCCACCACCCAATTTAAATGGTTCTAAAATTGAAAAGTTAGTAAGAGTAAACCCGACTGAACCACTAAAACCAAAAGCGCCACTATAACCAACCGAAGCATTTAAATAATCGCTTGATTTTTCTTCTACCTTATAAGTTAAATTAACTATACTATCGCTAACCGGTTTATAGTCAACGCCGGTTTTATAAAGTTGTTCAGCATTAAAATATTGTAAATTAGCTAACTGTTGAATGCTTCGCATAATATAAGCACGGCTAAAGTAATTTCCGGGAATTGTATAAAGTTCTCTACGAATAACTTTATCTTTTGTTTTATCGTTACCAGAAATATCTACTTTACCTACTTTAAAACGGCTGCCTTCAACAATTTTAATTTTTATATCAACGGAATCAGAAGCAACTTTTTCTTCTTTCGGATCTATTTGAGCTGTTAAATAACCATTATCTTGATACAAAGAAGAAACGTCTGTTTGTTTTTCATTGAAGCGTAAGTTTTGCTCAAACTTTGCAAAGTCGAATACCGCTCCACGTTTTAAATCTAATCTTGCATCTAATTCTTCTGCTTGATATACAGAATTACCTTCCCAAATTATATTTCGGACTTTATATTGATTTCCTTCATAAACATCTAACACTACGTCAAGAGTTTTTCTATCTGCAGAAAGTATTACTGTGTCTTTTAAAACTGTAAAGTCTCTGTAACCTTTATTTAGATAGAATTTTTGAAGGAGATCCTTATCTTTCTCAAACTTATCTTTCTTAAACTTTGCAGATTTCCAAAACTTCCACCACTTGCTTTCGCCGGTTTCATCAAACTCGCTTTTCAAATCATCATCCTCAAAAGCAATGTTACCGTTAAAACGAATTTGATTTACAGTTACTTCATCGCCCTCATCAATATTCATTACAATAAGAATTCTGTCTTTTATGCGTGCAATAGAGTTTACCGAAGTAGTCATGTCTAAATCATAAGTAGTTTGATGCTCTTTTGAGAGATCTTTTTCGTTTCTCCAGGTAATAATAACTTCATCATCGGATGTATCAGCTTGAAAGAAAACAAATCTGCTAGGTGTAATCTGGGCGTTTAAATAACCTTCTTCTTCATACTGAGATTTAATCTTTGTAATCATCCTAGAAATTTCATGAGGTTTTAGTGTCTGTCCGCGGACTACAGTAACTTTTTTATTCAGGTCATCTTCGCTAAGTTCATCATTACCAATAAAAACAATTTTCTCTAAACGAGAATATTCTTTTACTTTAATAGATAAAAAGATGCCATCGGCTAGACTTTTTTCAATTTCTAATTGAACATCTTCAAAGATTCCTAAATTCCATAATCTTTTAAGAGCATTATTTGCTTGGTCGCTTGGTATGCTAATCTCATCGTTAACACGTAAACCTGTATTTGCAATAATGGTAGTAGCATCTGCGGATTTGTTTCCAACAACAGAAATTCCTAAAATTTTATAACTTACTTTTTGCTGTTGAGCAATCAGCAAAGAAGAAAAAATCAAGAATATGATGAGGGAAATCTTAAACTGCTTTCTTGGAATGATT
>CAZVYT010000049.1:0-23989 GCA_964631495.1 uncultured Melioribacter sp. | reverse complement strand
TTAAATCTTTTTCCTTTTACAATAAAAGGCTGCCCTTTTGAGACAGCCTCTTTTTGTTATAAATTTTATTCAGTATTGAATCAAAGGAAATCATAAGAATATATTTATTGCATTGCTTCGCCATTTATAAATTAACAATGCTAAATTTTAGCCTCTAATTCTTGATATCATAACTAATAAATGAGCTTAATTATTATAATTCTGATTATTTGAAGTTAGCGGTTGAAAAATCACTTCCATAGAAAAATTATAAGCGACATACAATGAATTAGTAAAACAAAGAGCTCTGAAATATTATTTTTAGTTGTCATTGCGAGGAATGAAATGACAGCTTGTCCCGAAGTTTTGTTTCGGGAAAGCAATCTCTATTTTGATTCAAAAAGTTAGTTTTGAGTTTGCTTCATCCGCCAAAGGCGGATTCGCAAAGACAATATCTGCAATATTTCAGCAGTCTCAAAACAATTATTTTATAACCAACGCAGTACATTTCATTTGCCTCTTCTTTCATTACAATTACCTTGAAAACAATAAATGTAGTAGATGTCCACCAATTTTTTCTGATTAGAATAATCATATTGTTCTATTATAAAAACCTCAGCATTTTATTATTCATTGTATTAATTTTGGTCAACGAAATCTTATTTTATTATTATTTTAATTGGGAAAAAATAATAATTGCCTTATTTTTCACCAAATGTTACATAGTAAACTCTAGTAAACTAAGTAATCTATCACAATAAATGGAGTAACACTAATGTCTGAATTATTCTGGATAGTACCTATCTCATCGGTAGCTGCTCTTGGATTTGCATATTTCTTTTTTGCCCAACTGATGAAAGAATCAGAAGGAACAGAAAGAATGGCAAGTATAGCTTTATATGTAAGAAAAGGGGCTATGGCATACTTAAAACAACAATATAAAGTTGTTGGTTTGTTCTTTGTTATAATAACAATAATTTTTGCAATACTCGCTTACGGCTTTAATTTACAAAATCCTTGGGTTCCCTTTGCATTTATAACTGGTGGTTTCTTTTCAGGTTTAGCAGGCTTCTTTGGTATGAAGACTGCAACTTATGCTTCTGCCAGAACTGCAAATGCTGCAAAGGAATCTTTAAATAAAGGTTTAAGAGTCGCATTCCGCTCTGGCGCTGTTATGGGACTTGTAGTAGTTGGCTTAGGATTATTAGATATTTCTCTTTGGTTCATTTTATTAAATTACTATTATCCACACTCATTAACCGATGGACACAATCTTGTTATTATTACAACAACAATGTTAACATTTGGTATGGGAGCATCAACCCAAGCATTATTTGCCAGAGTTGGTGGCGGAATTTTTACAAAAGCAGCCGATGTAGGTGCTGACTTAGTAGGTAAAGTTGAAGCAGGTATTCCAGAAGATGATCCAAGAAACCCAGCTACAATAGCTGATAATGTTGGTGATAATGTTGGCGACGTTGCCGGTATGGGTGCAGATTTATATGAATCTTATTGCGGTTCCATTCTTGCTACAGCTGCTTTAGGTGCAGCTGCTTTTATGAAAACACCTGAGCTACAAATGAAAGCGGTTTTAGCTCCTATGTTGATTGCCGCTGTTGGTATTGTACTTTCAATACTTGGAATTTTTATTGTAAAAACAAAAGAAGGTGCAAATCAAAAAGAACTGCTTTCTGCGCTTGGCAAAGGAGTAAACATTAGCTCTGTATTTATAGCAATTTTCTCCTTTGGAATTGTATATATGCTAAACATAGATAATTATGTTGGTATTTGGGGAGCAATTGTAACTGGGTTAATAACTGGTATTGTAATAGGTAAAGCAACAGAATATTATACTTCACACTCATATAAACCTACTCAGCATGTTGCTGATAGCGGTTTAACTGGTCCGGCAACTGTTATTATTTCCGGTTTGGGTTTAGGCATGCTTTCTACTGCAATTCCGGTTCTTGCTGTCGCCATTGGAATTCTACTTTCCTATTTATTTGCTTCAGGTTTTGATTTCAACAACATTTCTATGGGCTTATATGGAATAGGTATTGCGGCAGTTGGAATGCTTTCAACCTTAGGTATAACACTTGCTACTGATGCTTATGGACCTATTGCAGATAATGCTGGTGGTAACGCAGAAATGGCTGGTCTTGGTAAAGAAGTAAGACAAAAAACAGACGCTCTTGATGCTTTAGGTAATACAACCGCTGCTACTGGTAAAGGATTTGCAATTGGTTCGGCCGCACTTACTGCACTTGCATTATTAGCTTCTTATGCAGAAGAAATTAAAATCGGTTTAGTAAGACTTGGTTATGAAACTCTTAACATAGGTCATAATATTGTTGTAAAAACACAGGAAGCAACTTTAACAGAAATTATGACATATTATGATGTAACGTTAATGAATCCAAAAGTTCTTATTGGTGTTTTTATTGGTTCAATGATGGCGTTTATGTTTTCTGGATTGACAATGAACGCTGTTGGCCGCGCGGCAGGAAAGATGGTTGAAGAAGTTAGAAGGCAATTCAAAGAGATTCCTGGCATTCTTGAAGGTACAGCTGTACCAGATTATGCTCGTTGCGTCGAAATCTCTACTAAAGGTGCACAAAAAGAAATGTTACTACCATCATTATTAGCTATCATAATACCAATTGCTATGGGTGTTGTATTAGGTGTGGCTGGCGTTATGGGATTATTGGTAGGCGGCTTAGGTAGTGGATTTGTTCTTGCTGTTTTTATGGCTAATGCCGGCGGTGCTTGGGATAATGCTAAAAAGTATGTTGAAGAAGGTCATCATGGTGGAAAAGGATCTAGTACGCATAAAGCTACTGTTATAGGTGATACTGTTGGTGATCCTTTTAAAGATACTGCAGGACCAAGTTTAAATATTCTTATTAAGTTAATGAGCATGGTTGCCATTGTAATGTCCGGTTTAACGGCTGCATTTAGTATTTTGTAAAAGCCTTTCAAAGAGAACTTACTGACCCCGGTTAATGTTATTACCGGGGTTTTTTATTTCCTTTCCTAAACTCAATTTTTTTTCTCAGCCAATTTTCCATCAAAATGAATTTTTTTCGGAGATAACGTGTTATTATATAAAAGTATAAAGGAAATTTTGAATGGAAAACCAGGTTAGTATACAAGCTGATATTGATATTACAGAAAAAGCTATAAAACAAGTTCAAAGAATAAAAGAAGAGAACAGCATTCCGGATACACATGGTTTACGAGTAGGTGTTAAAGGTGGCGGCTGTTCTGGTTTATCATTCCAAATGGGTTTTGATGGTGAAATTAAAGACAGTGATACAGTTATAGAAAAAGAAGGGTTGAAAATTATTGTTGATGGAAAAAGTTTATTCTATTTAACAGGAACTGTGCTTGATTTTAGCGATGGTTTGAATGGAAAAGGTTTTGTTTTCAATAATCCCAATGCAACCAAAACTTGTGGCTGCGGCGAATCATTTGGAGTGTAAATGAAAAGAAGAAATTTTATAACCTCTTTAGGATTATTAGCCGCTGCTAGTAACGCAACAAAAATTGAAGCGATAACAAATCAAATAAATAAAAAAATAAACAGGAGTAACTTAGTAATGAGTAAATTTGAATTAGCACCACTACCCTATGCTCATAATGCATTAGAACCATATGTTGATGCGCAAACAATGGAAATTCATCATGGCAAACATCATAACGCGTATGTAACAAATCTAAACAAAGCCATTGAAGGCAACACAGAACTAGAAGGAAAATCTTTAGAAGAATTTTTTAAGAATATCTCTAAGCTTCCGGTTGCAGTAAGAAATAATGGCGGCGGGCATTATAACCATACAATGTTTTGGAATATTATGGGAGCAAACAAAGGTGGCAAACCATCCGGTGCATTAGCTGATGCTATAAATACAACATTTGGTACATTCGAAAAATTTCAAGAATTATTTAATGCTGCTGCAACAACACGTTTTGGTTCCGGTTGGGCTTGGCTAAGCGTTAACGATGGTAAACTTGTAGTTTCATCTACACCAAATCAAGATAACCCATTAATGGATGTTGCAGATGTAAAGGGTTTTCCAATCTTAGGCTTAGATGTTTGGGAGCATGCTTATTATCTTAAATATCAAAACCGCAGACCGGAATACATTACAAATTGGTGGAATGTTATTGATTGGGATGCAGTTGCCAAAAGATTTGCAGAAACCAGATAATAAATTTTTGCCACTATCATCTTGAAAATCCCAGCCAAACTGGGATTTTTTTATTTTTTTTGTAATCCGATATTTCCCAATTCAAATTGTTTTACTAAAGAAGAAAGATTTCTGACTATATTCTGTAAATTTTCTGCAACTTCAGATATTTGATGAATGCTTTGTGTTGAATTCTGTGCTACAGTATTTATTCCATCCAGATTTTTACTTATTTCTTCTGTTGCTGTAGTTTGTTCTCTACTTGCATTAGCAACTTGTAACGAAGATGACGTTACTTTTTCCATGATACTAATTATCTTATTAAGCACAACACCTGCTCTTTCGGAAGAGTCAATACCTAGTTCTACTTCCTTTGTTCCTTCAGTCATAGCGTTTACAGCAGAATGAGTATCATTTTGAATTGTTTTAATCATATCTGCAATTTCTTTAGTTGCTTTTGTTGTACGTTCAGCAAGCTTTCTTACTTCATCTGCGACAACTGCAAAACCCCTACCATGCTCCCCAGCTCTTGCTGCCTCGATTGCAGCATTTAAAGCTAATAAATTTGTCTGATCAGCAATTTCATCAATTACATTTACAATTTCACCTATCTTTTCACTATTTCTACCAAGTGTGAACACCACATCTGCGCCTTTTTTAACAGTGTTTGCAATTTTCTTCATGCCAATTATTGTTTGGTTAACTACCATTCCCCCTTCTCTTGCGTTGTTGCCTGCATCTTCAGCGGTATCAGCAGCATATGATGCATTTTGAGAGTTTTCCATTACTGTTTTTGAGATTTCTTCAAGGCTAGATGCTACATCTGATGTTTGTGCTGCTTGTTCATGCATACCAGCTGCTAGTTCTTCAGTTGACGAAGATACAATTTCGGAAATTGATTCAGTTTCTGAAGTTGCTTTATTTATTTCTAAAATTGCTGAATAAAACTGTTCGCTCATTTTATTTATACTTTGTTTGATTACTTTAAAGTCGCCGGAATATTCACCACTCATTCTTGCGGTTAGATCACCATGAGCTAACTTTTGTAAAGTTAATTCAGCTTCTTTTAATGGAACGGATGTGGAATCTATTAACTTATTAATGCTATTGAGTAGATCTTTAAAAACTCCAGAAAATTCATTTTCATTACCTCTTAAAACTAGGTTACCTGATGCAGCTGAATCAAGTAATTTCTGAATTTCATTCATAAGTTTCTTAAATGTGTTAATCATACTTGCAAAGCTTTTTGAAAACACATCTTTATCAGAAATTAAATTCACTTCAACATTCAAATCACCTAAAGAAAGTTTTTGAGATATTTTTACTTTCTCTCTTAAACTTTGTAGCATTGTATTAAACGAAGTTAATAACTGACCAATTTCGTCATTGGATTCAATTAATATGTCTTGCGAAATATCACCTTTGCTTACCTCTTCAGCCACTATAGCTAACCTTTTTATTGGAGTTACAATTTTCTTTATGAAGAAAAGTACTAATGGGATCATTATTAAACTTATAATTAAACCCAATATTAAATTCTTAAATAATGATTCTCTTAACATCGCATTTATGACTTCTATTTCAATATCTGCACCAATTACATAGTTTACTCCATTACCGCTTTTGAAAGGAAAAAACACAGAGCGGAAATTTCCCCATCGGTCTGTATATTCTTCATACACAATTTCATTATTCTTAAATGCTTTTTTTAGTTCATCAGAAACTTCGCTGTAATGAAGAAAATAAGTTGTAGCATTGTCTTCATTGTAGTCTTTTTCAGAATTATTACTAAAAGTAAAAAAGATTGAATCATTTCTAATAATCATTGAATACACGTACTTCAATCCCATTTTTTTTACAGTTTCATCAAGTTTTAATGAACGTATTTTGTAATCAGTTTCAGAATAATCGGTTGGGTTTATATTCGTATCATGAAAATCATCTCCAAGTTCGTGTTTGAGAAAAGCTACTCCAGAATTTAGAGATTTATCCATACTATTAATAAGCATATTTTTTTCATTCCAATATGTTATGAATGTGTATGAAATAATGACAAATACCTGAATTCCAAAAACAATTATTAATAGTTTCTTTTGAATTGATGTATTGTTTAATAACTTTTTCATAATAAACCAATATTGATAATTAGTTTATTATCGGATGAGGATAACGCGTTTGTAGTAAGCTTAAGAGGTGAATAATACAATTTTTGGTTCTTAAAACTTAAAGAACCAGTTGAATAAGTCTACATATTTCCAGTAAATCTAAGTCTATTAATAGCTCTGGCAAGAGCGCCTTCTGCTCGGAATAGATCTATATCTTTTCCACGCATTGACAATCTCTGTTTCGCTCTTTCATAAGATTTTAATGCTCTTTGAACATCAATTTCATCTTTATTTTCAATGCTATCTGCCAGTATTAATATTTTATTTTCTGTAACTTCAACAGTACCGCCGGCAGTTACAAATTCTAGTTCTTTGCCATCTAAATCTTCAAATTTTACTTTGCCAATTTCAAATGTACTTAAGAGCGGAGCGTGGTTAAAAAGAACTTGAAAACTGCCAGATGTACCAGGTACAGTAACTGTTTTTACTTTACCACTAAAAGCTTGTTTAGATGGTGTAATTATTTCAAGATTAATTTCTTTCATAATTAGGCTTCTGCATTCATCTTTTTAGCTTTTTCCACTGCTTCTTCTATTGTACCAACATACATAAATGCCTGTTCAGGAAGATCATCATGCTTACCATCAAGAATTTCTTTAAAACTTTTGATAGTATCTTCCAACTTTACATATTTACCTTGGAACCCGGTAAACTGCTCGGCTACGTGGAATGGCTGGCTTAAGAATCTTTGAATTCTTCTTGCGCGACGAACAATAATTTTATCATCTTCAGAAAGTTCATCCATTCCAAGAATGTTAATAATGTCTTGTAAATCTTTATATGATTGTAGAATTTCTTTTACTCTTTTAGCAACAGCATAGTGTTCTTCTCCAACAATATCCGGTTGAAGAATTCTTGAAGTAGAATCGAGAGGATCTACCGCTGGATAAATACCTAATTCAGAAATTTGCCGGCTTAAAACTGTAGTTGCATCTAAGTGAGAAAAGGCTGTTGCAGGCGCCGGATCTGTTAAGTCATCTGCTGGAACGTAAATAGCTTGTACCGATGTAATAGAACCTTTATCAGTAGAAGTAATACGTTCTTGAAGTTCACCCATTTCAGTAGCTAAGTTAGGTTGATAACCCACAGCAGATGGCATACGACCAAGTAGAGCAGATACTTCAGAACCAGCTTGTGTAAAACGGAAAATGTTATCAATAAATAAGAGAACGTCACGACCTTCTTCATCGCGGAAATATTCTGCAATTGTTAATCCGGTTAAACCAACGCGAAGGCGCGCACCCGGAGGTTCATTCATTTGTCCAAACACTAAAGCAGTTTTACTTAAAACACCGCTCTCTTTCATTTCAACCCAAAGATCATTTCCTTCACGAGTTCTTTCACCAACTCCGGCAAAAACCGAATAACCGCCATGCTGCTTAGCTATATTATGAATTAACTCTTGTATAATAACTGTCTTACCAACACCAGCACCGCCGAATAATCCAGTCTTACCACCTTTTGTATATGGTTCGAGTAGATCAATAACCTTAATACCGGTTTCAAACATTTCTTGCTTTGTAGTTAGATTATCAAATTTAGGAGCGTGACGATGAATTGGGTATTTCTTTGCGGTTTTTATTTCACCAAGTCCATCAATTCCTTCACCAATTACATTTATTAATCTGCCAAGTGTTTCAGGACCAACTGGAACAGAAATTGGGGAACCAGTATCTACTGCTTTCATTCCACGTACTAAACCATCTGTTGAATCCATTGCAACAGTACGCACTCGGTTTTCGCCAAGATGTTGTTGTACTTCTACAATTAGAACTTCATCTACACCTTCAACACTTTTTCTTTGAATTTCTATTGAATTGTAAATTCTAGGTAGGTTTCCGTCCGGGAAATCAATATCTACAACGGGACCAATTACTTGTACAATTAGACCTTCGTTTGAAGCCATTTTTATTCCTTCTTTTTCAAAATTTAGTGCGTAAAATTAGGAAAGTAGGTAGTTATTTCCAAGGGATTGGAATGCTTTAATAAAAAAGTATTCACAATGTTCCATTTTATTTTATTGGATTTTAAAAATCATGATACAATAACTATCCTACTTTTTAACCAAATAAAAGTTTAACAATAAACAATGCACCTAATGCTCCGGCAACATCTGCTATTAAACCAACTGAAAGTGCATGTCGAGTTTTTGAAATACCAACAGAACCAAAATATAGCGCAAGTACATAAAATGTTGTTTCAGAACTTCCATTAAGAGTTGAAACCAGAATTCCTAAAAAAGAATCAGCACCGTGAACAGCCATTGTTTCTGTCATAATACCTATGGCGCCACTGCCGCTTAAAGGACGCATTAGCGCCATTGGTAATGCTTCTGCGGGAAAGCCTACCAGCGATGTTGCCGGTGATAAAATCACAATTAAAAATTCCATAGCGCCGCCAGCTCTAAAAATTCCAATTGCAACAAGCATTGCCACTAAATAAGGAATTATTCTAAGAGCAACATTAAAACCTTCTTTCGCTCCTTCAATAAATACTTCGTATACTTTTACTTTTTTACTGAATCCAAAGGAAACAAAAGAAATAATTATAAAGGGAATTGCAAGTACAGCTATAACTTGAATAATACTCTTTATTGTTTCCGTATCGCCAACCGATGCTAAGAAACCGCTAAGAATTAATAGAACGACAGCAGAAATAAAAATAAAAAGTGTAGTTAATATTTTCCAAGAAGTTTTTACCAAGGTAATGAATTCGGATATTGTCATTGGAAATTTTTCTAGAAGTTTGGTTGCTGTAATTGCTACAATGGTCGCGCAGCCGGCTCCAAAAATTGATGTCCCTATTATTATTGCTGGGTCACTACTACCTGAAGCGGCTCTTATTGCAATTGCAGTGGCTGGAATTAAAGTTAATCCGGCAGTATTAATCGCAAGAAATGTAATCATTGCGTTAGTTGCAGTTCCCTTTTTATTATTAAGCTTTTCAAGTTCTTCCATTGCTTTTAAGCCAAATGGAGTAGCAGCATTTCCAAGACCAAGCATATTTGCAGAGATATTCATAACAATAGAACCAATGGCTGGATGATCATGAGGAACATCTGGAAATAGAAATTTTGTAAATGGACGAAAAACTCTAGCAATAATATTTATCAAACCGGCTTGTTCTGCTATTTTCATTACACCAAGCCACAAAGCCATTATTCCAACTAAGCCAAGCGCTATGTTTACTGCTCTTCCCGCATAATCAATTGCAGCATTTGTTACTGCTTTCATCTTCAGCATTGATACCGATTCAAAGACAATCCATGCAGAATATTTGCCTGGTTCAATTTGTTTTCCTAACCAAAGTTTTGCTGTTAAATCTTCTTCCTTTCCGGAAGCTGAAGCCATTTCTTTCCAAATTTCTGGTGTTGATCCATCGACTTTTATATAAACTGAATAGTAGCCCTCAGTATAATTAAGATTCAATTTAACTTTCTGTGATATTTTTCCAGAATAGTTTTTATAAAACCTAGAAAAATTTTTTGAATCTACTAGTAAAGTAGCATCTCCTTCTTCTTTAATATTTGCATCTTTAATTTCAATGACAACTGCTAACGGTTTGTAGTTTTGAAATTTGTTTGTGGAAGTATCGGTGATATCCATAACAACTGCTGTAAGGATCCCCAATCCTAGTAAAGCTGCCCAAATGTAATTTAGCATAGTTTATTCTTAATGTTGTTTCCTTAAATTAAAAATTCTTTAGATAAAACACATAGATTTTTTTGATTGATAATTGAGAATTTAGAATTACATTAATTATCAGAAATTGTATTTGGAGGAAAAGAATGAAAATTGGTATGGTTCAAATAGCAACCGAATGGGAAAACCCAAAAGCTAATATCGAGAAAATTGATTTCTTTGTTTCAAAGCTAACAATAAAACCGGATATGTTAATTTTTCCTGAACTCTCATTAACCGGTTTCACTATGAATTCTAAACAATTTGCTGAAGAAATTGATGGAACAGCAACACAATATTTTATGAAGCTTGCTATTAAAACACAAACAAATGTTTTTTGCGGAATTATCGAACGGGATGGCAACGATTATTACAATTCTTTAATACATTTCAACGAAAAAGGTTTGATCATGGCGCGCTATCGTAAAATACATCCATTTAGCCTAGCAGGAGAAAATGAACATTACTCCGCATCAAATGAATTGATTGTAACTGAAATTAACAAAATAAAAATAGCATTAAGCATTTGTTATGATCTAAGATTTCCTGAGCTATTCCGCTTATATTCTAAAAAAGGTATTATTCTTTCAATTAACATTGCTAACTGGCCAACGCCAAGAATTGAGCATTGGCGTACTTTGCTAAAAGCAAGAGCTATTGAAAATCAGTGTTATTCTATTGGTGTAAACCGCACAGGCTCAGACCCAAACCATCTGTATAATGGTTTTAGCAGTATTTACTCTCCTCTTGGTAAAGAAATGATTTCTATTGAAAATGATGAGGGAATTTTCCTTCAAGAAATCAATATCAACGAAGTTGAAGAAACAAGAAATTCACTTCCTTTTTTAAAGGACATGAAGTTGATTTAACGGGATATTCTTTTCTAATTCTTATCAATTTTCATTAAGTTTACACTCGTATTCATAAACTATCCCAAGTGTGTGTGAGGCAAAATGTCTATCCTAAGTAAGTTGAAAGACTTTCTCTTTCGTCAAGAGAAAGTTAGTGTTGGTGGTGGAGAAAAGGCGATTCAAAAACAAAAAGCAACCGGAAAACTAACAGCTCGTGAAAGAATTGACTCACTTCTAGATCCAGGTACCTTCTTCGAATTTGATTTATTTGTTAAACATGCAGGCAAAGATTTTGGTATGGAAAAGAAAGACCTTCCTGCTGATGGTGTAATAACTGGAACTGGAATGATAATAGGTCATCCGGTTTGTATTTTTGCTCAAGATTTTACAGTTGCCGGAGGCTCTTTAGGTTTAGCACATGCTAGAAAAATTACAAAGATTATGGATCACTCTGTAAAAATGGGCATCCCATTGATAGGGATTAACGACTCCGGTGGGGCAAGAATACAAGAAGGTGTTAATTCATTAGCTGGATATGGTGAGATTTTCTACCGCAATACATTAGCAAGCGGAGTTATTCCTCAAATTTCTGTAATACTTGGTCCATGTGCTGGCGGTGCTGTTTACTCACCGGCTTTAACAGATTTCGTTTTTGTTGTTGATCAGATTTCAAAGATGTTTATAACTGGACCAGAAGTAATTAAAACAGTACTTGGTGAAGAAATTTCGATGGAAGACTTAGGCGGCGCTCGTATTCAAAGTGAATTGACCGGAAACGCCCACTTCTTTGCAAGAGATGAATATGAATGCTTCGATCAAATAAGAAAATTGCTCTCTTACATACCTTGGAATAATTCGAAGAAAGCTGATCCATATACTCCTAAAAAACCAAAACCAGAATATGTAATTGAAAAAATTATTCCTTCAGATCCAACACTGCCGTATGACATTCGAAATGTCATTTATTCTATTGTTGATGATTCTGATTTCTTTGAAGTTCAGCAATATTGGGCAGCAAATATTGTAATAGGATTTGCAAGACTAAATGGTCAATCAATTGGAATTATAGGTAATCAGCCAGCGGTTTTAGCCGGAGTTTTAGATGTTGATTCTTCAAACAAAGCAGCCCGTTTTATTCGCTTCTGTGATGCTTTTAATATTCCATTATTAACACTCGTTGATCTTCCGGGTTATTTACCTGGTGTTGATCAAGAACATGCCGGTGTAATACGTCACGGAGCTAAAGTTCTATATTCTTATAGTGAAGCAACCGTACTTAAAATGACAGTGATTTTACGTAAGGCATATGGCGGTGGTTATATTGCGATGTGCTCTCGACATCTTGGTGCTGATTTTGTATATGCTTGGCCTACAGCAGAAATTGCAGTAATGGGTCCGGAAGGCGCAGCAAATATTATTTTTAAAAATGAAATTACTACTGCGGCAGATCCAAATGCAATGCGTCAGCAAAAAGTTAAAGAGTATACCGAAAAGTTTGCCAACCCTTATGTAGCTGCAGCAAATGGTTATATTGATGCTGTTATAAATCCAGCAGAAACAAGAAAGATATTAATTCATACATTAAACTTATCCGCTTCGAAGAATGAATCTCGTCCGGCTAAGAAACATGGAATTCCACCATTTTAAGCTATGATAGAACAAAAACAGAACCAACTAGTTATTGATGATACGGTTTATGAAACAAGGCTTACACACAAGTTTCGCCACCGTAAAAAATATCAAGCGCCAAATCCCAAACATTTAAACGCTTTCATACCTGGTATTATACGAGAAATCTATGTTAAACCGGGTCAGCAAATTAAAGAAGGAGATAAAATTCTGATTCTTGAAGCAATGAAGATGAAGAATACACTTACTTCTGAGGTAAATGGTAAAATAAAAGATATAAAAGTTTCATCAGGCAACATGGTAACAAAAAACCAGCTTATAATTGAGTTTGAATAAACCTTACCAAGACATCCATTCGGGTGTCTTTTCATTTTTTTTCTAGTGGATGATTTCTTGAATAAAGATTATCAATAATTTCATCAAACTCTATATCTTGCTCGGCAAGCATTACAAACAAGTGATAAAATAAGTCGGAAACTTCGTTAACAATTTCTTTACGGTCTCGATTTTTTGCAGCAATTACTGTTTCAATCGCTTCTTCGCCAACTTTTTGTATTATTTTGTTAGTTCCCTTTTCGTAAAGCTTGGTTGTGTATGAACCTTCAGGAAGTTCGGTTTTTCTACTTTTTATAAGAGCATATAACTGATGCAAGAACTTTGAATGATTTTCTTTTACTCCAAAGCAAGAGTAGTTGCCGGTATGGCAAGTTGGTCCATTTGGTTTAACAAAAACTAAAAGAGTATCACTATCACAATCAGTTTTAATGTCAATCAGTTCCAAAAAGTTGCCGGATGTTTCCCCTTTGACCCATATAGAGTTTTTTGTTCTGCTGAAAAAAGTAACTTTGTTTGTAGATAGAGTTAGATCTAGGGCTTCTGCGTTCATAAAACCAAGCATTAAAACGGAGTCGTTGTTAATATCAACAATAATTGCCGGAATCAAGCCGCCTAACTTTCTAAAATTAACTATTGATTTATCTATCACAATCTTACACTCACTTTATTTTCGTAAAGATATTTTTTGAGATCACCTATATTCAATATGTTATAATGAAATAAACCGGCGGCTAAACAAGCATCTACCTCAGCTTTCAATATTACATCTAGAAAATCTTCAACCTTGCCAGCACCTCCACTTGCAATTACAGGAATTGTAACAGCTTCAACAACTTGTTTCATAAAATCAACATCGTAACCATTTCTCGTACCATCATGATCCATAGAAGTAAGAAGAATTTCTCCGGCACCAAGTTCGCAAACAATTCTGCACCATTCAAATCCATCTAGATCTGTTTCTTCCTTACCGCCTTTAATAAATATTTTCTTCTGCCCGCTTACCGTTTTCACGTCTATAGCGGCAACAATAGCTTGAGAGCCAAATTGTTTTGCAGCTTCACTTACTAGCTGTGGATTTTTAACAATAGAAGAATTTAGTGAAACTTTATCAGCGCCGTTCTTTAGTAATGCTTCAATATTTTTAACCGAAGTTATACCACCGCCAACTGTAAAAGGGATGCGAATTGATTTGCCAACTTCTTTAACAAGTTCTATTAATGTTTTTCTTTTTTCTTCAGTCGCAGTAATATCAAGAAAAACTAATTCATCTGCCCCTTCTTTATAGTAGCGGTAAGCAAGTTCAACAGCCGCGCCAGCATCTTGAAGATTTACAAAATTAGTTCCTTTAACAACACGCCCATCTTTAACATCTAAACAAGGTATTATTCTTTTAGCTAACAAAATTCTTTAGTTCCTCCAAAGTAATTTTATTTTCATAAATAGCTTTGCCAACTACAGTTGCATAAACTTTAGTTTGGTTAAGTTTATGTAAATCATCCAAATTTCCAATTCCACCGGAAGCTATTAGTTTGATTTGTGGATGTTCTTCAAGAATTCGATTATATAGATCTACGTTTGGTCCGGCAAGCGTTCCATCTTTGGAAATATCTGTACATAAAATGTAGTTTATACCAACAGAAATACAATACTCTAAATGCTGCCAAAGACTTACCGAGCTGATCTCGGTCCATCCTTTAATCAAAATCATTTCTTTATCTGAATCGATAGCAACAACAACTTTTTCAGCGCCAAATTCTTGGACAATTCTTTCAAATATCTCTTTGTGTGTTACCGAAATCGAGCCTATTACAATTCTATCTGAACCGCATTCAAAAGCTTTTACTGCACTCTCAAATGATTTTATTCCTCCGCCAAACTCAATTTTTAATTTCGTATTCGATTTTATTTCTTTTATTTGATTAGTTGCTGAGAATATTCCATTAACAGACGCTTCCAAATCAACAATGTGTAACCATTCTGCTCCGATAGAATAATATTTTATAGCCCAATCAAGAGGAGTATTTAGATAATATGTTGGTTTAGAAAAATCTCCTTTAAGTAATCTGGTTACTTTTCCATTGTAAATATCTATTGCAGGTATAGCTAACATTTTTCAACAAAGTTTTGTAAAAGTTTAATGCCTGCTTCACCGGATTTTTCCGGATGAAATTGGACACCATAAAAATTATCTTTTTGCACAGCAGAGGAAAATGGAACAACATAAGTTGAGCTTGCAATTGTATATTCACATATTGGCAAGTAGAAGGAATTAGCAAAATAGAAATGTGTGTTATCCTCAATACCATCAAATAAATTATTATTTTTTTCAATCTTAACATGGTTCCAGCCCATGTGTGGTACTTTAACTTTTGTTTCATCATATTTAACACAAGATGCCGATACGGTGCCAAGACAGCAAGTATTTCCTTCTTCGGTTTTTTCAGAAAGTAATTGCATACCAAGACAAATGCCAAGTAGTGGTTTCTTAGTAACACGAAGCATTGTAACAAGATTATTTAAATGAAGTTTCTTCATAGCAAAAGATGCTTCGCCAACTCCAGGCAAAATAATCTTGTCAGAATTGTAAACAACAGTCTCATTATTGCTTACCTTGTAATTCACTTTCAAATCATCAAGTACATTTAGTACAGATTGTACATTGCCCGCACCGTAATCAATTACAGAAATCATAATAAACCTTTTGTAGATGGCAGAATGCCTTTGTTTCTTGAATCATACTTTAGAGCCATATTAAGAGCTCTTGCAAATGCTTTAAACATCGCTTCAGCTTTGTGATGATCATTTTCTCCTGTTGCTTTCAAGTGAATATTTGCACGCAAGCCTGAAGCAAGCCCTCTGAAGAATTCCTTAAAAAGTTCTGTAGGAAATTCGCCAATCATTTCTCTTTTCCATTTACATGTAAATGATAGATAACTTCTGCCTCCCAAATCAATTGCACACTGAGCAAGTGCGTCATCCATCGGAAGCATAAATCCATATCGCTCAATCCCTTTTCTATCACCAAGAGCTAAACTGATTGCCTCACCTAATGCAATACCAACATCTTCAACTGTATGATGTTCATCTATGTGCAAATCTCCTTTAACAGAAATAAATAAATCTGTATTTGAATGTTTTGCAAGCTGTTCTAACATATGATCGAAGAATCCAATACCGGTATTGATTTTAGATTTACCGGAGCCATCAAGCTCAATTTTTATTTTAATATCGGTTTCTTTTGTTTTTCTTTTATGTTGTGTTAATCTTTTCTTATTCATGTTAAAATTTTCTTTAGTTCATCAATAAATTTATTATTCTCTTCTACAGTTCCAACTGAAACTCTCAAATAGCCTTCAAAGTTAAATTGATTACTTCTATCTCTGATAATAATTCCATTACTTTCTAAACAAGAAAACACTTTTTGCGGTTCATCTACAACAAAGGAAATAAAATTTGCATCCGAAGGTAACACTTTCTTTACTTTTTTTAGTTTTTTTAGTTCAATAGTTACTCTATCTCTTTCGGAAAGTATTTCATCAACAAATCTCAAATATTTTTCTTCCAATTCAATTGCTTTTAGAATCAAATTAGATGTCAGCTTGTTGATTGAGTATGGAGCTTTTACTTTAAATAAAAGACTGGTTACAAAAGTTGACGAAATACAATAGCCACACCTTATGCCTGCCATTCCCCATGCCTTAGAAAATGTCCTCAATACAGCAATGTTCGGAATTTGAAAAGCTTCCCAAGCAAGTCCGTTTGTCTTTGTAAAATCAATATATGCTTCATCAATCACAATCATTACATCTTCAGTTTTTGCAAGCTCAATTATTTTTTCTTTACTAAGTAAATTAGAGCTTGGGTTGTTAGGAGAACATAGAAATATCAGTTTTGTTTTTTCAGTTACCGCCATTTTTAATTGATCCAAATCAATATCATAATTTGAATCAAGTGGAATATTTTTTACTGCAACATCATTCGTGTCGCAGCATACTCTATACATTCCATAAGTTGGTTCACAAATTATAACTTCATCAACTCTTGGATTGCAGAATATTTTTATAAATAGCTCAATTATTTCATCTGAACCAACACCAAAAAATAAATTTTCTTGAGGAATATTTTTCAACTCAGAAACTGCTTTACGTAATGCTCGTTGATTTGGATCCGGATAACGGTTTAATTCGAGTGAATCATATGTCACAACACTGCCCAAAGAATTTTCATTAGCATCAAGCAATATTCCATCTAAGTGAGATTCTCTTGCAGAAGCATATGGCTTCAATTTAAGAATATTTTGTCTTACAAGTTTTTCTACATTCATTTTATCAGCCTCACTTTAACAGCATTAGCATGCGCATCAAGTTTTTCTGCTTCAGCCATTTTTATTACTGTTTTGGAAATATTTTGCAACCCGCTTTTAGTAAGCTTTTGAAATGTTACAGTTTTCATAAATGATTCTAAACTAACACCGCCAATTGCTTTTGCGTAACCATAAGTCGGTAAAGAGTGATTTGTTCCGCTGGCATAATCACCAACACTTTCTGGCGAATACGGGCCCACAAATACTGACCCAGCATTCTTAATGCTATTCAAATACTTTTGTGCAAAGGCAACATTGATTATCAAATGTTCAGGTGCATAATCATTTGACAATGCGATCGCTTCTTCAATTGATTGTACAATTAAAATGAATGAATTCATTAAACATTCTTTTGCAGTTATGCTTCTCGAAACTTCTTTAATTTGTTTAGTTACTTCTAAAGCAACATCATTTGCTAATTTTGGACTCGTCGTAATCAAAATAACTTGTGAGTCGCTTCCATGTTCTGCTTGTGAAAGTAAGTCAGCAGCTACAAATGATGAATCTGCTTTTTCATCTGCAATAACTAATACTTCACTCGGTCCGGCAGGAAAATCAATTAGACATCCTTTGGGATCGTTGTTCACCAATGATTTTGCAGATGTTACATATTGATTCCCAGGTCCAAATATTTTATCAACTTTAGCTACTGACTGAGTTCCGTAAGCCATCATTCCAATTGCTTGAGCTCCTCCAATATTATAGAACTCATCAACTCCCACTAAAGATGCAGCATAGGCTAATTCCGGTTGTAATATTTGTTTAACCGGAGAACAGACAACAATTCTCTTACATCCGGCTAACTTTGCTGGAATGCCAAGCATTAGCATTGTTGAGAATAAAACCGCACTTCCTCCCGGAATATAAAGTCCAACATTTTCTATTGGTAAATATTTTCTTTCACATTTTACACCAATCATGGTATTTATAGAATAGTTTCTTGGTTTTTGCTTTACATGAAATTTAGTAATATTCTTTACTGCTGTATTAATTGCTTTTTTCAAATCCGGATTAGTCTTTTGTGCAGCTGTTTCAATCACACTTTTATTAATCAGTATTTTATTATCAACAAATCCATCATATTTTTTAGCGTAATTTAGAACAGCTTTGTCGCCATCTTTTTTAATTTCTTTCAATATTGCTTTAACGCTTTCGGCAATATGTTCATTGTCACCAGCCGGACGTGTAAAAAGCTGAAGCAGTTTTCTGTCTGATATACTATTTGCTAAATATGTTTTCATAATATCATATTCTCAATTGGTAGTAATAATATTCCGGAAGCTCCGGATTCTTTAAGCTGATTAAAAATATTCCAGAATTCTTCAGCTGGAATTACAGCGTGAACAGCAACCATATTAGCATCGGCTAGAGGTACAACTGTAGGACTTTTTAACGATGGTAATATTGCTTTTATTTTATCAAGAGATTCTTTTGGAGCATTCATCATAAGATATTTAGATGTTTTTGCTTTAAGCGCAGAATCAATTCTAAACAAAAAGTTTTGAAGTATTTCAAACTTACTTTGATTTTTCTCTAAATCCTTATTTACAATTAAAGCCGCTTGCGATTCAAATACATCAAATGATTTTTTTAATTTGTTTAGCTTTAGTGTATTGCCAGTAGAGACCAAATCACAAATGAAATCCGCAACGCCAAGAGATGGTGCAATTTCTACGGAACCGCTTAATTCAACAACTTTTGCTTTTATATTATTCTTATTTAAATAATCTTGCAAGATATTTGGAAACGAAGTTGCAATTCTTTGTCCGTTAAGTTCTTCTAATTTGTTTAATTGTTTTGTTTCCGGTAAAGCAAGAGCAAGCCTACATTTTCCATAACCAAGTTTACGTATGATTTTAACATCTGTCCGCTTTTCAAATATTATATCTTCTCCTACTATTCCAATATCTGCAACGCCATCTTGTACATATTCCGGTATGTCATCATCGCGAAGAAATAGTAAATCAAGTTCATAATTTCGCGCAGATATCATTAGACGCTCTGAGTATTCCTCGATATCCAAACCGCTGCTGTGCAATAGTGAAAGTGACTTTTCAGTTAATCTTCCTTTTTTTTGTACAGCTAATCTCAAATTTCCATTTAACATAAAGCTCTCCTTTAAAACAAAAAACCCCAGAACGCGCCGGGGTTTAGTTAAAATATCTTCAATTCTATTTAAAGAATACCGGCGCCTCTAAAAGGTTTACAATGATGTATATGATGCGCGTTTATTCTGTTTAACATTTTATTCTCAAATTTCTATTGCAAATGTAACAAACTATTTTTTAGATGCAAGCGAGTAATATTTTTATTATTTCTTCATCTTCAAAGATCGCGCTGCGTCAGTGGCGGCGTTTATTTTTTGTGCGTATCCCATTTTATGAGTTATTTCCGAATCAGTAACATATTTAACATCTAGGATAGATTTTATACTCATTCCTGTTCTTAAATAGTTCACTTCACTAAGAGCCAAGCTCCATCCCTCAAACCAATGGCTTAACTTTTCAACATCGCAAGTTTCTTGATTAATGTGTACTATTAAATCAATATCAGAGTCTGGATTTGCCGTTGCATTCTTAGTACTACCAAACACATAAACACCTTTTACCCCAAACCGTTTTGGGTCAATTTCAGATGCTATTCTTTCTGCCATTTTTAATCTCCATCTCCAATGATCATTTGGATTGTATTCATGGAGCTGTGTTTTTATTTCTTTTTCTTCAACAATTTCATCTGAAGGAATAGAAAACATACCAACTGCGCTTTCAATATCTGCATTAATCAATACTTTAAGAATTAATCCATTTGTCGATTTTGTAACATCTATTACCCTAATAATAGAACCATATTCAGAATAGTCAGGTAAAAATTCTGAAAGAACATTTTCAGAGTTCAACAAGAATTTCTCATTAAAAATTATTTCTTCGGTATCGGGATAAAGAGGCAGATATCTGATATTAGCCTCAACTAAGTCTTGGAAAAAATGTGTACCAAAAGAAAGATCTGGAACATAATTACCTTTTTTACGTGCAATTTCAATCAGCATTGAAGTATTGTTAATATCTGAATAAGTAACATTAACACCTAGTTTAATATCTCCTCTGCTTCCCCATCTTCCTGGTCCCATTAAAATGAATTTTCTCTTAGGAAGAACTTTATTAAGTTTTCCAACAACTTTTCCTATTTGGAGCAATGTTTCTCTATCTTCAATTTCACTGTACTTAACCGGATCAACATAAACGATATAAGTAACATCTGGAACTTTACCATTAGAAATAAATTTGTTTGCATTAAATACAATATTTTCTTCCGGAATATCACTTGGAATTACATCAGGAGTTGCTTCACCGGTGTAACTTTGAGGTCGGCACTGAAGTAAATATAAATCCGTTCCATCATGAGCAAATTCTAAATCAACTGGTTGTTTAATTTTTTCTTCAACTGTTTTTGTAATTGCAGACATCAATTTCAAAAAAGGAGTTTTACTAATTAAACCTTCGAATGTAACTACAAATTCTTTACTAGGATCATCAATATCTAAAATTGTAGGTTGCCGCATCATATTACCATCAAGATATGAGAACACATTAGAAAAATTTGGATACTTATCACCGCATTCTTCTAACAGTTGTTTAACAGAAATCGAATCAAATTCATTTGTTTCTAAGTTTATTACATCTAATCGTTTTGGTGAATAACGTCGAATTTCTGCTGGTGAAACATTTACTCTTAGATTTGGTTGACCCGGTGAAACTATTACTGGATAATCATCACCCATACGGTCAACAGCGCGCGTTCCTAATCCGGGAACCAATCTTAGTAATCCATCTTCACGCTTTATTCTTGGCGACCAACGGAATTCGTTACTACTAAAAGCAACTCCGGCAAATGAAGGGAAATAATATTTACCAACTTTTGTGCCTACTACTTCTTGAATCATTATTCCCATTTCTTCATGAAAATCAAGTAAGCCTCTTTCTGCACGGTATTCTATAGGATCAGGAGAAAATGTAGATGCATAAACTTCTGCAATTGCGTCCATAAGCGCCCAAAGCTTTTGTTGCTTTGTTCCTTGATTAGCCAAGAACAAACTTTTGTATTTGCCAGAAAAAACTGCTCCAATTTGATCTTCAAGCAATGAAGAACTTCTTACAACTAATGGTTTGTCTCCAAGATCATCTAAAGCTAATGCTAAACCCTTAACCATATCTGGCGGAAATTCGGAGTTCTTAAACAATTGAACAACATGAGGATATTCGATGCGGACTTCATCAATTTCTTTATACTTTTGCTCAAGTACTTCTTCAAGATTATTATACTGAATGAATGAAAGTACACCATCCGATGTAATGTACCATGTTTTAGGAGTTTTAATACTCTTAAACATTTCGTTTTTGTTTCTTTCGCGTTTTAGAATATGAAAAGCTAAGAACAATCCGGCGCTTTTTCCTCCTAGTTTACCATGACTTCCGGGAGGAAAAATCATTTTATCAATTAGTTTATGAAAATCCGTAAGCTTGACATATTCCTTTGCAACACTAATGTATTCAAGTTGTTCAGTAAAAAACCTTCTCAACAAAGAAACACGCAAACCTTTTATAGTTGAAGGCGCAAGCTCAAATTTTTCGGGTGCCATGTGATAAAATTTTCTAATAGCATCTGCAATTTCTGTTAATGAGGTATCTTGATTATCAACTACTTTAATAAGCGCACTAGATTTATCCTCTTGAATCCATTTTTGTATTTTTTGAAGTATAACTTCATCAGTTAAATTTTCACCCGCGAGATTTAAAATTGTATCAACATACTGATCATAATTTGTAATCTTTCTTATCTTCAATGGTTTGTTGTCATCATAATGTTCTTCTTCAACACTGCCTTGTCGGGAAAGGCTGTATTGCCTCATAATAAGTTCAGCTTCTTCAACACCTTTCCAACATAATAAATGAAGCATTTTCCTATGTAGACTTGTAAACAAATTAGGATCTGTTTTGCGAATCATATCAAGAACAATTCTCCACTCTCCTTTATTCTTTCCATCAACTTGTTCTCTTACAGAACGTAATTCTTGAAACACGATTTTTAACTTTTGATGAAGTATAAAATGACCTAGTCGATCTGCAATTGTAGAAAGTAATTTTTTTTCTGATTTAAGAAATGGACCAAAATCAGATTGCGGAAGTTCACTTACATAATATACAGCCAAAGAACCTACAATTTTATCTTGTACTTCAATATCAGACTTAATAACCCATTGAGTTTCCTTAAAATCAGAAGTTTGATAAACAATTTCTCCATATGCTAATTTAACTCTGCAAGTATTCGGGTATTGCATTCCGGGTGGAATGGCGTTTATGACAGTATCAAAAGCTTGGCGCATTGAAATATCCGAACGGTTAAGACTATCTTCAATTGTATAAAGACAGTTTAATTCTTTTGCACGTTCATTTAACTCAATTACTAAACTATCAATAGGTTTATTTTGATTAGCCATTAGCTAGTCACTCCAGTTCAATTTATGTCAGTCTAAAATCGTGTTAATATTTCAAATAAAAAAGCCGGAAATTGTAAACAATAACCGGCTTTATACAAATGCAAAATCCTATTTCTTTTTACATAGATGTTAAAAAATCACACCCAGCCACGGTCTTTGCAAGCTTGAGCTACTCTGCTTATTGAAATTACATAAGCAGCATCGCGCATATACACATTTTTCTTTTTAGCTAATTCACTCACTGCATGGAAAGCTGCTGTCATTTTTGTATCAAGTTTAGTCAACACTTCATCTTTTTCCCAGTAATAATTCATATTACATTGAACTTGTTCAAAGTAACTGCAAGTTACACCACCAGCATTAGCAAGAAAATCCGGAATCATAAAAATTCCTTTTTCTTGGATTATTTTGTCAGCTTCAGGTGTAGTTGGTCCATTTGCACCTTCAGCAATAATCTTAACTTTCTTACTAATTTTTACAGCGTTATCACCGCGAACTTGATTTTCTAAAGCTGCCGGAATTAAAATATCTACATCTTGTTCAATCCAAGCTTCGCCATCCATAATTTCATATCCAAGTTCTTTTGCCTTTGTTTTATCAATACCGCCAAACTTGTCGGTGATTTTCCAAAGTTCTTCTAAATTAACACCTGACATTTTTCTGAAAGAATAAGAGCATTGTTCTTGATGATCCCAGCTAGAAACACAAATTACTTTTCCACCAAGTTGATTATACAGTTGAATAGCGTACTGAGCAACATTACCAAAACCTTGTACTGATGCAGTTGTATCCTTTGGGTCTATACCCATATCTTTTAGTGCTTCACGCACAGTATAAATTACACCATATCCGGTAGCTTCTTTTCTTCCTAAAGAACCGCCCATACCAACAGGTTTTCCAGTAATAAAGCCAGGGTATTTTGCTCCATGAATTACTTCAAATTCATCAAGCATCCAAAGCATATGTTGTGCGTTTGTCATAACGTCCGGAGCCGGAACATCATTCAAAGGACCTACATTTTTTGCCATTTGGCGAGCCCAGCCACGGCAAATTTGTTCTTGCTCTTTCATGCTGAGATGGTGTGGATCGCAGATTACACCGCCCTTTCCTCCGCCAAGCGGAATATTTACAACTGCGCATTTCCAGGTCATCCACATAGCTAATGCACGAACTGTATCAACAGTTTCTTGAGGGTGAAAGCGAATTCCACCTTTTGCCGGACCGCGAGCGTCATTATGTTGTACTCTGAATCCTCTAAATACTTTTGTTGTTCCATCATCCATCTTAACCGGAATGCTGAAT
>CAZVYT010000048.1:0-24809 GCA_964631495.1 uncultured Melioribacter sp. | reverse complement strand
ATCAAAGATTTTTATTCGATTGGAGATAATCTAATCGTGTTCGGCAAGTATTTAATAACTTAAAGAGCAATTAAACATAAAGGGCAAACTATCATGGAACTCTGGCAGCAAATGATAAGAGACAGTGTTCACTCTGTCGATCAAGTTGTTGAAAAGTTCGGTATTGACAAAAATGTAGCAGAAAATCTGGATGAATTCTTTCAAGCTAGAATTAATCCTTATTATCTATCTTTAATTCGCTATCCCGGCGACCCAATTTGGAAGCAATGTGTTCCGGATAAAACTGAATTAGATGATTTAGAAGGATTTGAAGACCCGCTTCAAGAAGACGCGATGAGTCCAGTTCCAAATATCACTCACCGCTATCCAGATCGTGCATTGTTTCTTACCACAAGCCAGTGCGGAATGTACTGTCGCTTCTGTACACGTAAACGTAAAGTTGGTAACTCCGATAAAATCTCGATGAAAGAACTTGAGTCTGCATTCAAGTATCTTGAGAAGCATACTGAAATTAGAGATGTTGTTATGTCCGGCGGCGACCCTCTAATGCTAACAGATACGATGCTGGAAAAAATTCTTAAGCGGCTAAGACAAATTCCTCATCTTGAAATTATTCGAATTGGTTCTAAGATGCCTTGCGTACTTCCGCAGAGAATTACACCTAAACTTGTAGAAATGATAAAGAAGTATCATCCAATATATGTTAATACTCACTTTAATCATCCATGGGAAATTACGCCGGAGAGTTCCAAAGCATGCGAGATGCTTGCTAATGCCGGAATTCCGGTAAGTAATCAAGCTGTGCTGATGAAAGGCGTTAATGATGACGCTGAAGTGATGAGAGAACTTTTTACAAAGTTACTAAAAATTCGTGTTCGTCCTTATTACTTGTATATGGCAGATGAAACCCGCGGCGCCAACCATTTTCGTACCTCTCTGGATAAGGGATTGGAAATTATGTACAAACTACGCGGTCATACAAGCGGATTGGCAATTCCCCATTTTGTTATTGATGCACCAGGCGGAGGCGGAAAGATTCCGGTTCTTCCTCAGTATGTTCTGCACAGAGATGAAGACCGTGTTGTAATGCGAAATTATAAAAATGAAGTCTTTGTTTACCGCGAAGCACATCTTGATCAGAAGGCTGATTCTAAAATCTCCGTGGAACTGGTTGGAAAGAAAAACGGAAATAATGGAAACGGTAACGGAAATGGCTCAAACGGAAACGGAGCCTCGAAGAAACCGAAAAACTACAAAGAAAATATTGATGTACCGGAATTGTTTCCGATGAATAAGAATTAAGAAAAGCAGTATTTAGATTTTAGTATTGAGTCCGCCGATGGCGGATTAGAAAAATCCCGGCAAAGTTTGTCGGGATTTTTTTTGCACATACATAAAGGGGAAATTTTCTCTCTTGCAATTTGAAGGTAAATTGATTTAGTTGAATAAGAAATAAATACAAATATTGTTGGGTGGACTCTGCAAAATTGGGGTCTTAAAAAAAACACACATGAATTTCCTTGAACTAAATAATACTAGTAATACTTTATTTAATAGATGCGGTTTATAGATTATTCTTAATGCTATTTCTTTTTGCCGTTACGGTAAACTAAACTAACCGTTGCGTTAAAAAGAATTACAGAAGTGCTACGGTAATTTAAAATTGCCGTAACCCATTTTTTTATAGTGCTGTATGAAATAGAATTACTGTAAAAAGAGATATTGACAGCGCTTTATGAAATTGAAATAGCGCAATTTGTAATTGGAATAGTACTAAACCAAACGGAACTTGCTCTACGGTTAATTGAAGTTGTGCAAAAAGAAAAGAAAATAGCGCTGTGGATAATAGAAATAGTGCACGAACAAATATGAATAGCGTTCCGGCAAATTGAAATAGCGGTATTTGAAAAAGAAATAGTGCTCTAATAAATTGAAATAGTACTAGTCAAGAATGAAAAAGTGCGAATTAAGGCGAAAAACGCATAAGAAGTGAAACGTGAAAGGAAAAAGAGCATTGCCATTCTGATTAGTCCCATCAGGTCGGGAAATGGGGATTCAGAATGAGGGCGTAGAAACTAACTAACAAAATAACAAACGTAAGCAATAGGCTTGTCCCTTGCGGCTTATAGCTTGTACCTATAAAGGGAGGTTCAGAATGAAAAAGAAGTTTATATAAAAGAGACTAAATTTAGTTTTATAAACTATGCGAGGTTAAAATGAAAAAGGTGGTTTCGGCAATTTTGATTTTGGGAATATTAGTAAGTGGCTGTACACATAATTTGGGTAAATATAGTAATGAAACACACGAAGACTTTTATTATAGAGTTTCCAAATTATGTGAGAAAAAAAATGAATTAACTATTGAAGGATTGGATGGTAAGCGATACAAGGGAACAGATTTGAGAATAACTTCAGATTCTACAATCCTTAAGGAGTTAGAAACTAATACACTTATTGTTTTGAAGACTAAAGAAGTTAACACAATTAGTTATACTCAAATGGGCAGAGGAATCTTTGAAGGATTTCTTTTTGGAACCTCAATTAGTAGTGGAATTTTGTTGGCATCAATTTATTTCTCTAATGGTGGCGGTCATCCAGGAATAAGTGAGACTGCATTAATATTCGTACCCATTATAGGCGCTGTTGTTGGTATAGTTTACGGTTTAATAAATCAAAGTACTACAAATATCGAAATCAATTAGAGGGAAACATTAATATGAATAAGAAAATTTGCGCGATATTATTTTCAATCTTATCGTTTAGCTCAACCTTTGCACACGGCACACTTGTGCATCAACATATGGTTAGAGAGGCTTACAAATTGTTAAAACACTATGTCGGTCAAGATATTCGTGAAATGAAAGATCATGTTGGTTATAATGAGGAAGGGTCAGGTCAATTTAATCCAGGTGGTAAAATTGTGATTGGAGCTTATCAGGAAGATTATAGCGATGCTACAAATGAAGGTTATGGTTTTGCGGGCTGGTTTGTTACCTGTACACATTTTTGGGATCCAGATCAAGGGGATAATTCTACATTTAACTATGAAGGGAATTCTTATTCTAATGCTTATCAGAAAGCGAGAAAATATTTATATGGTGGATATGAATTAAGGGTGCCATACCCTGCAAATCAAATCACCGAGGCTTACAATGCACCACCAAATTTATTTCAATTCTATAAAGATGGGATAATATTTTATAAAGGTTATTATAACATAGCAGGACAGTTTGTTCCTCGTAATCGTTGGTGTTCAGTTTCTAAAGACTTTCGTAATAAAGTTGTGTGGGAAATACTTGGCAGAATTTGTCATTTATTAGGTGATATGACTGTTCCAGCACATACTCATAATGATCCGCATCCACCAGGAAACCGAGATACATACGAAGAATGGATGAACAACGGCCTAGTTTATAATACTTGGACTGTTAACGATGCTATCGCACAAGGCGGTTTAATTAATCCTACTTCGAGCGGTAATCCACTTAAGTTTTTATTCTATCCAACTGCGCAAACAACAAACTTCTTCAATACTTTTGATGCTGATGGCAACAATGGTTCCGGTATAAATGATCCATTCGCATTATATCCCGGCTTAAATGAAAAAATTACTGAGCTGACAAATTTTTACAGAGGTACAGCGCCAACAAAAAACTATGTTGTGGCATTAGAATATTGTGCGAACCAAACATTCGCCTTGGGCATTCGTTCAATGGCAGGTTTGCTTTATTTGTTTGCTAAAGAAGCGGATTTATTACCAATGCCAATGACTGGTGTTACTGTTACCGGTACAGATATTCTTTACCAAGGAGCTACTGGTATTTGGGGTGCAACTGCGCAGAATGGCTTAGAGCCATTCACTTATAGTTGGCAAATTAAATATGTTGATGGCGGTGGTTACTTGCAGAGTTTTGCAAGTGTTAAAGCAGAAAAAGAGAAAAAAGAAAAAGACAAGAAAAAAGATGGTGATATTATTATTGCTCTCGCTCCAAGTAATGAATGGGTTCCACTATATGTTAATTCAGATGTGTTAACAAGACCGCATAATCCTACCGACTTGCGTGATTATTATTTAAAATGTTCTGTAACCGATGCTTCGGGTACAACAAAGACATCAAATGAATGGTTTGTAGATGTAACCGCCGATCCGCCGCCGGTTAATCCACCGCAAACAAATACATTATCTGCTGATGATCTGAAATCTGAAATGAATGCTTTATCAAAAGAAACCGAAGTAGCTGAAACTCCGAATGCATACAGTTTAGAACAGAACTACCCAAATCCTTTTAATCCAACTACAAGAATTTCTTATTCTATAGCTGAATCTGGATTTGTAACTCTAAAGGTATTTGATATTCTCGGTCGCGAAGTTTCTACATTGGTTAATGAAGTAAAGCCTGCCGGAAGATTTGAAGTTGAATTTAATGCTTCGGAACTGCCAACGGGAACTTATATCTACAGATTAACAGCAGGTAATTATCAAACAATAAATAAAATGTTGCTGCTTAAATAACGGTTCGCTGTAGGGAATGGTCTGCGACCATTCCCTACAGAGTTCTATACCTCACTTGCAATGGCTTTTTTAAGCATAAATAACCTAACGTAGAATAAAAGAACGAAGAAAAAAATTAACGGGAGGTTTAGAATGAAAAAGAAGTTTATATAAAAGAGAGTAACTTTAGTTTTATAAACTATGCGAGGTTAAAATGAAAAAAGTAATAGCATTTGTTTTAATGATAAGTTTTACGCTTACAAGTTGTACTCATACTATATTGAAATCAGATGTAGAAAAAGATGACGATTTTTATAAGCTGATTAATAAGCGTTGCGAAGGCAAAAAGGAGATAATGATAAAGAAGTTGGATGGTGTATTACTAAAGGCGAGAGATGTTGTTATTGATAAAGACACTACATACTATCATACCTTGGATTCTGGTCAGTTACTATCCGTTTCTACAAAAGAAATAAGGAATTTGAGCTACAACAAAAATTTGAATGGCATAATAGAAGGAGTAGGTCTTGGTGCAATTGGAAGTTTTGTACTTGGATTATTTGCCTATTTAATCTTATCATCTTCTTCTACTGAAGCTGGTGTTAGCCCATTAATATATCTAACGCTAAGTCCCCTTATAGGCGGGACTATCTACGGAATTTTGAATCCAAGTCAGTATATAATTGAAATTAATTAACTGGAGTTTTTATGGCAAAAAAAATTATGAGTATTACATTAATGTTGGCACTATTCTCAAGTCTAGCCTTAGCGCATGGGACACTAGTTCACCAACATATGGTTAGAGAGGCTTACAAATTGTTGAAATACTATGTTGGTCAAGATATTTATAAGATGAAAGATCATATTGGTTATAATCAAGAAGGCACAGCCCCATTTACACCAGGAGGCTTAGTTGTAATAGGAGCATATAGAGAAGATTATGAAGACCTTACGAATGAAGGACAATATTGGCCAAACCAAACAATGACACATTTTTGGGATCCGGATTTTAGTGATGATCAAGGCGGTTTGACGTGGAACGGTTATGAATATTCGAACGCACTTGAAAAAGCGATAAAATATTACGGCGGTAGTTGGATTGAAATCAGTGGTGCTGGAAACAGATATCGTTATCAATCTCTCAGTCAATTCTATAAAGATGGAATAACTCAACAATCAATAAACTATAGTTCTAATTACAATACTATAACGGTATCCATAGAGCAAAGGGACCAAATTGTGTGGGAAATACTTGGCAGAATGTGTCATTTATTGGGTGATATGACTATTCCAGCGCATACTCATAATGATCCGCATCCACCTGGTGACCTAGATACATACGAAGAATGGATGAACTACGGACCGGTTTATAATACTTGGACTGTTAACGATGCTATCGCGCAAGGCGGTTTGATTAACCCTACTTCGAGCAGTAATCCACTTAAGTTTTTATTCTATCCTACTGCGCAAATAACTAACTTCTTCAATACTTTTGATGTTGATGGCAATAATGGTTCCGGAGTTAACGATCCATTTTCGCTATACCCCGGCTTAACTGAAAAAATTACTGAGCTAACGAACTTTTATGGAGGTACTGCACCCACAAAAAACTATGTTGTGGCACTAGATTATTGTGCAAATCAAACATTTGTTTTAGGCATCCGCTCAATAGCCGGTTTACTTTCAGAACAAAAACACTAAGCTCTTAGCTTATTGCTTATAGCTAACCGCTTACATCTACAAAAGGAGGTTCAGAATGAAAAAGAAGTTTATATAAAAGACAATTAACTTTAGTTTTATAAACTATGCGAGGTTAAAATGAAAAAAGTAATTTCGGCAGTTTTGATTTTGGGGATATTAGTAAGTGGCTGCACACATAATTTAGGTAAATATGATAATGAAACACGAAATGAATATATTGACAGAATTAGTTCATTGTGCCAAAAACATGATGAAATTACGTTCGAGATGCAAGATGGGAAAAAAATCATTGGGGCTTTGAAATTAATTACTACGGATTCCATTACAATAAGGCTAAATAACACGAAGCAAGACGTAATTCTGCAAACAAAAACTATAAACTCAATTAGTTTTTCGGAAAATGAAAAGAGTGGGCTTTATGGTTTCTTTTGGGGTTTATGGATAGGCGCTGGTGCAGGTCTAACACTCGGACAGATTAATAATGAGCCTCTAGGTAAATTATATTATTTAGTATACTCAACGTTGATCGGAGGTATTGTCGGGCTTATGTATGGAATAATAGCGCCTGGTCAAACAATAATTAAACTTAATTAAAAAGGAAAATTAAAAATGAAAAAGATTTTTTACTTACTTATTACTTTCCTTTCCTACCCGATTCTGGTTTCGGCACATAATGAATTAGTACATCAACATTTTGTTAGAGAAGCATATAAACTTTTAAAATTTTACGTTGGGCAAGATATTAGGGAGATGAAAGATCATGTTGGATATAGCCAAGAAGGAAATGGCCAGTTTAATCCTGGCGGATTAATGGTTATTGGTGCTTACCAGGAAGATCATAGTGACGCAACAAACGAAGGTTTTGGCATTGGTGGTTATTTAGTTTCTAACACTCACTTTTGGGATCCGGATCGTGGTGATAATTGTGGTTTTACTCCGATTGATTATACATACACAAATGCTTATCAAAAAGCTCTAAAGTATATGTATGGTGGTTATGAATTAAGAATTCCATATCCAGCTAATGGTATCACAGAAGCATATGAAGCCCCCTCTGATTTGATAACCTTTTATAAAACAAGAAGGATATATTATAAAGGTTACTACGATATAACTGGTCAATTCGTAGCACGGAATAGATGGAGTACAGTATCAAATGGATTTCGGGATAAAGTGGTTTGGGAAATAGTCGGTCGGATTCTCCACTTATTAGGGGATATGACTGTCCCTGCACATACTCATAATGATTCTCATCCATCAGGTGATTCTTATGAGGGATGGATGAATTATGGTCCAATTTATAATCAATGGACATATCAAAATGCAATAAATCAAGGCGGTATAGTGCATGTATTCTATAGTAGTTATGATCCATTAAAATCGCTGTTCTATCAAACAGCCCAGATCTCAAATTTTTTTAGTAGCGATGATGCTGATGGAAATCAAATTGCGGGGGACAATGATCCATTTGTATATTATTCAGGTCTGACCGAAATGATTTCACACCTAAATTCCGAATTCAATGGACCACCCACAAAAAGTGTAATATTGAATCTTGGTATCTCAGAACATGCTTTTATTTACGGAATAAGAGCAGCTGCTGGTTTTCTTTACTGGTTTGCAAAAGAAGCTGGTTTATTACCTATACCAATTACAGGCGTCAGTCTTATTGGTACCGAAACATTATATCAAGGGGCTACCGGTATTTGGGGTGCTGCTGCTCAGAATGGTTTAGAACCGTTTACCTACAATTGGCAAATTAAGTATGTAGATGGCGGCGGTTATTTACAGAGTTTTGCAAGTGTTAAAGCAGAAAAAGAGAAAAAGGATAAAGAGAAGAAAAAAGATGGAGATATTATAATTGCTCTTGCGCCAAGTAACGAATGGGTTCCGCTGGGACTTAATTCTGATGTGTTAACAAGACCGCATAATCCTACCGACTTGCGTGATTATTATTTAAAATGTTCTGTAACCGATGCTTCGGGTACAACAAAGACATCAAATGAATGGTTTGTAGATGTAACCGCTGATCCGCCGCCGGTTAATCCACCGCAAACAAATACATTATCTGCCGATAATCTGAAATCTGAAGTGAATGCTTTATCAAAAGAAAACGAAGTAGCTGAAACTCCGAAATCATACACCCTGGAACAGAATTATCCAAATCCCTTTAATCCAACAACAAGAATTTCTTATTCTATAGTTGAGTCCGGATTTGTAACTCTAAAGGTATTTGATATTCTCGGACGCGAAGTTGCAACATTAGTTAATGAAGTAAAGCCTGCCGGAAGATTTGAAGTTGAGTTTAATGCTTCGGAACTGCCGACGGGAACTTATATCTACCGCTTAACCGCCGGTAATTACCAAACAATAAATAAAATGTTGCTGCTTAAATAGTTGAGTTATTTTGTAGGGAATGGAGAAATCCGTTCCCTACTGTTTTCTATTCTTCGGCTGCTAGTTTTGCAATGTCTTTATTCTCAAGTACTTTTCTTTCATAACCAATCTTAGCCACATTAATCATTGCCACTCCAAGATCATCCATCGAGCAAACAAATTTTGGTAAGAGTATTTTTAACAGCGGATAAATCATTCCGATCACTTTTGCAGCTTTGAACGCTCTTTTTTGATTAGCTAATGGTTTAATGAAGCCCGGTCTAAATAGATAGACATTCTTAAAAGAAAGTTTGGCTAGGTCGTTTTCTGTTTTCCCTTTTATACGCGCCCACATTAGTTTACCCTTTTCAGAACCATCGGTACCTTGTCCGGAAACATAACAGAACGTCATATCGGGATTGAGTGCAGAAAGAGATTTAGCTGCACTCATAGTCAAGTCATATGTAACACGTGTATATTCTGCTTCTTTCATTCCAATAGACGATACTCCTAAGCAGAAGAAACAAGCGTTATAACCTCTTAGTTGTTCCTCTATCGTTTTGTAATTGTAGAAATCGTTATGAATTATTTCGTTAAGCTTACTGTGAGTAATACCGCAAGGTCTTCTGCCAATCACTAACACGCTTTCTACATCTGTGTGGTTTAAGGTTTGCAGCAAAACTCCCTCGCCAACCATTCCAGTCGCTCCAAAAATTATAGCTTTAATTTTCATCGGATTCCTACTTACTAACAATTTCTAAAATATCTTCTTCCAGTTTTCCTTTTGGAATTTCTACAATTCTTCCAATCTCGGCATCATTCTTACTAAAAATGAAAGTAGGAACAAACTTAATATCTAGTTTATCAATCCCTCCTTCCGTACACTGTTTGTTTCTATCAACACATACAAGTTCAAAAGTCATAAAATCGTAACCGGCCGCATCCATAATTTTATAGAAACGAGGAACTTCTCTTTTGCTATCGCCGCACCAAGAAGCCATTATAACTTTTATTGAATAAGTTTTTGCAATAGTTCTGATCTTTTCAATTATCGAAGAATCTGGTATATAATTGTCATACTCAGCATTAAACCACCAAGAGTAATTCGTATCGGCAAATGCAGTGCGGTCGCAAATGCCAATTAGTATTTGTTTGCCGGATTTTTCATCAAGAATAAACTTATTGTTCTGTGCAACTGTTATTCCCACTAATAAGACAGTGATTACGAATATTTTTTTCATGACAGCCTCTATGAGTTGTTAGATTGGCGTATATCAAGTCCCCATAATAATTTCTTTCGTAGTGTATCAAAGTAATTATTCGTTTTTGAATGAACAAGTTTTACTGGATCATTACTTTTTTCAATAAATATTTCTGCTGGCGGTTTTACGAAATTTACTCGCTGCCCATCACTGCTTATTTGAATAGATTCGTGATGTGAATTTGCTTTTATCTTTATTCTTTGTGAGCTTGAGATTACTAAAGGCCGCATTGTAAGTGTATGAGGAGAAATGGGACTTAAAGTAATAACATCAGCTTTGGGATTAACAATTGGTCCTCCTGTTGATAAAGAATAACCAGTAGAACCAGTAGGAGTTGCGATAACAATACCATCAGCAGAAAAAGTAGTCACGTATACATCATCTACATAAACAGTAAGCTCAATCATCTTAGACCAAGCTCCTTTATCAATAACTAAATCATTAATAGCATATAAAGATTCATCAATTCCTGTCCCATAACCCAACAAAGCCATTCGATTTTCTACTATATAATTTTTATTTCTTACTTCAGTTAAAAAACTGCTGAAACTCTCAACATCAAACTCTGCTAAAAAACCTAACTTCCCAAAATTAACTCCTAATATTGGGGTTCCGCTTTTTCTCACATGAAAAGCGGTATTTAGCATAGTACCATCACCACCAATTGAGACAACCATATCACTAATATTACCTATCAACTCGAGCGGAACAAATTTTTTAGAATTAATTTTTTCTACCAAATCAAATGAAGAATGTAGCACTGAATCACATATAACATAATCAAGGTCATTGGTAGTTGTTACTTGAATAATCTGTTCAAGGATTCTATGTACTTCAGATTTTGCAATATTTGGAATAATTCCAATAGTCATTTTTTGTTATTAATCTCCCAAAGTTTACAGTATTTAGTAAAGACATATACTGAAGAAAATACAGCCAGAATAAATCCGTGCAATCCATCTAAAAAGCCTCTTCTGAAAATATACATTTTCAAGAAAATAAATATCGGTCTAAGAAGAATATCACTTAGCGAAGCATTTTTATTTTTTGAATTAAGTTCTTTTGCTGCAAGCGAAGTATAAGAATTAAACTTTGTGAAATAATGTTCAATGTTTGGGTCGGTATAATGATTAAGATCATATTTTAAATTCCCAATCTCGCCTGTAACCTCCAAACCTTCGTGAACTTGTTTATCATCAAATATGACAAACTGCTTGTTAAAAAATCTTTTTATTCTTGCGGGATACCAGCCGCTATGTTTAATCCATTTCCCTAAAAAATAAGCTCGTCGAGCCACATCATAGCAGTGGAAATTTGGTTCGGTAGCTTTAAATTGCTGAAGTTCGTCCGTAAGTTCTTGAGTAAGCTCTTCATCTGCATCAATCCAGAAAACCCAATCATATTTTGTTTTTGAAACTGCATAGCTTTTTGTTCTTGCGTAACCTTGCCAATCTCTAACTTCGTAATTAACCATTGGATATTTTGTTGCTATAGAAAGAGTGTTGTCAGTGGTGCTTGAATCAATAATAACTACAATGTCTTCAAAGACATTTTCCATGCTTCTAAGACATACTTCCAAATTATTTTCTTCATTCTTTGCAATTATAATTGCCGATAGATTCATGTTTTTAGTTTGTTTTCCTTTTATAATTATAATAGAAAGCCAAATTCAATCCTATTGTAAATAAAACCAATGTGAATATTTCTTGATCTCCAAAATTATATTCCCCCATTCCTGAAGCTAAAAATCCTATAAAGGAAGCTATTGCGCCAAGCGCAAATGAGGATGCTATCGGTTCATTTTTAAGTTCACGGTATATTTTATAGTGCAGTAATAATATTTTTACCATTAAAAAGATAATTACGCAAAACCCAATAAACCCAAGAGTAACTATCCATTGCATTAGGTTATTATGTAAGTGTCCAAAATTCTCTTTAAAATGAATTGGTTTGTACTTTCTGTACAAATTACCTAAATCAATATCACCCACACCAATAATGGGATAGTCTTTGAAAATACTAAACCCAACCATCCAAATATTTATGCGCTCATAATTTGTCTCATGGTTTGGATCAAACATTGAACTAACGCGATTTCTCTTAAAAGAAGAAATTGAAATTGTATTAGTGCCAATATCAAAATCTGAACATGTTTTGTTCAAATTGAAGATTTCGGAAAATCTGTATACTGAATCGGAATCAAGTATTCCTTTTAATATTTTTCCATGAATACTTAATGCAAATGCAGCTTTGTCATCAAACCTCATTTGGAAAATACCAGTAACCAAGACACTATCGATTTGCTTTACTTTTTGGCTGTTTATAGAGTACTGTAGAAAAGCTTTATCGTTTTGATAAAAAAGAGTATTATTTGTAACCCATAAGAATTTTGTTGAAGAATTAGAAGGTATTGAATCAATAATTTTATTTGGGCTGCCATTTATAGCTGAAAATATTTTAATATTACTATTATTCAAAGAATATTGACAAACATATTTATCACTTGCTGCAACATTTAAGATTCCGCCTGTTTGCGAAAATCTTAATCGATTTTCTGGCTTTACGGGATCAATATAAATTGTTAAGCCACTATCTTTTTCTGCAACGTATAGTTTACCATTTGAAATCGTAAAATCTCTTATAGTACCAGGAGTAATAAATGAATTAACTATTTTTATTTGATTATTCTTGTCTGCTTTTAATATGTAAAATTTCGAATCTAACGAATAAACTAAATAGTGTTTTTCGTTCCATTTTTTGATCTTAGTGATTGGAGCTTCTGTTTTGATATTCTGTATTAATGTTCTGCCACTATAGAGCGATATCCCTTTTTCATACTCAGCAACCAACAAAGTATCTCCCCCAAGCTGCATTACTGAATATGCTCGTCCGTTAGTATTTATCGTTTTTTCAAACTTATTTGTAATTAATGATAATACTTCAACTTTACTTTCATTTTTTGTTGAAAACAAATAAACAATGATAAGTACAATAGTTGGAATGATAACCCACCATTTCTTCTTTAGAACAAGAATAATAAACATGCCGGCAAAAAGACCTAACCAGGCTGCTCTTGTATAACTTGCAATAACTGCAAAAAACGAAAGACCAAAAGCAAAAAGATAAAATAATTTCATTTTCCATTTTACTTTTTCATTAATAAGAAAAGCAAAAAAGAATATCGCAGTAAAACTCATAAGCCCACCGGCAGTCATTACATACTGAAACGGTGAAGGACCTTTCAACTCTAATTGATATAACTGGGTAAAGTAGTGCTTAAGTGAAAAGATTAAGTAAACCAAAAGTGTAGCTAATGAAGCTCCAAGATAGAATTTAAGAATTGTCTTTGCTTTCTCATCAGTATTTGCTACAAAAATCAACAAATAAATAATAGGCAGTAGTATAATGCTTTTAATTAGTTCCATAAAAGCGTTCCCAGCTTCAACAGAAAAGATTGCTGCCACAAATACTATAAAATAATAAGAAAGAAAAGCTTTATCTAAATCAGTTTTCCAAAAAGGATTTTCTTTACTAAAATAATAACGTATTCCAACCAATATATACGCGCCGAAAAATCCGATCTGTGAGAAGAAAATTGAATTATTTATAGTTGCAACAAATAAAATGATAAACCCAAATATTAATCTGTCCAATTTTTCAATTTTACCGCTGTATTCCACACTAATCTCTGAATTGAAGTTCATAAAGTTTTTTGTAAATGCCATCTTCTTGAGAAAGTAAATCATCGTGCTTTCCATCTTGTACAATCTTACCTTTATCAAGAACAATTATTCTATGAGCATTTCTAATTGTACTCAACCTATGAGCAATTACAAAAGTAGTTCGCTCTGACATCAAACGCTCTATGGCTTCTTGAACTAATACTTCCGATTCATTATCTAAAGCTGAAGTAGCTTCATCCAAAATCATTATTGGAGGGTTTTTTAGCAGCGCTCTTGCAATACTCAATCTTTGACGCTGTCCACCAGAAAGTTTTGTTCCTTTTTCACCAATTATAGTATCATAACCATTAGGCAATTCAATAATAAAATTATGTGCATTTGCTGCTTTTGCCGCAGATATTATTTTTTCATTGTTACAATTTTCAATTCCATATGAAATATTACTTCTAACCGTTTCGTTAAAAAGTATAGTTTCTTGGGTAACAATACCCATTAGTTTACGCAAGTCTTCTAGTTTAACATCTTTAAAATCTATTCCATCAATTAGTATCTTTCCATTGGTTGGATCGAAAAATCTTGGAATCAAATCAACCATTGTCGTTTTACCAGCTCCGCTACTGCCAACTATAGCTAGAACATGTCCTTTTTCAACTTTGATATTAATAGAATCTAAAATTAATTCGTCCGAATCATCATAATGAAAAGAAACATCTTTGAATTCTAAATACTGTTCAAATTCATTTTTCGATAGTGGTTTTTCTATATTCTTAATTCTTGGTTCTGTATCCAATATTTCAAAGACTCTTTCAGCTGCCGCGCTGGATTCTTGAATCCTATTGTTTACGCTGCTTAGTTCTTTTATTGGAGGCATCATTTGAAATATTGCTAAAAGAAATGTTATAAATTCACTAGCATTTAATGTTTTGTTTACAAGTACAAGCTGTCCGCCAAAATATATCATAATGCATCCAACAATTACACTTAGTACTTCTGTAATATGCGGAGCCGCATTTCTAATCCGATTAATCTTTAATATTGTTTTAAAAAAACTGAAAGTTTGACTGGAAAATTTTTTGTTTTCATAGCTCTCCATTCCAAATGCTTTGACAATTTTCACACCTGTAATTGTTTCATGCAGTGTTGTTGTTATTTCACTCATTTTGTCTTGTAAAATCCAAGTTTGCTTTCTTAATTTCAATCCAATCCATCCAATAATTCCAGCTGATATGGGGATAACAATCAATGAGAATATAGTCAGCTTCCAACTGATGCTAAAAGCAATTAGTAGGAATACGATAATTGATAACGGTTCACGAATCATATTAAGGAATACTGCAGAAACACTAGTTTGAACTACATAAACATCGTTTGTCAATCGAGAAATTAAATTGCCGGTTTTTTCATTTTTAAAATAACTCATCGGGAGTTTATGTAGATGGTAATATGCTTGGTTACGTAGGTCTCTTATCATTCCTTGTTCAACAAAAGCAAGATAATATGATTGCAAATAGCCAAATATATTTTTAAACAAAAAAGTTAAAAATAATAGCAGGCATATTTTTACCAAAATCTGATTTTGTGTTCCGGAAAAAACAACATTTTTGAAGGCAGATGTAATTGAATCGATTACATTACTCAACCATCCCATTATAGGAGCATTTATTGTCTTGGGAATAGTTTGTACTGTTATTGTAGGTTGGTTTTGAGCAAAAAGTGTGTCTAACAATGGTATTGTTAAAGTTATTGATGCTCCATTTAACAAAGCATATAGAATTGTAAAAATAATTGAAGCAGTTAAATGTTTTCTGAATGGGTTAATGTAAGAGAGTATTCTAAAATATATTTTCATTTATTTCTCATTCAGGCAATGTATTTAAAGCACATCCACCGGGAATATTTATTGAATCGTAAATAGTGTTATTTTCAATATCAATTACTTCAATATGTTTTAAGTCATTCAAGATTATATCATAAAATAAGAACTTTCCTCGAAGTAATAAATTATTAAAACCACTTCCATCAATAATTCTTACTATTTTATTCGCAATTATGTCATAGATTGCAAAAAGCTGATTTGGCATTTCATTGCGTTTAATATTGTTTTGATTTTCCTCAGATATAAATATCAAGTATCTGGAATTCTCCGACCAAATGATATCTTTAATTTCACCCATAAGTGTAAGAACAAGTACTTCAGATTTATCCGTATAGTTTTTAAGATAAACGTAGTTGGTTTCATTTGATTTAACCAATCTGGTTTTGTACTTCCCATTTGGCGAAAAAATTTCTGGATTGTATTTTGGTTTTAATGGATATCCTTGTAGTAAAATATCAAAAGAACGTTTACTGCTTTTTCCAATTTTACCGGAATTATCCCAAGAGTTAATACGTTGATATATTATCCTAGCGTTACTTGAATCGGGATTTGTAACGTTGATACGAAAAGTATCCGGCATATCCCAATAAGAGTAAATTCTGTCTACATTACCAAGATTAAGTAACTCTTTAGTTTCATCTTCATTTCTATTTAAGTAATGTACACTGACTTCATTAAAAGAAGAATTAGATTTGTTTTTTGTATTAGCGTTAGCAGTAATGATAAAAGCAGCTTTAGCCTTTTTTGTTAAACTAACAGAGAGTACTTTCTTATTGTATCTGCTCCATTGTAATTCTGTTTGTTTAAGCATCATGTTATAATTGTATAACACTGGTTTCCCTAGATAATAACCAATGAAAGGAATATTTACAAATTCATCTAAAACACGCTGTCCGTTTCTGTTTATCTCGTAATTTTTGATATGTTTTTTAAGAAACAATTCAAACCCTTTTTCTCCAGCATCATATGAATTACTATATTTTCCAAGTAATAGTTTATACTTTTTCTTTGCAACATATTCTAATCTTAAATGTGCTCGTACTGTATCATTTAGTTTCATCTTAAATTTTAACGCATTTTCGTAAGTGTTAAAACTACCTAATGAAATTGAATATGGATTCAGTTTGTCTTTTTTCAGTTCATCAATATTCGAATAACACCCGGATATTAATATTAAAATATTAAATGCTAAGAGAATAATAATTGATCTTAACTTCAGCAAACTTTTATCCTCTTGGATGGTGATCTTTATGTATTTGTTTAATGTAGCTCCTATCAACATGAGTATAAATTTGAGTTGTTGATATATCTGAGTGTCCAAGCATTTCTTGTACCGCTCTCAAATCTGCTCCACCTTCAAGTAGATGGGTAGCAAATGAATGTCTAAAAATGTGTGGGTGAATTTCTTTGACAATTTCAGCTAGCTTACCATAGTAATCAACCATTTTCCAAATTGAGATTCTACTCAGTTTCATTCCTCGATTATTTAAGAAAACAAAACCTTGACTTCTATCTTTTTTCTCAAATAAAGGTCTTGAAACTATTAAATAATCTTTAATCCATTTGATAGCACTACTTCCTATTGGCACAATTCTTTCTCTTGATCCTTTGCCTAGAACTCTTACTACTTCTTCTTCAAAATAAAGATCGTTTGTTTTTAATCCAATAAGTTCACTTACGCGCAAGCCAGATGAGTATAATATTTCTAGAATAGCTTTATCACGTAAGCCGAATTTTTCATTAACATTTGGCGCATTAAGAATTCTTTCAATTTCATTTAATGATAGAACATGAGGTAATTTTCTAGAAAGTTTTACTTTACCAAGAGTTAAAGTTGGGTTTTTCTCTATAAACTTATTGTCTTCTAAAAATTGGAAATACTTCTTCAAAGATGTCATATATCGTGCAGTAGTAGCGCTGCTTATTTTATTTTTTCTTTGAGCATTAAAAAATTCTGCTAAAGTTTTACTGGTTACATCATTCCAATCTTTCACATTATTTTTATTCAAATATGCAACTAAGCTTTTAAGATCACTCCGATATGATTTCGCGGTATTATCCGAAAGGTTTTTTTCATAACGTAAAATGGAAATGAATTCGTTAATGAACTGCTCCATCTACATCATTCTTCCGGCTTAGTTTCTAGTTCTTCTTGGTTTGGGTAACGAATTCTTCTATGATGATGCCCCAATAAAATGCTTAAAAAAGATTCTTTGATTTTATCAACATCTCTAAAAGTTAAAGGAGATTCATCTAATTGTCCATCTTCAATTCTTGTATTAATAAGATTATTAATTACATTCTCAATTACTTGCGGATCAGATTCATGTAAAGATCTTACTGCTGATTCGCAAGCATCTGCTAACATAACGATGGCTGTTTCTTTTGTTTTAGGTTTAGGTCCATCATATCTAAATTCATTAATGTTTACATTTTCTTCCCCATATAATTCTTTAGCTTTTTCATAAAAATAAGAAATTACCATAGTTCCATGATGCATTGGAATAAAATCTATAACATCATTTGGTAATTTATGTTTTCTTGCAAGTTCAATTCCTTTATGTACATGCTCTTTAATTAGCGCTGAACTTCTTTCCGGAGGCAAATTCTCGTGAATATTGTTGGAATCGATTTGATTTTCAACAAAGCTATCTGGATTTAGAATTTTTCCAATATCGTGATAGTAAGCTCCGACTTTAGCTAGTATTGAATTTGCGCCAATCGCTTCTGCTGTTCTTTCTGCCAAAGTTCCCATAGAAATTGTATGACTAAATGTACCTGGAGCATTTTTGGCCAATTCTTTTAACAAAGGTCTATTTAAATCAGTCAGTTCAAGAAATGTTAAATCGGTTGTTAAATTAAAAATTCTTTCTACAAAAACAATTAACCCATATGTAAGAATGGGACTAATTAAGGCATTAAAAGCAGCGAAAGTAAAACCGGAAGCCATATCATTTATGGATTCGAAACGCTCTAATCCAAAAGCAAGAATGCAAAGGAAATAACCAAATGATATATATAGAAAGGATCGATATATTTGAGTTCTGTTTTTTATGTCTCTAACCGTATAAGCGGCCATTCCACCAGCTACAATATTAGTAACAGCGAATACATAATCATTACCACGCAAAGCTCCAACTATTAACGAAATAACAATTGTAGTGTAGAAACCAACGCGGGAATCGAAGATTATTGTTAGAAGCATCGAGGCAACTGGTACAAGAATTAGATATTCAATGGGAGCCGATATATTAATACTATATACTAGATAAGTTATAAAACTTATAAATAAAATAACGAGCGATATTAGAAGTATGGTTAAATTGTCGTTAAATATTTTTTGACGGAAAAGGTAAATGTATATCATCAATGGCAGCATTACGAGAAGTATATGTAAAAACTTTCCAATGTTTTGTAGTATCAAACTTAAAATACCACGCTCTTCTCCCTTTGCAATTCGATAAGAATCTATTTTTAGTTTAACATCTTCTGATATACGATCATGCTTTGCAATTATTCTTTCATTCTCATTTACAATTCCAATATTTCTAACAATTTTGGATTGTGCACTTTTAACTGCCTCATCAGTAAGTCTTTTATTAAAAACAATATTTGGTTTAGTAAAAAGATGAACGCATTCTTCAATTACTTCGATAAAATCTGAATTACTGCCGACTAAAATGTTTGCTTTGAAAGCAATGAAATCATTTAATTTTTCTTCAACAATAAAACTATCCTTTGAATAATTCCTTTCATAATTGCCTTCTCTTAAAGAAATCGTATCATGTTTACTATCAGAATCCTTTATTAAACCAATTTTGTAAATCTCAGATAAGGATGCGTATACGTGCCGAGAAAATTCATCAATTGTAATTTTTTTGCCAAAGACATTTGTCATTGGGTTTTTTAATCTTTGAAGTTTTACAAGTGCATCCTTACTTAATTTCAAGTTTTTAGAAACAAATTCGGGTTTATCATACTCTGCTTGTAACTTTGTGAGAAAAGTATTCATCGAATCAATCATTTTAGATTGTAATATTGTATCACGAACAAAAATTGGAAAAACTTTGCTCACGGATATTTTTTTTTCAACATCATAAACTTTAGGATCTTTTAATATTTCAAATGTTGTAGAAGCAATTAAATCTTCATGAATCCAAATTGACCCAACCGTAATTTCAGATTCAAGAGATTCTCCCTTTGGGAATAAAGAGACAATTGTTACAATAATGATGAAGATCAAAAGAATTTTTATTCTTTTGCTTTTTCTAAGGATGGATTTTATTTCTGAAGTAAACATTTATTTTTTTGCTTGAAGTAGCATTTTAAGAAAATCTGCTGCGCCATCTTCATTATTGCTTTTCTTAAGAATTAAGTCAGCCATTCTTTTCAATTCCGGAACTGCATTTCCCATGGCAACCTTTAAAGAATCATTTTCAAAAAGTGACTTATCATTGTACCAATCGCCTACTACTGCGGTCTCTTTAATTTTTATTCTTAAATGCTTCAAAAGGCGCTTTAATCCATCACCTTTACTGCATCCCATTTTCCTAATTTCAAGATAATAGTTTCCTCCTTTTCCACTGGTTTTATAGTAATTTGCTCTACAACCAAACGTGTAAGGAAACGACATTTTCTTTGAAATATGTTTAATATTTTCTTTGTAATCACTAACCATAATAATTTCAAGAGTATCATTCAAATAATTATCATAAGAAAATACCTGTTCATATTTGGCGCCAAACTTGTCCATTAATTGTGGAAATAAAGTGTTCTCTTCAGTGTAATAAATAGCTTTATCATGGCATAAAGCTACTTGAACAAGATATTTATCTGCAAGTTTTAACGCTCTTAGAACATGTTTTACCGGTAGTGGTGATTCAAAGATACTATCTTCTCCAGGATACCTTTTGATCAAAGAACCATCTAATGTTATCAAAGGAATTTTAATACCAAGTTCATCAGCATGATCTGTTGCAGCACTAAGTAATCTGCCTGTAGCTATTGAAAACTGAACACCCAGTAAAGATAATTCTTTAATCAAACCTTTAGTTTCTTCGCCAATTATATTATGATCGTTGATAAGAGTACCATCTAAATCAAAAACTACAAGTTTAATTTTTTTTAAAATACTTTTATCAATCATCAGGATATCTGTAGTGATTATATATTCATTAGTAGATAATTTCCGAGCTAAATAAAGTGAATCAAACGGATTCTAAATCCTTTATTGCTTCATTTACAGTGTTACAAATAGTAAGAACACGATCTAACTGAGAAATTTCAATAAGAGTTTTAACATTTTTTGTAGGTGATGCTAAACGGATATGACCTTCGTTTGATTGAAGGATTCTAAAAGCAAGTAAAATTGAACTTAAACCAGAGCTATCACAATAATCAACTTCCGATAGATCAATGATAAGTTTACGAACATCTTCGGTATGTAATAAAATGGTAAACTCACCTTTAACAAATCCGGCAATTGTTGAATCAAATCTTTTTTCATTTAATTTGAAAATGGCAATATCGCCAAGTTTTTTTAGTTCGTAATTGAAGTTTTCGCCCATAGTTTTTCTGTCTTTTATTTATGCAAATTTACAAATAAAGCCTCATAATCCCAATGTAAAGAATTAAAACATGGCAAGATGTTCTATTAGCTTTTTATAGACCAATAATGGCTCATTTTGTTTAGAATCATATATAATATTGTAGTAATCTTCCGAGCGATTTTTTCTAAAACCAATACGTATTTTTGAATTAACCACATTGGCAACACAGCTAAAAAACGTATTCTCTTTCAGATTTAGATCAATTACAACATCATATTTCTTGTCTTTTAAACGTGCCAAAAGCATTTTGTCAGGTAGAAAAAATCTAGTTATTTGTAAAGGAAGGTAAGAGATTAATTTAACGCTGCTCGTTAACTGAAGTGTACTATGCTTCGCTTCGGCAATAAATATTGAAATGGTTTTTTTATGATTTTGGAAATATTTTACACTTTCAAGTGCTTCTATAAAATCAGCATCATTTCCCGGCATAATTAAAAGAATTTCTTTTGCATCTCTAATAATTGATTTAAATGCTATTGATTCTTCAGATTTACGAAGATACTTTTTCCGAATCAAATAGTGGGCAATTTTTCGCTTTAATTCTTCAATCATTGTAAAATCAGCTTAATAAATTCTTCTTCAGTAAGAATCTTGATACCTAATTTATGTGCTTTCTCAAGTTTTGAACCTGGACTTTCACCAACTAAAACAAAATCTGTTCTTTTACTAACCGAAGATACCACATTTCCACCATGCTCTTGTATTTTTTCAGCAGCTGTTTCCCGAGACATAGTTGAAAGTGTTCCAGTTAAAACAAAAGTTTTACCAAAAAGTGATTCTGATTTTAATTTTTTGCGTTCAGTACTAAAACAAAGTCCGGCAACTCTTAAATTATTAATTATTTTTTTATTGTGTTCATCAGTGAAAAATCTTACAACACTATTGCTAATACTTGGTCCAATTTCATGAACTTCTTCAATTTTTTCACTTGTTGCGCTTTCTAAAGCATCAATAGTAAGAAAGTGTTCTGCCAACTTTTTAGCAGCTCCAGCGCCAACATAACGAATTCCTAATGCAAAAAGTACTTTATCAAAAGGCTTTTCTTTGCTTTTTTCTACTGCATCCAACAGATTGGATACACTTTTATCACCTAATCTATCTATTTGAATCAATTCATCTTTCTGAAGATTTAGAGAATAAATATCAGCATACGTTTTCAAGTATCCTCGATCAACCAATAAATTAACTAATGATTCACCAAACCCTTCAATATCCATAGCGCCTCGTGAAGCAAAATGTGTAATGCTGCCTTTTACTTGTGCTGAGCATTCTTTATTCTCACAATAAATAGCAACTTCTTCATCGTTTCGATAAAGATTTGATCCACAGACCGGGCAATTATTTGGCGGTAGCGTTTGAATTGTATCAGAATTACGCGATTCTAGATCAACCGATACAACTTTTGGAATTACATCTCCACCCTTTTCAATTAAAACTACATCTCCTTCTCTAATATCTTTTCTTTTAATTTCCTCATAATTATGTAAAGTAGCTCTACTTATAGTTGAGCCAGCCAATAAAACAGGTTCTAATTCTGCAACAGGAGTTAAAGCACCAGTTCTGCCAACTTGCCATGTTATTTTATGTAGTTTAGTTGATACTTGTTTTGCTTTGAATTTATACGCAACTGCCCATCTTGGTGATTTTGCTATACTTCCAAGAATTCTTTGTTGCTTTAGCAAATTTACTTTGATAACAACACCATCTATTTCGTATGGTAATTGAGTTCTCCAATCCTCCCATTTATTACAAAACTCAATTACTTCATTGATAGATTTGCAATACTCATAGTTCTCATTTACTCTAAAACCAAGTTTCTTTAAAAGCTCAAGGTTTTCTACTTGTGAATTCAATTCGGTTGAATATGAAAATAAATAATATGTAAATATTTGAAGTGGGCGTTTTGATACAATACGAGGATCTTGCATTTTAATTGTGCCCGCGGCTGTATTTCGAGGATTTGCAAATGTCTTTTCACCATTCAATTCTCTCTCTTCGTTCCATTTACGGAAAGTTTCATTTTCCATATAAATTTCGCCGCGTACTTCAATTTTTTCAAGATTTATTTTATGGTCTGACTTAAAATCAATAATAAGTGGTATTGAACGAATAGTTTTAACATTTGCCGTGACCTCTTCACCAATTGTTCCATCACCTCTAGTTGCAGCAGTAGTTAGCTTGCCATTCTCATAATGAATACTTACCGAAACGCCGTCTATTTTTAATTCACATACATAATCTATATTCTCATCAGACGGCAATCCCTCACGTATTCGCCGATCAAAATCACGCAGTTCTTTTTGATTATATGTATTGCTTAAACTAAGCATTGGAGTTTTGTGAGTGATTGGGGAGAAATCTTTAACTAAATCAGAACCCACTCTCTGTGTTGGTGAATCGGCGGTAATTAGATCCGGGTTTTCTTTTTCAAGATCTAGGAGTGATTTAAAAAGTTGATCATATTCGAAATCATCAATCTTGGGTTCATTTAGAACAAAATAATTGTAATCATGTTCTCTGATTTTCGAACGAATTTCATCAATTTCTTTTTGAAGGCTTTGTTTCATTGCGCCTAATAGTTAAATAACGAATTGTATCCGGTGTTATTGTGATATTTCTGATTTCTCCCGGATTACCAACATTTTTTACTGGTTTATCATTGTAAAAAAGCTTTACAGCACCTGCATTACCTACACTAATACCAAATTGATTTTTTGCTCTAAAGTTTAATGTACTATCTTTTTTTAAAGTACCTTGTTGCACTATTCTTCCATCACATAATACTTTTATCCAAACTTGACCACTATTTTGAATTCTTAACCTTAAACTATCAGATAATTCTTCTTGAGACGAACTTGTGAGTGAATCTAGAATTACTGGATTCTCTGCTTTATTTACTTCATAGCGTTCCAAGTTGTTAGAATTTTTATCTTCTTGAGAATTAATAATAATATCTGGCGAGGATTCGTATATAAGCGCAAAATACATTACTATTAATGCAATAAGTAAAACAAAAGCTCCAATAATTTTATTACTGTTTGCCTTTAAAAATGTTTTTTTAGTTTCTTCAATTGCATTTGCATTCAAATCTAGTTTTGATGCATACTCTTTTGTTTGCTGAACAATATTTTGATCGCCAATTGCTTCTAATACAACTTCAGCTTTCTTAGTATCTAATTGTTCTTCAGAAATTAATTCTTCCTTAACTTTTTCTTTAACTACACTTAATGGTTTTTCCGTAATACCTGACTTTGCATTTTCAAATTTTTGAATTACTTCTTTTGGGTTAAGATCAATTGTTTGGGCAAATGATTTGATAAATGCCTTTACATATAATTCAGGCAAAACATCAAATTCAGCATTTTCAATTGCTGTCAAAAACTTTGGGTCAATTTTGGTACGTGAGGATATTTGTAATATGCTTATTCCCTTAGCTTCCCGAGCCAATTTTAAATCTTCTGCAAATTTTTGTAACGCTTCTGATGCCATATATAATCACTTAATTATTTCTAATTAATTTGGCTGCAAATGCACCATCAACATTATGAATATGCGGTAAAGTTGCAACACAACCATTTTCATCAACAACTGATTTGGGAACTGACGAAGTTGCAGATATAAGTGAAAAATTAGAGTTTTCTGAAAGAAACTTCTTAATCAATTCGTAATTTTCTTCCGGCTCTATTGTACATGTGCTATAAACAACAAAGCCATTTACCTTAACAAGCGAGGCGCCTTTCTTCAACAAATCATATTGTATATTAACAATTTTTCTAATGTCTCCCAAGTCTCTTTTCCACTTTAAATCTG
>CAZVYT010000047.1:0-25525 GCA_964631495.1 uncultured Melioribacter sp. | reverse complement strand
AAACATATTTATGGAAGGATGTTTGTGGAGCTAAACGGGTTCGAACCGATGACCTTCCCGAATTTCATTCGGGACGCTCTCCTTTGCTTATTATTGCTTCAATATATTTTCTGCTCTTTTTCTTTTTGATTTCATTCTCCCTTTGCACTGCATTTGTCCGATCTGTAAATTCTTCAAAATGCTCTAGTTCCCAAGGCACTCCGCCCTTTGTTGATTTTGAATATCCCGAATTATGCTGTTGAAGTCTTCGTTCAAGATTATCTGTAGAACCACAATAATATTTATTAAGAGATTTACTAAATAAAATATAAGTGAAAAACATATTTATGGAAGGATGTTTGTGGAGCTAAACGGGTTCGAACCGATGACCTCTTGAATGCCATTCAAGCGCTCTCCCAACTGAGCTATAGCCCCAATATTTTTAAGAACTATTACAAAAGTAATGATATAGTATATTTTTACAAAATATTACTGAGGCTATTTTAATCCTTTTTATATTTCAGTTCATTTTCATTGATTGAGTAATTCCAAACCTCTTTTCCGGTTACATCAAATAATGTACACTTTAAAGTGCGGTTTTTATTGTTTCCGGTAACTTCGAACCGTGCAAAATTTCTTTCTGTATAAGCTATAGACTCAATTCTTAATGGATTATCATAAACTTTTGATGGACCCGCAGTTAATGGCGAAACGGTAAAATCATAAATTGGGTAGGAATTAACCCTTTCTAGTTTTGAAATTTCGCTACGATGAATATCCCCATTAATAAAAACTACTCCTTCAATTCTATTTTTTTCAAGAGCGTTAAAAATTTTATCTTTTTCCTTTGGGACACGAGAAAAATTTTCTGTCCCAATACTAGGATTTAAAAACTGCCCTCCAACGGCAACTATTTTAAAAGGTGCGCGACTGTAACTTAAATTATCAATTAGCCAATTTAATTGTTCATCTCCTAGAATAACTTTCTCTTCATCTTTACGATCGTTGGGAGATTTATAATAACGGTTATCTAATAAGAAAAATTCGACATCACTCCACTGAAAAAAAGTTGTTATCCCAGCATTTCCATTTATTCCAAAAGAAGGATTTGGCCAAAAAAGTTTAAAGGCTTCTAAAGTTCGTTCCTTGTTCCAAAATCCGCGGTCGCTATCATTAGGTCCAAAATCATGATCATCCCAAATAGCGTAATGATGTACATTTGCCCAAAGAGGTTGCAATTCTACTAATGATCTTGTATGAGTATTTCTATGAATAATCCCACTCCAAGAATCCCAATCGCCTTCCCGGTAATAGAAATTGTCTCCTAACCAAATCATAAAGTCGGGTTTCTTCTCATTAATACTTGTAAATATTTCATGGTTAGCGCCATAAGGTTTACCAGGACGATCAGATTCCGGCTCATTTACATAATTACAACTTCCAATAACAAATGAAAAATCGGGCGCGTTACCTCTCCACTGCCAAAGTTTCTGAGTCTGAAATTTCATCTCATATGGACGAACTACCTTTTTGTCATCAATAAATAATTCATACATATATACTTGTCCGCCATCCAAATTTTTACAGTAAAGTTTAGCTGTAAATCCATCATTTGAATTTGTTGTTACTTCATTTGTATAAAATCTATTCTTAGGATCATTCTGTTTCCAATAAGCAAATTTTACTTTTGCTTCTTTTGTTGTTTGTACCCAAAGACATACTTCCCTCATAGTTGAGTAACCAACCATAGGACCAGATTGAAGTAATTTTTGCGAAAAAGAGAAAGAGTAGCTTAGAAGAAGCACTAAAAATGCAAATTTTGCTTTTTGCATATTTACCTCCGAATATGATTTTCAAAATAATTTTTTTAATGTAAACTAAAAAGCATTGAATTAAAGATTCTTGAGGGATATCTTTGAAACAAAAAAAAACAAATGAAACAAATAAGAATAATTTTATTTTTTTTAACGATAGTTACTTTGTTTTTAGCCTGTGATGATACGCTAACAAATCAAGATATTGATAATAAGATTATACCTCCTTCAAATGTTAGTTTCAGTGAATACATACAACCGGTTTTTCAAATAAAATGTAACAATACTAATTGTCATAATTCTCAAGACAGAGCTGGCGGATTAAGCTTAGATAACCACGCAGAAGCTACCAGTAATTTTTTAGTTGTAATGCCCGGCACTCCGGATAATAGTAAACTGATTTGGTCTATTGAAGGAAGATCTACAAACGCTATGCCGCCAGTTGGCTGGCCACCATTAACAAAGAATCAAATTACCGGAATTAGAACTTGGATTAAAGAAGGTGCTAAAAACAACTAAGAAAAATTTCGGCGTTTACTTACTTGAATTACAAATCAAGAAACCCATTCAAATAAGTGCAAAGAAATTTTTAAACCAAATATTTGAAAAAGGATATTATTACTATTCTGGCAGCGCGCAAAAAAACTTATCACAACGCTTAGAGCGTCATCTCAGAAAAAAGAAAATAATTCATTGGCATATTGATCATTTGACTTCTGATGTTAATGTTGAAATTAAATCAGTTTTAATAGCAAATGAATCTTCCAAGGAATTTGAATGTGAGTTGATTAACATTTTAACAATGAATTTTAATTTGGGAATTAACCACAAAGGATTTGGTAATGGTGACTGCAATATTTGCGACAGCCACCTTTTATATTCAAAAAATAAACTAAATTACAACCATCTCATCTCTTTATACCAATCAATAGAACGTTTTATTCCTTCTTCTAAATGAATTTTCTGTGAATATCCAAAATCCTTTTTAGCTTTGGAAACATCGCACGTCCAACCCGGTTGAACAAAATCGCGAGCTTTTTCTAAATTAAAAGTTGCCGCCTTAGAACTGAACATTGCAAAAAATTGGGCTACCGCTGCAACTGTATATACTAAGGAATGCGGTAATCTAAGTGTTAATGCTTTTTTCCCGAAGGCTTTTCCAATAGCATCGCCTACTTGTGGCCAAGTGTAGATTTCTTCTGACGCGAGGAAATATTTTTCTCCTTTTGTCTTAGGAGAAATTGATGACTCATAAATTCCTCTTGCTAAATCTTCAACATGGATTAGGTTCAGTCTTTTATCATCAAAGCCAATTAATGTCATTAAACCGGCTTTGTAAGTTTTAAAGATCATAAATACTTCAGTATCTCGTTCTCCAAAAACAGCCGGCGGTCTTACTATAGTTATTGGAAGCTTAGTAAAAAATGTTTCAGCTAATTGTTCTTGTTCATATTTACTCCTACCGTATGTAGTAATAGGATGTTCTTTAGTTTCTTCTGAACATGGTTTTCCATCTAAAGAAGGACCGCAAGCAGTTTGACTGCTTACAATAACAAACCTTTTCAGATTTTCGCTTACTTCTACAGCGACTTCCAATAAAGTTTTTGTACTGAGGACATTACCTTTATAATACTCCTCTTTTGTTTTTGCTTTTACAACACCAGCTACATGGTATATATAGTCAGCATTTTTTAAGATCGGCTTTAGAGCTTCTTTATCAAATAAACCACAGTCAACAATTTCAACAGGTTTTCCTTCTAACCATCTTCTAGAACTGGATGAACGTAAAATACATTTTACATGATGACCTTCTGCTAATAATTTATCAACTAAGTGGCTTCCAACAAACCCGGAAGCTCCTGACACAACTGAAATATTTTTAGTACTCATAAGTAAATTTTCATCCATTTTTGATTATATTCCCAACCGAAATTTCGTTAAAACGAAGTAACTCACCAAAAATATTTTAGTTTTTTTTATGAATGGAGGCATTTTGGATTTATTTAACAAGTGTTATGACTTTACCCGTGCTGATGATATAAAAGCACTTGGTTTCTATCCTTATTTCAGACCAATTGAAGAGAATGAAGGACCGGTTGTTCAGATTGAAGGAAGAAAAGTGGTTATGGCTGGGTCCAATAATTATTTGGGATTAACTGCTCACCCAAAAGTTAAAGAAGCAGCATTAGAAGCTGTTAGAAAATATGGAACCGGATGTTCAGGATCACGATATTTAACTGGAACACTTGATTTACATGTTGAATTAGAACGTAGATTGGCGTTATTCTTTGGCACAGAATCGGTTTTACTTTATAGCACTGGTTATCAATCCGCTCAAGGTGTTATCCCTACTTTGGTACAAGGAAGAAATGAGTATGTTGTTTCGGACAGAGATAACCATGCATGTATTGTTGCCGGTCAAATAATGGCTAAAGGCTTAACTGCAAATTTAGAACGATATAAACACAATGATATGGTTGATTTGGAAAGAGTATTAGCAAAGCTTCCATCAGAAGCTCCAAAACTTATAATAAGCGATGGTGTTTTTAGTACAGGCGGCGAGATTGTTGATCTTCCAAAGCTGGTTGAACTTGCTAAAAAATATAATGCGAGAACATTAATAGATGATGCACATTCAGTTGGTGTAATTGGTAAAGGTGGCAGAGGCACAGCAAGCGAATTCGGTTTAGAAAAAGAAGTTGATTTAACAATGGGAACATTCAGTAAAACTTTTGCTTCTTTAGGTGGTTTTGTTGCTGGTCCAGAACGCGTAATCAACTACTTGAAACATCATTCCCCAGCTTTGATTTTTAGCGCTTCTCCAACACCCGCTTCCGTTGCTGCCGCATTAGCTGCTCTTGATATTTTAGAGCAAGAACCTTGGCGTGTTGAAAAGTTAATTCAAAACGCAAATAAAATGAGAAAAGGTTTAAGTGAAACCGGCTTTAAAATAATTGAAGGACGCACAGCAATTGTACCAGTTATAGTTGGTGATGACGGTCTAGCATTCCAAATGTGGCGTAAACTTTATGATTATGGTGTTTTTGTTAACGTATTTATTTCACCTGGCGTACCACAAGGAAGACAAATGATGAGAACAAGCTATATGTCAACTCATGAAGATGAACATCTTGATTTCATTATTGAAACTTTCAAAAAAGCCGGTAAAGAAGTAGGACTAATCTAATCTTTCATGCAAGGTTAATCATCGTTTAGATGATTAACCTTTTCTTTCCAAGGAGAAAGCATGTCTCAAATTACAATTCGAACAATAAAAACAAAAAAAGAAATAAAATCATTTGTCAAATTTGCTTGGGAGATTTATAAAGGTAATTCTTTTTGGGTTCCTCCACTTATTTTTGATAAGATGAGAATTTTAGATAGAGAAAATCATCCTTTTTACAAACACGCATCAGCAGAATTTTTTATTGCGGAAAAAGATGGAAAAATGGTTGGAAGAATTGCAGCCATTAAAAATGATCTGCACAATAAAGTGCATGAAGATAAAGCTGGATTTTTTGGATTTTTCGAATGTATAAATGATCAAATTGTAGCAAATAAACTTTTTGATGCTGCTAAAGATTGGCTTAAGAAAAACGGCTGCAATGAAATGCTTGGACCAGCTAATCCTTCTTCGAATGAAGAATATGGTATGCTGATAGAAGGTTTTGATGATGAACCTAGAATTCTAATGCCTTACAATCCTATTTATTATCTCGATCTGTGTAATAATTATGGCTTTATTAAGGCTAAAGATTTATATGCTTATAACCTCCAAAATAGCAAAGTTGTTAGTTCAGAAAAACTTAAACGGGTAGCAGAAATTGCACAAAAACGATCTGGCTTAAAAATTTACGCAATGGATATCAAAGAATTCAAAAAGGAATTGGACAAAGTAAAATTTGTTTATAACAAAGCTTGGGAAAAGAACTGGGGTTTTGTTCCAATGACAGAAGAAGAAATTGATGCGATGGCAAAAGATCTTAAACCTTTGATTGAACCTTCTTTGGTTTTGTTTGGAGAAATAGATAATAAACTTGTTGGTTTTGCTTTAGTAATGCTGGACTATAACCAAATTTTTAAATCTTTCAACGGTAAACTACTTCCTTTTAATTTTTTAAAATTATTTACACAAAAGAAAAAAATTACTTGGTCAAGAGTTTTAACTCTTGGTGTAATCCCAGAGTATCAAAAACGCGGTTTAGATGCAGTATTTTATTGGGAAATAGTAAACAGAGCAGCAAATGTTGGAATTTTACAAGGTGAAGCCAGCTGGATTTTAGAAGACAATGATATGATGAATCGCGGTGCTCAAGTTATGAATGGAGAGATTTATAAAAAATATAGAATCTATCAGAAGTCAATCTGATAGACTCTAAAAGATTTTACTTTAACGCTTCGTCATACTTTGATGTGTGCGAAGCGTCCATTTTTTTAAGACTAACAAACAATGAAGGGTCAACTTTACCTTTTAGTTGATCAGTAATTTCTCCTGCCTTTGCATCAAAAAATACTTTTAACAAAACACTTCTCCAATCAATAGTTCCCTTTGCTTTCTCCAGATTCTTTACGAGCGCACTAATATTTTGAATTGCGAGTGTTTTTTCGCCGGCATTCTTGCTGTTTAATAGATCTAATCCGTTGTAGTGGTAATTGAAATAGTCTCTTCTGAATTGCTGATATTTTGAATTAAGAAGGTTATCAACTAAAGCTCTTCTGTTATATGCAGCTGTTTCCAATGTCCATCCTTTACCAAATCTGCTCGAAGTACCCTTTACAGCAATTTCGAATGCTTTTTGAAACATATCAGTTCCGCCAAGTTCATAATAAGAATCAGAATCGAATCCGATAATGATGTAAGCATAGTAATCAAGAAAACTAGTAAGACCATCAAAATTACTTTGATTAAAATACATTGCCTGCCCTTTTTCATAACGGAAAGACCAAGCATTATCCATAATAGATAGCATTAATGAATTTAATCGTGAGCCTTCAACTGGTCTTTGACTTGTAACAACTAGTTGAGCGGAGTAAGTAACATCATCGCTGGCTGAGGTAAAAAAAATGTTGAAATTACATTTTATCTTTTCACCTTCCCAAGGCTTTCCAGTATATTTATTATTGTTAAGATAATCTTGTATTTGATTAACAAAACTATCTAACCTATCGCGTGAAGCATTAGGTAATTGCTCAGTGTTAATAATTACAGTTGCATCAAGTTCTTGAGTATAATTTTTAGTAACAAAGACTCCAAAGACAAAAGCTATAAATAATAATTTCTTCATCTGCAAACTCCAAGAATTATCTTAATTTTAAGATATATATTTGAGAAAAATAATACAATCTTTTAAGTTGGTACCTATGAAACATCCAATAATAACAATTATTCTACTTGCTATCACCATACAAAGTTTCGGACAAACTAATCCCGGAGCCAGACAAGTTGCTTTAGCGCACTCGGATTTTTCTTATTCCAATGATGTTTTTCAATTATTTAATAATCCAGCCGGGCTAGCTTTAACAAAATCCAGAGAAATTGGTATGTATTATTCTCCTGCGCCTTATGGTACAAAAGAATTATCAAATGCATTTGCCGCCTATAGTGAACCAACGCCTTATGGTACATTTAGTGCCGGTTTTTCTATTTATGGTTTTGAGCTTTACAAAGAAACACAATTTGCCATTGGTTATGGTCGGAAAATTCTTAATAACTTCTTCGTTGGCGGCACAGCTATTTATAAAAACTTAGCTATAAAAAATTATGGAACTAAAGGTACATTGCTTCTAAATCTTGGCGGTATAGCTAAACTAAATGAACAAATTGGTTTTGGTTTTGCTATTGATAATATAACTCGGTCAACTTTATCGGAAGAATCGGGACAATTACCAACTGTTTTTTGGGGTGGACTTCATCTTAAAGTGATAAAAGAATTTACATTTAGTGCGGCTTTAAGTAAAGAAGTTGGATTTGACACTTCATTAAGAATTGGCGCAGAATACTCTATGTTAGATTTTATTAGGTTGAGATTTGGAGCACATAATGAACCAAATATCTACTCCGGCGGATTTGGTGTAATCTATCAGTTTTTACAATTTGATTATGCTGTTACTTCTCATCCGGATTTAGATTTAACACACCAGTTTGGTTTAATTCTACGTTTTGCTAAATAATTATGAAGAGATTAATACTTATTTGGTTAATACTATTTTCGTATCAAATTTTCTCTCAAGTGGATACTACAAATGTTCAACAAAACTTTGAAACGCTCTTTGAAGATGCAAGTGAAGGCGTTGATGAATCTCAATTTTTTGACATCATTGAATATCTCGCACAAAACCCTATCCAGCTTAATATTGCTTCAATAAATGATCTGCTAAAAATTCCTTTTCTTGATAGGGTTAATGCTTCAGCCATTATTAAACACAGAAATATGTTAGGCGGAATTTACAATGTTGATCAACTTCGTTTTATACAAGAAGTTAGTTTTGACCTTATTGAAAAGATTCTGCCATTTTTAAAATTAGGCGATGAACAGTCAATTACTTTTAATGAGATTTTTGATAAAAATTTTCAGTTATTAAATGTCAATTTTCGAACTCGTGGTTTGTATGATTTTCAAAAAGATAGAGGATTTGTAGATGGTTCATTTGCAAATTCTAGATGGAAATTATACAATAGATTAATCATAAGCAGACAAAATAAAATCCGTTTGGGAGCTTTAATAGAGAAAGATCCTGGAGAAAAACAGCTTAATGATTTTTCAACATTTCATTTCCAAATGAAAGATCTTGATTTAATTAAAAATTTTGTTATTGGCGATTATGTTTTTGAGTTTGGTCAAGGCTTAGCAATTTGGAGCAGTTATGCTTTTTCGAAAGGAAGTAATGCTGTTGAAAATTTGCCAAGAAATTCTCGTGGCCTTGTGCCTTACTTGAGTTCTGACGAGAATCAATTTTTTAGAGGTATTTCTGCGGAAGCTAATTATGACAATTATTCTTTAAGTGCATTCTTTTCATCAAGATTTTTAGATGCTTCTGTTGATTCCTCAACAAAGCAAATAACTTCATTATTACTTGATGGATTACACCGCACTCAATTAGAAATTAAGAAGAAAGATAGAATTAATGAAAGAGTTGCTGGAATTACTTTTAATTATAACTTTGGTGAATTTGGTAACATAGGGTTACTCGCATATAATTCTAAGTTTGATTTTGAATTTGAAAATAAGCCCGTAGTACAGCCAGGCGGCAATTCATTTACATATTTGTCTACAAGTTACAATTTTCTTTATGATAAAATTAGTTTTACGGGAGAAACAGCTTTAAGAAAAAAATCATTTGCAACATTAAACACTTTGGATTTTTCCATCGATAAAAATTTTTCGCTTTTAGTTTCATACAGAAATTATTCTGAAGATTACTGGAATTTGCATTCAAAAGGATTTGGCGAAAGAGACAATGCTCAAAACGAAAATGGGTTTTACATTGGCGCACGTTGGAAATCTATTTACGGTACTTTTAATGTTTATTTTGATCAGTTTAAGTTTTGTTATTTGAGCGAAAAATTCCGCTTCCCTGCTCAAGGAAATGATTTTTTAGTTTACTACATTTTCAAACCTTTGAAAAATGCAGAGCTAAGATGGCGTTACAAAAATGAAGTAAAACAACAATTAGAAAAAGTTATTGATGTTTATGGACTGTCATCTGTACGTAAACAAAATTTTAGAGGAGAATTTGTTTTTAGGTTATTAAAGAATTTGCAACTGCAATCAAGAATAGAATTTGTAACATCTACACCTTCGGCAACATTAAAAAAAGATGATGGATACTTACTATTTCAAGATATAAAATATTCTTACAGAGAATATCTATCTGTTGCCACACGGTTCATCTTTTTCCGCACTGATTCTTATAACTCTCGGCTATACGAATTTGAAAGCGATTTAACTGGAGTTATGACTAATCCGGGCTTATATGGAGAAGGGATGAGATGGTATTTAGTTGTAAAGTATAAAACACCTTATGGTTTTTCGTTTTCTGCAAAATACTCCGAACTTTATAAGCCAAATGAGAAATTCCTTGGAAGCGGCACCTCATTAATACCAGGCAATCTTGATAACAGATTAAGTCTTCAATTGGACTATAATCTTTAATTCGCATATGGAAATATCAAAAACTACTAGTAATTTTCGTAAAACAAAAAAGAAGAATTATGTCAAATAACTATACCTTAATTGATGGCAGTAAAGTAATTGTTGAAGCATTAGCTCAAGCTGGCGTAGAAGCTTTTGTAAGTTACCCAATTACTCCGGCAAACTGGATTAATCAGTATGCATCGCAAAGATTTCCTACAATGACTTTTGCCCCGGACGAAATAACTGTTGCCCAATGGATTGCTGGTCTTTCCGCTGCTGGGAAGCTATCTGCAACCGCAACTTCTTTCCCAGGTCTGGCATTGATGGTTGAATCATTGAATATGTCTTACATGATGGAATTACCTATGATAATTGTTATAGCTCAACGATTAGGACCAAGTACTGGATCTGCTACCGTTGGAGCACAAGGAGATTTGCTACTACTTAACGGAATAATATCCGGCGGGTACAACATTCCTGTGTTTTCTATCTCTAGTCTAGCAGATTGCTGGAGTGTTACTGAAAAAGCTGTGCATGCTGCGGTTGAACTTAGAACACCTGTTGTGCTTCTTACTTCAAAAGAAATGATTATGACTTCCAGAAGCATCGATATGTCATCACTGCCCGAAATAAAAAAAGCACAATACGATTATTATAAAGATTCTAAACCATACTTAACATATGAATCAAACGATAAACTAGTTCCTCAATTTTTAGCTTTAACAAATAATGAACATCAAGTTAGAATTAATTCTTCTACACATGATGATACCGGTACAATTAAAAAGGCTACAAAAGCTGCGCTAGGGAATACAATTCGTCTTCACAATAAAATTCAACGAAGAATGAACGAATTTTTAATTTACGAACATGATGAAGACAAAGACGAAAACGTTTTGATTGTAAGCTATGATATAACATCAGAATCAACTAAAGAAGCTATTAAGCAAATGAGAGAAAATGGGATTACTGTTTCCGCACTTTATGTTAAAACAATTATTCCTTTTCCAAAAAAATTAATGACAATAATAAACAAATATGAAAATGTGATTTTTGCCGAAGAGAATTTAACCGGACTTTTGGTTAAAATGATTTATGGTAACAATCCTCCAAAAAATGTTTCAAAAGTAAATAGAATCGGTGCAATGATTTCTCCTCAAGAAATAATTAAGGAAACTGAAAGATGTCTTCAAGCATGTTAATAGATAAAAATTCTCCGTACTGTCCCGGATGCGGACATCAATCAATAACATTAGGATTAGCTAAAGCTCTTGAATCTTTAAATTACGATCCACTTGATGTAATTGTTGCCAGCGATATTGGCTGCTGCGGATTGATTGACCCGATGCTTGCTTGTCATACAATTCATGGATTACATGGAAGAGCTTGCGCGCTGGCTGCCGGTATTTCTATTGCAATTGATAATCCAAAGAAAAAAATAATTGCAATTCAAGGTGATGGTGGCGCGACAATTGGTATCGCCCACTTGCTTGAAGCCGCTCGTAGAAATTTTAATCTTACTTTAATTGTTAATAACAATCTCATTTATGGTATGACTGGCGGACAGTTTAGCGGACTTTCTAGTGAAACATTTCAAAATGATCATGGTCTTGTTGATGCTACGCGTCCATTTGATATTGTAGAGATTGCTCATAAAGCCGGTGCTAATTATTCTGGTAGAATTATTGCTAAAGGAGATATCGCAGAAAAATTGAACCCAGCCCTATCAACAAAAGGATTTTCACTAATAGAAATTCTTGAAGTTTGTCCTTCATATGGCGTACAAAAATATTCTGACATTGATCAGCTCGGGTATTTAGAAAAATCATTTGTAAATGCATTCAATCCATTTGCACTTACGCCAACTTCACAAAAACCTTACATTAAAATAGATTCGCTTACGGAACAAACTGCATTCCAAAATAATCTTCAAAGAAATATTAAAATAATTTTAGCAGGCTCTGCTGGAGAAGGAATCCAATCCTCTGCTGAATTATTTGCAAAAGCAGCAATGTATTCCGGCTTACACGTTACAAAGAAAGGCGATTACCCTATTACTGTTGGTACTGGTTTCTCAGTATCCGAACTCATTTTTTCACCAGATGATATTTTTTATACCGGAATAAATGAACCGGATGTTCTTATTGCAATTTCGCAAAACGGTTTCGATTACATTAAAAACCGCATTGGAGAAAACACTTCAATTGTTATTGATAATGCTGTTCATCGAGATATAATGAATGCGGCTTTAAGTTACGATTTGAAAGCAATATTCGGTAAAAAGAATGCTGCCATTTGCGGTATTGGTCTCTGGATCTTGATGAATAATCCTTTTCCATTTTCTGCATTTGAAAAAGCGGTTAAAGAAAGCAAGCACGGAGAAAAACTAAGCCCAGTATTAGAAAAAACAAAAGCAATTTTTGAAGAGATAAAACTTCACGCTTAGTTTTATTCGCGACAGTTATTTCTTACACTTCTTAAACTAGAGTGACAATGAAAACTATTGTAGCATTGCCGGGAGATGGTATTGGCAAAATTGTATTACCAGAAGCAATTAGATTATTAGAAGCCGCCAGCTTTAATGCTAATTATGTTTGGGGAGACATTGGCTGGGAATTTTGGTGCAAAGAAGGTAATGCTTTACCGCAGCGCACAATTGAATTAATTGAAAAGCACAAAATTGCATTGTTTGGGGCAATTACAAGCAAACCAAATGTAGATGCCAAGAAAGAATTGCTCCCGCCTCTTCAAGATAAAGGATATGTTTATTTTTCTCCAATTGTTGCTTTACGCCAATTGTTCAATCTTGATATTTGCATCCGCCCATGCATTTCATTCAAAGGAAATCCGTTAAACTTCATTCGTAAAAATTCTTCTGGTGGTTTTGATGAGCCACAAATCAACACAATTATTTTTAGACAGAATACAGAAGGACTTTATGCTGGTGTTGAATGGACAAATCCACCAAAACAAGTTCGGGATGCATTAGAAACTCATTCCAAAATGAATTTCTTCAAAGGTGTTCCATCTGAAGAAATGGCTATTTCTACTAGAATTATTACTAAATCCGCGAGTGAAAGAATTATTAAAGCTGCATTTGATTACGCCAATAAGTATGGACATAAAAACATTACTATTTGTGAAAAGCCTAATGTACTAAGAGAAACATCAGGTATGATGTTAAATATTGCAAAACAAATTTCGAAAGAATATCCTGGTATAGAACTTTGGGATACAAATATTGATGCGCAAATGATGTGGCTTACTAAAAACCCGGAAGATTATGGTGTTATTGTTGCAGAAAATATGTTTGGAGATATTATAAGTGACGGCTTTGCCGGATTGGTTGGCGGACTTGGTTTTGCTTGTAGCGCAAACATTGGAGAGAATGTTGCTGTTTTTGAACCGACACACGGTTCTGCTCCAAAGTACGAAATGCTGAATCCTTCAATAGTAAATCCAATTGCTATGTTTTTGAGCGCAGTGATGATGCTTGAACATCTTGGTGAAAACGAAATTGCTGGTAAAATAAAATCGGCAATTTCAAAAGTCGTTGCAGAGGGAAAAGTTAAAAGTTACGATATGATGAAACTTCGCGGTGGTGCTGATGTATTTGAAAAAGGGGCGGCAACAACACAGCAGATTACAGACGCAGTGATTGAAAGGTTATAATAATTGGGTCAAACTTTAGTAGAAAAAATAGCGCAAAAGTATTCTGTTGGACTAAAAGAAAACCAGATTGTGCACTCAGGTGATTACGTTACTATTAAACCAGCTTATGTAATGACCCATGATAATACTGGCGCAGTTATTCCAAAATTCAATTCAATTGGTGCTGATAAACTAGCTAACTCCAAACAAATTGTAATAACATTAGATCATGATATTCAGAACAAAAGCGAGAAAAATCTAAACAAGTATAGAATGATTGAAGAGTTTGCAAATTCTCATGGTGCAGATTTTTACTCGGCTGGCAGAGGAATCGGTCATCAAATAATGGTAGAAGAGGGCTATGCATTTGCAGGCAAATTTGTTGTTGCTTCAGATAGCCATTCTAATATGTACGGCGGTATTGGTTGCTTAGGAACACCAATTGTTAGAACAGATGCGGCTTCTATTTGGGCAACTGGAAAAACTTGGTGGCAAGTTCCTCCTATTGCTAAAGTTGGATTTATTGGGAAATTACGAAATGGTGTTACAGGCAAAGATGTAATTATCGCACTCTGCGGTTTATTTAACAAAGATGAAGTCCTAAATTACGCTATAGAATTTGTTGGTGAAGGTATTAAACACTTATCGATTGACCAAAGATTAACAATTGCAAATATGACTACCGAATGGGGCGCGATAGCTGGGCTGTTTCCTATTGATGAAAAATTATTTATATGGTATCATAAAAGAATAGAAAAGTATCAGAATAAAATACATGCAAGAATTAACAAAGAATCTATTGAGGAATTAAAAACAAATCTAGAGTATCTTAAAGCTGATGATGATGCTTACTATGCAAAAGAAATAATTATCGATTTATCTACAATTTCACCATTTGTCTCTGGTCCAAATTCCGTAAAAAAAATATCTTCGGTTTTTGAATTGCAAAAGCAAAAAATAAAAATTAATAAAGCATATTTAGTTTCTTGTGTTAATTCGAGAGTTGAAGATTTGACTGAAGCCGCTGCAATTGTTAAAGGGAAAAAATTTGCTGATCATGTAAAATTTTATGTCGGTGCAGCATCAAGCGAAGTACAAGAAGAAAGTGAAAATCGGGGCGATTGGCAGAACCTTTTAGATGCCGGAGCAATACCACTTACACCAGGATGCGGTCCTTGTATTGGGTTAGGAATAGGGATTCTTGAAGATGGAGAAATTGGAATTTCTGCAACTAACAGAAATTTTAAAGGTAGAATGGGCTCGCCTAATGCCCAAGCTTATCTTGCTTCACCAGCCGTAGTTGCCGCTTCTGCCATTAATGGTTATATAAGCTATGATTGGGATTTAATAGCTGAAGATGTTATTTATTCAATAAAAACAAATGATGTAATTACAACTTACAATAATGCTGCTGAAATTATAAATGGTTTTCCTTCTGTAATTATTGGCGAGCTAGTTTTTTGCTATCAAGATAACTTAAACACCGATGGAATTTATCCAGGTAAGTATACATATAACGATGATATTTCTCCTGATGAGCAAGCAAAAGTGGTGATGGAAAACTACGATACAAACTTTAGTAAGATTGTTAAGGATGGAGATATATTGGTTGTAGGATTTAACTTTGGTACAGGGAGCTCTAGAGAACAAGCCGCAACCGCAATAAAATACAAAGGGATAAAAGTTGTAATTGCCGGATCCTTTAATGAAACGTATAAACGTAATGCTCTTAATAATGGATTAATAATTATTGAATGCCCTGAATTAGTAAATGATCTCAAATTATATTTTGGTTCTGAGCATCTTACGGTGAAGTCACATTATACAGCTAAAATTGATTTTCATATTTCAACAATAGTTGTAAATCAAAAAATATATTCATTTACAGTACTTGGTAAATCAGCACAAGAATTGATTATTGCCGACGGGTTAGAAAATTGGATAAAAAACAATATTAGCTAAAAATTACCTTTCCTAAATTTTGATAAACCACCACCAATTGTTGTAATAAATAAATCTCCGTTTTTATCCAGTGCCACAGATGTTGTATAACTTGCTTGTAGCTTTGCATTAACTTTAGTAAATACAGCAGCATTGTTGTTTTTGTCGAATTTACCTAAACCATTTTTGGTAGGAATCCACTTTATATTGTTCCTATCAACATGCAGAGATTGAATTAATTGTGTATTTATTTGTGGTACCGAAACAATAGTCCACTTTGTACCATCATATCTTGTTAAACCACCAACAAAATTTCTTGAACCTCCAATTTCTTGCATATGCGCTGCCCAAATATGTCCATTTTGATCACACATTAAAGAAGATATTGTTGCTCCAATTGAAGGATTAACACCCATATTTGCCGAAGTCCAGCTAGTCCAAGTCGTACCATTAAAAACCATCATCCCTCTTTGATCATCAAAACCAATCCAAAGTCTATTAAGTTTATCAATAGCCAATGCATAAACGTGATTAAAATTTAATAATGAATTATCTTGATTTATTGTTTCCCAAGTACTGCCATCATACTTAACAATTCCACCAAAAGTGGCAATCCACACAACACCATTATTATCACTAATTATCTGATTAACAAATTTGTTATTTAATTTGTCTGAGCGATCAACAAAGTTAAAACCATCAAATGTAAACAAACCACCATCTAGCCCAATCCATATTCTATTTTTTTTGTCAACAGTTAAACATCTAATTGTATTCGAAGTCAGTTTGGAATTAGATTTGTTATAAGTAATAAAGTTTTTGCCATCATACCTTACAAGACCTTCATCATAAGTCGCAATCCATTTTACATTGTTCGAATCGACAACAACCGCATATGTATTTAAACTTGGAATTGCGGAGTTATCCGTAGTATAAATAACACCTTTTGAAGTATCATCAAGAAATTTATATGCATTTTTTAATGAACCACCGATTACTGCTATTTCAAGACTATCATCTCTGTGCATTGGGTATGTAAATTTAACTTTATGTTTACCAGGCATTAATCCGGTGAAAGTGTATGGAGTAATTTTTCCGGTGGGTTTATCATCAAGAATTATTAATGCTTTTTCTGGTGTAGAAGTGCAAGAAAGTTTTCCATAATGGCCTGGGTTTTTATAATGATCTATAACTAGTTTTGTTTCTTTTTCTCCACTAAGTGTTAGAGTAATAGTTGTATCAATAAAGTATTCATGTTTAAGTGTAATTGAATGCTTGCCATCTTGTAACCAATTGAGTTTTGTTGGAGTTACTAAACCAGAATTTCTATTGTTTAAATAAACTAATGCATTTGTAGGATTGCTCTCAATTACAATAGTATTATTTACAACAGGTTTGTCTTCTACACCAGTAAAAATTTCTTTTTTGCAAGATGAAAAAGAAATTGCAATTAATATTAGAATTAAAATTGATTTATTTATTTTCTTAAGCATTATCATAAAACCTTCATTATCAGTATGTACCAGACTTATAACCTAATTTTTGTAAAAACGTGGGATTAAAAGTAATTACTATTGAAAATTTTGCATAAGTACCAAAAACTCCATATCCGCCATTTATATTCGAAAAATCAGTTTCGTCTATAATAACAGAATATAAATCTTTACCACGAGAAGTAGAATTAAAGTATAAGCTAAGGTTATTATCTAGTAATGCAACTTCTATAATCAAACTGTAAATAGAATATTTGTCTTTCGAAGGATCTCCTTCAGAAATGGAGCGCATTGTGTAATTTATTACGGAAGAGTCAATCTGCCAATAAGGATAACTGGTTGGCTGCGGATAATACTTAACAATGTTGCCATTTATATTACGGATATTGGCTGGAATAGAAATTCGTTGTACTTTATCACCAAACATCCCTTGTCGAGAATAAAGAATTGTTGCTTTTGGTGCAAAGACTGCGTTGCTTTGTTCGGTTGTCCACTTTGCTCCTGCGTATCCTAAACCTTCTTTTGGATAGAACCTCATAGAATCCAAAGGCTCAATCTTCATAGGTTGTTTAGTCATAAAAGTACTAGATGATAATCTTTTTCCATTTGGCAACAAAGCTTCTATTTGGATATTAGTTGCAGCTTTCGGTTTGAAATTTTTTGTATAATAAACTCTATAAGGTTTATTATAAAGATCACCTGAAGTTCTTGATAATACTGTATCTTTAAGTATAACTACTTCATCATTGCCATTCCACAATCTAACCAGCGCACCATAAACAAAATTATCTTCTGTTGAAGAAATAGGGTCGTAATTATTAACCATATAACTTTTATTAAGAGTAACTATTTGAAAAGATGAATCCGGGTTTAGGATACAGTTCATAACATACTTTTCTTGATATTCTCCATAAGGACTAAAATCAGTATCCGAACAGGAGAATGTAAGTAAACTAGCGGCAATTAAAATTAGAATTAATAAACTTTTCCTCATAACTTCACCTTAATTGTGGCAGTTGGAAGAAATGGAAGCATATTAACTCTTTCTCCATTTTCTCTTTTAAAGTAAAAAATGTTTTTCCGGTCGTAGACATTAATAATACTTGCATCAAATGTAATTTTAGTAAAACCAATATCTAATTTCTTAGATAGAGTAACATCAAGTTTATGATATTCTGGCAAACGATGCAGATTATCAATTCCTAATATTGTGTATGGTTGTCTAAAATCAGAATGGTTATTGTGATAGAAATAATCATCCAAATACATTTTGTCGTAATAACCAATAATTTTAGTATACGGTAATCCTGAATGGAAAATCCAACTAGCTCCAACATTCCATCCATTACCAAGATTAAAATCTAAATTAAGGTTCACTTGATGACGAATATCGTATTTATTGTAGTATCGAAATCCATCTAATGTTTTATAAGTAAAAGCATTTGTATAAGAAGCCATTAAAGTTATAGCTTCAATCTTTGTTTTGTTAAAAACTTCAACTCCATATGATTCAGCTTCACCAGTTACAAAATCCGGATCTGTTACAAGTAATTTTTTCTGATTAATTACAGGAAAGTTATCAATCTTTTTGTAATAACCTTCAATTGTAAATCTAAAGTCATCCGATGGAACAAATTCAATTCCAGTAACATAATGAGTTGCTATCTGCGGTTTAATGTACGCGGGCGAAATTACCCACGGTTCAAAAATATTTATAACATCATATTCATTTGTTACTGTAGAAATTTCTTGCTGATAAACGCCTACTGCACCAATCAGTGCAACATTTTCTACAGGTCTTATTTTTAAATTTAGCCGGGGTTCCATTACAACTACGTTTGTATTTCTACTAAGATTTACTGCATTGAGTCTTGCGCCTAAATCCATATCAACTTCATCAAATCTCAGCATTTTATATTTAGCAAAAAAGACTACCGAAGTACCATTAGTTTTAATTTCAACAGGAACACCAATAGCATTATTCATATCCAAAATTGTGGTAATATCTCTTATATGAAATCCGCTTACAACTTCATCTTTGCTATCGAACACATAATTAAAATTCATTTCCATTGAAAAATCATTTACAACATTTTTCTTTCCGGGAGTACCACTTTGTTTGCTTAATAATTCACCTTTAAATTGGCTTGAAGCAAAAGCTAACTCGAAAAATAAAGGGCTATCTGGTACTTGCAGCCAACGAATACCCAAAATGTTGTTAGACCATTTATAATCTTCAACGCGAGGATTATCTTGTTTTAAATTATCGCCGCTAAACATTCCATTTACTGTAAATTTTGCACCGGGAATAAATTCCGGACTAGTAAAATTTGCTTTCATTGAAACATCATAAAAATCAACGGGAACGTGGTTATCATCAAAAAATTTATCTAATATTTTGTTAGAGAAACTTTTTCTTCCACTGATAATAAACGAACCATTTGGAATTGGTCCTTCAAGCAGAAGTTTTGCAGTCATAAAACTAGCAGAAGCTGTAGCCCCATAATTATTTTTATCGCCATCTTTTGTGCTAATGCTCATTACCGAAGAGAGTCTTCCTCCAAATTCGGCGGAAAAACCTCCTTTGTAAAAATCCAAATTGTTTACAATATCCGGGTCGATAACTCCAAATAAACCAAGAGCGTGAAACGGATTATAGACGGTTACACCATCGACTAATACTAAATTTTGATTTGCCGCTCCGCCTCTAACATAATACTTTGCTGATACATCTCCTGTGGTTTGAACGCCCGGTAAATATTGAATACTTCGGAATACATCTGTTTCAACTCCTTTGGGCATTAACTCAAGTTCACGAGCAGCAATTCTTTGTACACTTATTTTAGTTTCATTTTTGAATTCAAACCGCTCGCCTACTTTCTCAATAGTCTTCATTTGTATTCCTTTTGAAGAGAGAGAAATGTTGAATTGAGAAAGTTTGTCTTTTGTAACACGAACAGAAAGCGATTTAGGCTGGTAACCAACGTAAGAGACTACCAAAGTAAATTCTTTATTAGCGGGAACGGACGGTATAATAAAATATCCGCGAGTATCTGTGTTTGAGCCTTTGTTCAATTCCTTAATATATGCGTTAGCATAAACAAGAACCTCACCAGAAAGTGAATCAGTTACTAACCCGCGAATGGTTCCAATGTCTTGAGAGTATGAAACTTTAGTACATAAAAACAATACAACTACAACAAATAGAGTAAAAAAATAACGCAACTATTTTCCTCAGCACTTAACTTTCTGTAACACAATTTAATTTAATTGAATGCAAATTTAAGTGCATTTTTTATGGCATCAAAAAATTATTCCTCTAAAGTCGAGATATTTCCCGGATCTTGACCAAGCGCTCGGGCTTTAAGGACTCTTCTCATTATTTTTCCAGAACGTGTTTTGGGTAATGAATCAACTATTTCAATATGTTCTGGTTTGGCTATTGGTCCAACTTCATGACTAACATGCTGGCGAAGTTCATCAACTAATGTATTAGTTTTTACTGCGCCGGCTTTAAGGATAACATAAGCATAAATTGCGTTGCCTTTTACTTCGTGTGGGAGCCCAATTGCAGCAGCTTCGGCTACAGCTAAGTGGCTAACAAGTGCGCTTTCAATTTCTGCTGTACCTAATCTATAACCTGATACTTTTATAACATCATCAACTCTTCCAATTATCCAGTAGTATCCATCTTCATCTCGTCGCACACTATCGCCAGTTAAATATAAACCGGGATACTTTGACCAGTACTGTTGTATATATCGCTCTGAGTCTTTCCATACAGTTCTAATCATTGCTGGCCAAGGTGTTTTTATTACTAAGAATCCTTCTTCATTTGCTTTTACAGAATTTCCATTCTCATCAACTACATCCATAACAATTCCTGGAAAAGGTTTAGTACCGCTTCCAGGTTTTAATGGAACGCAAGGCATTGGTGTAATCATAAACATGCCCGTTTCAGTTTGCCACCATGTATCCATTATCGGACATTTTTCTTTTCCAACCACGCGATGATACCACTTCCAAGCTTCTGGATTTATTGGTTCTCCTACTGATCCAAGTAATCTTAATGAAGAAAGATCATGACGATTTACCCATGACTCTCCAAAACGCATTAATCCACGAATTGCTGTTGGAGCTGTATAGAGTATATTTATTCCAAACTTTTCAATCATAGACCACCAACGGTTTGGATATGGAAAATTTGGAGCACCTTCATACATAAATGATGTTGTTCCATTTAAGAGCGGACCATATACGATGTAGCTATGTCCAGTTATCCAGCCGGGATCGGCCGCGCACCAATACCTATCTTCTTCTTGGATATCAAACACGTATTTAAGTGTTGTATAGGTTCCAACCATGTAGCCGCCATGCGTGTGTAATATAGCTTTAGGTTTTCCGGTAGTGCCAGAAGTGTAAAGAATAAAAAGCGGATCTTCTGCGTCCATTTGTTCTAAAGAGCATTCACGGGAAGCTTGCGGAAGATTCATTAATTCGTGATACCACATATCACGCCCAAATTCCATATTAACTTCTGTGCCGGTTCGTTTAACCACTACGCAATGTTCAACTGTTCCGCAGCGTTGTAAAGCTTCATCTGCAATTTGTTTTAAAGGAACAACTTTTCCCCGCTGATAAGCACCATCGCTGACTATCAAAACTTTTGAATTGCTGTCTTCTATTCTCTCTGCAAGAGATTCTACCGAGAAGCCTCCATAAACCACCGAATGAATTGCCCCAACACGCGCACAAGCTAACATTGCAATTAATATTTCTGGAACCCTTCCCATGTAAATAGTAACTCGATCACCTTTTTTCACTCCTAAACTTTTAAGAACATTTCCAAACTTGCATGTTTCTCTGTGAAGTGCGAAGTATGACATTGTTTTACTTTCGCCATTTTCCCCTTCCCAAATCAAAGCCAATTTATTTCTTCTAAAAGTTTTTGTGTGAATATCTAAACAGTTATAAGCAATATTAGTTTTCCCTCCAACAAACCATTTATAAAAGGGTTTCTCAGATTCGTCTAAAACTTTATCCCACTTTTTAAACCAATGAAGTTCATTTGCTCTTTCTTCCCAAAACGCCTCGTTATTATTTGTCGCATATTCATTTAATGAATCCCAATCTTTTATGTGCGCTTTTTCAATTATTTCTTTTGATGGAAAGTAAACTTCTCCGGAAAGTTTTTTGTTAGACATATGAACTCCAATGAAATTATCTTAAATTTGAAAATAAGATAGTTCAACTGATTTCAAAAATCAATATATAATCTTGCAAATAGTAGTTGGTTTTGCTCAACAGAAAGAAAATAGATTGAACCTTGGAAAACACAAAATACTAAGAATTTTTACACTTGTTGCATATTTGCATGTATTGGCACTTACCGTTTTTCATATTCACACGCACAATAACAATGGAAGGCTACAAGTAGCGGCTAAAAATTGCAATGGACATGATCTTGTTGATCCTTTTGCAAACTCTGATGCTATTTGTTCTGTGCTGGTTTTCTCTCAATCATCATATCTTCTTAATATTTCTTTTTCGCAAAATGATAAAATTGAGATTTTAAATGTAAAACTCTGCATTTTGGATCAAGATATTTTTGGTTTGACTTTTTTCCCTGCAAATGGACTTCGCGCTCCACCAACTGTTTAATACAAATAATCTTCAGTTAGCAAATGCATTTAATTATTAACGCATCAAATTAATTGTTTGATAGTGATTGTTATTTTTTTGTGTAATCACAAATACTTATTAAGTAGGAGCATTCTATGAAAAACAAATTTTTGTTAAGCGGATTTATATATGTAGCCTTATTATTTTTTAACGGTTGTAATGATGAACTTGATCCTCTTTCTCCGCGCGAAGATCATTTCGAAGCAATAGGTATGTTAGTTTATGACGCAAGTGGAAAGCAAGTTGCAAAAATTCTTCGTGGTGTTACGGCAGATACACTTAAAGGTATTTCTGGTGTTACTTCGGATCATTTTAAGGTAAAGTTTTATAACGAACAAGAAAAAGTAATAGATGCCCCAAATGATACACAGCTTAAATTTAATTTTGTTGTTGATGATAAGTCTATTGCAACCATTTGGCAGCATCCGGGTGAAGAAGGTGGCTTCGAATTTCATATTAAGGGAGTAAAAGTTGGAAAAACTCATGTTGAATTTTTTATAGAGCATGAAGGTCATAATGATTTTAGAACCGGCAAAATGCCACTTCAAATAAAATGAAAAAGAATAAAAAAAGAACCTTCTCAAAAATTCTTTGGGTAGTTGTTATTTTCATAATCTTGGTAACACAAGGATTTGCTTCTGAAAAAAGAAACCTTAGCGGATTATTAATTGATTCAGAGAGCAATAAGCCTATTGCCTTTGCTTCTATCTTTATTGTAGAGCTTTCTATTGCAAGTTCTTCAAGTGAAGAAGGTGTTTTTATTTTTAAAGAAATAGAAAAAGGACAATACACTTTACGCATACAGCATATTGGATATAAAGAAAATTTAGTCTCCATTAAATTTGATGAAATGTCGAAAGCGCAATATTTAATTTATATGATTCCAAAAGCTGTAGAAATTTCTTCTATAACAATCGCTGGAAAGCAGTCTGTTTCTTTATTTGAAGATTTACATGAACTATCTGGAGTCTTAAAAGGAAAAGAACTTCAAAGAGAACTTGGATTAACTTTAGCATCTACTTTAAAAAATGAAACTGGTATTTCAATTCGTTCAATGGGTCCTGCACCAGCAAGACCAGTAATTCGAGGACTTAGCGGAGATAGAGTTTTCATTAGTGAAGATGGAATTAAAACCTCAGATTTATCCGCAACTTCTCCAGATCATGCAGTAACAATTGAACCTTTTTCAATAGAACGAATTGAAGTTTTACGCGGGCCAAAAGTACTTACAAAAACACCGGTTACAATTGGAGGTGTGGTCAATGTAATTCGCAACGAGATTCCAATTCAAATTCAAGAAAAGATTTTTGGAACTGCTGGTTTATCTGGTGAGACAGCAAATATGGGATACTTGTCTGCGATCACTTCAGAAATTCCATTCTCTCCTTTTAACGCACGAATTGAATTAAGTAAAAGAAAAACAAAAGATGTTAAAACAGCTCTAGGTGAACTAAAAAATTCAGCTTCAGAAAATGTTAATTATAGCATCGGCTTAGGGTTTTTCCCATCATTTGGTTCATTTGGTTTATCTTACAGAAATTTTGAATTAGACTATGGAGTTCCCGGTGGATTTATTGGCGCACATCCTTTTGGTGTAAACATCAGCATGTACCGTCAGCAGTTTAACGCCAGATCACAATTTCAGATTGATTCTAAGTATTTTCAAGATCTTGAAATATTATTTTCAAATTCTCTTTATCGCCATAAGGAATTTGAAAAAAGCGGGAAAATAGGTTCAGAGTTTAGGATTTATGATTACCAAATGTCTGCCATTTTTAAACATTCGCAAACAGAAATATTTAATGAAGGCATAAGCGGCATAAGTTCTGAGTTTAGAGATTTTGATATTGGTGGTTTCGTTTTCACTTCGCCAACAAAATCATTTAACATTTCTTCATTCTCCTTTCATTCCGCTAGAATTAACAGATTTAATTTAGAGGCGGCTGCAAGATTTAATTATGATGTAATTTCTCCACGAAAAGAAAAGATAACTAGCATAGGCAATATAAGAAAACGTGATTTTTATACTTACTCACTTTCAACCTCTCTATTATATGAATGGACACAAAAAGTAAGTGTAGGAATCAATTTAAGTAAATCATCTCGCGTTCCTACAATCGAAGAACTTTTTTCTGAAGGACCGCATTTAGCAGCTTATTCATATGAGATTGGAAATCCAGACCTTAAAGCAGAGAACGGTTTAGGCGCTGAAATATTTATATATCATAAATTTGGTAATCTATTTTACAATATGAACTTCTTCTGGAATAACTTGAGTAATTATATTATTCCAAGAAATTCAGGTAAAATTAATTACGCAACATTTTTACCGATTTATGCAACAAGCGGTGTTAAAGCAAATCTTTATGGTTTTGAAATACAGCTTGATTTGAGATCCATTCCGAACTTTAGATTATTTACAACTTTAAGTCATATAGTAGGGAAATTCGCAAAAGCAAACAACCTTCCTCAGATTCCACCGTTAAAAGGGAATTTTGGAATTAGTTATGTGACCGATAATGTAAATGCCGGTATTTCTACTGAGTTTGCTCTAAAACAATCTAACATTGATAATTATGAAGAAACAACTGCCGGTTACGCAATAATTAATACTTACTTTCAATATAGTTTTTCTACAGATTTACATATACATACTATTTCATTGAATATTGATAACTTATTAAACCAAGAGTATCGCAACCACCTTTCCAGAGTAAAGCAGATAATACCAGAATCCGGAATAAATCTTAAGATGTTATACAAACTTTATTTCCATCTGTAATAACTCTTTAAAAATGTCAGTACTTAAAACTCCATAGAAATGTCAGTA
>CAZVYT010000046.1:10868-25714 GCA_964631495.1 uncultured Melioribacter sp. | reverse complement strand
TTCAAATCCGGCGCTTGGTTTATGGGCTTACAAGGATAGATTCAAAGACTAACCAGATGAAAAACCGAATTAAGATAATAGCTGATGATAAGATTCCATTCTTAAATGGAGTTCTCGAGCCATTTGCTGAAGTATCTTATTTATCTCATAAAGAAATTAATAGTGATTCAGTTAAAGATGTTGATGCATTACTGATTAGAACTAGAACAAAGTGTAATGCTGAATTGCTGGAAGGCTCAAACGTAAAATTTATTGCGACTGCTACCATAGGTTACGATCATATTGATGACGCATATTGCGATTCAAAGAATATAAGTTGGATTAGCGCGCCCGGATGTAACTCAAGTTCTGTTCAGCAGTATATTTCTTCTGCGCTAGTTACCATTGCAGAAAGAAAAAAAATCAAACTGGCGGAGCAGACAATTGGAATTATTGGAGTTGGAAATGTCGGCAGTAAAGTAGAAAAAGTTGCTAAAGCATTTGGAATGAATGTTCTGCTTTGCGATCCGCCACGACAAAGAACTGAAGGTGGAAATCAATTTGTTCCGCTCGATGAACTTGTTAATATAAGTGACATAATCACTTTTCATGTTCCGTTAAATAGAAACGGTGTAGACAAAACATTTCATATGGCTGATGAGCATTTCTTTGAAAGTTTTTCTGAAAGCAAAATTATCTTTAACAGTTCTCGCGGTGAAGTTATTGAAACAAATGCTTTGAAGAGTGCAATCAAAAATGGAAATGTATCTAATCTTGTTCTAGATGTTTGGGAAAACGAACCAAACATTGATTTGGAGTTGCTGGAACTTGCTGATCTTGCAACACCTCACATTGCCGGTTATTCAGCAGATGGAAAAGCAAATGGTACTGCGATGTGTGTGAAAGGAGTGGCTGACTATTTTAATCTGCCTCTTGATAAAGACTGGTTTCCAAATGAAATTCCAAATCCAAATAGCTCTGAAATTATCAAGCTTGATTGTAAAGGATTGGATGAGCAAGAAATAATTTACAAAGTAATTTTACATACTTATAAAATTGAGGAAGATGATCAGCGCCTTCGAGCTTCATTAGAAACTTTTGAAAAGCAGCGTGGCGATTATCCGGTTAGAAGAGAATTTACTTTTTATACGCTTGATCTTAAAAATTGTGAAGAGAGCGTGCAAAATAAGTTGTATCAATTAGGATTTAAGAAAAATTAAATATAGAGGAAGTAAAATGAGTAAAGCTGATATTGGTTTAGTTGGTCTTGCCGTAATGGGCGAGAACTTAGTGTTAAACATGGAAAGTCACGGTTACAAAGTTGCTGTTTACAATCGCACTGTTGATAAGGTAGAGAATTTTGTTAATGGAAGAGGCAAAGGAAAAAACGTTGTCGGTGTTCGCACTCTTGAAGAACTTGCTGCAAATTTACAAACTCCGCGCAAAGTTATGCTGATGGTTAAAGCCGGAAAACCGGTAGATGATTTTATTGAAATGCTGATTCCTCATTTAGAAAAAGGAGATATAATTATTGATGGAGGCAACTCACACTTTCCGGATACAGTTAGAAGAACAAAGTATTTGGAAGAGAAAGGCTTGCTATACATTGGCACTGGAGTTAGCGGCGGTGAAGAAGGCGCGCTCAAAGGTCCATCAATTATGCCTGGCGGATCAGTTGCAGCTTGGCCTCATGTAAAAGATATTTTCCAATCAATTTCTGCTAAAGTTGCAGATGGAACTCCTTGCTGCGATTGGGTTGGTGAAAACGGTGCCGGTCATTTTGTTAAAATGGTGCACAATGGAATTGAGTACGGCGATATGCAGTTGATTTGCGAAGCTTATCAAATCATGAAAGATCTTTTAGGTATGAATGCTGATGAAATGCACGAAGTTTTCAAAGAGTGGAATGAAGGCGAGTTAGAAAGTTATTTAATCGAAATCACGCGCGATATTCTTGCTTTTAAAGATAAAGATGGTGCGCCGCTTGTCGATAAAATTCTAGACACAGCCGGACAAAAAGGGACTGGCAAGTGGACAGTTGTTGCTTCGCTTGATACTGGAACTCCGCTTACTTTGATTGGTGAAGCAGTTTACGCACGCGCACTTTCTGCATTAAAAAATGAAAGAGTTGAAGCATCAAAAATATTGAACGGACCAATACCAAAATTCAAGGGAGATAAAAAACAATTTATTGAAGATATTAGAAAAGCATTGTACGCGTCTAAATTAGTTTCATACGCACAAGGTTATGTTTTAATGCGTTACGCAGCTCAAGAATACGGATGGAACTTGAACAATGGCGGAATAGCATTAATGTGGCGCGGCGGCTGTATCATTCGTTCGGTATTTTTAGGAAAGATTAAAGAAGCGTTTGATAAAAATCCAAACTTATCAAATCTATTGCTCGATCCTTTCTTTGCAGAAAAGATTTTGGATGCGCAAGCGTCTTGGCGTAAAGTTGTTGCAACAGCCGTTGAAAATGGAATTTGGATTCCAGCTTTTTCTACCGCACTAAACTATTTTGATGGTTTCAGAAACGGAAGACTTCCGGCTAACTTATTGCAAGCTCAGCGCGATTATTTCGGCGCTCATACTTATGAAAGAGTTGATAAACCACGCGGTGAGTTCTTCCATACAAACTGGACCGGACGCGGCGGAGATACTGCCTCAACGACTTATAATGTGTAATATAGAGTTAAGAACGTAGAACGAAGAGTGTAGAATGAAATATTTTATATTTTCGTGTATTAAAAAAACTTTTGGAGATGAAATTGGATATTAAGAAACTAACTGCGAATACAATTAGAATTTTAGCCGCAGAAGGAGTACAGAAAGCTAATTCGGGTCATCCTGGAATGCCGATGGGAATGGCTGATGTTGCCGCAATTTTATGGACAGAATTTATTAAACAAAATCCGGATGATCCAAAGTGGGCTGGACGTGATCGATTTGTTCTTTCCGGCGGTCACGGTTCAATGCTTATTTATTCAATGCTTCATCTTTGTGGTTACGATGTTACAATGGATGATTTAAAATCATTTAGACAGTGGGGAAGCAAAACTGCCGGTCATCCAGAATACGGGCATGTTCCAGGTGTTGAAACTACAACTGGTCCGCTTGGTCAAGGTTTTGGAAATGGAATTGGAATGGCGATTGCAGCAAAGATGACCGAAGCTCGTTACGGAAAACTTTTTGGCGGAAATTACATTTACGGATTTTGCGGTGATGGCGATTTGATGGAAGGTGTATCTCACGAAACTGCTTCTACTGCCGGTCACTTAAAACTTGGCAACATTATTTATTTCTATGATGATAATACAATTACAATTGAAGGACATACCTATTTAACTTTTTCAGAAGACATACAAAAAAGATTTGAAAGCTACGGCTGGCAAGTTCTACAAACAGACGCTTATGATCATGATGGAATAAGAAAAGCGATTATTTCTGGACAAGCCGAAACAGAAAAACCAACTTTAGTTATTACAAAATCTACAATTGGATTTGGCTCACCTAACAAAGCAAACACACATGATGTTCACGGCTCGCCGCTTGGCAAAGATGAGATGGTTAAGACAAAAGAAAATTTAGGCTGGCCGGTTGATAAAGAATTTTACATTCCGGAAGAAGTAGCAAAACTCTTCGATGATCGCAAAAGTGAAATGAAAAAACTTTATGAAGCTTGGCAAAAAGAGTATGCTGATTGGAAAAAGAGCGAAGTAGATAAAGTTGATCAGTATGAAAAAGCTTTAAGCGGCTGGCTGCCGGAAAATCTTGAAGAAGAACTTGTTGCGGCAGTTTCAAAAGAACCAAACGCAACAAGAACTCTATCAAGCAAAGTAATTCAAAAAATTGCGCAAGTTGTTCCATCCTTTGTCGGAGGCTCTGCGGATTTGGCTCCATCAACAAATACTTTTATGAATGGTTTTGACGCGATCTTTGCCGAGAAATTTGCCGGAAGAAATTTTCACTTTGGAATACGTGAACATGGAATGGGCGCAATTCTAAACGGTATTGTACTTTACGGCGGATACAAAGCTTTCGGCGCAACATTTTTTGTCTTCTCTGATTATATGCGTCCAACAATTCGCTTAGCAGCTCTTATGCAAATTCCTACAATTTATGTTTTCACTCACGATTCAATTTTTGTTGGAGAAGATGGACCAACGCATCAGCCGGTTGAACATTTGGCAGTCTTGAGAGCCATTCCAAATTCAACTATTCTTCGTCCTGCTGATGGAATTGAAACCGCAATGTCTTGGGCTTATGCATTAAGAAAAACTGATGGACCGGTTTCCTTAATTCTCACTAGACAAAAAATTGACGCGTTTGAAAGAGCAGAAGATTTTAATCCTATCGAAGTATTGAAAGGCGCTTACATTACTAGCAAAGAAAAAGAAGGAAAGCTGGATTTAGTAATTGTTGCCAGCGGTTCAGAAGTTCCGGTTGCTGATTCAGCAAAGAAATTATTATCAGATAAACTCAACATTCGTGTTGTTTCAATTCCTTCGAGGGAAATATTTGAAAATCAATCGGAAGATTATAAAACAAAATTATTCCCAGCAGATGTTCCGGTTGTTGTAATTGAAGCTGCGTCAATGACCGGCTGGGGAGATTTGTTCCGTCAAAAACTTTTACTGATAGGAATGAAATCTTTTGGTGCATCTGCGCCATATCAAACACTAGCAGAAAAATTTGGTTTTACCGGAGCGAGTGTTGCTGAGAAAATTAAAAGTTGGTTATAAAATCTCTACTTAGAGAAAGAGGATAAAATGGAAGTTAGATATTCACCGGATCAAAATGGATTTAAGAAGATGGACACAACTGAACTTCGCAATTCATTTTTGATTGAAACGCTATTTACACCTAACGAAATACCGATGGTTTATTCCGATGTTGATAGATCGATAACCGGCTCGGCTGTTCCGGTTGGAAAAACACTTCAGCTTGTAGCAACTAAAAAGGAAATGGCAGCAGAACATTTCTGCGACCGCCGCGAAGTTGGAGTAATAAACATAGGCAACTCTGGCGTAATCTCTATTGATGGAACAGATTACAAAATGGGTTACCGCGATGCACTCTACATTGGAAGAGGTTCTAAAAGTGTAGAATTTAAAAGTGATAATTCAGAAACTCCGGCTCATTTTTATTTTGTTAGTTATCCGGCTCATACAGCCTATCCAACAAAGCATATAACTTACGAACAAGCTATTCATCGCCACCTTGGTTCAACGGAAACTTCAAATAAGAGAACTATCAATCAATACATTTTACCGGATATTCTTCCTACTTGCCAGCTTGTTATGGGATTGACAGAACTTGAAGATGGAAGTGTTTGGAATACGATGCCATGTCATACTCATCAGCGTAGAAGTGAAGTTTACATGTATTTCAATTTAAATCCCGAAGCGTTTGTTGTTCACTTGATGGGAGAAGCAAACGAAACACGCCACATAATTATTCGTGATAGACAAGCAGTTCTTTCAACTAGCTGGTCGCTTCATTCCGGATGCGGAACGCAAAGCTATTCTTTTATTTGGGCAATGGGCGGAGAGAACCAAGTGTTTGATGACATGGATGCAATTGTAATGACTAATCTTAAATAAATATCATGGCAAACACTTATACAAAATTATATGTACAAGTTGTTTTTGTGGTAAAGAATAGACAATCTCTAATAAATGAAGAATGGAAGCATGAGTTATACAAATATATAAGTGGTATCATCAAAAATAACGAGCATAAACTTTTGGCAATCAATGGAGTTGGAGATCATGTTCATATATTGATAGGAATGAATCCTACTCAATGTTTGTCGGATCTTATGCAAGATATTAAAGGAAGTTCTTCTAAATGGATTAATGAAAAGAAGTTTGCACATGGTAAGTTTGAGTGGCAAGCTGGATATGGTGCGTTTACTTACTCGCATTCTCAAATTTCAAGGGTGATTAAGTATATTCAAAACCAAGAAGTGCATCATAAGAAAAGTACATTCAAAGAAGAGTATTTAGGTTTTTTGAAAGCGTTTGAGATTAGCTATAATGAAAATTATCTCTTTTCTGAAGTTGAGTAATTACATCCCTAAAGGGATTTGCGTTATGGTAGTTATGGTATTATTAAAATGATGTCCCGATGGGACATAGTATAAACAAATCTTGAATCAAGCTTACGATCCCGAAGGGATCAAAAGTTTATAACATAAGATTGAATGAAGAATCTTAGTCCCAGAGGGACGAAACATAATAGGAGAAACGAGGTTAACATGGTACTAGATAAATTCAGCTTAAAAGGCAAAACTGCAATTGTAACCGGAGCTAACAAAGGCATTGGTCAATACTACGCTTTAGCGTTAGCTGAAGCTGGTGCAGATGTAATTATTAGCGCATCTTATGAACAAGATTTTTCCGAGACAGAAAAGTTGATTACTGATCGCGGCAGTAAATTCAAGGGTTACGTTTGCGATTTCTCCGACAGAAATGCTTTATATGAGTTTATCAAAAAAGTGAAAGTAGATTTCCCACGCGTTGATATTTTGGTAAATAATGCTGGAACGATCCTCCGCCAGCCAATCGCAGAACACTCCGATGAGTATTGGGATAAAGTGATTGAGATAAATCTCTCTGCTCAATTTATTTTAACTCGCGAGTTTGGAAAAGAAATGGTTGCTCGCGGTTACGGAAAAGTTGTCTTTATAGCTTCTTTGCTTTCGTTTCAAGGTGGAATTACTGTTCCCGGTTATGCAGCAAGCAAAGGCGGCGTAAAACAGTTAACAATGGCATTTGCTAATGAATGGGCTGGCAAAGGTGTAACAATAAATGCAATTGCGCCCGGTTACATTGCAACAGATAACACAAAAGCTTTGCGCGAAGATGAAGAAAGAAATAAATCAATTCTATCAAGAATTCCTGCCGGAAGATGGGGAACGCCGGAAGACTTAATGGGTACAGTTGTTTTCTTATGTTCTGATGCTTCAAACTACCTCAACGGAAGTGTTGTTACTGTTGATGGTGGCTGGATGGGACGTTAAATAAAAAAATATTGTAGGAAATGAAGATGAAGAAAAAAGTAGTAACCTTTGGCGAAATTATGCTTCGGCTTTCAACACCGGGCTTTACACGTTTTGTACAATCTCAAAATTTAGATGTTACTTACGGCGGCGGCGAAGCTAACGTGGCTGTTGCTCTTTCCAATTATGGATTTGATTCTTACTTCGTAACAAAATTACCAAAACATGAGATTGGGCAGTCTGCAGTAAATAATTTAAGAAGATTTGGTGTAAAAGATGATTTCATTGTTCGTGGCGGCGATCGAGTTGGTATATATTTTTTAGAAACTGGTGCTAGCCAAAGAGCAAGCAAAGTAATTTATGATAGAGCTAACTCTGCTGTTTCCCAAATGAAAAAAGATGAAGTTGATTGGGAGAAAGTTTTTGAAAATACTGATTGGTTTCATTGGACTGGCATAACTCCAGCGCTTGGTAAAAGCGCACAAGAAGCTTTAATGCTAGCATGTGTAACAGCAAAAAAGCAAAATGTAACAATTAGCTGCGATTTGAATTTTAGATCAAAGATGTGGACAGAAACCGAAGCGCAATCCGTTATGAAACCGTTTATGCAATACGTTGATGTTTGCATTGCAAACGAGGAAGATTCAGAAAAAAGTTTGGGACTTAAAGCCGAAAAAACAAATATAGAAGCCGGAGAACTGAATCAAGAAGGATATTTTGCTGTTGCAAAAAAACTAAAAGAGACTTTTGGATTCAACACGGTTGCAATTACTTTACGAGAAAGTTATTCAGCTTCAAAGAATGGCTGGAGCGCATTGCTATTTGATGAGGAAGACTGTAAAACACCATATCGCTCAAAGAAATATGATGTCGAAATTGTTGACCGTGTAGGCGGAGGAGATTCATTTGCTAGCGCTTTGATTTATGGTTTATTGACCAAGGAAAATACTAAAGATGCTCTTGAATTTGCTGTCGCCGCAAGTTGTTTAAAGCATTCAATACCTGGCGATTTTAATTTAGTAAGTATAGATGAAGTTGAAAAACTTATTAATAGCGGCGGTTCTGGCAGAGTTGAAAGATAATTCAGTTAAGGGCTTTAAATAATTATTTTTTGTACGATAATGATTTTGGTGTTATCCCTTTAACTGATTTACTTAATTATTATGGTAAAAATTGCGAAAAATATTTTCATTTTTAACTCTGCCGGTTTGGAGCGACGAAGATAGAGCAAGAGAAGCTACTTATGCTCATTATATATTATTATCAGTACTTACTGCTCTAAGTTATACAACAATAACAAAGTTTAATTTGGATGATAATGGAGAAACTCATTTCAAATTAATATCATTAGGGGTCACTCTAATACTTTTCTATTTGAACAAAATTAAGAAGCTAAAATCCCCTATCCTCATTTTAGTAATTACCGGAATTATTATTTGCTCTGGGTTAATGTTTTATGCTAATGGTATTGGTGATGAAGTAATTTTGGTATTTCCAATTCTTTTATTTGTTTCCAGCCTAAGATTTGATCGAACTTCCTTATTCATTACTCTATTGGTTGAGATTGTAGTTATAGTCGTCATCGGTTATTTAGAAATAAATGGATTTCTAACTAATGCACTTTCGCATTCAACAAGTACAATCAAACTTGGCTCTTACATTGTTATTCTAACACTTACTTCTTTGATTGTAGATTTGCTGGTCAATGATATTAAAACATCTATAATCACACATAAATCAAAATCGGAAGAGCTTGCAAAGGCAAATCTGCAATTAAAAAATTCAAATGCAACTAAAGACAAGTTCTTTTCGATAATTGCTCATGACCTTCGAAGCCCATTTCAAGGATTATTGGGTATTGCAAATATTTTAGAGAATCTTGATGATGAACTAACACTAGATGAAAAAAAAGATTTCATTTCAAGAATGAATGTTGCATTAAAACGTCAATTCGATTTTTTAGAAGAATTGCTTTTGTGGGGTAAATTTCAAAGAAACACTATTGATTTTGACCCACAAATATGTTCCCTTAGAGAAATTGTTGAAAGAAATAAAGAAGTTTTTGCCGGTAATCTTTATAAGAAAAAACATTTTTTAATAATTGAATCTCCAAATGAAGTTACCATTAAATGTGATGAGCATTTAATATCCACTGTTATTCGTAATTTACTATCAAACTCAATTAAATTTACTCCAGCAGGTGGTAAGATTTGGATAATTATCGAAGAAGGCTTATCCAATGTTACTATTGAAGTAAGAGATACTGGAATAGGAATATCGGAAGAAAGGAAACAAAAACTCTTTTTGATTGAAACAAATAATTCAACTAGAGGCACAGAAGACGAATCAGGCACCGGGTTAGGTTTGATTCTTTGTAAGGAAATTATTGAAAAGCACAAAGGTGAAATTTCAGTAATAAGTGAAGAAGGAAAAGGTTCTTCTTTCGTTATAACATTACCAAAATGAAATGGTTAAATATTCGATTTTGGTATTACCAAAGAAAAAGTACTTCCATTACCTTTTTCAGTTTCAACAAGAATATTTATACAATTTGAATCACAGTAAGATTTTACAATAGCGAGTCCTAAACCATTCCCATCAAATGTGCGGTTAATTCCTTGTGTTTCTTGAGAAAATGAATTAAAAATATCTGGCAAATATTCTTTTGATATGCCGCATCCTGTATCAGTTACTTTTAATAAAACAGAATTATCATCATACTTAGTTAACATGATTTCTATTTTACCTTTATCTGTAAACTTAATAGCATTGTCTATCAAATTAGAAACGATAATCTCCAAATTATTCTTATCGCAATAAACATTTACATCGTTTGTTTGATTATAAAACTCAATAGTTAAGTTTTTCTGTTGAGCTAAAACCGAAAACTCCGGAATTAAATCTTGTAGTATATCCTCAACTAAATTAAAACTACAAAAAAGCGGTTGATATGTGCCAGCTTTTATTTCCGACATTTTAATAATCAACTCAATTGTTCTTATTATTCGTTTGCTTGCATTTTTTGTATGATTTAAATACTTATTTATTTCAGTTGAAGAGCTTTCTTCTAAAATTTCTTTAATGATTGATAGATTTCCTTCAATAATATGAATTGGTGTGCGAATTTCGTGGGAGATTTGTGCCAAAAACTCTGATTTCATCCTATCAGCTTTCTCCGCTTCATTTTTTGCAAAAATTAAGTTTTGTTCATATCTCTTCCTTTCAGAAATATCCCTAATTATTGATTGAACAAAATAATTGTCTACAAGTAAAATTCTATTTAAACTAATTTCAGTTGTAATTATATCTCCATTTGGAGCCAATAAATCCCATTCAAAAAATTGTGAAGTGCCGGATAATGCTGCATTAATTTTTTGCGTAGCAACAAGTGAGGATAACTCACCATTTGATTGCTGAGATGGAGAATACTCTAACACCGTTTTTTTAATAATTTCGTCTCGTGTTCTTCTAAACAATTCTTCCGTTTTTTTGTTGCAATCAATTATAACACCATTATCGATAATAATAATTGCATCATTAGCAGTTTCAAAGAGTGTCCTAAATTTTGCTTCACTTTTTTCTAATTGTAATTGGGAATTCTTAATGTTGTCTTTCATCTCGTCAATTGAAGTAGCTAATACTAGCACCTCATCAGTCATATCTTTGTGTTTTGCTTCAGCAAGATAATCGCCTTTACCAATTCGCTCAGTAACATTTGTCAAACGTTTAAGCGGTCTTCCAATAAGCAACCAAATTATGAGACCTGAAATAAAAGAAATAACAAGTAAGGTAATACCTAAGTTCCTAGTTATAAGATTAGCAAATTCATTCAAATCCGAATTGTATTTGCCTGGAGGAGAAAAAGAAACTAAGTATGAATTATTAGCTTTAATTTGACGAAATGCTATAGCGCTTCCTTTAAAATTATCAATGTAAATTCCATCCTTTTGCTTCAATATTCGTGATCGCAAACCATTGTTAATTATAGTGGTAATATTATTTTTATTTTTACAGCTTTCAACACCATATTTAACTTTACAACTGCCATCCAGTAGTAAAACTGTTCTTAGTCCAGTCTTATTCACTTCATCAATAACTTTAAAGATTGAAATGGAATCATTTGTTGATAAGGAAGTCATTCTAAAAATTCTTTCAACACTTTCAGTTTGTTGAATCGATTCGGCTTTTAAAAAATATTCGAGAAAATGATTCCTAGTAAAAAGACTAATAAAAATTAGTGGAATAGTAAAAAGAAGAATAAACCAAATAGAGAGTCTTAAAGCTAAATAGTTCCTATTAAAATGTTTCACTAAAAATGCTTTAAAGAATCCAGGAGCAGAATCTAATGAGTCTACTAAATTAGGTTTTCCCCATCGCGGTTTTCTAAAAGAATCTGGCAGAGCAATAATTACAAGAGTTGTGTAAATGCTTGTAAAAATAATTTCAGGTAACCAACCTTTATAAAGCTTAAGCAATCCCTCTAATGGGGATAAGTTACCACCAATTAATGAGTGAAATAGATCCGGGAAAAATAAATAAGTAATAAAATAACCTGGTAAGTAAGTCGGTCCATAATAAATAATTATCAGCAATATCCAACCAACTGCCAATTTCGGCAATCTCATTTTCTCATAAACTAATTTTTTATAAGCCCATCCAATCCATATTGCAGACATCCAATGCTGAAAAATTATAAAAAACCTTAGCTCGTCCGTTGGGCTTATTAAGCAAGAAATAGTTCCAATTATAAAACCGCCAATTGGACCAGTAATAGCTGCGCCAAGTGAGTTAAAGATTTCTCTAGCGTCTGAAAGAACGTTTGTCCCGGGTATGTAGAAATGAACATCAATGTAAATCGAAAATAAAGAAATTAGTCCAGTAAATACAGCTATTAAAAATGCTTTTAATGGGATTATATTTTTTACCTTACTGAAAATATCCATTTACTTTATAAGCAACCTCAATTAAGTAAAATCATAAATAAAGAATAATTATTTTAGTAGCAACAAAAATTATTTACTAATGTCCAAAATTTATTATGTAAGAATCTATTGAAAATTGTTTAAAACTGTCATCGCGAAGCGTTTTATACGGAAGCGATCTTTAATTTGAAAATCAAAGCTTGAGATTGCTTCGCTTGCAATGGCAAAACGATAATATTTCAGAAGTATCGTTTGATATTTTAACTTTACAAAAATTATTCGATCAGTAAGTTTATTAATTGCATAAGAAAAGATAAGCCATGTGCTTCAAATAAAAAATAAACTGAGTTCTGCTTAGAAAAAAATATTTATCTCACAAACCAGTAACACCAAAGACAAAAAACTAAAATGATTGAGAGAGCCCTTTTCAAGAATTTTCATTGAAAATAATCTCTTATTTTCATTCTTGAAGATTACCTAAATTTAAAACGACTCTGCGTAAATCAAATTTTTCTCTTGAATTTTTGAATTATTTTTAGCAATATAGTTATCGATAAAGTAAATGATTAAGAAACATTCAAGGATTCCAATGAAAGTAATTAGAACTATTATAATCTTAATAAGTTTACTTTTTTTCTCTCAGACCGCAGCTAGTAGTTACTTTGTCTCACCTATTGGTTCTGATTCCAATACTGGTACAAAAGACAACCCGTTTAAAACAATTTCTTTTGCAGTTAGTAAAGTAATTCCTGGAGATTCAATTTTATTAAGTCCAGGCACATATTATATAACTTCTACTATAAATATTTTAAAGAGTGGAACAGAAAACTTGAAGATATTCCTGCTTTGTTTAGAGAATGGAAGAGCATTACTTGATTGTTCTGGGTTACCATTCAACAGTAGTAATCGAGGTATTAATCTAAAAGCAAATTTCTGGTATATAAAGGGCTTGGATATTAAAGCTGCTGGTGATAATGGTATGAATATCAGTGGATCAAATAATGTTATAGAATTTTGTACATTTTATGAAAATCAAGATACTGGATTACAATTGAGCGGGGGCTCATCGAATAATAAAATAATTAATTGCGATTCTTATTATAACGCTGATCCATCAAATGGTAATGCAGATGGATTTGCACCGAAGCTGGATGTTGGTTCTAATAATTATTTCTATGGTTGTAGAGCATGGCAAAACTCCGATGATGGATGGGATGGATATTTACGCCCATCAGATAATGTGAATACTATTATTGAAAATAGTTGGTGCTTTATGAATGGTTTTTTAAAAAATGGAACTGCTTCCTCTGGAAATGGAAACGGTTTTAAAATGGGTGGCGGTGATAGCTCAAATAAAGATAGCTTGCGCAATAATGTAACAATTAAAAACTCTTTGTGCTTTGATAACAGAGTTAAAGGTTATGATCAAAACAATAATGCTGGAAGTATGATTCTTATTAATTGCACTGGTTTTAGAAATGGTTCGTTTAACTTTGCTATACCAGGTAAAGTAAGAGCTGCAAATATTGTTTCTTTAATAAACTGTGTTTCATACTTTTCTCTTGGGACTAATTTACTTCCGGTCTTTGAACAAAAAACTAATTCTTGGAATTTGCCAATTTCAGTTACGAATAAAGATTTCCTTTCTATTGATACAACAGGTGTTCGCGGTCCTCGTAAGAAAGATGGCAGTCTTCCAGATTTGAAATTTCTTAGACTCTCTAAAAACAGTCAACTAATTGATAAAGGAAGTGATGTTGGATTACCTTTTAATGGGATCGCTCCGGATTTAGGCGCATATGAATATGATGAAACAAATACATCAGTATTCAACTATGTTATACCAAATACTTTCAAATTGGAACAAAACTATCCCAATCCTTTTAATCCGGAAACAATTATTGGTTACACAATATCTAAAGCACAATTTGTTCAACTTATTGTGTATGATGTTTTGGGCAATGAAATTGTGACTCTTGTAAATGATTTTATGCAACCAGGAATCTATAGTGTTTCTTTTAACACATTAAAATATAAAGTTAATTCCGGCGTTTACTTTTATAGAATACAAACCGGAAGTTATACACAAACAAAAAAAATGTTACTAATCAAGTAAATTCTTAACAATCTCTTTAGGAAAAACTATGAGAATACTTCTATCACTTTGCATTTTTTTCTTAACTAATTTAAGTCATGATGCTAATGCGCAAAATCAGACAACCAAAAATAATTGGTCCAAGAAAATCGCAGAATCCTTTATGGAAAGAACGCCTAATTACATTGTCTATGATGAAAACCCAAAAATGCAAAAATGGAATTATGAACAAGGACTAATGCTTAATGCAATTAGACAAATGTATTATCATACTAAAGACAAAAAATATTTTGAATACATAAAGCGCAATCTCGATCAGAATGTTCAGCAAGATGGAAGCATTACAACATATAAAGTTGACGAATATAATATTGACCAAATTGGTCCTGGAAGAGCCTTGCTTTTCACTTATGAAATGACAAAGGATAATAGATACAAGAAGGCAGCAGAACTGCTACGCCATCAACTTGCAACTCATCCAAGAACAAAAACTAACGGTTTCTGGCACAAACAAATTTATCCTTGGCAGATGTGGTTAGATGGTCTGTACATGGGCGCTCCATTTTATTCAGAGTTTTCAAAGATGTTTAATACCCCGAAGGATTTTGATGATATTACTCATCAGTTCGAACTAATTTACAGCAAAACCAAAGATGCAAAAACCGGATTGCTCTATCACGCTTGGGATGAAAGCAAAGAACAAAAATGGGCTAACAAAGAAACCGGTCTTTCTCCACACTTTTGGGGAAGAGCTATTGGCTGGTATATGATGGCTTTAGTTGATGTTCTCGATTTCATTCCGAAGAATCACCCTAAAAGAAAAATGCTGATAAACCAGTTAAGA
>CAZVYT010000046.1:0-10858 GCA_964631495.1 uncultured Melioribacter sp. | reverse complement strand
AAATGAGCGAAGTAATTATAAAGTTTAGAGATGAAAAATCTAAAGTTTGGTACCAAATACTTGATTTGCCGGATCGATCACCAAATTACCTTGAAGCATCTGTTTCAACTATGTTTGTTTATTCCTTTGCGAAAGGTGTAAATAAAGGATATCTAAATAAAAAGTTCTTAAAGTTTGCAAAAGAATCTTGGGATGGTGTAATTCGTGAATTTGTTGTAGTGGATGAGCTTGGTTCTATTAAATTAGAAAAGATTTGTCTTGGCGCCGGGCTTGGCGGCAATCCTTATCGTGATGGATCATTTGATTATTATATGAGCGAAAAACTTCGCACAAATGATTATAAAGGTTACGGTCCGTTTTTACTTGCTGCAATTGAATTGGAAAGAGCAAAAGTTAAGCTTTGATAGTTATAATCGTTACTCGATACTAGTTAAATTTATTTTCGTCAATAAATATTAAAAATATGCAAGTAGGAAGGTGAAGAATGAAAAAATATTTTGTATTAGCTGTAGTTTTTATTTTGAGTTGTAATTTACAAGCACAAAAAAAATATGATTTTTCTAGACACTTCAAGAACCTTCCTTTTGAGATGCCGGCATTGACTATCCCGAAATTCCCAAACAAGATTTATAACATAAAGCAGTTTGGAGCAGTTGGAGATGGAATGACAGTTAATACAGAGGCCTTTGCAAAAGCTATAGAAGCATGTTCAAAAGCCGGGGGCGGAAAAGTTGTTGTACCAACTGGAATGTGGTTAACTGGTCCAATTCATTTTAAGAACAATATTAATCTTCATTTGGAAATTGGCGCTCATATTCAGTTCACAAAAAATTATGATGATTATCCGCTCATTGAAAGTAATTGGGAAGGTGTTGATCAGTATAGATGCACTTCGCCAATCAATGGAAAAAATCTGAATAACATTGCAATAACGGGTGATGGAATTATTGATGGAAGCGGAGAATTTTGGCGTTATGTTAAAAAACAAAAACTTACATCTAATCAATGGAAAGAATTGGTTGCTTCTGGTGGTGTTGTTGATGCAAAAGGAGAGAATTGGTATCCGACAAAAGAATCGCTGGAATATTTAAGCTTTGCAGATAAATTGAAAAAAGAGGGACGAACTATAACCAGAGAGGAAGCAGAAAAGTATAAAGTATTTTTTCGTCCAGTATTGTTAAGTTTTATCGAGTGCAAAAATGTTTGGCTCGATGGTGTAACATTTCAAAACTCTCCGGCATGGAATCTTCATCCTCTTCTTTGCGAAAATGTTTTAGTTACTAATGTTAATGTTCGCAATCCTTGGTACTCTCAGAACGGCGATGGGATTGATATTGACGCTTGTAAAAATGTGCTCATTTATAATTGCAAGTTTGATGTAGGTGATGATGCAATATGCATGAAATCTGGTAAAAATGAAGAGGGAAGAAAGCGTGGCAGAGCAACTGAAAACGTAGTAATTCAAGATTGCATTGTTTATCACGGACATGGCGGATTTACGATTGGCAGCGAAATGTCCGGTGGCGTACGCAATATTAAAGTTGATAACTGTAATTTCATAGGAACCGACATTGGTTTGCGATTTAAGAGTAACCGTGGGCGTGGTGGCGTAGTTGAAAATATTTGGGTAAGCAATATCTATATGAAAGATATTCCTACTGATGCTCTCAGTTTTAATATGTACTATGGCGGATTTTCACCAGCAGATGATAAGCCGGCTGAAGAAAAAGTAAAAAAAGCAAAAATTGAACCGGTAAATGAAGGAACACCGATCTTCAGAAATATTTATATGAAAAATATTTTTTGTGATGGAGCTAAAGATGCTATTGTAATTCAAGGATTGCCAGAAATGAGTATTAAAGGTATCGAAATTGAAAACTGTGTTATGAAATCTGATAGAGGTATTTCAATTTACGATGCAGATGGAATTAAAATTACATCAACTAAAATAATTGCTAATTCTCCTGTTGTAAGAATTAACCAAAGTAAGAATTTATTGTTTGATAACTTTGACCCGGCTGGCAACGATTCTTGGTTTAAAATTGATGGTGCAAAATCTGGCGGAATTATTTTCAAAGGGAAAAATTCAACTTTGTTAAAATCGAAAACACAATTTGGCGAAGGAGTCCCAGAAAATTCTGTAATCATTAAATAGTATGCTTATGCGGAAATTAAAAATTCTCATTGGAATGATACTTTTATCAATTTCATTATCAGCAGAAGAAAAAAGGTTTATTACTGTTTCGCAAGATGATAGTGGTGATTTCAAAACAATAACAGCGGCAATACAATCATTGCCTTTTTTAAATTATCAAAGGACGGTAATCTTTATAAAAAATGGTGTGTACAAAGAGAAAATTCGAATTGATCAAGACTACATTACATTGCGGGGTGAAAGTCGGGAAAATACAATACTTCAGTATTCGCAGTTGCGCACTGATTGGATTGCAAACAAAGATTCAATCGGTGCTGCCGTAATAAACATTAATGGCGATGATTTTATTTTGGAAAACATTACTGTTGAAAATACACAGCCAGAAATTGGACCTCATGCATTTACAATTTATGGAACCGGCACCAGAACAATTTTACTTAACTGCAACATTATTAGCAAAGGTGGTGATACAGTATCTCTTTGGGACTATAATACTGGAATGTATTATCATGCGAATTGTTATTTTGAAGGAGCTGTAGATTTTGTATGTCCACGCGGATGGTGTTTCATTCGTGATTCAAAGTTTTATGAAGTTAAAAAGACAGCTTCTATTTGGCATGCTGGCGGTGATAATATCAATCAAAAATTTGTAATTGTAAACTCTCAGTTCGATGGTGTAAAAGGTTTTGAACTTGGAAGGCATCATTATGAAGCTCAATTCTATTTGATTGATTGTACTTTCTCTGATAAAATGAGCACACGACCAATTTATAGAGTAACATATCCTAATGAACCGGAAAGAGATCGTCCATTTAATTGGGGCGAACGATATTATTTTAGTGACAATAAAACTGATTTAAAATTGGACTGGAATACTAACAATCTTGAAAAAGCTTATGGATCTCCTGACAAGAAACAAATAACGGCAAAGTGGACTTTTAACGGAATGTGGGATCCTGAAAGTCATGTTGGCGTTGAAGTTGTTTCTTTTCAGATAAGTGAAAATATTCTACTGCTAAAATTGAGTGAGAAAGTAACTGTTGTTGGAAAGCCGGAACTTGTAACTACAGATTTAGAGAAGTTAGAATATGTGGACGGTGCCGGCTCTGACACTATTCGCTTTAGATCTGAAAATTTATTGAAGCAGAATGCACTAATGGGCAAACTATTGCTCGAAAAAGGAAATATTTTTGCTTCGATTGCATCAATTTACCCAAGACCACTTATTCTTAAATTCCCATTTTAATTTTTTTTCGAGTAAAAAAAAGAAACTTTTTTAACGTTTTTTCTTGGAGATTATCAAGAAATTTCGCAATTTAAGTCAGCAATAAAGTTAGCGTTTAAGTAATAGATCATTTATAGCCAAATTAAACTTACCGAGGACAATATGAAATCACTCTACAAGAGTAAATTTATATTAACTTTCCTATTCTTTATCTCTTCTTTTTCTTATGCACAAAGTACATTAAAAGGTGTAGTTGTTGATTCTTTAACTCAAGAAACACTTGTAGGAGCAACTGTTTTCCTTGTCGGCACTTCTTTAGGTTCAGCATGCGATATTGAAGGCGAATATAGAATAACAAACATTCCTGATGGAAAATACAACGTTAGAGTCTCATACGTTGGTTACAAAACAAAATTTGTAGAGATGAGTTTTAGAAATAGGCAAGTTATTGAAATGTATTTCCAGCTTACTGCAGACGCGATTGAAGGTAAGACAATTGTAGTTTCTGCACAAGCATTTGGACAAGCCGCAGCAATCAACCAGCAAATTTCTTCTAATACAATTGTTAATATTATTTCTGAACAAAAGATAAAAGAACTACCGGATGTAAACGCTGCCGAATCTATTGGAAGACTTCCGGGTGTTTCAATCTTAAGATCCGGCGGAGAAGCAAACAAAGTGATTCTGCGTGGTTTAAGTGACAGATATACTTCAGTAACTATTGACGGCGTTAGAATGGCTGCAACTGATGTTTCAAGTAGAGGCTTAGATTTAAGTACTATATCTCAAAGTTCTCTAGCCGGAATAGAATTGTACAAAGCTTTAACACCGGATAAAGATGCTGATGCAATTGCTGGTAGTATCAACTTAGTTTCTAAAAAGGCTCCGGCCATTCGTGAATTAGATGTAATAGCAAAAGGAAATTATAACCAATTAATGCAATCTTTATCACAGTATGATTTCTCTTTCAAATATGGAGATAGGTTTTTTGACAATTTATTTGGCGTTCAGTTAAACGGAAATTTAGAAAACAAGATTAGAAGCAATGAAAGAATTGATCTTGATTACGATCAAACCATTAATAATCAAACTGATTATGAGATTAATAACTTCAAACTTCACTTTACAGATGAATTAAGAAAAAGAAGTGGTTTTGGCATTCTACTAGATTACGCAACTCCTGATGAAGGATCAATCAAACTTAATACTGTATTTAATAGCACTTCACGTGATTATATAAGACATTCAAGAGATTATCCGGCTGGAGGCGGCACTGGAGGAACAGTTACTTATAGTTATAGAGATAGAGAACAAGAAATTAGAACTTTTAATACAGCTTTAACAGGTGATAATAATTTACTTGATATGAAATTTACTTGGGGATTGGCTTTTGCGCAATCCAACGGAGAATTTCCGTATGATTATGAAATAAATTTTCTTGAACCATCAATCTTAAACTCAGCTGGTATGAGATCTGCTCCAAGACCCAAAACAAACCCAGAAGTTATAATTCCATTTGCGTATAATAATTTTAATGCTTCAACTTTATATAGCGCAAATTATATAACTCAAGAGAACCTAGAAAAGGAAAAATCTGCTTATTTAAACGTTTCGCGAAAATATAATTTAAGCGATTTGTTTTCGGGTGAATTAAAAGCTGGCAGTAAGTATAAGAGCAAATCTAGATCAAACATCTCTAGTTTATCTTATGCGCCATATTACCTAGGCTATTGGCAACCTTATACAAAGCAAGATGATGGAACAATTGTTGCAAAAAATCTTTCAGGATCATTATTCGACGCTTTCTTTCAACGATTTTTAAAAAACCCGATTAATAACTCAGTTTCATTTAGTGAGTTTTTAAATAGCAATCCAGACAAAAGAGATATGTATGATTTGTATAGTATGTATCCATTGATTAATAGAGATAAACTTCGTCAATGGTATGACCTAAATAAAAATGGTATTGATAAAAATGGTAAAATTAAAGAATATAACTTAGACCCATCGGAAAAAGCTAATTATTATGATATAACAGAGTCAATCACTTCATTTTACTTAATGAATACCTTAAATATGGGACAAGAAATTACTTTTATTGCTGGCGTTCGAGTTGAAAGTGAAGATAATTTTTATAAATCAAAATATTCACCAATACAAACCGGAGGGTTCCCTATTCCTCCAGACGCGTCAAGAGATACATCCGCTACATTTAAACAAACAATAGTTTTACCAAACTTTCATTTGAACTTCAAACCAACAGAATTCTTAAGCATTCGTCTTGCGGCTTATAAAGCATTGTCTCGTCCAGATTTTAATTCAAGATTGAATTCTTACTTTGCTTGGAGACCTGGCTCAACTAACTTTACCAAACAATTACTTTTAGGAAATCCGAAACTAAAAACAGCGCAAGGATGGAATTTTGAAATTAACACATCTATTTATGGAAATGATATTGGATTGGTCTCAATATCAGCTTTCTATAAAGAGATTAAAGATATGTACCATATTCTTAGCGGCTTGAATACATCTGGTAATGTTATGATTGAAAGACTTGGGCTTGACTGGAAAACATTGCATACCGGAACTTACGCTTTAACAGTTCCTTATAATTCTCCAAGACCAACTAAAGTTTGGGGATTTGAATTTGAGCACCAAATTAACTTTAGGTTTTTGCCAGGGTTGCTCAAAAATATTGTATTAAGCTATAACGCATCAATTGTAAGATCTGAAACATATTTGATTGCTGCAAAAACTGATACCGTAAAATACTTCCAGCCGCCATTCCCATTCCCATTTTTTAGATATGAAGAACGACCAATAGAAGTTAAACAACAATTAGAAAGTCAACCAAAATTCTTTGGAAATATTTCTTTAGGATATGATATTTATGGCTTTTCATTTAGAATATCTTTATTCCATCAGTCAGAATATAATATTTCATTTACTCCAACAGGTAGAGGAGACCAAATTAGAAATCCTTATACAAGAATAGACTTAGCGCTTAAACAACAAATAACGGAAAATATTGCAGCGATGTTAAATATCAGCAACTTAACGGATATTAAAGAAGAGAACACAATTTTTAATAGAGTAAATGGTTATAAAATATTGAATACAAGTGAAAGGTATGGTACAACAGTAGATTTTGGAATAAAAGTTACATTATAAATACATAAAACCAACCAATAAAATCGGAGGCAGTATGAAACTTAAAAAGTACAAATTACTAATTGTAGCAGTATTGCTTGTTATTTCTTCCGTATCTTTTGCACAAAGTATACTTAAACTAAAACCTTATGATGGAAATGCCTCAACATATTTAGTTGCTCAAATTAAAGCTGATACTCTTGCAAACAAGGGTATATTGGCTAACCGAGTGTACGAACTTGAAGCAGGCGGCGTGTATTTAAACACAGAGGTTTTTAATGTTAGTGCAAAGTTTACATTGAAAATCAGAGGCGCATCTGGCGGTAAAAAACCAATTATTTACCAATATCCAACTGGTACAGGCACTAATCCCCAAAATCCTCCAGGGAACTTATTTCAACTTGTTGGCGGCAATTTAGAGATGTCCAATATAGCTGTAGCCGGTTATTTTGAACTAATGCCCGATTATTTAAATAATGTTCAAGGCGGTTTGATCAATACTACAGGAGCAGGCTCTACAATTATTGTTGATAATTGTATCTTCAATAATATTAATGGACAACATATTAGGACTGGAAGCGCAACAGTTAAAATTAAAGTTACTAATACAATATTTGGCAATATGGGCGCGTTAAGCACTTCTAATTTTGGAGCTGGAAAGGGTTTAGATTTGCGCGAAGCTTCTTGTGATTCTTTAGTTTTAGTTAACAACACTTTTGTCAACTATCAAGATAGAGCTATTCGTCACTATAATTTTTCTAATCCTTTAGCTGGAACCGGAGGAATTAAGTTTGCGCTTATCGATCATAACTCTTTTATTAATGGTATGGGCTTTCATGGACTGCTTTCACTTGGTAATGTAGGTAAAAGTGTAATTATTAGAAACAATCTTTTTGTTGATGGTTTTGCTTCTGGCGATGATCCAACAGACGCTACTCGCGCCGCTGAGTGGGCAAATACTGGTGAAAAACTTCCTAACGGAACTAATAGAATGATGTGGATATTTACTGCTCCTAACGATACCACAAAGTGGATTGTAAAAAATAACGTTTATAGTATTACAAGTGAAGGACAAAAATTCTTTGATGATAATAAATCAGTTCCTATAAAAGAAGGTGCTCCACTCTCTTGGCATATTAACAAAAAATTAGGAGCAGATTCTACCAAAGCATTTACAAAAGCAAATGTAACACTTGCTAAAGTTCCAGCGTTAATGATTAACTTAATGCGTTGGTATATTGATCCTTCAGGCGGAAATAAAACTAAAAATACACCTTCATCACTTTGGATTGCAGCATTGCATGATATGGATAGAAAACCAATCACATATTATCGTGATGAAATGAATGCAGCTTATCAAACTTCAAGTTTGGCATATACTGCTGGTGAAAAAGGATTTCCTGTTGGCGACTTAAACTGGTTCCCAACAAAGAAAACAGAATGGGAAAAAGCTGGCGGTACAGATATAATTCCTTCTGAAACAATTCCAACAGAATTTAGTTTACAACAAAATTATCCAAACCCATTTAACCCAACTACAAGAATAACTTTTAATTTACCTAAGAACAGTCAAGTAAATCTTAGTGTGTTTAATTTATTGGGAGAAAAAGTTGCTACCATGGTAAATCAAGAATTAGTAGCAGGTAATCATGCATATAACTTTGATGGATCTAATTTAAGTTCAGGTGTTTACTTTTATAAATTAGATTCTGAGCAAATAAGCCTAACCAAAAAAATGTTATTAGTTAAGTAATTTTTTGATTTAGCGGTAGATTTATATCTACCGCTTTTTTTTTCTCATACTACTTATTTTGGAGAGAAAAATGAAAAAGTATCTTCTTTTCCTTTTTTTAATAACCATCCCACTTTTTTCACAACAAACAAAAGAATTCAACATCGATAATTGTGTTTCTCTTTTTAATCCAGAAAAGATTGTAAAAACAAAAGTTGGTTATCAATATTGGTTTGTAGATAAAGATTTTATTGATGGTAGAACCTTAAAAGTTAGTGTTGTTGCACCAAATTCTGCAACACATGCTCCTCATACTCATCCCGAAGACGAATTCTTTTTTATTCTAGAAGGAAAAGCAGAATTATTCCTTTCTGGAAAAATTAAAATTGTAGAGGGAAATGCAAGTTTTTACTGCCCATCAAATGTTGAGCATGGAATTAGAAATGTTGGTATTACAGAATTGAAATATTTGGTTATTAAAAAGTACAGTAAATAGTATTTGTTATTTAAGATAAGTTCTCTAAAATGTGTATTTTTCATAGTAATAAAGTTAAGGATAAAGTTAGTTTTTATTAAAGTGAAATTATGAAAGAAAAAGCAGTTACATTAAACGATATTGCAGAAAAGTTGAATCTGTCAACTGTAACAATTTCCAAAGCTTTAAGAAATCATCCCGATATCTCACCTAAAACAACAAAATTAATAAAAACAATTGCAGATGAGATGGGATATACTCCTAATATAATGGCGAGAAATTTGTCTGCTAGAAGATCCAACACACTCGGGTTAGTTGTTCCCAAAATTGCGCACTTTTTCTTCGGTTCAATTATCGAATGTGTTTACGACTTAGCTTTCCAAAAAAATTATGAAATAATTCTTACAGTTTCTCAAGAAAGTGCCGAAAGAGAAAAAAAACACTTGCAAACTCTTTTAGCTATGAAAGTTGACGGAATTATTATTTCTATAACTCAAGAAACAACAGATTATTCATATTTTGATCTAATAGAACGTCGCGGGGTTCCACTTGTTTTTATCGACCGTATTCCTGAAGTCCCAAACAAATACAATACTGTTTGTATAGATGATAGAGGAGGAGCATTTAAGGCTATTGAGCACGCAATAAATTTAGGCTATAGAAAAATAGCTCACTTCGGCGGTTATGATAAAATTAGCATAGGTCGTGAAAGAAAATCTGGGTTTATTGATGCAATGAAAAAATATGATCTTGAAATTAATGAAAGTTGGGTTACTGAAGGTGGTTTTGGTGAAAATTATGGTTACGAAACTTTTATGAAACTATACCGAGAAAATAATCTTCCTGATTTAATTTTAGCTGTAACGTACCCAGTTGCTTTAGGAATTTATATGGCAGCAACTGAAGTTGGATTAAAGATTCCAGATGAAATAGATGTCATTTGTTTTGGGAACGCAAAGGTTCAAAATTTTCTTTCCCCACCGTTAAGTTGCGTTGACCAATCGACAGAACAGCTAAGTAAACACGCTATGGAAATGATTCTTGAAAATATTCACAACAAGGATGATTATATTAATAGACAAATTGTTGTTGATACAAATTTGGTTTTAAGAGGAACTTGCACACGCTTTAATAAAGGATGAGGATATTTATTTTTTTGAAAGAATTCTTTTAACTTCTGCAAGTAGATACTTATTCTCAAAAGGTTTTCTGATATATTTAGTAGCTCCGGCGTCTAAAGCTAATTTTTCTTCTCTAACATATGCATGTGCACTTACAACAACAATTGGCGTAGTTTTATAAACAGTACTATTTCTCAATTCTGTAATTAAATCTAGCCCATTCTTTGCCGCACTAAGCGCAATATCTATTAGGAAAAGATCAATTTTAACATTTTTAATTGCTTTATAAAATGATTCAATCGATAGGCAAGAAATAACTTCAAACTCATTTTTGAAAATTCGTGTGAGAATGTCAAGAATGATTTCGTCATCTTCGATAATAAGAATATTTTGTTTACTCGAATCCACTGTTAACTCTGTATTTATTATTTCTTCAATTCTCAGGTATTCAATTTAACCATTTCAAAAATAAAAAAATATTCTTCCTTTAATTATGATCAAAATTTGAAATCAAATAAGAATGGAAATATTATTAATTGTTGAACTCAAAGTTGTGGGTTTTAACAGATGGGGACATTTAGTAGATGAAATTAGAGTGAAAACTCTGTAGAATATCTACAGTATTATGTAAAAAAATAACTAGAGGAGAGCTCTGAAATATTATTTTTAATTGTCATTCCGAGGAATGAAATTACAGCTTGTCCCGAAGTTTTGTTTCGGGAAAGCAATCTCGATTTTGATTCAAAAAGTTAGTTTTGAGTTTGCTTCACTTCGCTCGCAAAGACAATGTCTGCAATATTTCAGAGTCTCTAGAGGTTTTTAAAACAAAAAAACTCTCATAAGAGAGTTTTTTTGTTTGTAATGTAACTAATTTTACTTAATTACTTTAACATCACTAGCTTGAGGGCCTTTTTGACCTTGAGTTACTGAGAACTCAACTTTTTGGCCTTCTTCCAATGAACGGTATCCATCACCAACAATTGCTTTGAAGTGTACAAAT
>CAZVYT010000045.1:0-26414 GCA_964631495.1 uncultured Melioribacter sp. | reverse complement strand
TTTCTTCTAATGGCGGTCATTAGAAATTTTTGACTATTGACAAATCTGGGATAAACATAAAAAAAGCCCGGTTTCAATTAAGTAACCAGGCTTAATAATAACTTACAATCTATGCCGTTTTTCTATCGCTTTCTATGTAAACCGGTTTTTCGTTATTAGCTACAACATCGCGTGTAATCAAGCATTTATCTACATTTTCCATTGTTGGAAGCTCATACATAATATCGAGTAGAATAGCTTCTACAATAGAACGCAAAGCGCGTGCGCCCGTTTTTCTTTCGATGGATTTTTTTACAATTTCTTCAAGTGCAAGATTATCGAATTCGAGGTCGATTCCTTCTAAAGAGAAAAGTTTTTTGTATTGCTTAACAAGAGCATTCTTTGGTTCTGTAAGAATGTTCTTCATTGCTTTTTCGTTTAGGTTGGAAAGGGGCGCCAAAATTGGCAAGCGTCCAACTAATTCCGGGATTAAGCCATATTTTACCAAGTCTTCTGGTTGTGCTTTTTGAATTAAATTATCTTTTTCAACTTCACTTGCATTTTCTTGAGTGTGAGTATCAAAACCAATAGGATTTCTGTTTATTCTGCTTGCAATAATGTTTTCAATTCCATCAAAAGCGCCGCCGCAGACAAATAAAATATTTTTTGTGTTAACATTTATGAGGCTTTGTTCTGGATGTTTTCTTCCGCCGCGCGGTGGAACTCCGGCAACAGTTCCTTCTAAAATCTTAAGCAGCGCTTGTTGAACGCCTTCACCGGAAACGTCTCTAGTAATGGAAGTGCTTTCGCTTTTACGTGCAATTTTGTCTATTTCATCAATGTAAACTATGCCTTTTTGCGCTTTGTCTAAATTGTAATCAGAAGCTTGAAGCAACCTTACTAATACAGTTTCAACATCATCACCAACATAACCGGCTTCTGTTAAAGTTGTTGCATCTGCAATTGCAAAAGGAACATCTAAAATTCTTGCAAGTGTTTGTGCAAGTAAAGTTTTTCCAACACCGGTTGGACCAAGCAATAGAATATTACTTTTTTCAATTTCAACATCATCCATTTCAAAAAGCGAATTGCTTGCATTAACTCTTTTGTAATGATTATAAACTGCAACAGCCAAGACTTTCTTTGCTTTGTCTTGATCAATTACGTACTCATCCAAACTTTTTTTAATCAAATCCGGAGTTAAGGAAGAATGATAAGAGTTCTCTTTTTTAGGATGGTTGGAAATGTTGTTCTTTAAAATATCAACACTTGTTTTAATACATATATCGCAAATGTACACATCCGGACCGGCCACCATCGAAGTAACTTCGCTGCCGTCTCTTCCGCAAAATGAACATTTTACGCTACGTGGTTCTCTGGAATCGCTCATATTTAACCGTTTTAAGTTTAAAGTCTATTAATTTCATCTCTTGCACGGTCAAAATAGATGGAGTTTGGGAAATTTTCAAGTATTTTTTGATAAGTTTGACTTGCTTTATTTGGATCGCGCATCCCATATAAAAGAGTATTTCCAAGCAAAAAAGTCGCTTTTTCAGCAAATATCGCATTATCTTCACTTTTTGAGAGCTTCTCAAGCAAAGGAACTGCTGAAAAATAATTACTCTCCGAAATAAAAATTTCTACAACTTTCATATTGGCGAACTGATTTATTATAAACAAATTATCGTTATCACCTAAAGCTTTGAATTCAACAGCGGCTTGTTTGTAGTTATTTTGTAATAAAAGTAAATCAGCTTTTGCATACTTCACTAAATTAATTGAGTCTCGTTTAGATGAATTTATTAAAAAGGATAGCTCAAGTGCGTCATTATTATAATCTGCTGAAGTTAAACGAATTGAATTTTTTAACGTTTCTAAAGCAGAAGAAAAATTTCCATCCCAGAAATCAATTTTGGATAATAAGAATTTAATTTCAAATGTTTTTGTTGGTTCTATTCTTGGATTTGCTTCAGCAGAGGATAAAAACATTTTAGCAAGCTCCAATTTATTTTGAATCAACGCTATGCGTGCGGCAGCAATGTTTGCATCAATTGCATAGCTGGTGAGTGGAGAGTTTTTGATTATAAGATTATAAAAGCTATCTGCTACAGTTAATTCATGTAAGCGTAACCTGAAAACTTCAGCTATTCTATATAATGCTTCGGTAGTGTACGCGTTAGTGCTGTACTTTTTGATAAACCCATTATAAGCAGAAACAATTTTTTTATAATCATCGGGGAATAAAATTTTTTGGTTTGTAAATGGTTTCCACTTTTCATTTAGCATATCGCATCTTTCGTTTAGCGCTTCTTCAAGAGATTTTGCATAACCGAGCTGCGCAAATATCTCGTTGGGAGAATTAGGAAAGTTTTCGATTATAAATTTATATGCTTTTGAGGCGGATAGATATTGACGGTTTCGATAAGTTTCTTGTGCAAAAATAATTGTTGTGTTACCATTTCCTTTATATTTTTTTTCAGCCTTTATAATCGCTGATAATGCTTCTTCAGGTTTACCAGCCTGTAAATAAACGAATGCTAAAAAGTCCAACAATTCAGCAGTTTCTTTAGTATCAATAAAGGTTACAACAGAATTTATAGTTTGTTCGGTTGCTAATGGTCTTGTAATAAATGTTGTAATTTTAGATTTAGCCGTTGGAAGATGTTCTGGTCGTAAATAAATCAACTCACATAATTCTTTGGTCGCATCAGTAAAATTCATGTTGATCGCATATATGCTTGATAGATCAATCATGAAAGGGAACGGATCTGTTGTTATTTTTTTGCCGCGTTTTAAGTAATCAATTGCCTTTTCAAATGCGCGGTTTTCTATTGCAGCATTAGCAATTATTCTATATGAAATAAATGAAGAGGGATTTGCAGCAATGCCACGCTCCCAAGCATCATAAGCTTTTTGTAGATTATCAGAATAAAAGTAAGTTGTACCAAGCATTCCATATAAACCAGAATCATTAGGAGAGTTTTTAATTCTTTCTTCAATTAGTTCTGTAGATTCACTATACTTTTTCTGTAAAACTAATGTTCTGTTTAGCGATTCAAAAAAAGTATAATTCCACGATTGTATAGTTACTAATTCACGGTAAAGAGGTTCTGCTTTATCAAACTGTCCCGCCATTTCATAATTCTGAGCGAGACGAAACTTGTTATCAACATTCGGGGTGTTTTGTCCGTGTGAGATACAGATAAAACTAAAGATTAATATGAACAAGTATTTTTTCATCGAGTTATAGAAGATACTTCTCTTCGAAAATATTCCCGATATTTAAAATTCTATTAGGATCGAAAGTTAACTTCAACTGAGCCATTTGTTTAATTGTATCTTCACCATACATCATAAGCAAATAATCGCGTTTCATTTTGCCAATACCATGTTCCGCAGAAACAGTTCCGTTCAATCTAACTGCTTCTTTGCATATTTCGAAATACAGTTCTTTTGATTTAACAAAATCTGATTGATCTTTTGGAAGCATATTCAAATGCGGATGGCAATTTCCAAAGTGACCGTAAACAACATATTCTATATTGCTATCTTCAACAAGTTTCGTCATCCATTTATAAAAGGATTTAAATGAATCAACAGGAACGGAAATATCGGTTCCAATTTTTTTAAAACCTTGCCTAGCAACGGTTTCGTTAACTCTCCAAGCAATAGCGTGACGGAAATCCTTAAACTTTTCTTGCTCTTTCTTATCAACGGCAATCCAAGCTTTGTCGGCATCTGCATTATGTTTTTCAATCAGTTCAAGCCAAGATTCGGTTAGTTGTTCTTCATTTTCATTAAGCTCTTGTTCAAACCAAATACAACAAGAGTTTTCTGGAATGGTTGTGTATTCCGGACGGAGAAAGTCTAATGTCCTATTATCAAAAAATTCTAATCCACGAGCAGATATTTTACCATTACTTTGAGTTATTTCTCTTGCTTCATCAATGAAATTAAAAGCGTCATCTTCTGTTGGAAAAAAAACAACACATGAAAGAACATTATCGTTATAATCAAGAAGTTTTAGTTTTAGTTCAGTTATTATTCCAAGCGTGCCTTCAGAGCCGATAAAAAGATCAATTACATCCATTTCGGATTTGCAGAAATAGCCGGAAGCATTCTTTGTAGTAGGCATCTGGAATTGCGGTACATTAATCGAAATGGTATTCCCTTGTTCAGTTATTAATGTTGCAGAATAGTTTGCTGTTTTCTGTTCATTCCTTTCTAAACAAATTGTATCTCCGCATGGCAAAACAACACGTATAGCTAAAACATAATCTCGAGTTGGACCATATTTAAATGTTCTTGCCCCGGATGAATTTGTAGCTACTGTTGCACCTATAAAACAATTACGTTCCGTTGGATCCGGAGGATAGAAAAACTTATGCTCTTCAACATAATCTTGTAGATCTTTTAAAATTACAGCAGGTTCTACTTTTACAAACTTTTCAGTTTTATTTAACTCAATAATCTTATTAAGCTTTTCGAGTGATACTACTAATCCACCTTCTGGCACTCTTCCGCCATTTAATCCGGTTCCATTTCCCGAAACTGTGATTCTCGTTTTAGTTAGATTAGCTTCTTTAACAACAGAAATGATCTCTTGTTCGGTTTCTGGTAAAAATACTCTTTCCGCAGTTCCACTATAGTTTGATGCATCTGATAAATAGTTCTGAAATTCTTCCGGATCTGTTTTTAATATCATTTTATTCAGTTGGTTTGTTGTGTTGTTTCATAATTGTTTTCCAAGTATCAATATCTAGAACTTCCGATTCTTCAATTAACATTATCGGAATGTCGTTCTCTATACGATATCTTCTGCGAGATTTCTTATCAACGGAAACTAAAGTATAGCCATCTAAGACTAAATCTGCTTTTGTTTCTGGGCAGCACAAAATATCAAGTAAATCCTGAGAGATCATTTTATCACCTTTGAATGATTTTCTGATTAATTTTATTAGAGATTTCTATAATTAAATGTAATCAAAATATGAATGATGAGAAACATTTGGAAAATTTTCCTGTACTTCAAACGGAAAAACTTCTGCTCAGAAAGTTAACAGCCGAAGACTCAGAAGATATTTATGAATATGCAAGTATTCCTGAAGTTGCGCGTTTTTTAATTTGGGAGCATCACAAAAGTATAAATGATTCTATGTGGTTTATAAACTTTGCCGAACAACAATACAGTGACAAAAACTCAATTATTTGGGGAATAGAGCTTAAGGATGAGAAAAAACTTATAGGAACAATCGATCTTCGCGGGTTCAATTCTCCTCATCGGTGTGGAGATGTTGGATATGTTATTTCTCCGAAATATTGGGGAAAAGGTATTGTTACTGAAGCATTTAAAGCGATAATTAATTTTGGTCTTGGGGTGATGAATTTGAATAGAATTGAAGCTCATTGCGAGGAAGAGAATTTTGGATCTTGGCGTGTTATGGAAAAATCCGGTTTGAAGCTTGAAGGTGTTCTTAGAGAAAAGGTATTTATTAAAGAAAAATTTAGAACAATGAAAATGTATTCGATATTAAAAAGAGATTGGATTAAACATGACGAAAATTAAAATATGCTGCATTTCGAGTATAGAGGAAGCAGAATTAGCAATTAAATATGGTGCTAACGCAATAGGACTTGTTTCTGAAATGCCAAGCGGTCCAGGTGTAATTGATTTTAATACTATTGTTGAAATTTCAAAAGCGGTTTCGTTCAAAGTTGATACTTTCTTACTTACAAGCAAAAGAAGTATAGAAGATATTGTTGCGCAGCTAAATGTTTGTAAAACCACAACGGTTCAGATTTGCGATTCCCTAACAACTGGAACGCATCGTGATCTAAAAAATGAATTACCAAGTGTCAAGATAGTTCAAGTAATTCACGTAATAGATGAGAATTCCATAATAGAAGCTATTGATGCGGCAAAAACTGTTGATGCTCTGCTTCTTGATTCGGGCAACCAAAAACTTGAAATTAAAGAATTGGGCGGAACCGGAAGAACTCACAATTGGCAGCTTAGTAAACAAATTGCTGATAAAGTTTCGGTCCCAGTTTATTTAGCGGGTGGCTTAAAACCAGAAAATGTGAAAAACGCAATTGACCTTGTTCACCCTTATGGAGTAGATATTTGCACTGGTGTTAGAACTAACGGTAAGTTGGATGAAACAAAATTGTTAGAATATGTGAAGATTGTAAACTCTTGTAATTAGTTCTTGATTTGCAGTTTAAAGCCCGTGCCGTGTACATTAATTATTTCTATTGAAGAATCATTCTTAAAGTAGTTTCTAAGTTTAGTAATATATACATCCATGCTGCGGGCGGTAAAGTAATTTTCGTTCTGCCAAATTTTATTTAGTGCAGCAGATCTTTCAAGAATGCTGTTCATATTTAAACAGAGCAAATTTAACAATTCAGTTTCTTTGTAAGTTAATTTTTGTACAGCATCACCGTTGCATAAAGAACGGCTTGCAAAATCAAATGTATAGCTGCCGATAAAAAATTTAGTTTTTGAAATTTCGCTTTCGTTTGGAACGGATCTTTTTAGAACTATCTTGATTCGTAAAAGTAGTTCTTCCATACTAAAGGGTTTTGTTATATAATCATCGGCGCCAAGCTTTAATCCTTTCAACTTGTCTTCTTGCATTGCTTTTGCGGATAGGAATAAAAACGGTGTTTCTGGATTGTGATCTTGAATATTTTTAGCGAGTGTAAATCCGTCCATCTTAGGCATCATTATATCGAGTATACACAAATTAAATTCATCTTCTTGATAAATCTTAAGTCCTTCTTCTCCATTAAATGCTTGTGTAACAAAATATCCTTTAACCTCAAGAAACTCTTTTAAAATTGTACTGAGGTTCTTGTCATCCTCGATTAGCAATATTTTTATTTGGCTTTTCATAGTTTGGGTAAAAGAATTTTAAAAGTTGTTCCTTTGTTTAATTCACTGTCTACAGTAATAGTTCCGTTATGCAACTCAACAATCTTTTTTACATAACTTAACCCAATTCCATTTCCGCGCACATTTTGAATGTTTCCAGTTTGTACACGATAAAATGTTTCAAAAATTTTGTTCAAGTTATCCTTAGCAATTCCAATTCCATTATCTATAATAGTTAGAATTAACTTATCAAGATCATCTTTTAAAACTATATCAATGACTGGCTTTTGCTCATTAAACTTAAGTGCGTTATCAATCAAGTTACTTAAAGAATTTGTTAAGTGAAATTTATCACCCAATATATTGCAGTTTTCAGAGTTATTAATTATTTCTATAGTAGCTTCTCGCTGTTTAATTAATTCGTCATATTTTGAAATAACATCTGTTAGAATTTCTTCAACGTTAATCTGTGCCTTATCAATTTTTAATTCATCTTTTTCCATAGAAGCTGTATTTAGAAGAGTATCTACCATTAATTGAAGTCTCTCGTTCTCTTCACGTATTATTTTTGAATATTTAGCTACTGATTGTTTTTCGGCTAAAAGTGCTGGTTCATTAAGAGCTTCGCAAGCCAAAGAAATTGTTGAAATAGGTGTTTTAAATTCGTGTGTTATGTTATTTATCAAATCGTTCTTTACATCTGTTATTTTTTTCTGTCTAATAAACATCTTAACAGTTTTTAGAAATAAGTAAACAATCAAAGCTATAAAACCTACTGAAAGGGCAAGCATTCCTATTACAGAGCTTAAAATGTGCTGGTTTTTGTTAGGGAAGTAAACTCTAAGCTCATTTATTCCGCTAAAAATTTCTTCGGGAAATAAAAGTGTTCGGTATTTCGTTTTGTTGAGCTCTGCGCTATCTGTTCCAGTTTTTAATAAAGCGAGGCTGTCTTTATTAACCTTTAAAACTCCAAACTGAAACTCACCATTAATTCCCTTGTTAATAAATTCTTGTGTTAAAACTGAATCCAGACTATTGACTGAAACTCGTTTTTCGATTGGCTTTAGATTGACTAATTCAATCATTTCGCCAACAACATTCTGCACTAATCGCTTTTTGGATGTAACAAAAGTATCTAGCTTCTTTTCAAAAACAACTCGCGGAGCGGTAACGCTAACCTTCATATTGGTGTTGCCATTAATCGAAACAACCTTAACTTCAGAAATCTTATTGTCTACTACAGAATCGGTACTAAATTTGTAAACTAAATCTTTATCGTCATTTTCAATCATAATTACACGAGATGTTTTAGTAGTATCATGTATAATATATTTGAAATGATTTTTCGCAATATGATGCTCTCGTGGTTTTACAGTTTTGCTTTTGTTAGCACCTACCCAAACTTTTTCAATAAGCATTTTTGCAGCTTCTTTTTTTTCTAATTTATCTGCCGAAGCAAGCATTGCGTTGTTTACACTTCTATCAAAGCGTTCTTCTTCAACCTTAATAAGATTAATAAGCCAAAACACTTGTACTGTAACCAACCCAATTACAGCAAATGCCATTAAACCAATAATTATAGTTATTCGCTTTTCTTTCATGTTGCAAATTTAGTTCAATACCGCAATTATTTCTTTCTTTTAACATTTTTTAACATTTATTAAGGGTTCTTTAACAGATTTACATTGTATAAGGCAATATCTTTACACAACTCAAAAAACAAGGAGATCAAAATGAAAAAAATCAATCAATTAAAAACTTTCTTAATATTAATATTCTTTGCTCTCGGCATTTCATTAAATGCGCAAGATAAAGAAGTAAAAAACAAAATTGCCGATCTTAATGGCAAGGTTGAAAAAGTAACAATTAAAGTTGATGGAAAGGATGTTGTCTTTGAAGGTAAGGAAGCTGAAAGAATCGCCGCGATGGCAAAAGCTACGAGCGGAAAAAAGATAGTACAGGGTTTCAAGATTGATGAAGCTGATCTTGCTCATTCTGGTAAATTGAAAGAAGTGGAAGGATTCAAACTTGAGGAGTTTGATTGGACAGCAAAAGAAGATCAGAAAAAGGTGAAAGTAGAAATTAAAAATGGAAAAAAGAGTGTAACTGTTACTACAAATAAAGATGGCAAAGAAGAAACCAAAACTTACGAAGGCGACGAAGCCGAAAAGTTTTTAAGCAAAGATGCTGGTGATGGCGGCGTTAAAGTTATCATGAAAAAAATAGGCGGCGATGATGAATGTGAAAATGAAGATCATATGGTTTTCTTTGAAAAGGAAATTGATAAAGATGGATGCACCTGTTGCTGTAAAAACTCATTCAAAAACGAATCTAAGAATCATATGAAAATGATGCATGGCGGAAAAGGAAATGTTAAAATAATGAAAGGCGGCAAAGGCAGCATGATGTGGAAAATGAAAAATGATGAGTCTGATGAAAAAGAAGTACATGTAATTATTGAAAAGAAAAAAGACTTGAAAGAAACAAAAGAAACTAAAAAAGAAGAGAAGAAATAATTGTTGAATGTTATGTAAAAATGGGATGTATTATTTACAAAACCATCAGTTTGAACTAAGGACTGATGGTTTTATAATAATTTCACTTCGAAATATTTATCAAAAGTATAACCGAAAATTTGAACCTTAAAGTGAAAAAAACCTTATTAATATCAATTACAATGCTGTATTTATTTTCTATTTCGTTTGGAAATCCTGTACCCCAAATGCGCTATGAAGATAAAATAAGAATTAGAGAAGCGATTAATATTTCACAACAATTAGGTGACAAAATTTGGAAGGGAATGAGTAAAGTGCCTTTCGTAGTTTTACTTGTAGCTGATAGTAACGAGTTTTTGGTTAATCATCCATATCCATCAAACGATTTCAAATTATCAGAGAATGACACCATTTTAAAAACAAAAATATTTTATAGAACAAAACAATATTCGGATTGGTATTTAGCTACATTTCCAGCAGTTAACGGTGTAAACTGTATCGTAGTCGGAACACCCGAAAAAACCAACAAAAATTCAACTGATTGGACAATCACTTTGCTGCACGAACATTTTCATCAGTATCAATTCACAGATAAGGATTATTACGCAAGTGTTGATAAATTAGATTTATCTGCTGGTGATGAGACGGGAATGTGGCAGTTGAATTATGCTTTTCCCTACTACAATGCTGAGGTTGTTGAACAGTATAATAAAACTATTTCAGCATTACTTAATGCTGTTAGCAATATTAATAAAAAGAGTTTTAATGATAATTTTAAGGAATATGTGAGGCAAAGAACCAAGTTTAAGAATATTTTAAGACCAAATGACTATCGATACTTTTCCTTTCAAATTTGGCAAGAAGGAATTGCAAGATATACTGAATACAAGTTTATAAAAGCACTCGATTCTTATACTCCATCTTTAGAAATGACACAACTTAAAGATTATGTATGTTTCAAAAAACTTAAAGAAAAGTTTTATTCTTCTGAACTAACAGCTCTTAAGAATACTCGGTTGGACATTGATAAAAGAATTAGTTTTTACCCTTTTGGTTTTGCAGAAGGACTTTTACTTGATTGTCAAAACCCAAATTGGCGAGAAGAATATTTAGCAAACAAATTCTATCTAGAAAAATATTTTGTAATAAAATAAAAACTATTCACAAAACACAATCACCCCAAGCCCAAAACATTGCTGGTGTTATTCAAATTTCTCACCAGCACAAATTCAGAAATCATTCGATAAGAATCTAATATTTCTTCTATTACAGATCTTTCTTTTTTCTTCCATATCAGAATTTCATTTCTTAATTTCAATAGGAGAATAACCTGGAAAAAGAATGAAGCTAAAACTTCCCGACTCATCAAAAAACTGGATTTCGCTAATTGGAGCGACAATTGCAATAATCACTTTTTCGATGATTGTGTTTTTATTTATAATTTCTTCAGTTACCCATACCGGGAATACATATCTCGGTCTAATTATATATGTGCTTCTGCCGAGTGTACTTTTTCTTGGCTTACTGCTTATCCCATTAGGCATGTGGTTGAAAATTAGAAAAGAAAAGCGCACAAAAGTTGAAGCGGCAAAAGGCTGGCCGGTTATAAATTTTAATGATGTAAAACAAAGGCATGCCGCAATTGTATTTGCGACCGGAACTTCTATTTTTTTGTTAGCAACCGCAGTTGGAAGTTACGAGGCTTTCCATTACTCTGAGTCTGTTGAGTTCTGCGGAAAAATCTGTCACGAAGTAATGAAACCGGAGTTTGTCGCTTACAATAATTCTCCGCATGCAAGAGTACGCTGTGTTGACTGCCATGTTGGCACTGGTGCCGAATGGTATATGCGTTCAAAACTTTCTGGTTTGTACCAAGTTTATGCGGTAACACTTGGTACAGTGCCAAGACCAATAGAAACTCCAATTGCAAACCTCCGTCCAGCAAGAGAAACTTGCGAGGAATGTCATTGGCCGGAGAAATTCTATTCTAGAAAACTTAGGCAAACCAAGCATTATCTGTCAGATGAAAAAAATTCTGAATGGGATATTTCATTAACCATGAAAATTGGTGCACCATTAAGCGCTCTTGGACTTCAGGAAGGGATACACTGGCATATAAACCCAGATGTAAAAATTGAATATAAATCAGCCGATAATAAGAGAGAGATAATTCCTTGGGTTAGATATACAAATCTTAAAACCGGAAAGGTAACTGTATACGAAGACCCAAATCAGAAAGTAGAAAACGGAAAAATTGAAACACTAGAAACCAGAATTGTAGACTGTATGGACTGCCACAATAGACCGTCACACAATTATCAACATCCGGTTTATTTTTTAAACAATGCAATAACATCGGGTTCAATACCTAAAGAGTTACCAAGAATTAAATTTATAGCACTAGATATTTTGGAAAAAGACTATGCAACAACCGATGAAGCAATGAAAGCTATTTCTAATGGAGTTTCCGAATTTTATAAGGCTAATTATCCGGAAGTATTAAGAAACAACAAAGCAATGATTGATAAGGCTATTTCGGGAATTCAAACAGCATTTAATAAAAATATGTTTCCGGAAATGAAAGTTAAGTGGAAAGTTTATCCAAATAATATAGGTCATCTTGAATTCAAAGGCTGTTTCAGATGCCACAATGATAATCATAAATCAACCGATGGAAAAGTTATAAGACGTGATTGCAATTTGTGTCACACAATAAACGCTCAAGGATATGCAAATAATTTAGAGACAGCATCAGTATTTGGAGCTTTGGACTTCAAACATCCCGGCAACGATGTTGGCGATAAATGGAAAAGTATGCTTTGCTCCGATTGCCACACAAAACTTGTCCACTAAAAACAACACTTACCGAAAATCCACGGTTTTTTCCGTGGATTTTTTTATTGTGTGGTAAATTCTTAAATCGAATACGATTCAATTCTTTTATATATTTCACACAACAAATCTTTCAATTACCTGATGATAGAAATAGTTGATCTTCATAAAAGCTTTGGTAAAACCCTTGTTCTGCAAGGAATAAATCTTAACATACAAGAAGGGGAATCTCTTTCAATAATAGGACGAAGTGGCTGCGGGAAAAGCGTTTTATTGAAACATATTGTTGCTCTCCTTAAACCCGAAAAGGGCTATGTAAAATTTGAAGGTAAAATTATCCACGAAATGAATAATAAAGAACTTTACGAAGTTCGTAAGAAATTCGGCTTTCTCTTTCAAGGTGCGGCTTTATTTGATTCAATGACAGTTGAAGAAAATATATCTTTGCCTTTGGTTGAGAATAATGTGGAAACAAAAGAAACTATAGCTAAAATTGTAGCAGAAAAATTAGAGTTAGTCGGCTTACCAAACACACAAAAGCTTAAACCTTCGGAACTGTCTGGAGGAATGAAAAAGAGAGTTGGCTTAGCGCGCGCTCTGGTTACAAATCCAAATTATATTCTTTATGATGAACCAACAACCGGACTTGATCCAATTATGTCAGATTCAATTGATGATCTTATAAAAGAATTAAGCCAAAAAATTAATGTAACTTCTATTATAGTTACTCATGATATGTTTAGCGTAAAAAATGTTGCTGATAAAGTTGCAATGATACATGAAGGCAAGATTTATTTTACCGGAACACCAGATGAACTTTTAACTAGCAGTGATTTGGTTATACAAAAATTTATTCAAAGATCTGGGTTTTAATTGGCGAAAAGTAAAATTAAATATGTTTGTTCCAGTTGCGGATTTGAATCGCTTAAATGGATTGGTAAGTGTCCTTCTTGTGAAAGCTGGAGTACTTTTACCGAAGAATTAATTGAAGAGAGAAAGACAGCAAAGAAAAATCAAATCTTAGATCATCAAATAACAAAGTTAAGCGATCACGTTGTAGATTCAGAAAAACGAGTTAAAACAAATATTGCCGAGTTTGATCGAGTTTTAGGTGGCGGATTAATGCCTGGGTCAGTTGTTCTTATAGGCGGAGATCCGGGAATTGGAAAATCTACTTTAGTTATGCAAGCCGCTAGTAAAGTTGAGGCTAATGTTTTATATGTAACCGGAGAAGAGTCTGCAAATCAAATTAGTCTTCGCGCAAAACGCTTAAAAGTTTCTAGCGATAAAATTTCTATAATGACTGAAACTGATTTAGATATAATAATTGGCGGTATTAAAAAACTTGAACCAAAAGTAGTAATTGTTGATTCGATACAAACAACTTACAAACCGGATTTTGATAACGCTCCAGGAACAGTAACTCAAATACGAGAATGTACAGTTGAGTTAATGCAGTTGGCGAAAAAAACACATTGTGCAATCATTATTGTTGGTCACGTTACTAAAGAAGGTATGATTGCGGGACCAAAGATTCTTGAGCATGTTGTAGATACTGTACTCCAGTTTGAAGGCGAGCGTAGTTATTCATACAGAGTTTTGCGAGCGCAGAAAAATAGATTTGGCAGTACAAACGAAATTGGCATCTTTGAAATGCACAATGACGGATTGCATGAAGTTCTTAATCCAAGTGAAATATTTTTAAGTGAACGGGATAAACAAACAACCGGCTCTGTAGTTACTTCTAGCATCGAAGGAACGCGACCTATTCTTCTTGAAATACAGGCGCTTGTAACTCCATCTTCATTTGGCAACCCTCAACGTGTTGCAACAGGATTTGATTACCGCCGCTTATCCATTTTACTTGCAGTACTTGAAAAACGCGCTAATCTTCGTCTTTCTGTGCAAAATGTTTTTTTAAACATTGCTGGCGGAATCCGAATTGACGAACCTGCTGTTGATCTTGCAATATGTTGCGCTATCGCTTCAAATTTTTCAGACAAATTTGCTCGTAACGATACTGTTGTTATTGGTGAAGTAGGTCTCGGCGGTGAAGTGAGAAGCGTTAATCATATTGAAAAAAGAATACATGAAGCGGCAAAACTTGGGTTCAAGAAAATTATAATTCCTTCTAATAATATAAAAGCAATCAAGACTAAAACAACAATAGAAATTGTCGGTGTAGAAAATCTTTCAGCAGCACTTAATAAAGTTTTATAGAATCATCGAAAATTGATGTTGATGAATCCTTACAATACAGCTAATTCAAGTAAACAAAAAGCCATTGCATTAATGAATAATTACGGGAGCGAGAGAAAACCGTTTTTGTTTATTGTTGATTTTGAAATGCACAAACCAATTGTGCTTTCAGTTGATGAAGTATCACAAAGCGGGGTTCGGTTTGCAATTGGGAAAAAGGAAACTCTATTAATATCTAAATCCATAGTTTTTAATACTAATCCCATTGATTTAGAACGCTATACAGAATCTTTTAATTATGTTGTTGAACAAATATCTCTTGGCAACAGTTATCTAACAAACCTTACATTTCCCACTAAAATAGAAACCAACTTATCATTAGAGGAAATATATACATACAGTAATGCACGTTATAAGCTGTTAATTGAAAACGAATTTGTTGTGTTTTCACCGGAGTGTTTTGTAAAAATTGAAGATGGAATAATTTCTTCATATCCAATGAAGGGAACAATTGATGCGTCAATTCCAAAAGCTGAAGAAATAATATTATCTGACGAAAAAGAAATGGCAGAGCACATAACAATTGTAGATTTAATTAGAAACGATTTGAGTATTGTCGCAAAAAATGTTCGAGTAGAAAAATTTAGGTACATTGATAAAATAGAAACAAATAAAAAGAGTCTATTGCAAGTAAGCTCAAAAATTTCCGGTGATCTTCAAAATGGTTACAACGAAAGAATTGGAGATGTAATCTTTTCAATGTTGCCCGCGGGTTCTATATCTGGCGCACCTAAGAAAAAAACAATTGAAATTATTAAACATGCAGAAAACGAAAAACGTGGTTACTATACTGGAGTTTTCGGATATTTCGATGGTAATAATTTAGATAGTGCGGTTATGATCCGCTTTATTGAACAAACACAAAAAGGTATGTATTACAGAAGCGGCGGCGGTATTACATTTATGAGCAATTTAAAGTCAGAATTTCAAGAATTAATTGATAAAGTTTATGTCACGTTTACTTGAAACAATAAAACTGTTTAATAAACAGCTATGTAACCTTGAGTATCACCAAAAGCGCTTTAATAAAGCACGGAAAGATTTATTTGGTTTGAGCGATGAACTTGATTTGTCAAGCTTAATTAAAATTCCAACCAGTATATCCAACTCATTATTTAAGGTTAGAATAATATATTCTGATGTTATTCACGATATTGAGTTTCACCCTTACGGAATGAGGGCAATTAATTCATTGCAAATTGTAAATGGAGACGGGATTGATTACGCATACAAATATGAAGATAGAAGCAGCTTTCAGAAATTACTTTGTAAATGCACAGCCGATGATATATTAATTGTAAAGAACGGACTAATTACTGATTCAAGCTATTCAAATTTTGCTTTCCTCGAAAAAGGAAAATTCTATGTGCCTTCCTCATATTTATTAAATGGAACTAAGAGGCAGAAATTACTTGCTGAAAAAGTTGTCACTGAAAAAAATATTACTTTGGATAGTATTTTCGATTATGAAAAAATATTTCTAATTAATTCTATGATTGATATACAAGATCAAATCGGTATTTCCATTAATCAAATTAAGGGAACAGAGAGTCTATGAACCGAATTGCGCTTGCTTGGATTTTACGTATAACTCTCTCCTTCGTTTTCATGTTTTCTGCATACTCAAAACTTATCGCTCCCGGATTGATCGAAATTATCCTTGTTGATCAAGGTTTTGCTGCTACTCGCGAAGCAGTTGCATTTTATATTCGTTTGTTAATTGGATTAGAATTAGCTCTAGGCTTATTGCTTTTACAACCTTATTATTTGAAGCGAATAGTTATTCCCGCTTCTGTTTTATTACTTGTTGGCTTTAATATCTATTTGGCATATACCGGATTTGTGTTAGGTGAAAAAGATAACTGCGGCTGTTTTGGAGAAATGCTTAAACTATCTCCAATTGAATCAATAATAAAAAATGTTTTGTTGTTAATACCGGCAGTAGTTCTGTTCTTGATAGTAAACGAAAGTAAAAAAAACATATTTATTCCAATAATTATTACAATTGTTTCTACTACGGCAGTTATTCTAATTAGTCCCGCAAATACAAAAAAAGATATTCTATTTGCCCAATACACTTCTTTTGAAGGAAGAGGAAGAGTTGATTTAACTTCTGGAGATAAACTTATCGCTGTTTTTAATACCGAATGTGATCACTGCCAGGAAGCAGCAAAAGAGTTGTTTCCTTTAAGAGATAAAAAAAACTTTCCTGAGTTATTTGTTCTTTTCTTTACCGAAGGTCAGGTCTCGGTTGATTCATTTAAAACCATAACGGCTTCAAATTTCTCTTATAGGAAAATACAAGCAAATGAATTCTTTAACCTGATAGGTCAAGCACCACCAAGAATTTACTGGCTACAAAATGGAACGGTTAAAAAGAAATGGGATAAGGATTTAGTAACTAACATCAAGAATACTTTTTCAATTCAATAACACATGAAAAAAGTGAATAAAAAAATCCCGCTCGAGGCGGGATTTAAGTTTTATAACTGCGTATTCTTTTCAACTTCTTCTGCAATTTCCTGACTGATTAATACTCTGCCGCAAGACTCGCAAGAGAAAATTCTTTTGTTTGATTTAATTTCCAGTTGTCTTTGTGGCGGAACAACGTTATGGCATCCGGAACAAGCTGCGCGGTAAATAAAAGCAACTGCTTTTCCGCCTAGGGCTTTGCGAATGCGCATATAAGTGTTATAATCTGGCTTCTTAACTTTGCTGGCAACTTTTTCACGCTTGTCTTTTAATTTTACTTCTTCTCGCTCGTTTGCCTTGATAATTTGTTTCAACTCTGCTTCTTTTTCTTTCAAGTCTTCATTAAACTTATCAAGTAGAGGCTGAACTTCTTTAATTTCATTCTTAAGCTTTTCAGCTAATTCTTCTAATGCTTTTGTTTCTGCTTCAAACTTTCCAATCTGCTCTTCAGCATGATCAATTTCTTTAGTGAGAGCATCGTATTCTTTGTTGTTACGTACTTGATAAAGTTGAGCTTTGAATCTTTTCAGATTATTTGAAAGTCGCTCAACATCTTCATCATTCTGTTTGCGCTTTTCAAGTGAATCAGTTTTTTCTTGTTCTTTAGCCTCAACTTGTTGTTCAAGTGATTTAATTTGAAATTTCAGTTCATTAACAGCCGCCGGAAGATCTCCACGGAGTTCTTCTAATTCATCCAAGTGATTGTCAATTAACTGAAGCTCAAATAGAGTCGAAAGTCGTTCTACCAATTTATGGCTCCTTATTGTTTATAAAACTTTACCGGGTTAGTTGTACCCGAATATTTGAAAACCTTAACGCGGTCTTCCAATTCTTCACCTAAAAAAAATTTAATTTTTCTTTCAACAGCATTTAAAGAAAATATTTCTGTTTCAAAATGACCAGCATCTATAAATAATATTTTTCCTTTTGCTTCATGATAAGAATGATACTTTATGTCAGCAGTAATAAATGCATCACAGCCGCACGAAATAGCTTTACTAAGCATATCTGAGCCTGAGCCGCCACATACTGCTACTTTTTTTATTTTATTATTGTTTCCATTGCTATACGTAAAATTTTTTACTTTTAGAGATTTACTGACATACATAAGAAAATTCTTTACACTCATTTCAGAGTTAAGTTCGCCTACTGCGCCTGCGCCAAAGTTTGTATTTTTATTTTTAAGCGGATATACATCATAAGCGGGCTCTTCGTAAGGATGAACTTTTAACATTGCGTTTAAAACTTTGCTCAGGTTCCATGAGTCTACAATAACTTCCACCTTAACTTCATTTACAGATTCGAACTGTTCTTTACTTCCCACAGCCGGATTAGATTTAATTGAGCCTTTAAATGTACCTTCTCCGGTTAATCTAAAGCTGCAAGAGCTATATTCTCCAATCTTTCCGGCACCGGCATCAAACATTGCTGAAGCAATTTCATCAACTTTTTCGGCCGGAGTAAAAACAGCCACTTTAAGTTGATTAGCTTCTCCCTTTTCCAAAAACTTAATGTGTTCAAGTTTTAGTGAGTGTGCAAGTTCAAAAGAAACACCATCTCTTGTAAAATCTAAATTGGTATGTGCGGAATAAAGAGTAATGTTGTTTTTGAGAAGTTTTTCTATGAGCCGTGATTGTGAGTTTTTTTCGGTATCTAATCTTTTGATCGGATTAAAAATGAGTGGGTGATGTGTGAAAATTAAATTGCATTTTTTTTGAATGGCTTCTTTTAGGACTTCTTCATCTAACTCGAGGCAAAGTAAAACGTTCTTTAACCTTTCCGCCTGCGAGCCAACTTGAAGTCCTACGTTGTCTCGATCCCAGGCGGCGCCAGGCGGCGCCCAATCTTCCAAATATTTAGTCAGATCACTTATTATCATAATAAAAAAAATGCACTCCGGTTATTTGAGGAGTGCATTTACGTTTCACAAACTTCTGAGAAGCGCTTTCTTTAATTTTATGCCGATTTTTTTAGTAAAATTACTCATATAATTGCTCAAAATATATCATAAATCGTGCTCAACTTCAAGGCAAACAAAAATTAGATTTTAGGTTCTACCCAAATTCCATCTTCTTTTATTAAAGAGATAAGTTCATCAAGCGCATTTTCTGAGTTTATACTGCGTTTTACTACCTCTTTTCCACGGTAAAGTGTTATTTTCCCTATTCCAGAACCTACATAACCATAATCAGCATCTGCCATTTCGCCGGGACCGTTTACAATACATCCCATAACTGCGATTTTAACACCTTTGAGATGTTCTGTCCTATTACGAATTTTATTTGTTACTTCTACAAGATCAAAAAGAGTTCTGCCGCATGAAGGGCAAGAAATGTACTCGGTTTTAGAAATTCTTGTTCTGCAAGCTTGAAGAATTCCAAATAAAGTTTTGTTGATAAAATCATTTGGAAGATATGTTTTGAGCCAAACACCATCACCAAAACCATCAATTAATAAAGCGCCTAAATCTGTTGAAGCAAAAAGTCGGGTTTCTTCTTTGTCAAATGAATAACTTCTCTTTATTATAACCGGATTTTGTATTTGCTGAAATAATAATTCGAAAAAAATTCTTCTTTGATCTGCCATCCCATGCAAATTATTGGTCGTGAGAACTAAAACAACAGAACGATCTTGTTTGATTGCAGAAAGCTGTGAACCGAAAAATGATAGTGAATCAAACTCAATAAAATTTAGGACAAATGATTTTGTTGAACAAGCATGATACTCTTGAAGGGAATGAAAATAAGGAAAACCTTTTAACTTGTCTTCTAAAGTGTTCCATTTTTCAAGATCGTAAATAAGTTTTAAATTTGTTGGAGCATCAAAAGGTAATTGTTTATCGCCTAAGTATAGAAGATCGCTAGCAATATCAGCTATATTCCACTTATCTGTTATTGAATCAAAACTATAGCCAATCTCCTTCATATCACTATATTCTATTTTTTCTTTGTCGGAGAAATCGGCAAAAACTTTTGGAACTGTCGCCCCACCAATTCCAGCAACTTCAAAACTAAATCTGCGTTGATAAATAAACGGATCTTTAGGAGTTCCTTCGATCTCTGGAATTGTGCCGTGATTTGAACGTTGTTTATATCTTGAAGCTAAAGAAATTGCTACAGGTGCTTCGTATTCTGGTTCTTCTGTTAGTGAAACTCGAATTGTATCACCAATTCCATCTTCAAGAAGTGTCCCAATTCCAACTGCAGATTTAATTCTTCCGTCTTCGCCGTCTCCGGCTTCTGTTACTCCTAGATGAAGCGGATAGTTCATACTTTCTTCATGCATCTTAGCTATTAACAAACGGTATGCTTGAACCATTACTTGTGTGTTACTTGCCTTCATCGAAAGGACAATGTTGTAATAATTCTCATCTTCACAAATTCGTAAAAACTCTAAGGCTGATTCAACCATACCAAGCGGTGTGTCTCCGTATCTACTCATAATTCTATCTGATAGAGAGCCGTGATTTGTTCCAATCCGCATTGCAGTACCATACTCTTTGCAAATCTTTACAAGCGGAGTAAATCTTTCTCTAATTCTTTCAAGCTCTTCTTGGTATTCAGCGTCTGTATATTCAATTGTTTGAAATTTTTTCTTATCGACATAATTGCCTGGATTGACGCGTACTTTTTCAACTATACGTGCCGCAAGCTCTGCTGCATTTGGGGTAAAGTGAATATCTGCAATAAGAGGAGTTTTGTAGCCGTGTTTTCTTAACTCATCTTTAATGTTTTTTAAGTTTTCAGCTTCTTTCAAACTCGGTGCTGTAATCCGCACATATTCACAACCGGCATTAATCATTCTAATTGATTGTTCAACAGTTGCATTTGTATTCATTGTATTGGTTGTAGTCATAGATTGAATGCGAATAGGGTTACTGCCGCCGAGAGCAATATCACCAATAGAAACTTCGCGGGTAATTAACCGGCTATATTTTGTAAGATTGTTGCAATAAGATTTAATTTTTTCGAAGGACATATTTTAATTTCATTTTATAATTAAACAAAAGTCTGTGCAGATAAGTTCTGTAAGAATTACTACCTAGAAAGTTCATTTAAAAATATGTCTATAAATTCTACAGAAGAAGCCGGATCTTGTCCAGTAACAATTTTACCAACTTTAACAACTGGCAAATCTTGATATTTAATACCTTCTCTTTCAAGAGCTTTTCTATCATCTTTGAAACATGTTGCAGTTTCTGTAAGCAAACCGGCTTTTGCTAAAACAATAGGTGCGCAGCAAATAGCGCCAACGGGTTTATTTTGTGATGTAAACTTTTTAGCTAAGTTTTGCAAAATAGAATTATTCCAATAATTTCTTGTTCCGCTGCCACCAACTATGATAAAACCAGCAAAATTACTTTGGTTTGCATTACAAAGCTGTACATCATTTTTCACTTTCAAGCCATTTGAGCCAACACAAAGAAAAGAGGAATCACTTACAATAAATTTTTGATAGGCTGCTTTTTCCAAATGGCTGGAAATAATTAAAAACTCATGCTCGTTAAAATCTTGTGCGGGCAAAAAAACTAAAACGCTTCTTTTTTTATGTGGTTGATTTTCAATTCTCATTACTTGCAAAATTACAAAGATTAAATAGAAGGGACAATTTGTATATGTTTGCAATGACAAGATAAATCTCTAATTTCGAAAAGATATTTAAGGCAAGTAGAATTCCAATGCGAATTTCTGAAACAAAAATAGATGAAATCCGTAACTCAGCCGATATTGTTGATGTAGTTGGCGGTTATGTGCAGTTAAGAAAAAGAGGCAAGAACTTTATCGGATTGTGTCCTTTTCATCAAGAAAAAACACCATCTTTTACTGTTAGCGATGACAAGCAAATTTATCATTGTTTTGGATGTGGAAACGGCGGAAATATTTTTAAGTTCTTGATGGAGTTTAAAAATATTTCATTTGTTGAAGCGGTTGAAGAAGTAGCAGATCACCTTGGAATAAAAATTCAGTACGATGAATCGCCAAGTGAACAGCAAAATGAACTTGAAGTTTATTACGACATAAATGTTTTTGCGGCTCGTTTTTTTGTAGAACATTTAACAAAAAACTCTGAGGCAGAAGAAGCTAGAGAGTACTTAAAGCGAAGAGGAATTAAACCACAAACACAAAGAAGTTTTGGAATTGGCTTTGCTCCATTTGGATGGGATAATTTTCTAAACCAAGCAAAACAAAATAAAGTTGATTTAACAAAAGCCAAGCAGCTTGGATTGATTGATACAAACGAGCGCGGTGAATATTATGATAAATTCCGGGCGCGTATTGTCTTTCCTATTTTCTCTCCAAACGGAAGAGTAGTAGCATTTGGCGGAAGAGTACTTCAAAATGCTGATAATGTTGCTAAATATCTCAACTCACCGGAGTCGCAAATCTACTCCAAACGCAAATCTTTATACGGTCTTTTTCACTCCAAAGATGAAATTAGAAAATTAGACCGTGCAATTTTAGTTGAAGGCTACATGGATTTGGTTTCACTTTATCAAGCCGGTGTTAAAAATGTAGTTGCATCTTCCGGCACTTCATTAACCGACGAGCAAATACAACTTCTTTCACGTTTTACAAGAAATATATTTGTTCTATTTGATGCAGATTCTGCCGGACAGAGAGCCGCTTTAAGAAGCATAGAGCTTTTGCTAAAGCAAGATTTTGAAGTGAAAGTTATTTCACTGCCAAAAGGCGAAGATCCGGATTCCTTTATTAATAGGTTTGGAAAAGAACGCTTTGATGAAGAAGTCACTCGCTCGGTAAATTTTCTTGAGTATCAAACCGCGCAGTTTGAGCAGCAAGGAATGTTTGAAGATCCGGCAGAAATGACAAAAGCAATTCGCGAACTTGTAAGAACTCTTGCTCTTGTAAATGATGAATTGAAAAGAAATCTATTAATGAAAACAATTTCTAAAAAATTTAATTTACGTGAAAAATTGATTGAATCTGAGTTGAATGCAGCGCTTTCTCAAAATAAAACAAAGTTAGATTCTCAAACGACAAGGCAAACAATTAGAATAGAATCTTCAACATTGGATTCCAAGATGCAGCTAACAATTAAGCCTGCTAATGAAAATCCGAATGAAAAAGAACTTTTACGTTTGTTGTTTAGTGGTGAAGAAAAAATTATTGGTTACATTTTTGATAATGTGGCTATAGAATCTTTTGTCAATTCTAACTTTATGAAACTAGCAGAACTTGTTCACGATGGATGGAACGATGGGAAATATTCTCCGGCTGATTTGGTCGAGAAAATAGAATCTCCCGAGTTAAAAAACTTTGTTATGAAACTAACTTTAACCGACGAAATGATAAGTAAAAAATGGGATGATCTTGCCTTCAATGGAAAAGTTGAAAAAGACACATTTGAACACGCTGTTGAAACTGTTAGAAGTTTTCAAATATTTCAGATCGAAGATGAAATTAAACGTAACAACCAGATAATAGCAGAATCAAAAGATGAAAGGCTTCATATCGAATTGCTTAACCGCAATAGAGAATTGCAAGATGATAAAAAATCACTTTTAAACTTAAAACCCAAAAATGAATTTGATTGGTAATTAATGAATAACAAACATTCTATATACGAGATTAATACTCGTGTTTGGATTAGAAAATTCGATACTTCAGATAAAAGAGCTCAGTTAAAAGATGTATCCTTTAGTTATTGGTCTGGTTTGGCAAATTTAGGAATTGATTGCATTTGGTTAATGGGAATATGGCAGACTTGTGATTCAATAATTGACTGTTACTGCTTTGAGGATCACTTAAAAAAAAGTTACTCGAAAGCTCTAAAAGACTGGAAGCGTGAAGATGTAGGAGGCTCTCCTTATTCAATTGAAGCCTATAAAATCAATCCTCTTTTCGGAAATGAATCTGATTTACAAAAACTAAAAACCGATTTGAATAACTTAGGCATAAAGTTAATTCTTGATTTCATTCCTAATCATTTTAGTGCGGGTACTTCGCTAATTCAAACTAATCCCAAAATATTTTTAAGCGTTACCAGAGAAGCATTTTGCAATGAACCTCATACTTTCTTTCAACCAAGAATTGATAAAGCTGAATATTTTGCACATGGAAGAGACCCTTTCTTTCCGGCTTGGCAAGATACAGTTCAGGTTAATATTAGCAGTAATGAAGCAAGAAAATTTTTGAAGAATGAACTACAAAAACTAACTCAATTTTGTGACGGCGTTCGATGTGATATGGCTATGCTCGTCTTAAATAATGTTTTCAAAAACACTTGGGCTGGTTTGTTAAATGATTCTTCTATAGAGAATTCTAATACTGAGTTTTGGAGTGAAGCAATTGCTGATACAAAAAATTTGCGATCTGACTTTTTGTTTCTTGCAGAAGCTTATTGGGATTTGGAATGGCAGCTTCAGCAACTTGGCTTTGACTACACCTATGATAAACGTTTAACGGATAGATTAAAATACTCAACTGCAGGTGAAATAATTGACCACTTAAAGGCAGATAATTCTTTTCAAAAAAAATCAATCCGTTTTTTAGAAAATCATGATGAGGATAGAATACTTTCTGCAATTGGAAAAGAAAGATCAAAAGCTGCCGCAATTGTTATTTCAACTCTACAAGGAATGAGTTTTTACAACGATGGACAGTTTGAAGGTAAACGCATAAAGCTTCCTGTTCAGTTGATAAATGAACCAGAAGAAAAAGTTAATACGGAAGTTCAAGCATTTTATTTTAAAATACTAAAACTGTGCTCAAGCGATGTATTTAAAAATGGAACTTGGAACTTGCTTAAACCAAGTTCATCTTGGCACGGCAATATTACTTACGAGAATATGCTTGCGTGGGAATGGCAATTGCGAGATGAAAGAAGATTTGTAGTTATTAATTATTCCCAAGACGCGTCTTCTTGCAGACTAAAAGTTGACGTAACCGGCTATCACGAAGAATTGATCTTTACCGATTTGTTAAATGATGTAAGCTATGTTAGATCGGCTGAAGAAATTTATGTTTTGGGACTTTATGTAGAATTAAAGCCTTGGCAAGCACATATTTTTGCATTATAAAAAACCCGCTTCAAGCGGGTTTTTTATAATTAGAATGTAAATGTCATACCAAATTTTATTGTCTCGTAGGTGAGTGGCGCTTCTGTACTGAAAGGCCAGTTCATTTTATCTTTCTTTAAAGAATGAAAAGCATAACTATAAGCTCCTTTCAAAACAAAATTAACAAAAGGAACTGAGAGAGGAGAGGAATCGCTGACTTCATCAATAAATTTTTCCAATAGCCCCATTCCAGCACCTTCAATAATCATACTACCTAAGTGTTTCCAGAACATATGTCTTGGAAAAAGAACCGAAGCTTCGTAACCTAAATTAATACCTACAGTTGAAGCTATGTCAAAGTTAATTCCAGACTCAATGTTTGTTCCAAAGCGAAAAGAATCATTAATTCTATCAAGAAATTCTCTATCAGCAATTGCTTCGGCTTGTCCGGGCGGAGGCGGATAAATCGCAATCCATGCAGAGGGCGGAAAATCTTTCATATGAAGTCTTGACCAAACAAAACCGCTAGCGTGGTAAGGTAAAATAGAAAAATTGCCAAGTTTATAACCGTAACCATTACGTTTTGCAAAACCGAAACGCCACATTTCATTACGAAGTTCGTTTATCTTTGGATCGGTTTCAATTATATCTGATCCAAGACGAGAGATAAAAAAGTACTTATCGCTAAACTCAACAACTTTTTCATCGAAAAAATCTTCTCGTGTAGCATAACCAAGTTTAATTTCAGCCAACCCAATTCTTTTGAAATCATAGAACATATTTTTGTTTGTTACTTTTCCTATCCCGTAACTTGCTTCAATAAAAGGAGCGCCTCTAAATTCCCATTCGGTCCAATCTTTCTCATCCCAATTTTTCCACCAGCGGTCATGTTTTCTTTCGAAAAATTCTTCGTCATTTTCAGTATCGGTTGAATCAATTACTTGTGAAAACAATGGTGTGCCAAGAATCAAAATTGAGAATATTAGTAAGAATAATTTTTTTGGCATAACTACTCCAAGTTTGGTTTTGAATTTTAGACGAAGCAGAAACGAAAAAAGTTGCATTCAGATAAAATTAAGTGGCTAATTGAGAAGTTTCTTTTAATTCCCCAAGTAAAAAATTTAACAAAACACTTGGATCAACAGGCTTAGTTAGAAAAACATTCACGCCTGCCTCGGTTGCATTTTCTCTATCTTTTTTTAGTGCGTGTGCGCTTAGCCCAACAATAGGAATATTATTAAACTTTTTGCTGGATTTTATTTCTTTGGAAAGTTGAAAACCATCTTTTTTCCCCTTTAAAGAAATATCCATTAAAATAATATCAATATGATTATTGTTAAGAATGCTGTAAAAATCTTCGTCGTTATCACACAACTTAACATCAAAATATCTTTTAAGAAATATTTGTAAGAACTTTTGATTTTCAATGTAATAACTCTTTAAAAATGTCAGTACTTAAAACTCCATAGAAATGTCAGTA
>CAZVYT010000044.1:0-28297 GCA_964631495.1 uncultured Melioribacter sp. | reverse complement strand
GTGGAAAGCAATGACTTACCGCGAAGATGTTGAAGGATTGGATGCATCAATCTTAATGCACGCGCGCGTTTGGGAAGCAAGCGGTCACGTTGAAAACTTTACTGACCCGATGATTGACTGCAAGCAGTGTAAAGCCCGCTTCAGAGTTGATACTTTGACAGAATTAATTTCTGATAAGAATAAAGAAAAGGCGTTAAAAGAATTTGATCAAACAATTATGCAAGCTGAGGGAACGCTAATTGAAAAATTTGAAAAAGTTTTGGATGATCAAGCAAGTGCTGTAAAACTACTTGAATTACTTGGCTGCCCGCAATGCGGCAACAAAGGCACTTTTACTCAGCCGCGTAAATTTAATCTCATGTTCAAAACATTTTTGGGACCGGTGGATGATACCGCAAATGTAATTTACTTGCGTCCGGAAACCGCACAAGGAATTTTTGTTAACTTCTTGAATGTACAAAACTCAAGCCGCCAAAAACTTCCATTTGGTATTGCACAGATTGGCAAAGCTTTCCGTAATGAAATCAACACAAAGAATTTCTTGTTCCGAACAAGAGAATTTGAACAGATGGAAATGCAGTATTTCTGCAAACCGGGAAGCGACACTCTTCACTACGATGAATGGAAAGAAAGAAGAATCGCTTGGTTTAAATCACTTGGAATGACACCTACTAAATTACGATTTCACGATCATCCAAAAGATAAACTTGCTCACTATGCTAAGAACGCTACAGATATTGAATATGAATTTCCATTCGGCTGGGGCGAGATTGAGGGAATTCATAACAGAACAGATTTCGATTTAGGAAGACATCAAGAATACAGCGGAAAGAACCAGCAGTATTTTGATGATGAAACAAAAGAAAAATTTATTCCATACATTATTGAAACATCAGCCGGTGCAAGCCGTTCTTTTATGGCGTTTTTGGTTGATGCCTATCACGAAGAAGAAGTAAAAGGTGAAATTAGAAGCGTTCTCCGCTTTCATCCAAAGCTTGCGCCGATTAAAGCCGCAATTCTTCCGTTGGTAAATAAAGATGGAATGCCGGAAGTAGCCCGCAAGATTGAAGCTGATCTCCGTCCATACTTAAGAATTTTCTATGATGATAAAGGCGCGGTAGGAAGACGCTACAGAAGAATGGATGAAGTAGGAACTCCTTTCTGCATTACTGTTGATACGCAGACTATGGAAGACCAAACGATTACAGTGCGTGAGCGTGACTCGATGGAACAAGTAAGAGTTTCGATTGATAAATTGCTTGTATTCCTTCTAGAGAAACTTCGCTAGTTTAACACAATACAGACGTGGTCTACCGCGTCTGTATTTATCTTATTCCAACTAAGGTTGCACCAATTTTAAACTTGCTAGAATTGTCTTAGCCCATCTCGGTTAAATAATTTATTACCCCAAATTTTTTTATGACCTTCAATAAATAGAATTGTTTTTTATTAATATTGTATAGTATTCTTAGGAAAAATAAAATGATCTTAAAACATTGTGTTGTAAAGAATAGACATTCTGCAAATAGAATTAAGTTTCTATTAGTTCTTTCATTTTTATTCTTTTCGAAGAATATAAAAGCTCAGGAATTGTTCAATGAGGTAAGAACAACTGGTTTTGGTATTACTAATTGGGGATATAGTTATGACAGTACTTTAGTCTTTGTTAACAGCATAAAGAAAAGCCCGTTTATCAAAGTTGATTCTATAGGAAAAAGTGTTCAGGGAAGAGCCATCTGGATGATTACTGTAAAAGATACTTCAATAAGCTTCACTCCTAGGTATAGAGTAACTCTTCATGCAAGAACACATCCCAGCGAAAGGCAAGCTCAATGGATTACAGAGAGAATGGTTGAAAAGCTTATTGGTTCCGGTTCTATAATAACAGCACTTAGAAAGAGTGTTGTTTTTAATGTAATTCCAATGCACAATCCCGATGGGGTTGAGCTAAACATTGCTCGGCAGAATGCAAATTTAATTGATCTTGAACGGAATTGGTTTACAACTCCGCATGAACCGGAAGTAAAAGCAGTAAAAGACAAATTCTTTGAATTTATGAATAGCTCACTTCCTATAAGAGTAGCTTTGAATATGCATGGAGCATACGCTAACAAAGGATATTTTGTTTTCCATCATGAAAAGGGAACTTCCGCTTCATTTGTTCAAGATCAAAAAAGGTTTATTTCTCTAATTAGAGCAAATTGGCCGGACGAATTTGCCGATTGGAATTATTTTGTTAGTTGGACAGATGGAACTCCTTTGCTTTATCCCGAGAGTTGGTTTTGGATAAACTACAAAGAAGCGGTTATGGCAATAACTGTTGAAGAAACTTACGTTACGTCAAAATATGTTTCATCAATAGAGAACAAGGCAAATGCTTTGTTGTATGGCTTGGCAGGTTATTTGGGATTAATAACAAGAATAGAAAAACTTGATTCCACTTTACCAAGCAATTTCGGCTTAAGTCAGAACTATCCAAATCCGTTTAATCCGGAAACAACAATAGAGTACACAATTCCGGCAGATACTCGGCTCGGCAAAACTTTACAAAAAGTTACTTTGAAAGTTTATGATGTACTTGGAAGAGAAGTAGCAACTCTTGTTGATGAATACAAGTCGGCCGGTTACTACAATTCAAAACTCAACATTAAAAATTACAAACTACCAAGCGGTGTTTACTTCTACCGTTTGCAAGCCGGCGTTTTCAGCCAGACAAAAAAGTTGATAGTGGTAAAATAGAGTTGCTTATTTTATAAAGATTATTTTACCAGAAATTGTTTGTGATTTCCCGCATTTTCCCGCGCGGTAATTAGCTTAAACACTCGTAGATGAATGGCGTCAAATATTTGGATTGAGTTTTATTTATTATTAACTACTTGAATTATGGAAAATTAACTTTGAAAAAGTTGATTAAAAATTTTATCCGGATACTTATTGTTTCTTTTCTTGGGGCTTCGTTTATTCATTCAGCAGAGAATGTTAATGCAAATTCAAACTCATATTTGGAAAGTACACGCTACTGGAAATTCCGCTGGGGCGATTCACCCAAGGACACAAATGGAAATCTAATATGGCTTCAAGAAAAAGAGCATAATAATTTGTGGAACGAAATTGATAAGCCATCACAAATTCATGTAGAGCCGAATTCAAAAAATTTGTGGCTCAAACTTAAATTGAATGAGCAGGATGATCTTTACTCAGCAATTTTGGTAATGCGTGTTGAAAAAATTTTTGAAGTTTATCTGGATTCAACAAAAATTTATTCGTTTGGTGATTTTTTTGCAAACGAAGAAATACCATTGATGGGTTTTGCATGGCATCTAATAAAACTGCCCGATAATCTTAACAATAAAACTCTTTATTTTAGAATTCGATCTGATTACAAATATATTGGTGTTGTTGGCAGCATAAGATTTGGTTCTGAAAAAATGTTCCTGAACGAAATAGTTAAATCAAATCTCAGCAAAACAATTCTTGGAGTTGTATTTGTTTTTTCCGGGCTGGTTCTGCTCGTTTTGCTTTTCTTCAACGGAAAAGTTAAGCCCTTTATTGGCACTATTGTTTTTGTAACTACAAGCGGAGTTTGGACGCTGGCAAATTCCAATCTTACACAAATTATCTTTTATGCACCTAAGGTAATTTACTATGCAGATCATCTTGCACTTTTTTCAAGCGCAATTGGGTTCTTTATGCTTGTTGTCGAAATTATTGATGCCAAATACAAACGCATATTTAAGTGGTTTTATAAAATCATATTTATCTACTTGCTTTTTGTAGTGTTCATAGATTCAGCAGGATTGTTTACGGATTTTGACACAGTGGCACCATTTTTAATTGTTACTTCCTTGTTTGTATTAATTCTTTTCTATTTTATTCTTCTAAGCGCAAGAAAAGGAAACAGCGATGCAAGAATATTTTTAATTGCACTTATAGTTTATGCTGTTTTTGCTCTGCTAGATATTGTACGCTACTTCAATGATTTGTTCATCAATGCTGATCCGTACGAAATGCAATTTGCACATTACGGAGGATTTGCAGTATTGATTTGCACAGCGTGGATTTTTATTAACCGCTATATCACTATGAACAAACAAATGCAGCTTGCTCAAGTAAATGAACGAAACCGTATTGCTCGAGATCTTCACGATGAAGTTGGGCCACGATTAACTGAAATTAAAATGGTAAGTGAAAACATTAAAGAAAAAATAACTCTTGCCGAAGATGAAATAATAATATTGGATGAGCTTTCTCTAGCCGCAGAAAAAGTTGTTTCAACTTTAAGCGAAATTGTGTGGGCGCTTAATCCGACAAACGATACGCTCGAAGAGTTTGGAAGCTATTTAAGTCAACGAGCAATTAATTTTTTACAGAAGGCGGATATTAGATGCCGCATTGATATTCCTCCAGTGCTTCCCGATAAAAAAACTTCTTACGAAATGCGGAGAAACATATTAATGATTATGAATGAGGTATTGAACAATATAGTTAAACACGCCGATGCTTCTATTGTAACAATTCAACTGAGTGTTAAAAAGGATGATTTATTTATTCTTATAACCGATGACGGGCGCGGGTTCGATATTGATAATATCCGCAAATATGGAAATGGTTTGAAAAATATTGAAAGACGTATAAAAAGCATTGACGGCAAATATTCTATTGAGACAAAGATTAGCGCAGGCACGGCAATAAAGATGGAAGTACCTCTTTCTTTTAACCATTTGTTCGAAAAAGAATAAGCTCATTTTTCATGCATGATTTGGCTTCTAAAAATCGTATGGATTCCCGCTAAAATCATGCGGGAATGACAGAAGAAAAGTGTAATGCCCGAGTGAATCCATCGGGCAACCACTCTTAACACTTTTATTTTGAAATGAAACAATATAACGTATACATCCTTGCAAGTAAAAAAAATGGAACTCTATACATTGGAGTTACAAATAATTTAATTCGCCGGGTCTTTGAACATAAAAATGGATTAATAGCCGGCTTTACGAAAAAGTATAACATTAAAATCTTGGTGCACTATGAAATAACCTCGGATATAAATGAAGCGATAAAAAGAGAAAAAATTTTAAAGAAGTGGAATCGACAATGGAAGATTCAGTTGATTGAAAAAACAAATCCTAATTGGGAAGATTTATCAAAAGTCTTTTATTAGATGGATTCCCGCTAAAATCATGCGGGAATGACAAGTTGATGATGATAGCTATATTTTTGTCATGCCAGAGTGTGCCGCCTTTCGGCATCCCGAAAAGTAGTAATAGATACTTGCTTACCCAAAGTGGCTATATATCAAACGATAATTAATGATTAGATTAGAAGAAAAAAATAATATGATTCGTGTAGCGTTAGTTGAAGACGATGATAAGATTCGAAATAACTTAATTGATTTATTTGAGCGCAGCGAGGGCTTCCGTTGTGTCGGGGCTTATCCAAATGCAGAAGATGCGCTCGATGATATTCATTCCAAGGCACCGGATATTGTATTAATGGATATTAACCTGCCGGGAATGAATGGAATTGAATGCACGCGGCAATTAAAAAACTTATTACCAAAAACCTTGATTGTTATGCTTACGGTTTATGAAGATGCCGGCAAAGTTTTTCAATCACTGCAAGCCGGCGCAGTTGGATATTTATTGAAGCTGACTCCGCATTATGAAATTCTTTCTGCAATAAAAGATGTAGTTAATGGCGGCTCGCCAATGTCTGCTCAAATTGCCCGTAAAGTTGTTCAATCGTTTTATAAAAGCAACAACGAAAACAACAAGTTAAAAACATCGCTTACAAAACGTGAAGAGCAAATTTTAGAACTTCTTTCCAAAGGATTCTTGTACAAAGAAATTGCAGGTCAGCTTACATTAAGCACAGACACCGTCCATAACCACCTTCGTAAGATTTATGAAAAACTACAAGTCCATTCAAGAACCGAAGCGGTTGTAAAGTTTCTGAATTTTTAACTCCTTTACTTAAGTAGAATTTTTACATTCTCAGTCCGCAAGAAAGAAAGCAGACTAGTAGAAGCGCCCAGGCATGACGGAGAAAGGTGTCATGCCCTAATGTGCCGCCTTTCGGCATCCCGAAAATCGGGATTTTTATCGGGCATCTAAAACATAGTTTCCCGCTAAAGTCATGCGGGAATGACAGAAGAAAAGTGACTTGCCCGAGTGAATCCTTTGGGCAGCAAGAATGAGAATAGATCCCCGCTAAAGTCATGCGGGAATGACAGAAGAAAAGTGACTTGCCCGAGTGAATCCTTTGGGCAACCAGATTGAGAATAGATTCCCGATTAAGTCGTTCGGGAATGACAAACGATTAATTCTCAATTCTCCATTTCCAATTGCTTCTCCATCACCTTACCTAAACGGGCTATTGAATAAGGTATACTAAATAAATAGCTTTGCTTGTGTAAGCAGTAAATGTTCAATTAATTATAGACTATTATGAAAGGGAAATTCTTTTTAGCAGTTATTATAGCATTGCTCTCACCTTTATCTGTTTTCGCACAAACACCAACCGTGCAAACCCGAAAAGCTACAAGCGTTAGTTCAACGCCAGGTGGTTCCGCCAATATTACTATTTGGGCAACGCTTAACGGAATTGTAAACGCCAACGGAACAAATTGCTCGGTCAGTTTTGAATACGGCAATACCACAAGCTACGGAATCACTGTTGCCGCAGCACCGGGTACGGTAACCGGCAGCACTGACAATGCGGTGAGTGCCGGTGTTACATTAAATTATACCCACACCGGTCCGCAAGCGAGAATTATACACTACCGCTTAAAAGTAGTGAACGAAAACAACACCTATTACAGCCGCGACTTTATAGCAACGCCCATTGACCCAAGGCGTAATATTGGTATTGTTGCTACTTGCTCCGATAGTCCAACAATGGCAAATTTTGATATGATGAATAGAAATTTGTTTGATGTTACAGTTGATTATAGTGCGGGTGCTTCATACACAGGAAGTGTAATAATTGGATCTCAACAAATACAGCAGATTTTTGTAGGCAAACAGAGCGTTTGTTCATTTTCATATCACTATACCTTGTTTAGGCAGGTTCTTACTAACGACCAACTTTGTTCAGAAACACTATTGCCTAAAAATAATATCTTTATGACAGCTACCGGAAGAATATCTACTGATAAAATGATGTATAGAATCGAAAACGCAAATGGTTCTGCAGTAGCAATTGCTATCACCAATGGTAGCGACATTTATCCATACACAATTGCTGCACAATCTGTTGCTTATTTTGTAGGAGGCGTTAACGGAGGTTCTATGATAAGTATTTCGGAAGAACCTTTTGCTATTTCGGAACCTTCGACTTTTTCTTACGAAGGAATGGGATGGCTTGCGGTAACGCCGCTTTCTTCAACTGTAACAACTGCCAATTTTGAACTTTACAACCGCGACGATGCCGCACATACCTTTGTGATGCGAAATGTTGGCGGAACCGAATACAGTTACACCTTATCGGCTTACGAAAACAGAACCGTTACGCTTGCCAATGAGAATTGGGATGTTTACACTACGGTTTGGGATCCTACCGGAATGATATATGGACCTCCATGGAATAATAAATACACCGGACCCGTATTTGGCGATGCAACAAGTTTTTACAACGGATTGTTAAAAATTGCTGTGGCAACTCCGGCGGCTGTTGTTCAGTTAACACCTATTTTAACTTCGCTTACAGCAAACTCATCAACAAGTTTTACGGCAAGCGGAACTATTGCGGGAAACCCCGCGCAAAGCGAAACGGTGGATTATTATTTTGTTTACGGAACCGACCCGAATAATTTAAACCTAAGCACTCCAACGCAACAAGTTGTTATTCCGGCAAATCAAGATGCCAACGTTTCAGCCACAGTCGGCGGATTAGCATCAGAGAATCTTTATTATTGCAAACTTGTGGTCGGTTTAAACCAGAGCAGTAGAAAAGAAGTGTTGTTAACGTCGCTTCCAGCCACAAATTTAAAAATGTGGCTTCGTGCCGACTTAAATGTAACATCTTTGGGTTCGGCGGTTTCAAATTGGGGAGATGTTTCCGGTTCCTATAACGATGCCACGCAAACAACAAGCGGCAATCAACCCACAGTAGTTTCAAATGTGATAAACGGAAAACCGGTCATTCGCTTTAACGGAACAACTTCAAAAATGAGTTTGCCCACTTCAACAGATTTGGGAATAAGAAGCAATCCTTACGAAATATTTGTTGTCGGTAAATCGAGTTCCGGCAATGTTCAGTTTTTATTTGCGGGCGGAGCAACAGAACAATTTGAGTATCACCTAAATGGCGTTGGCGCCAGGTTTATTCCCACAACAGCAACTTATTTAGATTTGGGAGCTTCGGGAAATTACGCCAATGGAAATGCACATGTGTTTTCGGCAAGAGCAAGTGGAAGCGGTGGTGCGGTTCGTGTTGATGGAATGGATGGTGGAACATCTTCGTCAAATATTCTTTCAGCAAGTTCAGCAAATTTATTACTCGGCGTAAGAAGCGATAACACTTACTTCTTTAACGGAGATATTGCCGAAGTGATACTTTACAATGCAATATTGAGCACAACAGATAGAAACACAGTTGAACAATATTTAGCAAACAGATACAACATAACAAGCGGAGCGCTTCCGGTAGAGCTGACTTCTTTTAGTGCAGAGTGTAAAGAGAATAGTGTAGAATTGAAATGGCAAACAGCAACGGAAGTGAATAATTACGGATTTGAAATACAAAGATTAGCTGTAAGCAATCAACAGTTAGCTAATGGCTGGGTTGCTATAAGTTTTGTTAAAGGACACGGGAACAGTAATTCTACAAAAGATTATTCATTTACAGATGAACCGAAAGGAGGTAGAGAGTTTAAGTACCGTCTAAAGCAAATAGATTTTGATGGAAAGTATGAATACAGCAAAACAGTTGAAGTTAGCTTTGAAGCACCAACAGTTTTTAAGTTGGAACAGAATTACCCAAATCCGTTTAATCCTTCTACTACTATTCGCTATAGCGTTCCTGTAGTCGAAGCACTGAGCGGAGCAGAAGTACATGTCAGCTTAAAAGTTTATGATGTTCTAGGAAGAGAATTAGCGATATTGGTAGATGAAAAACAGAAAGCCGGTTACTACAATTCAAAACTCAACATTAAAAACTATAAACTACCAAGCGGTGTTTACTTCTACCGTTTGCAAGCCGGCGGTTTCATCCAGACAAAGAAGTTGATAGTGGTAAAATAGAGTTATTCATGAATGAAAAAAGAGAAACAGATTCACGATAATAAATTCCGTACGATAATTTCTTAATCATTCCAATTAGTAAAAATTGAAAAGTAAATTATTTTTATTTTTTATTTAACCCCAAACCAATAGTAACATCTTTTATCAATTTGTTTAGATTTCAAATTGTAAACTGGAAACTCCAATTTTTCTCCGAACAACCAAAATCTTCTCGAAGATTCCAATTTCATTTCTACACAAGAACCCAGCGCATCTGGGTTTGGTTTTATAGCGGCACCAGAGTTAAGCACCTTCATAATATCGGTAAGTATTTTGTCTCCTCCGTAAAACCTTATCAAGTTGCTAATGCTTCCGGTTGAAACTAGTAAGCCTTCTTCTTTGGATCTTTTAAATAAATCGAGCATTAAATCATCAAGACTTTTTTTAGTGTTACTATTCTTAATAATAGCGTAATTGATGCTGTGCGCAAGTATATCTCCACGCATATAAGTAAGCTTATTAAGATCGCTGTCATTCCAGAATCCATCAGCAGTTCTTTCATTCTTTGCGTTTCTTTCAGAGGATTTAAAATATTGTTTCAAAACTTTGTTGTACTCTTTAACATATTCTTCTAAAGATATTAACCCGGCTCGCAACAAAATTAAACGTGCATAATAATCAGTAAAACCTTCAGAAAACCAATATAGTAATGATTCGGATCCGGAAAGATTTATTTTTTCTCCAACCCAAGTGTGAAAAATTTCATGAGCTAAAAGCCTCTTCATTCTATAATCAATTTGTCTATCCTTTGACAGAAATAAGGCAAAAGAATTTACTCTTCCAGTTCCACCCTGATCATTATCGCCTTCAATTGGAAAAACCGTAATTAAGAAAAAAGGAAAATTAAAATCGTTCCAAAAAGTTCGTTCTTCAAAAAGTATAGTTTGGGTTAAATCAACCAATTGTTTTATAGGGAATGAATAATCTCCCCTTATAGAAAAGAATACGGGATAATTGTTTATCATTCTTTTTTCAATTACAAAATTGCCGCCGGTAAATATTGTGTGTCGGAATTTCCATAAAGGAAGAGTGACTTCTTGATATCTTTGATTAACTCCAAAACTGTTTGCTATATTCCATTTTATTGGAAACTTGTTCCAGCTCAACCTAAAAGTATAATTTGAGTTAGAATCCCAATCCGGATATACAAAAAATGTTTCTCCAAGAAAATGAAAATATTTTCTGTCTATTGTTGCCATGTAATGATTGCCTAATTCCACATCACTATCGCGCACTTGTTCAAACTGATAATAAATTCTAACAATTGCCGAAGGTGGATATTTAACAATCTTAACATCGTTTTCAGAGGTCGGTTCAATGGTTGTGTTCTGAGAAAGAGGTTTTAGAAGTTTAACACCTTCCCAATCTTTATTACTTCCAAAATTATTTGGAAGTCTAAGCGTTGTTTGTCCGCTTGATTCTCCTTTAAATTCTAGAACTACCAAGAGTCGGAATAATGATACATCATAAAAAGGTTCTATGCTGTAACTTATTATTGTCTCTTTAGAGTCTTTCCTAGTTAAAAAATTTTCGTTAGGAGAAGCCTTTACTGAAAAAAAAGAAAGCGCGGAAATCAATAAAATTTGTAAAAATCTTTTCATTTAATCCATTAAAAATTCTTTTGCTAAATACTAAAATTTTACGGCAATAGAAATCCAATAAATTTGTCTTTTTAATAAAATTTAACCGGAAACTTTATCATATTTAAAACGTCAAATAATTCGCAAATGAAAGGGAAAATCGTAATATTTTCACATCAAAAAACCGCAAAAATGGCTTTTCAAATCAATTCAAAAAGGAGTAATTAATGCAACGCAAACTCATTTTGTTTTTAGCGCTTCTATGTTTTGTAAGCGTTTCTGCTCAATCTAAAAAAATAGCATTCGAGCAGTATAAGCTTGATAACGGCTTAAAAATTATTCTTCATAAGGATAATACTACACCAATTGTAAATGTTTCTGTACTTTACCATGTTGGCAGCAAAAACGAACATCCGGAGCGTACAGGTTTTGCCCACTTCTTCGAGCATTTAATGTTTGAAGGCTCTCCAAATATAAAGCGTGGAGAATATTTTAAGATAATTGAAGCTGCGGGCGGACAGTTAAACGCTAACACATCATTTGACCGCACTTTTTATTATCAAACGCTTCCGTCTAATCAGCTTGAACTTGGTTTGTATATGGAATCGGAAAGAATGCTTCAATTAAAAATTGATAGCATCGGGCTTGAAACTCAAAGAAAGGTTGTAAAAGAAGAACGCAAACAAAGTTATGAAAACAGACCTTACGGATCTTTATTAGAAAAAATATTCAGCAATTCATACAAAGTTCATCCATATAGATGGATGCCAATTGGTTCGGCTCAATATATAGATCAAGCCAAGCTTGAAGAGTTTATTGAGTTTTATAAAACATTTTATGTACCAAATAATGCTACATTAACTATTGCTGGAGATATTGACATACCGAAAACAAAAGAACTTATAAAGAAGTATTTTTTAGAAATTCCTAAAGGAACAAAAGAAATTGTAAGACCTAAAGAAGTTGAACCGGCAAAAACAGCCGAGGTTCGTGAAATAGTTTATGATAAGGTACAATTGCCATTAGTTGCACAAGCATATCATATCCCAGCGCAAGGCACGCCAGATTATTACGCGCTTAGTTTGTTAACTACACTGCTTTCGGGCGGAGAGAGTTCTCGCTTTACCAAAGAAATAAAAGATAAACAGCAAAAAGCAATGCAAATTGGATCTGTTCCATTTGCTTTAGAGCAGCCAGGTTTATTTATAACTTTTGGCTTGTGCAATGTTGGCGGAAAAGCAGAAGAATTAGAAGCCGCCATTGATACTGAAATAGAAAAAGTAAAAAAAGAATTAGTTGGAGAAACTGAATTCCAGAAACTTAAAAACCAGATGGAAACTAGTTTTGTTACAAGAAACTCTACTGTAACTGGAATTGGTGAAAGCTTGGCAAATTATTCTGTTTATTTTGGTGACGCAAACTTGATAAATACAGAATTGCAACGCTACATGAAAGTTACACGCGAAGACTTAAAAAAAGTTGCAAATAAATATTTAACAAAAGAAAACAGAGTAGTTCTTTATTATTTGCCAAAATCGATGGAAAAGAAATAAGTATTGTTATTTACATTAAAGCATTATTTAAAATTTTGAAAATATATCGGAGTAAAAAATGAAACGTCTTTTGATTTTCTTTTTCTTGTTGAGCCTTACAGTAAATTTTGCTCAACTTGATAGAAGCAAACTGCCAAAACCAGGTCCTGCACCAGTTGTTAAAATTGGTGAAGCGGAATCTTTTGTATTGGCAAATGGATTGAAAGTTTTTCTTGTTGAAAACAACAAGTTGCCTAAAGTTACTTTTAGTTTGATGCTTGATAGAGATGCTATCTATGAAGGTAAAAATGCCGGATATGTTTCTGCGGCCGGACAGCTTTTACGCACAGGAACGGCAAAACGCAGCAAAGATAAGTTTAACGAAGAAGTTGATTTTCTTGGCGCAAATCTTAACACATCTTCAACCGGTGTATTTGCTTCCGGTCTTTCTAAACATACTGAAAAGATATTAGATTTAATGGCAGATGTTGTTCTTAATCCAAATTTTACACAAGAAGAATTAGAAAAAATTAACAAACAAACTTTATCCGGGTTAGCATATGCTAAGGATGAACCCAATGCTATTGCCGGAAGAGTTAAACAAGCGGTAATGTTTGGCAAAGATCATCCTTATGGTGAATTTGAAACAGAAGAAACCGTAAAAGCAATTACTCTTGATAAGTGCAAAGAGTATCATGAAACATACTTTAGACCTAACATTGCATATTTAGCTATTGTTGGCGATATCAAAGTTGCAAAGGCAAAATCTCTTGTTGAAAAGTATTTTGGAAAATGGCAAAAGAAAGATGTTCCTAAAAACACTTTTACAAATCCAAAAGTACCTGTAGTAAACAAAGTATCTTTAGTAAATAAGGCAGGCGCCGTTCAATCGGTAATAAATATTTGCTATCCTGTTGATCTTCAAGTGGGCAGCGAAGATGAATTAAAAGTAAAAGTTGCTAACTTGATTTTAGGCGGAAGCGCAACCGGAAGGTTATTTATGAATTTACGCGAAGCTAAAGCTTATACTTATGGCGCATACTCCGGATTCGATTCGGATAAACTTGTAGGAAATTTTGGCGCTTCTACTAGCGTTAGAACTAGTGTTACTGATAGCGCGATTACAGAAATTCTAAATGAAATGAAAAAAATAAGGAATGAAAAAGTTTCTGAAAAAGAGCTTGAAAATGCTAAATCATTAATTGCCGGAGATTTTATCCGAAGTTTAGAAATGCCGGCAACAGTAGCTTCTTTTGCAATTAATACAGCTATCTATAATTTACCTAAAGATCACTACAAAAATTATTTGAAAAAACTAAGTGAGATTACAGTTGATGATATTCAGTCAATTGCAAAAAAATATATAAAGCCGAATAATGCTCATATTTTAATTGTTGGCTCTTCTGATGACGTTGCAAAAAATATTGCAAAGTTTAGTCCAAGCAGTAAAATTGAACATTTAGATATTTATGGTGAAAAATATGATCCTAACATAAAGAAAGCGCCAGAAGGTTTAACAGCAGAACAAGTTGTTGCAAAATATGTTGAAGTTATAGGCGGTAGAGCAAATTTAGTAAAAATTAAAGATGAAACGATAAAGATGAGTGGTTCCATGCAAGGAATGACAATCAATATCACTATGATTCGCAAAGCGCCAAACAAATTTTATCAGCTTGTAGATTTTGGAGTTGGTCAGCAAAAACAAGTTTTTGATGGTGAAAAAGGAAAAACTTCTGCTATGGGTCAAGAACAGGAAATTAGCGGAGCTCAACTTGAAGCTATGAAGATTGAAGCAACATTAAATTCATATCTTAATTACGAAAAGTTAGGTGTTAAGTTAGAACTAGGCGGCATGGAAGTTTTAAATGGTAAAGACGCTTATAAAGTAAATCTCATTTATCCTTCCGGCAAAAAAAATGTACAATATTATGATGTTGAAAGTGGATTTCTTGTTAAGACAAATTCTACAGTTGACTCTCCACAAGGTTCTGTAAGCATTAATATTGAATATGCAGATTATAAAGAAGTTAAGGGAACAAAAGTAGCGCACAAAATTATTCAAGGTACTCCAATGGGTTCTATAGAATTATCTGTTTCTTCTGTTGAGTATAATACTAATCCGAGTGACGATATTTTTAAATAGAAGATTCGTTGTTTTTTGTTTTTGAAAAAGCCGCAATTAAATTGCGGTTTTTTTTATGTCACAACTTTAAAAATTATAAATACATCCGATAATCAATTGGTGAGTTCAACAAATTGAAAAGGGATGTTCAAATGGTAGCCCCATTAAAGCACGATGCTTTTTCCTCGTATTTATTTAATCATTTAGCCATCGGCATTTTAATTATACTTGTTTGTGTTTCAAATGTATATTCTCAAGATTACATCGCCGCAAATTTATCGAAGCCCAGTGAACTAGTAAATCAATCTGATCCATCTGAACAAATAGAATTTAATTCGTTAACTGGGGATTGGTGGGGAACGCGTACACTTTTGTATAAAAGTGGATATGAATTCTCTTTCTCGGTTAAGAATGATTACATCTCTTCATTTACAAAAAATGAAAGAGGAAATGATTATTTAAACTTGTTCGATTTCAATGCTTTGTTAGATATAAATGAGCTTTTTGGATGGAACGATGCTACTTTTTTCGCTCAGGTTTTAGGAATTAATGGATCGGCTCCGGAAAGACATTGTGGTGCCATTCAAGGAATAAGCAATATTGCCTCTCCGCAACAATGGCGGCTTTATCAAATTTGGATTGAAAAGAATTTTGCTGATAATTCCTTATCTATACTTGCCGGATTGTTTGATCTAAATAGTGAGTTTGATGTGCGTTCTACAACCGGATTATTTTTAAATCCTTCTTGGGGAATTGGAGCTGATTTTGCTTTTAGTGGAGTAAATGGACCATCAATTTATCCATCAACTTCAATGGCATTAAGAGTAAGTTATAAATTTGATAAAAATTATTCTTTGAGAGTTGGTGCTTTTGATGCTGTTCCCGGCAACTATAATGAAGCTTACTTATCGCATATTTTCAATCTAACTAAAGATGGATTATTATTGGTTGCTGAAGCAAACTATTCTGAAGGAGAAGAAGAGATTCGAGATGGATTTGGTAAATACTCAATTGGCGGCTAGTATTATCCGCAACTATACGATGATCTTGAAGATGCAGATGAATTTGGAAACCCAATAAAAAGATTTGGAAATAGCGGTGTTTATCTCAACGCAGAAAAATTCTTATGCCCAAAACCGGGCTCATCCGAACTTGGGTTATCTGTTTTTGGAAGACTTGGTTTCGCAAACAAAAACATAAACGCCGTTCAGACATTTTGGGGATTTGGTTTTAATTTAAGCGGAGTTTTTTCGGACAACCCGGAAGAGGTAGTTGGTTTTGCCGTTGCCAACGCAAGATTCAGCAACAAATTTGCTGTAAATCATTTGAACTGTTCTTCCGGACTCAAATTCAATGAAACCATTTTTGAACTGACATATAGTTTTAATGTGCTTAATTGGCTGCGAATACAACCGGATTTACAATATGTTATAAACCCAGCGGAAAGTAATTTTGAAAGAGCATTTATTGCTGGTTTAAGAATGGAAATAGGTTTATAAACCGCTGCAAAAATTGATAAATGTTATAGATGAAGTAAAAACTCCCACTCTTACCTTAATTTTCTTTTTACTCGTTAATTCTACCTAATAAAATCATTCTCGGCTAGAGAAATTTGAAAAACCTCAAAAACAAGCTAAAATCAGCAAAAAATTTTTTCAAGAATAAGAAACTTTTCCTAGGTTGGAAACGACTAAAACACATATCGTTTCCTATGGAACTGAAAATAATATTTTAGTGTTCTGCAATTATCTTAAGGAAAATGTAATGACTGAAGAAAAGGATATAAAACAGAGAATTGCTTTAAAAGCCGACGAAATGTTTCGCCAGCATGGGTATAGCAAAATTACTATGGAAGAAATTGCTTCAAGTTTGGCTATAAGCAAAAAAACTCTTTATAAGCACTACTCAAACAAAGAACACATTCTCAAAGAATTGGTTCACTCCAACAAATGCGAAGTTGATAATTTTATTGAAAAGCTTATTGCTAATAAAGAAATGATGTTTTTAGAAAAACTGAAAAGCTTTATGAATTTTATTGCCAAACAAGCCAGCAAACTTGAAGGACCAATGGTTCGTGATCTAATGAAAAGTAATCCTGAAATATGGAAAGATATTGAAGAGTTCAGAAGTAAAAAAGCTTACAAACATCTTTCATCATTAATCACAGAAGGAATTGCTAACGGTGTTTTTAGAAAAGATGTTAATAGTGAAGTTATTGTCGCGGCTTATGTTGCGTCTATTCATAGTTTAATAAATCCAGAAGTATTAGCAAAACTGCCAATAACAGCAGACCAAGCCATTAGTGATATTCTGAAAATATTATTTGAAGGAATTTTTACTAAAGAAGGAAGAGAAAATTATTATTCAATAATTGAAAATTATGGAGATTCAACTTTATGATACTTAAAAAACAAATAACATTTGTTGTAATGTTATTATTTACAGCTGTTTCATTTATTACAGCGCAAGAAAAACTTACGCTTACTGTTGAGCAAGCAATTGAAACGGGAATTCAGAACAGCAAAATGTTACACTCATCTCTTATGAGGGTAAAGAGCGCAGAAGCAAAAGTAAAAGAGGCTAACGCTTTAAGACTGCCTTCGCTAAAAATGAATGCGCGTTATACAAGATTAAGCGAAGTAGATCCTTTTATTATTTCTACACCATTCGGATCCTTTCCAATTGCGCCTGGAATCTTTGATTCTTGGGGAGCTCAAGTTTCGCTACTTCAGCCTTTATTTACCGGCTTTCGTTTAGCTGGCAATATTGAAGTGAATGAAAAGCTTTCTGATGCGACTAATGAAGAATATAATAAAGATAAAATCGAACTCAAGTTCAATATTAAGAACGCATATTGGAGTTTGTTCAAGGCAACTCAATTTAAGAAAGTTTTGGATGAAACAGTTGACCAAGTAAAAGCTCATTTAAATGACGCAAAGAATCTAGAAAAAGCCGGAATGATGACTAAGAATGATATTCTAAAACTTGAAGTTCAGTTGTCTAATGTTATGTATCAGCAAATTGAAGCAGAAAATTCTGTAAAGCTTGCTATGGTTGCTTTAAATTCTACAATCGGAATATCTCTCAATACAAACATTATAATATCATCAAATGCTCGCTTAACGGAAGTTAACTTAGATGATATTGAAAAGTTAGTCGCAGATGCATCACAAAATAGAGCCGAAGTTAAAGCCGCAAATGCAAGAGTAAAAGCAAGCGAAGCTGGAATTACTTTAGCAAAATCATCTTGGTATCCACAAATAAGTTTGTATGGTAATTACTACTACAGCAAACCAAATCAAAGAATTATGCCCACACGCAATCAATTTGATGCTACTTGGGATGCCGGCGTGAATTTAAGTATGAATGTTTGGGATTGGATGACAACTGCATATCAGACAGATCAAGCAGAAGCTAATGCAGCCCAAGCCAAAGATGGATTGGGTATGATTAAAGATGGAATTACTCTTGAAGTAACACAAAATTATTTGAGCATGAAACAATCTTATAAGAAAATTAAAATTGCGGAACTAACTGTACAGCAAGCTGAAGAAAACATGCGAGTTACTTCCGGTAAATTTAAAAATGGATTGGCAACAAGTTCGGATGTTATCGACGCTGAAACGGCTTTAATAACAGCCAAAACTAATCTTACAACAGCTACTGTTGATTGTGAATTGGCAAAAGCAAGACTTGATAAATCAATAGGCAAATAAAAATTTAAATCTGGAGAATTATAAATGAAAAACTGGAAAGCAATTGTTAGTGTTGTTATAATATTTGGAATTATTGTGACTATACTATTAATTAATAAAAAGAAACTCGCCGCAAATACTTCCGGCGGAATAGATATTACTTATTATGTGTCAGTAGAAAATGTTGCCAAGAAAAATCTTACTTCTCAACTTTCACTTACCGGCACAATTTACGCTAATAACGATGTAAATGTTTTATCTGAAACATCGGGTAAAGTAGTTGCTGTTTATGCAAAAGTTGGTGATTACAAACAAGCCGGTTCTGTTTTACTTGAAGTAGATGATGAATTAAGAAAAGCTGCATTTATAAGCGCAGAAGCAAATTGGATAAAAGCTAAAAATGATTTAGAACGCTTTCAGAAATTGTATCAAGAAAAATCTGTAAGCGATACGCAACTGGAGCAAGTAAAAGTTGGCGCGGCAATGGCAGAAACTAATTACATTGTTGCAAAAAGACAGCTTGAAGACACAAAAGTAAAAACTCCAATTTCGGGTTATGTAACAAACCGTCCGGTAGATGTTGGCACAATGCTGCAAGGAGCGCCTCAACCAACATTTGTTGCAAATATAATTGATATCTCGCGAGTAAAAGTAAAATTAAATATTTCAGAATATGATGCGGTTGTGCTTAAAACTGGTGATCCGGTTAAAGTGATAGCAGATGTTTATCCGGGCGTTGTATTTAATGGAAGAATAGAATATATAAGTAATAAATCGGATGAGGCGCGCACTTATACAACAGAAATATCAATGTCCAATCAAGGTGCAGCAAAACTGAAAGCTGGAATGTTTGTGCGTGCTGAGTTTAATACATTGAGAGAAAGAGAAGTTATTGTTGTTCCTCGCTCGGCTTTAGTTGGCAGCGTTAAGAATCCGCAAGTTTATGTTGTTGAAAATGGTTTAGCTAAACTTAGAAACTTAACAATAGGAACTGAAACTGGAACCGATGTACAAGTTATTGGCGGGTTAACTGTTGGCGAAGTTTTGGTTGTAAACGGTCAGAACAATTTGGTTGATAACACTAAAGTTGAGATTCTCAAAAAGTAAAAGGAAATTAAAAAATGACAATTACCGAATTATCAATAAAACGTCCTTCGCTAATTATTGTTGTATTTGCTGCATTAATGGCATTGGGGCTTTTCAGCTACTCGAAATTAAAGTACGAATTGTTGCCAAAGTTTTCGCCACCAATTCTTACTATTACAACCATTTATCCGGGTGCATCTCCAAAAGAAGTTGAAACCGGAGTTACACAGATAATTGAAGATGCAGTTGCGGGAATGGATAAAGTTTCCGAAGTACGCTCTTCATCTCTTGAAGGCGTTTCGTTTGTGGTTATCGAATTATTACAATCGGCAAAAACAGATATTTCTCTGCAAGATGCACAAAGAAAAATAAACGAAGTATTAACAAAACTGCCAGCCGATGCAAAGTCACCTATCGTTTCAAAATTTGCTTTGGATGAATTACCAATTCTTAGAATGGGTATTACTGCTGATATGGATTCACGTAAACTGTATCAGCTTGTTAAAGATAGAATTCAACCTCAACTTTCACGCATCTCGGGAGTCGGTCAGGTTTCACTTGTTGGCGGAGATCAAAGAGAAGTTAAAGTTAATCTTGATTTACAAAAAATTAAAGCGTACGGTCTTTCTATTCTGCAAATTACTCAGGCAATCAAATCTTCTAATCTAGATTTTCCAACCGGCAAAGTAAAAGATAAAGATGGGCAATTTATTGTTCGTATTGCGGGTAAGTTAAGCTCTGTTGATGAATTACGTTCATTACCAGTTGGAATTTCGAGACAAGGAGGAATAGTTAAACTATCCGATATTGCAGAAGTAGAAGATGGAATTAAAGATTACAATAATATTTTACGATTGAATTTTAAAAATACTATAGGTGTAATTCTTCAGAAGCAAGCAGATGCAAATGCGGTTGAAGTTGCAAGATTAGTAAAAGAAGAATTAAAAAATATAGAGAGTCAGTTTTCTCAGTCAAACCTAAAATTTGAAATAGCCTCTGACGGATCTTTGTTTACAATAGACGCAGCAAATGCCGTTAAAAATGATTTAGCAATTGCGGTTTTCCTTGTTGCTATTGTAATGCTAATGTTTTTACACAGCATTAGAAACTCTGTAATAGTTTTACTTGCCATTCCGGCATCGTTAATTTCAACTTTTATCGTAATCTATGCGTTAGATTTTTCTCTGAACTTGATGACTCTTCTCGCGCTTTCGCTTGTGGTTGGTATTCTGGTTGATGACTCAATTGTTGTTCTTGAAAATATTTATCATTATTTGGAAAGAGGTGAAGAAAAGAGAAGCGCCGCTCTAAAAGGAAGAAACGAAATTGGATTTGCTGCGCTAGCAATTACTCTTGTTGATGTTTCTGTATTCTTACCTTTAGCAATGGTTGGCGGAATTGTTGGTAATATTTTACGTCAGTTCTCAATTGTTATAGTTGTGTCAACATTGATGAGCTTGTTCGTATCATTTACACTTACTCCGCTTTTAGCTTCTCGTTTTGGTAAGCTTGAAAGACTAAACAAAGCTACTCTTCTAGGAAAGTTTGCGCTTTGGTTCGAAAGTAAATTTCACTCATTTACAGAAAAATACATTCTACTGTTAAAGTGGAGTTTCAAAAACAGAGGCAAAGTATGGATTCTTACAATTTTGCTTTTTGTTGCTGCTATTGGATTAGCTCCTATGGGCTTAATCGGGTTCGAATTTATGAAACAAGCTGACCGCGGCGAGTTTGTGGTTAATGTTGAACTTAAACCGGGAACACCAATAGAAGAGACTAACAAAGTATCTCAAAAAATTGAAGGCATTCTTGGAAAAATTCCTGAAGTGCAAAGACTTTATGCAAATGTTGGGAGTTCAAGTGAAGGGTTAATTGGTTTTTCAACTCCAAATTATTCCGAAATTACAGTAACATTAATACCAAGAAATGAAAGAAACAGATCAACGCAAGAAATTGAAAATTTCATTAAGCACGAACTTTCTATGATTCCCGGAACCAAAGTTAGAGTAAATGAGGTCGGTATTTTTGGTACGGCTAACGAAACTCCTATTCAAATTCTTTTAACTGGTGCAAGCTACGAAGAGGTTCTCGAATCTGCCAAAGATGTAGCTAATATAGTTAAAATGATTCCCGGTACTGCCGATGTTCGACTTTCATCTGAAGATGGAAATCCTGAAACAAGAGTAAGTATTGATAGAAACAAACTTTTGAGTTATGGTTTAACACTTGCAGAAGTAGGTGGCGCACTTCGTATTGCACTAACCGGAGATGATGAATCAAAATTACGAGAAGGTGATACCGAATATGACATTCGTGTTGTACTCGATCAATATGATCGTTCTAAAACTGATGAACTTGGCAATATATCTTTTACAAACAGAATGGGGCAACAAATTTCTCTAAAACAGTTTGCTTCAATTACGCGAGCTACCGGACCAACAAAACTTAGCCGTCAAGCAAGAAGCGCTTCGGTAATTATTTTTTCGCAAGCAATTGGAAGACCTAGCGGAAATATTGCTCAAGATTTTGAAAACCAAATGAAGAGCTATCAATTGCCTAATGGAATTACATATTCATTTATTGGAATGGTTAAAAACCAAAAAGATTCTTTTGCCGATATGATGCTTGCTCTCTTTGCGGGAATTCTATTTACTTATATGATTATGGTTGCACTATACGATTCCTTTATTCATCCGTTTGTTATTCTATTTTCAATTCCGCTTGCTATGATAGGAGCTTTACTTATTCTTGCATTGACTATGGAACCACTGACAATATTCTCTATGCTTGGCGTTATAATGCTTGTGGGACTTGTTGGAAAAAATGCCATTCTTCTGGTTGATAGAGCAAATGCGAAGCGGGCGCAAGGTGTAAATGCAATAGATGCATTAATTGATGCTGGCAAGATGAGAATTCGTCCAATTTTTATGACTACTTTAACTATGATATTTGGTATGATGCCGATAGCCCTTTCTTCAAGTGAAGGTTCTGAATGGAAAAAGGGTTTAGGTTTAGCTCTGATTGGTGGATTAACTTCTTCACTCTTCCTAACACTAATAATTGTTCCGCTTGTTTATTCAAAAATGGAAGAGCTTAAAGATTCATTTATTCCATTTGTTAAAAAAATCTATCACAAAGTTTATAAACCAAAAGAAGAAGTTGGTATATAATTTATTTTAGTATTTGTAAAATGAAAGCCGCATTAAGTAATGTGGCTTTTTTATATTTACGCAATTATTTATTGGATAATTGATGAAAAAATATTCTGTAGTTGTATTTGATCTTGGAAATGTACTTATACCATTTGATTACAATCCGGTAATTGAAAATCTTAATCTGTTGAAACCAAACCTTGGCAACAAGTTTAAACAGATGTATTCGGAAAACTACCACATTCATCAACAATTTGAACGCGGCGAGCTGACACTAAATGCGTTTGTCGAATTAATGCTTAATTGGCTGGAAGAATCAATAAGCGCTGAAGAATTCATTAAGTTGTTTTCAGATATATTTACAATAAATAATGATGTTGTAAAACTGCTTCCAAGAATCAAAGAAAATTACAAGCTGGTATTGCTTAGTAATACTAATGAAATGCACAAAGAATATGGTTACGGCAATTACGTTTTTCTAAACTACTTTGATAAAATTATTCTATCACACGAAGTTGGAGCCATTAAACCCGAAGAAAAAATATTTAGAGCGGTTGAAGAATTTACTCAGTTGCCTTCGGAACAACATTTTTTTATTGATGATATACTGGAATATATCGAAGGCGCAAAAAAATGCGGTTGGAGCGGAACTCAATTTGTAGGTTATGAAAAATTAGTTGAAACTCTTAAAGCTGAGCAAATTCTTTAAATAAATAATGCTTCGGCATGAGCATCTGAGTTCGAATTATTGCCACTTTTTCCAAACTTCTGGTTTGTATCCAATTGTTGCTTCTTTTCCGTTTCTAACAATTGGAGTAGATAACAAAAGTGGATCGGTAAGCAATTCTTCTTCTAAATCAAATACCATGAATTGCATATTTCTTTTTTTATACTGTTTTCCTTCTTTGTCAATCAGCTCTTCCAAAGGAATTACACGGCAAATATTATCTAACTCACCTTTGGCTAATCCTTTTTCACTCAAATCACGAAAATGAAAAGTAATTCTTCGTTCTTTGAAAAAACGCTCAGCCTTTCTTGTTTCGTTGCAGCCTTTTGTCCCAAATATTTGTATGTTCATATTTATTGCTTTGTTTGACTATGGCAAATGTTATATTTTTCACGCCGATAAACAAATGATATTTAAAATGAAAGAGAGAATAATGAAGGCATATTCAAAAATTATTACAATAATCTTAATTGGAATTACAATTATGAGCTGTTCCGAAAATAAAAAAATTAGTGGACCACCAGCTGATTTTAAGTACGCAGTTGAATCTTTTGCTGATTTACGCATTCAGCGCTATTTTGTTCCCGGCTTTGAAGAACTAACTTCCAAACAAAAAGAGCTTGTTTATTATTTATATCAAGCCTCACTTGCCGGAAGAGATATTATTTATGATCAAAACTATAAACATAATCTTTACATACGCCGATCGCTGGAAGCAATTGTAAATACATTTAACGGAGACCGCACTACTGTAGAGTTTCAAAAGTTTATGACTTATGTTAAACGAATTTGGTTTTCAAATGGAATACATCATCATTATTCGAATAAAAAAATCTTGCCGGAATTTTCTAAAGAATACTTGCAGCAATTAATAAGCGGTTCTGATGAATACGAGTTCCCGCTTCAAAATCAAGAAACAATAAATGATCTTTACAAAAATTTATTTAAATATATTTTTGATCCAACAGTTGCCCCAACAAAAGTTAACCAAGATGATGGAGTTGATCTAATAAAAACATCTGCTGTTAATTTCTATGGTGATTTAACACAAAAAGAAGTTGAAGATTTTTACAAAAACATAATCGATCCAAATGATCCAAAACCAATTTCGCACGGCTTGAACTCTAAACTTGTAAAAGAAGAAGGAAGAATTTTTGAGCGGTCTTGGACTACCGGTAATATGTATGCGTTCCCTTTGCGGAAAATAGTTTATTGGCTTGATCAAGCTGTAAAAGTTGCTGAAAATGAACAGCAGAAAAAATGTTTTGAACTGCTTATTGAATACTATAAAACGGGTAATTTAAAAAAATGGGATGAATATAATATTGAATGGGTAAAAGACACTAGTTCTGTGGTTGATTTTACACATGGTTTTATTGAAACATATAACGATCCGCTTGGTTACCGCGCAAATTATGAATCAATTGTTTCAATAAAAGATAACGAAGCGACAAAACGTATTGAGACAATTAGTAAAAACGCAAAATGGTTCGAAGAGAATTCACCGATTGCCAAAGAACATAAAAAACCAAACGTGAAAGGGATTTCTGCAAAAGTAATAACTGCGGTAGTTGAAGCTGGAGATGCCGCGCCATCCACTCCAATTGGAATTAACTTGCCTAACGCAAACTGGATAAGAAAAGAATCTGGTTCTAAATCTGTAAACCTTGGAAACATTGTTCATTCTTATAACAAGTTTGGTGAAACTAGCGGAGTGCTTCAAGAATTTGCTTACTCTAATGAAGAAATTGAACTTGAAAAAAAATATGGAGCTATTGCAGATGATCTTCATACAGATTTGCATGAAGTAATTGGTCATGCATCCGGACAATTAAATTCTGGAGTAGCAGAGCCTCATCAAACATTAAAAAACTATTACTCAACTTTAGAAGAAGCTCGAGCAGATTTGATAGCTTTATATTTCTTATATGATCAAAAACTTGTTGACCTCGGATTGATCGAATCTTTGGACGCCGGTAAAGTTGCTTATAATGATTATATCCGAAATGGTTTGCTTGTTCAGTTAGCACGAGTTCAACCGGGAGAAAATATTGAACAAGCTCATATGCGTAATAGACAGTTGATTTCTAAATGGGCATATGAAGCTGGTAAAAATGAAAAAGTGATTGAGAAGAAAGTAAAAAATGGTAAAACATATTTTGTTGTTAATGATTACGCAAAGTTAAAAAACTTGTTTGGCAAACTTCTTAAAGAAATTCAGCGTATTAAGTCAGAAGGGGATTACAACAGCGGAAAGAATTTGGTAGAAAAATACGCGGTTAAAGTAGAACAAGATATTCACAAAGAAGTTCTTGCGCGCTACAAAAAGCTGAATATCGCTCCTTATGCCGGTTTTATTCAACCGAAACTTATTCCTGTAATGGATGGAAAGAAAATTATTGATGTTAAGATTGAGTACCCGGAAGATTTTACAAAGCAGATGCTTGAGTACGGAAAAGAATATAATTTGTTAACAACATATAATTAATTTTAGTTGTAAAGACGTTGCTTTCAACGTCTTTACAAATGTTTAATTCAATCCGCACATGCCGCTAGCACATCCTCCGCCAAACGATGGCACACCGCAGCTTCCGGTACTGCAAGAAGGGGCGCTATCATAACCAGATGACGATACTGATGCACTGAATGATGAAAGAAGTTTCTTAGAGTTCTTGGATTGGCAATCTGGACAAATTACTTCATCCATATTTGCGCTTGATTTATGAAGAACGTCAAATTTTTTTCCACAATCGTTACACTTATATTCAAAGATTGGCATATTAACTCTCGTTTATTTAATAATTGTTGTTTCTATTGTTCCTATATTCTCAATTTGACCAAACAGTTTATCTCCGGGAACAACCCTTCCAACTCCTTCGGGAGTTCCGGTAAAAATTAAATCACCCTTTTCTAATGTCATTCTAGAAGATATATGCTTAACACAATCAGCAGCATTAAAAATCATGTTTGAAAGAGAAGTATTCTGTTTAGTAACACCATTTACAGAAAGCGAAATATTTTCATTTCCCAAAAGTTTGTAATCTTTTTTAAATACAACTTCACCAAGAACAGCCGCTGTATCAAAACATTTTGCTAAAGTCCACGGCTCACCTTTTTCCTTAAACTTGAACTGTAGATCGCGAAGAGTCATATCAAGTCCAATTGTATAACCGTGAATTGCTTTTTCTGCTTGATCATTTGTTCCGTTTTTAATTTCTTCGCCAATGTAAAGTACCAATTCAACTTCATGATGAAGGTTTTCTGAATAAGGCGGATGAATAACTGAATCGCCGGAAAAAATAACATTTGAAGCGGGCTTTAAGAAAATAATCGGAAACTCAGTTGATGCTTCTCCGCCAAGTTCTTTTGCGTGAGCAGCGTAATTGCGTCCAACACAAACTAATTTTCCAATTGGTACTTGTTCTTCGCTGTTTTTAAACTTTACATATCTCATAATACCTCTTTAGATGAAATAATCTTGAAAAAGATTCATACATGTTGCTTTTGAAAAGAAATTGAATAGAGGATTTTTAATATTAAGTTTTTTGCTCTTTCTTTTTGGCTGCGGGAAAAAGTATATTATTTAAAATAAGCCTATAGCCAGGAGAATTTTTGAACAAAGATAAATCTGTTGGAGAATCACCAACTGCGTGCTGATAATCTTCCGGATCGTGTCCTCCATAAAAAGTAAATGTTCCTCTTCCAAAACTTCCGTGTATATATTTTACTTGATCAGTACCGGCGCGCTCGCCTAAAATAACAACCGAATTCTTAATTGTTTTTTTTCTAAACATTGATGTCTGTCCCATAAATCCGCGAACCACATTTAAATGATTTTGAGTTAACATTGTCGGTACCGGATCATACTTAGCGGAAAAGTCAAACAATGTAAAATAATCATTTTGTTCTAGTCCAATTTCTTGTGGAGAGATATCAATATCGCTGTACTCGTAAATTAATGGATTCATCTCAATCTTAAAATTCTCAAATGCAAAAGTTTGAGAATAATCTACCTTCTCTTGTGCGTTAATATCTGGCGGATCGCCGTCATACATTCTATCAGCTATATCAACATTTTGCGTAGCCAACGAAATATCATATGAATCGGTTGCCGAACACATTGCAAACAAAAATCCACCTTGTCCAACATATCTTTTTATCTCGGCAACAACTGCTTTCTCCATTTCAGAGACTTTCTTCATACCAAGTTTTTTTGCTTCTTTTTCATAGACTGCTTGCTGTTCAATATACCAAGAGGCTTCACTGAAAGAAGCATAAAACTTTCCATACTGCCCGGTAAAATCTTCGTGATGCAAATGAAGCCAATCGTATTTTTCAAGATCGCCGCGCAGAATTTGATCTATCCAAATTTTATCATATTTAACCTCAGCATAATCCAACGCTAATGTAACGGCATCATCCCATGGTTTAAAATTTGGCGGCACATATACCGCTATGTTTGGAGCCTTTTCCAAACGAACTAAATCCATGTTTTGATCTTCGCTTTGAACTAATGCATAAATCTGGACAACTTCACTTTGAAATAGAGGTTGAAACGATACGCCTTTTATACGGCATTTAAGAGCAAGATCGTTGGAATAATCGAGCATAAAAGATCCGCCACGGTAATTTAGCAGCCAATCAGCAGTTGATCCACTTTGCAAAGCATTGAAAGTTATTCCATAAGCCTTTAGATGATCCGCTTGCTGTAAATCCATATGTATTAGAATTTTAGATTGAGCGTGAATAAACCCAGATATAAACACTAATATTATAATTAGTTTTTTCATTATTGCTTTCTCAATAAAAAGAAATACTTGCTTCCAAAAAAATCAAATCAAAATAGTATTGTGTACTCAATATTAAATTAAATCTATAACGCGATCAAAAAAGAAATTTACCATTTGCCCAAATTGCAAAAACAAACTTACAACAAATGACAATTATTGTTCTAACTGCGGACAGCAATCCAATATCTAAAATTACCTTTTTAGCATTTAATTGAAGAGACAGAATTGTTTTCTCACAGATATAATTTTGTTACGCTTTAATTACTAACATTTATTAAACCCGGATTTGTCATTAGAAATTTTCGGTTGATACAACAAAAGGCCAGCTAAAA
>CAZVYT010000043.1:4926-28740 GCA_964631495.1 uncultured Melioribacter sp. | reverse complement strand
TCTTTTTACTCTATTTGTAATTTAGGAAATTCCTTTTCCATCTGAACCTTTACAGAGTGTATTCTTTGTCGCTAAGATTAAGCTTTTTACCCTCCCAAAATACCTTCGAATTTCCCACAGCTTCTTTCAGTTGATCATCATTTAGCGTGGTGGAATAAAACGTCTGTCTGTTTGCGTAAGTAAATTTTGAAAAGAATTTCTTTGCATGCAGCACTCTAATTATTCGGTCAATCTGCTTATTTGTCAACCGTATTTTTTTAACTTCAGATTCTTTTACTAAGGCTTCCATATTTTTATAACCAAGCATACGGTAGGAGAGTTGCTCTTTTGTTATTCTTTTGAATTTTGCTCGTTTACCTATTATAGAACTTATTGCACAAAGCAATCGGAATTCAATTTCATCAAAACTGCCTGCTTTTGATTCTAGACATAGGTTTTTCCCGATTCTGCAGAAGGCATCTGTTCCATACTTTTGTTCATATTCAAAAACAAAACCCTTTGTTTCTCTATGCTGCACTTTTATTGTTTCAATAGATCTGATGGCAATCTCTACTTCTTGAGCGGCTTCAAGAATCATACAGCTCCAATCATCATTAAATTTGAAATCAACGGGCAAATATTTATCATCTTTCATGTCAAACTTACGCTTGTCTAAATACTTTATTTTCTTTGCTCTCTCTACAATGCAGAACGAGATAATAAACTCAATCCATTTGCTTGAACTATAAGAAAGTAAACACAGCGGAAACTCAAAAAAAGTTTTATCGAATTCTCTCATCTGTTTATCGCTTCTCTTAAAGAATCTAAATTGAGATGTGCATAAATCTCGGTTGTGGCTATCGAACTATGGCCAAGAAGCTCTTTGATGATGTAAAGAGAAACACCTTTTTGAGCTAGGTTAGATGCAAACGAATGCCGCAAAGTATGGAAATGTATTCGCTCATCAACCTTGGCTTCTTTGCAAGCCGACTTAAATTGCTTGGAAAAATAATCTCCGGTATATTTTCGATTTGCTCCTTTATCAAACACATAATCATTTCTTATTGGAATAATCTTATTGTTTCTTTTTTTTGTTTGCATCTTACTTAATAGTTTTAACATTTCATCGTTGATTGGAATATATCTCTGCGTTCTACCTTTCGTTATATAATTTTCATCACCAACAGTAATCGTCCGCCCGTTCAAATCAACATTTTTCCAAGTTAAATTTACAATCTCATCCAAACGCATTCCGGTATTGAAAGCAAGATGAACAACTTTTTTTACTAATGGATTTTTAAGCTTTTCACAAATACTTTGTAAACTTTCCTTATTAAGAAATAATGGAGCCGTCTTTTGTTTTTTCGGTAGTTTAACTTTTATGAAATGATTTTCTTTGATGTATTCCCAATCCTTTGCTTTATTAAACATGGCTTTCAGATTTCGGAAGTATACAGCACTTCCTTTCTTAGCTTTTTTTTGCAGATGAATCATGAAAGATTCAATATCCTTTAGCTGAATTGAGTCTATGCTTCTTTCTGGTCCGAAATACCTGTCAAGATAGTTCAAGCTTATTTCTACACTTTTTAGATATGAAAAGGAGCGGTTATTTTTAATATAGTTTTTATACTCATCACTAAGTGCCCGAATCTTAATGCTATTCATTTTTGTTTCAGTATTAGCTAACGACATTATCAGCTTTACCTTTTCCAAATCTTCAATGGAAATCTTTTCTAACAATTCACCCATTTTTCATTTCCTCCTCAGTCATAAACTCCATTTCCAGAGAGGGAATAGGAACCTCAACAATTTTCTGATATCCTTTACCCTCATTCCTAGGCACACGCTTAATCTTAAGCTTCTCCGGATTTTCAAGTAAATACTCAGCTAATTCTTTTAAGCAAGTAACAACAAGAATCAATTGAGTTCTATTAAAAATCCTAAGTTTTTGTTTATCGGTTAACGCTTCTTTTGTGATATACCTAAACATTATTCCCTCCATTAGTTATTTAGTTCTTTTCTCTTCTAATTCCATTTCAATCTGTAGCGGGTCTTTTTTATCCTCTCCTCTTAGTTCCTTTTCTTTCAACTCATCACTCATAACTCCTAAGCCTGCACTGAGCGAAGCCGAAGTGTCAACACTGCTTTTCCTAATCCACTCATCAATTTCTTTCTTAAAAAAGTAAACACGCTTTCCGGTTGGTTTGTAATGTGGAATTATTTGTTTGTAGGTTAACTTGTAAATGTAGCTGGGGGAAAGCCCAAGATAAGCGGCTGTTTCCATTAAGTTCATCGGCTTATTTGGCCCGGAAGTAATTTGTTCTTCTAACGCGGAGATTCTCTGATGTAATTGCTCGGAGTTTTTCATTTTGTACCTCACATTCGTTTTCAAAAAAGTGTGGTACAAATAAAAGCTACAAATTCGCCAAAAAGAATATATGCCTGACTATGTCAGACTATAACTCTTGACATAGTATTTTTCCCAAAAACACCAACTTTTTAGCAAAAACTATATGCTCATATATGCCTTTGCCATAGTCAGGCATAGTCATCCATATATGGACTTTATCAAAAATATTTCTTACAGAAAGCTCAAAACCTCCTTTATCAAACTTTCTCTCTTGTTCAAATTGTCGCTATAATTTCTTTTTTGTGATAAATACTTAAATTTTTCTCCTCTGTTATTAACAAAATGTTCACTTACATTTTTAAATTTATTATTGTCCTCAATTACACCGGTTTTAGATAGTTCATTTATGAAAATAGCAAAACTGCTGTCACTGTCTTGCCATATAAATTTTGCTATACTGCTCTTATCTTGTGAAAACGGTTCAAGTTTTGCGTTTATAAAATGTGGAAGAATATCTTCCTTCTGGTAATATGGAATTATCTCATTTTTATTAAGCACGTTAAATAATTGCAACAACTTATCTTGAGTGCTTTTCCAAATTATTGATTTAACACCCTTGCTATAATTATCAATACTCTTTTGTGAATCATTTAACCCTTCAATTTTGCCATCAATTCTCATTTGCCTCCAATAATGCCTAATTAGGTTTTTTGCATAGTTGTTGAAATAATCAACTCTTTCACATAAACTGTCTTTTATTGAGCAAATACTGTTAATGGCAATTTTGTTATTCAGTACTCCATCATTTTTTAATAAATCGTTTATCAAAGAATCAACATTTGGTTCATTGGTATTAATAGCTAGTTGAACATTTTTTATAGAATTAATCGCGTATCGCATCTGTTCAAGAAATTTGCTGGCCGCAATAATTTCCTCGGATAAAAATAAAATCTTTTCTTCTGTACTCTTTTTGGTTTCAATCGATTTTTCGAGCTCCGGTATGGAGTAATTTCTGTTGTACATCGGGACCCCAATTAATTAGAAAAAAAGTTGTTTAGTAAAATAGAGGTAAATATTTGTATTGAATAGATTTCTTTTAGAAGTGCTTTTTCTTCCGGCTTTACCGGGATAAGATTTATAAATGTGGTTTTTGAGAATAGTCATTTTGTTGGGTTCTAAATTTAACCTCCGCTCCATAAATAATTAATTTCACTCAAAATTTCACCTCCATTGCAAATAAAGGAAAACAAATAATAAACATTGCGTATTGCAAAAAATTATTCTCTTTAATAGCTTTTCTTAACAGCAAATCGCTTAATGCTAAATAAATATGGCCGCTTCACTATCCAAAATACTTTCCGGCACAAACTTCCAAAAACTTTACTCCGCCGGCTTCATTAATCAAATTGCACTGCGTAATTATCAAATAAAACAAGATTACAAAACCCTCCGCAAAAAATATTCTCAGATAGATTCTATTTTCCTGTTATCGGAAAAGTACAGCCTCAGCTATGATACAATCTGGTCTGCGGTATTCCGGAAAAACAAATCCAAACAACTCAACCATATCACTTAGGCACTAAGGCACTCAGTTCCATAGGTTCTCAGCTACTCAGTTACTTTCGTTTACTTGACAATTTTGTCCTTTAAACCTAAGTTTAGTTTGAAATAGGGCGGATTCCAATTAATACTCCGATTGGGGAACTAAGTGAAATTGTATTTAAAACGAATATTACAACGCAATAAGAAAATCGATAAAGAAAATTCTTATTTCTCTGCCATCTACAATGGCTGGATCCAAACACGGCTTGAACAAGATAAAAGCATTTTAACCTTATCAACTTCTGCAATCGGTTTACTTACCACTCTTTTGATTACGCAGAAATCAGTTGCCATGTTAGATTATATTCTCTTCATTATTTCTATTCTGGCATTTGTTGTTTCTTCCCTCGTAACAATCCATATCTTTGGTAAGAATTCCAATTTACTCGAAGCAATATCAAATAACAGCGATATCAGAAAAGAAGTGAAAAGTTTAGACCGATATGACCGCCTAAATAAAATATCATTCTACATTGGAATTATATTTACGTTTATGATAGCAATAAATTATGGCATCAAAAAAATCAGTGAGGATAACATGGCACAGCAAAAACAACCTTTATCAAAAATAGTTAAGACAGACATGAAAAAAAGTCTAAGCGGCTTTCAAAACCTTAAACCTGTTACCGGGAATAAACCTTCTGGAAATGCGGGTGATTCAAAAGGTAACGATACCAAGAAAAAATAATTACTCAACTGCATCATTAACTCTGAACTATTATGCCTAAGAAAAATGATGAACAACTGGGAATCTCAATTGCAGACCCAGATCAGCAATTTGAATTTCAAAAAATGATTTTTATATACAGCATGCTGTTGAAACTACGAGTAAATATACATGACTATCTCACAAATTGAATCTAATATTCAGAATCTAATCAAGTCTTTTTCAAAAGAGACTTTCGTTTACAATTTTCTTTTATCCTTTGGATTACCTAAATCTTCAATTACACGTTTACAGAAAGGTGCGCTTAACCTTTCTAAGAATAAAAATGAAATTATTTGGAAAAAGAAACTTTATTTCAAATCAGTCGGTAATGAAGATCTGCATTTAACAATTACTGAAATGGTAGAAACTTCAAAACACAATGAACGTTTTATAATTGTAACTGATTATCGCACATTGTTGGCGATTGATTCAAAAACAAACGAAAGATTAGATATTGACTTAAAGGATTTACCCAAGCATTATGATTTCTTTTTACCTTTAGCCGGTATGGAGAAAACAAATCACCAAGATGAAAATCCTGCTGATGTAAAAGCTGCTGAAAAAATGGCTAAACTTTTTGATGAAATTCGTAAAGATAATCCAAGCAATTCACCCGATTTTCTTCATAGTCTAAATGTTTTTCTTTCACGTCTTTTATTCTGTTTTTTTGCAGATGATACAAATATCTTCACAAAGGGGCAGTTTTCTAATACTTTAGATTCTCATACTCAAGCAGATGGAAGTGACTTAAATGAATTTTTCGACAAGCTTTTTGAAGTATTAAACACACCACAAAATAAACGTAAATCTTTTCCTGAATATCTCAGCGTATTCCCTTATGTGAATGGTGGTCTTTTCCGTGATAAAATTATTTCACCAAAATTTACTAAAAGTTCTAGGCGTACAATATTAAATAGTGGCGATCAAATTTGGTCCTCGATTAATCCTGATATTTTTGGGTCCATGTTTCAAGCCGTAGTTTCCGAAGATCAACGAGGCAACTTAGGTCAGCACTATACTTCTGTCCCTAATATTATGAAGGTTATAAAACCTCTTTTCTTAGATGAACTCTACGAGAATTTCGAAAAAAATAAGAACAATCCTCAAAAATTGATAGACTTACTTAATCGTCTTGGAAATATAAAAATCTTCGATCCGGCTTGTGGAAGCGGTAATTTCTTAATTATTGCTTATAAAGAACTAAGAAAACTTGAAATAAAAATTATTCATCAATTACTCGAATTACAAAAAAGAGCCAGCTCGTTCGAACCAACGGAAGAACAAATTTCATTTTTACCAAAATCACAATTATCCTTAGCCGCGTCTTTCCAAGTTGATCTTTTTTCAAGGATTCAATTAAGTCAGTTTTATGGGATTGAAATTGACGACTTCGCTCACGAAATAGCTAAACTTTCTCTTTGGCTTGCAGAGCATCAAATGAATATTGCGTTTTTTAAAGAGTTTGGTAAAACAAATCCAATGCTACCTCTTAAAGAGGCTGGTAAAATAGTTTGCGCTAATGCAACCCGTGTCGACTGGGAAATAGTCTGTCCAAAAGAGAAAGATGATGAAATTTATATTTTAGGTAATCCTCCTTATTTGGGTGCCAGGATTCAGCAAGCTAAACATAAAACCGATATGGATTTTGTTCTGAATTCGTTTGATAATTATCGTGATCTCGATTATATAGCATGTTGGTTCTACAAAGGTGCTTCTTACATTCAAGGGTTTAATTCTAAGCTTGGCTTTGTTTCAACAAACTCAATTTGTCAAGGTTTACAAGTAAGTCTTTTATGGCCAAAAATATTTGCAATGGGTATTGAAATAAATTTCGCTCATACTTCTTTTAAGTGGACCAATAATGCGAAATATAATGCTGGGGTTATTGTTGTAATTGTAGGGTTATCAAACTACTCCAATAATTCAAAAGTAATTTATTCAGCAAATATTATTAGAAAAGTTGATTCAATTAATGCCTACCTTAGTACTGGAAGTAATACAATAATTTATCGCCGTTCAAAATCATTATCTAATTTCCCTGAAATGTCTTTTGGGAATATGCCGAACGATGGTGGTGGATTAATTCTCTCAGAAAATGAAAAAGAACAACTTCTTAATCAAAATCCTAATTCTATTAAATTCATAAAAAAACTTTTAGGTTCTCAGGAATACATTAGAGGGCAAATACGATATTGCTTTTGGATCAGTGATAATGATAAAAGTGAAGCAGAGCAAATTCCTTTTATTTCTGAAAGAATTGAACTTACGAGAGAACACCGGGTTAAAAGTACGGATGAAGGAACAAATGAATTAGCAAATCGCCCACATCAATTTCGAGATACAAAGGTACCTGAAAAGAGCCAAATTATAGTGCCTAGTGTTTCCTCTGAACGTAGGGAATATATTCCAACTGGTTTTGTTTATTCTGATACTGTAGTTTCTAATTCTGCACAAGTAATATATGACCCTGAACCCTGGCTATTAGGTGTGATAACATCAAAAATCCACATGGTTTGGTTAAGGACGATAGGCGGAAAATTAAAGAATGATTATCGTTATTCTAAAGACCTTGTATATAATAATTTCCCTTTTACTCAGCTTTCGGATCAACGAAAACAAGAACTAACTCAAACTACTTTACGTATTTTAGAAGAACGTGAAAAGCATTCTGATAAAACTTTAGCAGAACTTTACGATCCTAATATAATGCCTGAAGGTTTGAGAGAAGCTCATCATCTTAATGACCGAGCTGTTGAACGCTGCTACCGTAGCAAACCCTTTGAAAGTGATGAAGAACGATTGGAATATCTTTTCCAACTTTACGAACAAATGATTTCCGAAGAACAAGATAGAGATACCCTTTTTGCCATAGAAAAGAAGATCCCCAAAAGGAAAAAGAAATGAACGAGAATAAAAATATAGTTATTTATAATACCCCCGATGGCAAAGCTAAAGTATCCCTCTTTGCAAAAGACGGAACAGTTTGGATGAACCAAAATCAAATAGCCGAGCTTTTTGACACCTCTAAACAGAATATAGGTCAACATATTGCTAACATATTAGAAGATAAAGAGTTAGACGAAAATTCAGTTGTAAAGAATTTCTTTACAACTGCCGCGGACAGCAAAGAATATAATGTTACGTTTTATTCTTTGGATATGATTCTTGCAATTGGCTTTAGGGTCCGTAGTAAGCGCGGCATTCAATTTAGAATTTGGGCAAACCAAAACCTAAAAGAATACATGGTTAAAGGTTTTGTTATGGATGATGACCGGTTAAAAAACCCTGATGGTCGTCCGGATTATTTCGATGAACTTTTAGAGCGTATCCGCGATATACGCGCGTCTGAAAAACGATTCTACCAAAAAGTGCGTGATTTATTTGCTTTAAGCAGCGACTATGATCCATCCGATAAAGCTACGCAAATGTTCTTTGCAGAAACTCAAAATAAACTAATTTTCGCTGTTGCGGGTAAAACTGCCGCTGAGCTAATTGTTTCCCGTGCGGATGCTGAAAAACCAAATATGGCTCTTACTACTTGGAAAGGCTCTATAGTCCGAAAACAAGATATTTTTATTGCAAAAAATTATCTGTCCGAAGATGAAATAGATACTCTTAACCGCCTTGTCGTTATTTTTCTTGAAACCGCAGAATTAAGAGCAAAAAACAGAAATGACTTAACAATCAGTTTCTGGAAGGAAAGTGTTGACCGCATACTGGAATTTAATGATAAAAAAATATTGCCCGATAAAGGCTTAATAAGTAATACTCAAATGGAAGAAAAAGTAAGAGATATTTATAATGCTTTTGATGAAAAAAGAAAATCGTTCGATGCCCAGCAAGATGATATTAAAGAATTGGAAGAGCTAAAAAATAAAATTGATAAACGGAAATAACATGCAGAATATTATTCAAGTAAGCTACAGTCAAACCGGTCAAAGCACTAAAACTAACCCAATGGGTATGCGCGATATGCAAGTTCATGCTTTTGAGTACCGGGATGCTCAATATTTATTATTAAAAGCGCCTCCTGCTTCCGGTAAGTCCCGTGCTTTAATGTTTCTTGCACTCGATAAACTTAAAAACCAAGGTTTAAAAAAAGTAATAGTTGCTGTTCCCGAAAGATCAATTGGTGGTTCGTTTGCTAAAACCGATCTTAAATCTCACGGGTTCTTTTCCGACTGGATTCCGAATGATAATTACAACCTTTGTACTACTGGCAATGATGGAAGTAAAAGTAAAGTTGAAGCATTTCATAACTTTATGAAAAATGAAGAACAAATTCTAATTTGTACTCATGCAACTCTCCGCTTTGCATGCGATGAACTTGATGAAGAAATTTTTAATAATACTCTCCTTGCAATTGATGAATTTCATCATGCTTCAGCCGACATAAATAATCGTTTGGGTGAATTACTCCGTTTAATTATGAAAAAATCTTCAGCTCACGTAATTGCAATGACTGGTTCTTACTTTCGCGGGGATAGTTTACCGATTCTTCTACCTGAAGATGAAATTAAATTCACAAAAGTAACTTACAACTACTATGAACAACTCAATGGCTATACTTACTTAAAATCACTAGGCATAGGTTATCATTTTTATCAAGGGAAGTACACAGAAGCAATCCTCGAAGTTTTAGATACTGACAAAAAAACAATTCTTCATATCCCCAATGTTAATTCCGGCGAGTCAACAAAAGATAAGATTAATGAAGTAGGATTTATCATTGATTCTATTGGTAAAGTGATTAAACAAGATTCAGAAACGGGCGTTATTTATGTTGAAAGAGAAAGCGATAAAAAAATTATTAAAATAGCCGACTTAGTTGATGATACACAGAGAGAAAGAGACAAAATTGTTAATTACCTTCGCAATATTAAAGCTTTAGATGATATGGACCTCATTATTGCTCTTGGAATGGCTAAAGAAGGTTTTGATTGGCCTTATTGCGAACATGCCCTAACTGTAGGTTATCGCGGTTCCTTGACTGAGATCATCCAAATTATCGGACGTACAACAAGAGATAGCAGCAATAAAACGCATGCTCAATTTACTAATTTGATTGCTCAACCCGATGCGGCAGATGATGAAGTTAAACTTGCAGTAAATAATATGTTGAAAGCAATAACGGCTTCATTATTAATGGAACAAGTTCTGGCTCCTAATTGGAAATTCAAAACAAAACTTTCAGAGGAAGACAAACCCGCTCCCGGTGAAATTAAAATATATGGTTTGAAAGAACCTTCTTCTAATCGTGTGCGAGACATTTTAGAAACTGATCTCAATGATTTGAAAGCTGCAATTCTACAAGATGATACAATGCTTAAAGCAATGCCTGGTAACGTTGACCCGGAGGTTATCAATAAGGTTCTGATTCCCAAAATTATTAAAGTAAAATATCCGGAACTTTCGGAAAAAGAAGTAGAGGAAGTTCGTCAGCATGTAATTGTTGATTCGGTTGTTAAAAAAGGTGAGATTAAAGAAACTGAGGATAAACGTTTTATAAGGTTAGCAGATACTTTTATTAATATAGACGATCTTCATATTGATCTTATTGATAAAATAAATCCATTCCAAAAAGCTTTTGAAATATTATCAAAATCTGTTACCACAAAAGTTTTGAAAATTATTCAAGATACAATTGAAGCTACCCGAATCAAGATGGACTTTGAAGAAGCAAAAATACTTTGGCCTAAAATTCTTGAATTTAAGCAACAATACAATAGAGAACCTAATATAAATTCATTTGATCCGTTAGAAAAAAGAATGGCTGAGTGCATTATTTATCTTAAGGCAGAAAAGCGAAGACGGGACTATGCAAATGAATAAAGATGAAGTTCTAACTGAAATATTTTCTAACGATCCTTTTGGTATCTTAAATACCAAACCCAAAATTTCTATAACTAAATCACCAGACGAACGCCTTATCGCATCTTTTAAAGAAATTAATGATTTTATTGATAAATATGATGAAGAACCTAAAAATGATACCTCCGATACCAATGAATTTATTTTATCTGCTCGCTTAAAAAATCTTCGCAATGATTTATCAAAAATCGAAATACTCAAGCAATACGATATTTATAATTTATTACCTGATATTATTACAAGTTCTGTTAAAGAACCAAATTCTGTTTATAACAAATTAAAAGAGATAAATTCTTTAGAAGATATTTTTGAAGACGAATCCTTCAAAGAAATATCTGACGATACTGCTGGTTTATTTGATTTTAATCATACACCTAAACATTTCGAAAGAGTTGAAGCTGATTTCGTTGCTCGGCGTAAACCATGTAAGAATTTTAGTGAATATGAACCTCTGTTCAAGCAAGTTCAAAAGGAATTAAAAGAAGCTAAACGTTCTTTAATCCAATTCAAACAAGATAACTTGAACTCGGGTGAATTTTATGTTCACAAGGGGGTTCTTTTGTATTTAGAAAACGTTGATTTCAAAGAAGAGATTCAGAAATTTGAAAGTGGAAGCAGAATTCGTAAAGATGGCAGAACACGTATAATTTTTGAAAATGGAACAGAATCACAAATGCTTTACCGTTCTTTGTATAAAATTCTCTTAGCTAATGGTAAAGCCGTTGCAAATACTTCCGAATTGGTAAATGAAGAACTACAAAAAAACTTTAACAACATAACTGATGAAGACGAAGAATCTGGTTATATATATGTTCTTAAATCGCTAAGCAAAAATGAAAATATTTCTTCTATTAAGGACCTATATAAAATCGGTTTCTCTAATATCCCCGTAGAAGAAAGAATAAAAAACGCAGTAAAGGAACCTACATATTTAATGGCTCCGGTAAAAATTGTTACGTCTTACAAATGCTATAATATGAATCCGCAAAAATTTGAATTATTGATCCACGCTTTTTTTGGTAAATCTTGCTTAAACTTCGACATCTTTGATGAAAAGGGTTCTCGTCATTCTCCGAGAGAATGGTTTATCATTCCATTAGAAATTATAGAACATGCAATTGAATTGATTATTTCTGGCGAAGTTATCAATTATAAATATGATGATAAAAATGAAAAAATAGTTTTGCGGTAATAATTCTAATAATAAATGATCAGTGTTGAAGATAGTGCATTATTAATTTACACCGATGGTTCCTGCTTCCATCATCCACGTCGTGGTGGTTACGGTATTCGCATAGTATTTCCTGTATCCTCTTCTAAAGACGAAGAAATTCTTGATATTGATTCTCCTTCTTACCAAAACACTACTAATAACCAAATGGAATTATACGCTGTTATTCAAGCATTGAAACATGTAGAATCATCAGTAAATTTTCATGAAATAAGCAGAATCATAATTCTTACGGATTCTCAGTATGTTTCTGAAAATAATTCTAATGCTATATTCAATTGGCGTAGAAATAAATGGTTTTTGAAGAACGGTGCGCCTGTTCAAAATGCAGAATTATGGAAAGAGTTAGTTAAAATTTCCGCTCGAATTAAATGCAGAATTGAATTAAGATGGGTTAAAGGTCATTCAAAAAATGTTGATAATAAAGCAGTTGATAAAATTGCCAAATTTTCTGCAAAGAGTAGCATTAAAAAAATATTCAAACCTATGACCGTAAGAAGAAAACTTTCATCAAATAAAGTTAACCCTGGTTGTATAGAATCTGTAGGTCAAAGAATTTCCATCCGTATTATTACTGATGAATATTTGCCAGTTCAAAAAATGTATAAATATAAAATCGAAGTCATTTCTAAAAGGAGTAAATATTATAATTGCGTTGATTTTCTCTACAGTAAATATCTCTTAAAAGCTGGCCATTCATATATTCTTAGCTTGAAAAAAGATGAAAACTTATTAACAATTTCCAAAATTGTTCAAGAGATCGATTCACCAAAATTGATTAGATAAAATTATTTATTTACTTTTTCTAACCAAGGACCCTTTCTTTACTCTTTCAATATAACCCCTCAAACCTTGCTTTCTCTTTTCAGTGGTTGCGGTCTCATACTTTTCAAGAATACCTTTACTAGCTTTTATTACATTGTTTCTAACCTCAACACCAGTTATTTCTGTAGGCCCAATTTTATACAAAGTCTTTCTGTCACTAATCCTAAATTTATGCCCTTTTATTATTTCAATAATCTGTTGAGTCACTTGCTGAAAATCCTTTTTTGATGAAAAGCTCAAGTCATCCACAAACCGGGTAAATATTATTTCATTCTCATTGCATAGATTTACTAAATCGTAATCTAAAGACAGTGCAGTTATATTCGATATGTATGTGCTTGTTGGAATTCCTTGAGGCACGTTTCCCTGGTAAGTTGTTAATTTTGTAAGAACCGAACTTACATCTGCTGAAAAACTATTTTTAATAAAAGTTTGATATACAACTCTATTATTTATCGAAGGGAAAAAATCTTTAAGATCAGTAGTAAAAAAATATTTATTGCCTTTATGCACATTTGCATTCGTAATATTGTCTTTACCTTTAACACCCCCTTGCACGAAATCCTTGAATTCGTATTTCCTAAGTATTTGAGTTTTTATTTTATTTTGTATCTTTTTCAACCGACCAATACTTGGACAAATTTTACGCGTTTCAACAATACCGTTTTTGGTCCGTATCGTTCCATCTTTTTTCTTTTTTGGTTCCTGATATGGTTTATAATAATTATCAAGATTAGCTAGGATTTCTTCCAGTTCTTTTTCGCTGGTCTGAAGCAAATAGTATAAATGCTTTAAGCTTTTTATGGCAAGCATGTTAAAAGAACTCTTTTATTAATCCGTTTAGTGAAGGATATAGATACTTAAAGAATTCTTTTTTCTGTGGTGGAATATCCTGGTCTTCCAAAGACATGAAGAAAATAATTGGTAATGGAATACCGAGATACTTACTTATTTCTTGTAAAGTCGAAATGGTAGGATCTTTTTTATTGTTTTCAATCTGCGAAAGATATGTAACCGAAATGTTGCATGATTCGGATAGTTCTTTCTGTCGCATATTTTTTCCCATGCGAACACTTTTTATAACTTTTCCTATATCCAAAATTACCTCAAATAAAAAAGAATTAAGAAGACTCCTCACTAAAAAATGTTTTTAATATCATTCCAAGTTTTTGGATCAATCACAATTTTCAACAACTCTGTTATGATTGTTTGAATGATAGCGCGTCTTTGAGATTTACTGCTCTGTTCAAATTGAGCATTTAACTGCAGCAGTTTTAGCCTCACGTTTTCTAAGACGTTACACTCTTCAAGTGAAAAAGAACTACGGTTCTTTGAAATGAATGAATCAAAGGATTCAATCAACTTTGAAATTGAGTTTTGCTTTTCCATAAAGCTTTCTCCTTTAGGGAATTAGGTTTTGGTCAGCGTTATTGCTGCCCGCCTGAAAGTAATCGCGCTGTCCTTCGTAGCTCTCTATTAGAGTCTTCTTACTGCAGAAATGCCCGCCATTATAAAGAGAAAATTGCTGATTATTATCAAATTGATCCAAATTGAATTGGTTAGGATTTATGTATAACTACATACCGTAGGGCGTGCAACAAAATGGCTATGCCATTGTGTAACTTAATACACTTCAATCGTTCAGCTTTGACTACTTATCTCAATTTCAAATTTTCAAAGAACTATGACAAATATAATATAGTTTAACCAATAGTTCAACTTGTTGCTCGTTTGATAAACTGAACGTTTAACTTTACTAGGTGATTTGGAATCATCTATTATGCAAATCATTTCCTAATCTTCTCAACAATCTTTTCCCCGGTTCTACCTACAACGTATCCACCCAATCCATTCTGCAATAAAATCCATGTTAATCCCGTTCTTTTTACGGGCCTTCATTACTCACTTAAATTCTGTAATCCAAAATGGAAAATCCCGAGTTTTTTTTCGGGAGAATCACACACAATAAGAATAAGAAAAGTTAGCATCGTAATTGGTCTCCAATTCCTCGGAAGCCGGCTTTGTCCCGGTTATTTAGTCGGGGTTTCTCCTTTTGTATTTCTATTCGCAACTATATCTATTTTCTCAAATATCATTTTATAAAAAAGACTTTCATTTCAACTCGCCATGTATTCCATTCAAGCAATCGATAAACAATTCTCAGTTTATTCTACCTTGCAAATCTCCCATTCCTATCTTACATTGAAGTATTAGTTAAAAAGGTCAATGAAACTCCATAAAATATCATATACTGTAACTTTACAGTTTTTTTCAGAAGATGCTTCAGCTACTGTTGAACACACTTTATTTTCTTCTATTGTAGCTGTGGGCTTTCCACCGCCAAATTATTATTATTTGCCGCTTTATTATTATATAACACAATACAATTTATATTTAACATACTCTAATTTTGTCCAAGTTAAAATTGTTGCTGATTCATACTAAGTACACTAAAGCGCAAGACCATTTCATTTTGGAGTGCTTACTTCATTAACGTAAAATACTTTGATGTGCCAAGTATATAGCTTAGTAAACCGATTTAGAATTTAGAATATGCAAAAGAGCCTATTATGAAAAAGTGGATTTTATTTTCATTAAATCAGTTCATTTCATCTAAAGAAGTACGTATAGTTTCAATATATTTTGTCTTAAGCATAATGTGGATTTTAACATCAGATAGGTTGCTTTATTACTTTTTTAGCGGTGCTTCTTATATTCAAATACTCTCAATCATTAAAGGTTGGGTTTTTATTACGCTTACTTCTGCTTTACTTTTCTATTTAATTAGAAAAGCTTCCATTGCTGATTCATTAGCTTTATCAAAGCAAAATGAACTTCAAAAGAAAATTTCCAGTATTCTTGAAAACATTTCGGATGCTTTTGTCTCTCTAGATAATGTCTGGCGTTATACTTATATGAATAAGAAAGCTGGTGAGCTATTTAATCGCGATCCCGAAAAGATGATCGGTAAACATATTTGGACCGAATTCCCAGAAGGAGTTGGTCAGCCTTTTTATAATAATTATTATAAAGCCGTTAAAGAGCAGTTATTCATTCAAATGGAAGAGTATTATCCTCCTTATGATAAGTGGTTTGAGAATAGAATTTATCCATCCAAGGATGGTTTAACAATCTTTTTTTATGATATAACCGCTAGAAAAAAAAATGAAATTGCTTTACAAGAGAGTAAACAATACTCTCAATTGCTTTTTAATTCTTCTCCTATTGGTCTTGCGCTTGCTTCAATGGATGGAAAGTTGATAGAAGTTAATCCTGCTTTTGCAAAAATTGTGGGCAGAACTATAAGTGAAACATTACAGCTTACTTATTGGGATTTAACCCCAAACAAATATGCAAAACAAGAAGTACAACAACTAGAATTATTAAATTCTATTGGTCATTATGGTCCTTATGAAAAAGAATATTTTCATAAAGATGGGCATTTAGTTCCAGTTCGTTTACAAGGTCTTGTAATTAATAAAGAAAACGAAAAATTTATTTGGTCAAGCGTAGAAGATATTTCGCAAAGAAAAAAAATGGAACTGTTGGTTGAATCTGAAATGAAGATTTTGGAAATGATTGCAAAACGAAATACTCTAGCTGAAATTCTTGAATCTATTGTACTCAGTATTGAAACACAAACAAATAAATATTTTGCCTCAATTCTGTTGCTAGATCGTGATGGTATTCATGTACGTTATGGTGCTGCCCCTAATTTACCCGGTGAATATAATACTGCTATTGATGGAGAACCAATTGGTCCTTCAGCTGGTTCCTGCGGAACTGCAATGTTTCTTAAGCAACAAGTAATAGTAAACGATATTGAAACTGATCCATTATGGACAGAATATAAGGCTTTAGCTTTAAAACATAATCTTAAAGCTTGCTGGTCTACACCTATTATTGATTCTACTGGCAAGGTATTAGGTTCATTTGCCATGTATTCTAGTGAACTGTGTTCTCCTAATCGCGAGGACTTTCAATTAATTGAAAAAGCTATTCATCTGGCAAAAATTGCCATTATCAGAAAAACCGAAGAAGAAGTGCTTAGTGATAGTGAAAATAAATTTTCAAAAATATTTCTTAATTCCCCTGATGCCATTACAATTACTAAAGCATCCGATGGAACATTTATTGAGGTTAATGAAAATTTTTGTAATCTCTCTGGGTATAAACGTGATGAAGTAATCGGGCGCACTACAATTCAACTTGGTCTCTGGGCTGATTTAGATGACCGAAATAAGTACCTCTCCATACTTAGAGATAATAACCATGTTTCGGAGTTTGAAACGTTATTTAGGACTAAGACTCATGAAATTAAAAACTTTTTACTATCCGGAGAAATTATTGAGTTAACTGGTGAAACTTGTATTATTGGTATTTTACGAGATATAACTGAACGAAAAAAGAGTGAAGAAAATTTAAACCAGAGTAGAATTTTCATCGAAAGCATCATCAATACTTCTCCTGATATTATTTATATATATGATATTGTAGAAGGTCAAAATGTTTTTGTGAACAATGGTATTCAAACTAACCTTGGTTATACTAACGAAGAAATTAAACTGATGGGCAAGCAGCTTTTGCCTAACCTTATGCATCCAGATGATTTTAATTACTATATACAATCAATATATCCTCAGTACTTTAAAGTTAGGGATAAAGAGTTTATAGTTAATGAATACAGAATGCGCGATAAAAATAATGCATGGCATTGGCTGTATTGTAAAGAGTCTGTTTTTTTGCGTGATAGTAATGGTAATCCTAAGCACATTTTTGGAATTACAGTAGATATTACTGCACGCAAAATTGCCGAACAAGCTACTAAAAGAAATGAGCATATTCTTAAATTATTTGTCGAAAATTCTCCTGCTTCCATTGCAATGTTTGATCTGGATATGAAGTATATTGTGGCTAGCCGTCGCTATCTTTTGGATTATGATCTTGGAGATATTGATATTATTGGCATTTCTCATTACCAAATCTTTCCGGAAATGCCACATCGTTGGAAAGAAATTCATAATCGTTGTCTTGCCGGCGCTACAGAAAAATGCGAAGAAGACCCTTTCCATCGCCTTGATGGAAAAATTGATTGGGTTCGGTGGGAAATCCGGCCTTGGTTTGAAACTGAAAATATTATCGGCGGAATAATATTATTCTCAGAAGTTATAACCGATCGTATCAACAATGAAAAAGAATTAAAACTATATCGTGACCATCTTGAACTTTTGGTCAAACAGCGAACTTCAGAATTAGAAATTGAAAAGATTCGCGCTGAATCAGCTGATAAACTAAAATCTGCATTTCTCGCAACTATGTCCCACGAACTTAGAACCCCACTTAATTCTATCATTGGTTTCTCCGGTATTCTCGCTCAAGAATTTCCGGGTAAGCTTAACGATGAACAAAAAAAACAAATTAGTCTTGTACAAAGTAGTGCCCGTCACTTATTATCGCTTATTAACGATGTGCTTGATTTATCAAAAATTGAAGCCGGTCAATTAAAAGTTAGTTTCGAAACTTTCAACATTCGTAACATATTACTAAAAGTGATTAATGCACACAAACCACTTGCTGAGAGAAAAAACATTTTACTTTTGTCCAAATTTGATTCTGATGTTGAAAATATTATTAGTGACCCGTTAAGAGTGGAACAAATCCTAATTAATCTGATAAACAATGCAATTAAATTTACAGAGAAAGGATCTGTTAGCGTCTTGTGCTCAAAAACAGACTCCGATCTAATTATTAAAATTATAGACACTGGTATTGGTATTGAAGAAAATTTGTTAAATCATTTATTTAAACCCTTTAGTCAAATTGATACGGGTTTAACTCGCAAACAAGAAGGTACTGGTTTGGGTTTATCTATCTGTAAAAAATTACTTGTTTTGCTCCATGGTAGTATTGAAGTTATATCTACTATTAACATTGGTTCTACTTTTACTATTACTTTGCCTTTAGAAGGGATTCGAATTAATGAAAAGAAAAATCTTAATAATTGAAGACAACGAACAGAATATGTATATGCTTACATATTTACTTGAATTAAATAACTATAACGTAATTCAATCTTACGGTGGTAAAGAAGGTATTGCTTTAGCCGAGTTACATAAACCTGATGCAATCCTTCTTGATATTCAACTGCCTGAAATGGATGGATACTCTGTTGCTGTTGGTATTAGAAAACATTCAACTCTAAATACTATCCCTATTATTGCAGTTACTTCGTATGCTATGCTTGGCGATAAAGAAAAAGCTTTTGCTTCCGGTGTAAATGGTTATATCGAAAAACCTATTGACCCATATACTTTTATTGCTCAAATGGAGTCTTTTCTAAATAATAATGGAAATTAATCATGAGAAAAATTCTTTTAGTTGACGACAAACCGGAAAATTTGTATTTACTTCAATCATTGTTGGAAAGCAATAAAATCATCTCAATTTCGGCTCGTAATGGCAAAGAAGCATTGGAAATTGCACGCAACAATCCCCCCGATATTATTATTTCAGATATACTAATGCCTGTTATGGATGGCTATTCTTTTTGTCGAGAGTGCCAGAAAGACTCTAAATTAAGAACTATTCCTTTCATTTTTTATACGGCTACTTATACTGATAAAAAAGATCAAGAATATGCACTTTCGCTTGGTGCTGTACGTTTTATTCTAAAACCTCAAGAGCCTCAAGCATTTATGGCAATTATCCACAATGTTATTTCGGATGTTAATAAATGTACATTCTATGTAAACAATACTGAACCACTTTCTGAGACAGTCGTTTTGCAAGGTTATAACGCAGCGCTTATACGTAAACTCGAAGACAAAATGCTCCTCCTTGAAAAAACTGAAAAAATACTGGAAACTCAAAATGCTCTTTTATTAGCTTTAATAAATAGTCCCAAAGATATTATCATCTTTTCTTTAGATAAAAACTACTGTTATACTGCATTTAATGAAAGTCACTTTATCGAAATGAAAAAAGTTTGGAATGTTGATATCCAAATTGGAATGAATTTTCTCAATTGTATGAATGTTGAAGAAATTAATGAAAAAGCTAAACAAAGTATTGATCGTGCTTTAAATGGCGAAACATTTTCAGAAATTCATTGTCAACCAGAACTAAATACTTCACATGAATTTAATTGGTCGCCTATAATTCAAAATGAATCAATTGTTGGTGTTACTGCTTTTATAAGAGACGTTACTTTTCGTATTCAATCTGAATTAGCACATCAACAAAGCGAAGAAAAGTATAGATTTATGTTTCACAATAATCCTCAACCTATGTGGATTTACGACCTTGATACTCTTTTTTTTCTAGAAGTAAATAATGCAGCAATTCTTCATTATGGCTATTCTAAAGATGAATTTCTTACCATGACGCTCAAAGATATTAGACCATCCGAAGATATTCCTTTGCTAATGGATGATGTCAGTAAAACACAAATACAATACAATAAAGCCGGTATCTGGAGACACAAAAAACAGAATGGTGATATAATCTTTGTTGAAATTAATTCTCATCAAATTACTTTCAATAATCGTATTGCTAGGCATGTATTAGTAAATGATGTAACAGAAAGAATTATTGCAGAAGAATCTTTGAAAATTAGCGAGGAAAAATATCGTACGATTTTTGAAAACGTTCAAGATATGTTTTATCAAGTTGAACTAAATGGTAATATTATAGACATTAGTCCGTCTATTAAGAGTTTTTCTGATTACTCTCGAAGCGAATTAGTAGGCTCAAAGATTACCGATTTATATTTTGATTCTTTTGATAGAACCCTCCTCTTGGACAATATTCTAGAAAAAGGTGAGCTTAGAGATTATGAAATTCAAATGAGATCAAGAAGCGGTAATATAATTTTTGCTTCTGTAAACGCTCGCCTTGTTTATGATACCAATGGTCTGCCTCATCATATTGATGGTTCTATTCGTGATATTACCAAAAGAAAACTTGCAGAACAAAAACTTAAACTTAGCGAAGAAAAAATGCGTATGATTGTTGAAGGCACTCCCTATTTATTTTTCTACCTTCAAGATGTTTCTGGCAAAATTAATTATATCTCTCCTTCTGTTGAAATAATTACCGGTCACTCAATTGATGCATGGTATAATCGAACAGATTGGTTTATTACAAACAACAAATTTAATGCTATTGCTAAAGAAAGAACTTTGGCGCATTTAAGAGGTGAATTTACCGAAGGGTCCATTTTCGTCGAAATTGAACATGCTGACAAGCACCCGATTCAACTCGAAGTTTATGAAAATCCAATTATTGCAGATGGTGTTGTTATTGGGTTACAAGGGGTTGCCCACAATATTACTGAAAGAGTTAGTGTCGAAAATGAATTGAGAAAATTATCACGAGCCATTGAACAAAGTCCCGTTTCGGTATTAATTACTAATATGAAAGGTGAAATCGTTTACGTAAATGAAAAACTCTGTAAGATGACTGGTTACAATCGCAAAGAAATTATTGGGCAAAACCCAAGATTATTTCAATCGGGTAATCATGATGAGCAATTCTATGAAGATCTTTGGTCAACTATTAATGCGGGTGTTGAGTGGAGTGGCGAAATGTTAAATAAGAAGAAAGATGGTGAATTATTCTGGGAATCAATTTCAATTTCACCTCTTGTTAACGCAGATGGAGAAATAATAAATTTTGTGGCTGTTAAAGAAGACATTAATGAAAAGAAAAAAATACTTGCAGAATTAATTGAAGCAAAAAATCATGCTGAAGAATTGAATCGGCTTAAATCTAATTTAATGGCCAATATGAGTCACGAACTCAGAACCCCTTTAATTGGAATTCTTGGAATCTCCGAATTTATGATGGAAGAGTATGAAGGTGATTTGAAAGAAAATGCTAATGTAATTAATATAAGCGGTAAACGTTTGCTTAAGACTATCTCGGGCATACTTGATATATCCAGACTGGAAGTAGAAAAAATAAATGTAAATTATTCAATTATTGATCTAACTCAACTTTTAAAAAATGAAATTGAATTAAATATAAAAATTGCCGAAAAGAAAAATATTTCGATTCATCTAAAATGTGAGGAAAATTTGCTGATCAATTCTGATGAAAGGTTGTTAAGAGAAATATTTGGTAATTTAATTAACAATTCAATTAAATTTACTAACATAGGAAATGTAATTGTCTCATGTAAATTAACTAATAATCATGTTATAGTTTCAATTTCTGATTCTGGAATTGGAATTCCTTCAGACAAATTGGAATACATATTTGAAGAATTTCGACAAGTCAGTGAAGGTTTAGGGCGTAATTTTGAAGGTACTGGTCTAGGGCTTACTATTGCAAAAAAATTTGTCAACCTTCTCAATGGCAATATTGAAGTTACTAGTCAGCTTGATGTTGGTTCAACATTTATAGTTACACTCCCCATTAGTTTAGACTTGGAACAAAATAAAATAATAAAAGTTGATCCTTCCCAAATTAAACAAGATATTAAAATTTCAAAAGGTATTCTTTCTATTCTATTAGTAGAGGATGAGGCTTTAAATTCCGACGTGATTCACAGCATGTTAAAAAAATATCATTCTGTAATTTGTGTAAGTAATGCTTTGGATGCTATTAAAGCTTCTAATGAACAACAATTTGATGTTGTTCTAATGGATATTAACCTGAAAATTGGTATGAACGGGATAGAAGCTATGCACCATATTCGTAAAATTGCTGGTTATGAAACTAAACCAATTGTTGCTATGACAGCTTACGCCGATGAAAAAGATCGCATTGAGTTCCTAAATGAAGGGTTCTCACATTATATTTCAAAACCCTTTTCGAAATTAGAGATTTTGAAGTTATTGGAAATGACAAATAAATAATATTTCTTTGAATTTTTAATATCATATTAGAATAATTATTTTATGTAAGCAAGGAAAGCCTTTTAGGCAAATTGAAAGTTTACTATTCAAATTTCCATGAGTGCTTTATTAATTCATCTGGTAAAAAGCTTCTCATATACATTTTTACAAAATTATTTCGTTTAATAATCTCGTATTGTTTTTATTTAACTTAATAAAAAATCACTTTCCAATTTCAATGTACTACTATAAAAAAATAGTTTATCATATGTATAACCACCTCACAATTTTTTCATATTAGTAACTATTTTCTCTCCGGTACCAACTACCACTCTTGGCACGACGAGTGAAGCCAAATCGGGGTAACCGACAAATTACTTTCGAATCTTTTCAACAATCTTTTCACCTGTTCTTCCAAGTACATAACCGCCAAGCCCTATTTGCAATAAAGTCCAAGCTTCATTGCTTAGACGAAATGCAAGCCAACCAAAAGAATCACACACAACAAGGATAAGAAAAGTAAGCATCGTAATAGGTCTCCAATTGCGTTGCAGCCAGCTTTGTCCTTTCGCTTCAACTTCAACAATTTTTGTTTGAGAATCCAGCAACTTAGATTCATATTCCAGTGCTTTACCCAAAAACTGATTTTCAATTCGTAACAATTCATTCTTTAACTCTCTCTTTTCCTTATCAGTAGTAACCAGACTATCAATCAAGTCGGTAATTGGCTTAACTATCCCGCTCAAAAAATCCAACACTCCCATAATTGCTCCATTTCTTTTGCTGACCTCAAATACTTGGCGTAAAAAGAATAAATGAGAAATGCGTTAAATGGAAATTTCTGTCTGAAGTCCCGCAACTAATAATTTTGCGGGGCAAGTTTAATTTCCATAGCATTTCGAATGAAATTCTTAGCCAAGGATTTGCAGTCTTGATTTTTTCGTTCCGAAGCCTGACCCGCATTAAAAGCGGATCATCAAGCCTGTCCCGTGCACTTTACGGGGACAAAAGAACTACACATATTAATTTTTCTCAGATTCTTATCTCTGTTCATTCTTTTTCTAATATCTGATTACTTACAGCTGAAAGCTTAACACAATAAATCTCCTTAATAATATTCTTCTCCACCTCATTCAACTTCGAATGAAGCTCTGCAAACCGTGCAATGTAATTCTTCTCAATAGAACATGACTTCTTTTTCTCGTCTTCCAAATCCTTCTCAATTCTTTTAATCCTATTCCAGAACAAAAGATTAACCAGACTAAACAACCCGCCAATTATTCCAAGATAAATACTTTCATTCATATCATTATTAGTTTTTTATAATTTCTTGTTTCTAAAAAATATTCTTAATTCTTCCACGACCTCAAAATCTTGGCGTTAAAAGAATAAGAGAAATCGTGGAGAA
>CAZVYT010000043.1:0-4826 GCA_964631495.1 uncultured Melioribacter sp. | reverse complement strand
TTCTTCCACGACCTCAAAATCTTGGCGTTAAAAGAATAAGAGAAATCGTGGAGAAGCAGAAATTTCTGTTTGATCCCGCTTTCATATTACTTATATCATTAGCGGGAGAGTTTAATTTCAGCCATCGATGAATGTAATTCTTATTTAATATTTTGCAGTCTTGACTTTTTCGTTCCGAAGCCTGACCCGCACCTTCGGCGGGAGGTCAATCCAAAAGCACAGTAATGAATTTGTTTAAGTAATCTTTTCATACTTCGTAACTCCACAAACCTTCCTAGAAATGAGCACCTCGTTTCTATTCCTCACTCCATTGTGCGAAACATGAATCCACCGTTCAAACTCATAGATTAACTGATCAAACTGAAAAAACTTCGGCATTAATTCAAATACTTCCTTCAAGTTCTTTCCGGGAATAATAATATCCGCTGCTTTACCCTCCATATGTTGAGAATTAACACTGCCGCCCACAGCATAATTAGTATCAAAAGAACGGAATCCGGAACTAATAAAAATTGGTACACAGATATGATCCCTAAGTGGCTGCAAGACATTCTTGCATAGCAAATTAAGATTCTCGATTTGCTTATCGTTCGGTTTGTTCATGTAGCCAAACCTCTCAGCCACACCGGAAACCACAAACTCATCCAGACTAAAACTCTTACTCAACTTCATATTATGCCTTTTATTTAAATCTTTTAGCTAATAGCTTAAAGCTAATAGCTAATTCCTTTCTCCTCATTGTATTACCCGCTACAATGAATTAGAAAGTGCTCTTCGATTAAGTTCACCTCTACATTCTCGAGCTGCCAAATGAAAATATTTACCATGTCAAGCCGAGCGGAGTCGAGGCATCTGTCATTCCCGAATGCTTTAGTCGGGAATCCATTCTTGCTCTTGATCGTGATCATGCTCTTGCTCTCTTCTTTAGTAACAGCCCAGCAATCCCGCACTGTAAAAGTACTTCGGGTAATAGATGGCGATACATTTGTATTAACAAGCGGAGAGAAAGTAAGATTACTTGGTATCGACACACCGGAAATGGATTGCAAAGTAACAGCAGAAAAGTTACTTGCTCTGCAAGCAGCACAAAACAGTAAAGAACTAATAGAAGGGAAGTCTGTTAAGCTAACATTTGATGGAAACACAAGAGATATTTTTGGCAGAACACTGGCCTATGTTTGGCTGATAAACAAAGTAGGGAAAGACTCAATATTTCTCCAAGCGGAACTGCTAAAAACCGGACTAGCAAGAATCCTCATGTACGACAAAAAGAAAAAGTACTACGAACTATTTAACAACCTCCGCAACACCGCCCGCAGACAAAAACTTGGTATCTGGTCCAAATAAATTGTGTTGTTTTAAAGTTTACTTATTAAAATTACTCTAGTTTTACTTCCTAGATTATTAATAACAGATAAATCATATACAGTATTACTATTTATCGAAACATCAATAATACCGCCTAATAGGGCTCCAATTGTTAGCCCCAAATTGCATCAACAATTTCGTTCGCAATTGCGAAAGTAACATTATAAGGTTCTTTGCTGAATGTAAAGAAATTTCCGAAAGTTCCTCCTTTTGGTCGAGTCGCTAAGTTTTGTATTAATCCATACGCTAATCCTATACTACTGCCAATCCACATTCCTTTTTCTGCTCCTCTCCAAAAACTCCCATCTCGTACAATTCTAATTTCTTGTATTTTCATTATATCTGCTTTTTGGTTAAGTCTTAGATGGTCAATAAATAATGTGTCCTCATCAAGTTTGTGCAATGTTATTGGTGAAATTATTTTCCCTCCCTCTAGTTGTAATTCCCAAAAACTATCTTGAGCTTGAAATTGGTAACTCAAACTAATTAAAAGCAAAAATACTTAACAAAAATATTGCTGCTTGATCATTTCTTCTTTGTCTCTTTACTTGTCATCTTATCATTTTTGTAAAATACTGTATTAAGTTTTGCCTTGATGATATTTTTCGGCAGTCCTTCTGGATATCTAGAGAAGGATCTAAATTCTTTCCAGTTGTTTTGTGGATAGTTCAATATTGGTTCAAATGATCTGGTTACAGTAGAGGCTGTTCCTCCAATTACCCAAAGTGGGAAAGTAAAAATGAGAAAGCCGCCGTTGGAAATTGTTGATAAAGAGCCCAAAAAAGTTAATCCACCTAAGATCACAGCATCCGAATCATACAACACTAGCTTTGCTTCTGTAATGCTGCTAAGTTTTATTGATTTAAACTCATTTTTAACTACATAAACAGAATCATCATCAATTGCCAGTAATTCTCCGTCTACTATTTCGTTTGTGTTATTTGTAATAGTAATCCAACCTCCGTACACATCTTTTGTCTTATCACTTGCGCTTACTTCCCAATTATTAGGTGTATTCATTATAGCGCAACTACTTAAAAAGGGAATAGTAGCTATTATTCCAATTACGAAAAACTTATTATGGTTTTGCATAGCGGCTGCTCCAAAAGTTTTCTTCTAAACTTGGTTCAATTAATTTATACTCCGGTGCAAGTCTTTTTAATGACCCTATTGGATCAAAAAACATTTTTACTAATAATTCTTCGTTTTTTTCTTTCATCCATTCTTTTCTTATCCATTCTAAATAATATCCGCGGCTTTCTAAAAATAATTGATATTTACTTTCTGTTTTTGGTAGTTCGTAAGTAAAGATATAGTTGTCGCCCGGTAACGTAACTAGTGGTTTGTGAGGATCTAATAATAAATTTAATGCTTGTTGATCTTCTTTCTCATCTTTTATTACTTTAAATGGAGCTATACGAATTGGTTCTACTTGTGTAGCATTGTTTGTTAAGCCCACAAAATCTAGTCGCCAATATCCCTTGGTCATTTTCAATCTTACTTTATTTGTCAAATAGCCGGAAATCTTTAGATAAACAAAATGGTTATCTGTCGCTAATGGTCCATGTTCTCTAATCTCATTTGTTTTCTCCCAAATACCATTATTGTTAAGTTGCTCAATTTCAATTCCTCCCAATACATTTTCCATTGGCTCTGTAAAGCTTTTATAATTACCATTCTCAATTTTAGAAAACCAATAACCTGTATTATCTCCCATGTATGCTAGTGTTTGGTAAAATAAATAGGTTGTCATTAATGTCTGTCTGCAGCCAACTACTAAACCAATACTATCTCCTTTGTTTTTTTCAAATTCAATTTCTATTATTTCTTTTTCACCCAAGTAATTTGAATCTGCCAGACTAAATCTTTCGCTATTGTCTGGGGCCAATATCTTATCTAATATATTTCCCTCTGGTCCAGTTGCTTTTATTGGAGTGGATATACAATCTGTTTTCCAAAAGTTTGTTTTCGTGTCATGAAAAACTGTTTCATTTTTTTTTATTGGAACTGCTAATATATCGGCATATTGTACAACATGTGTCTCCAGTGCTTCATTCTTCATTTCAATTTTAAATTCTTTTCCTCCATCATTTGTACATTGTAAATCATCAATATCAACTGCTTCCATTGATGGAGACACGCTTGAAGAAAAACCCTCGGCCCGTAATATTTTATTGTTGTTTTGATTAACATAAAAAGTAGGGCAAGAACCAAAGCAAGCTTTTGGGTTTATAATACAGTAAACTGTTATTGCTGCTGTAATTCCTGTATAAATTAGCATCGCGCCAACAGTTCCGGAACTTTCCAACTTATTTGTTTCAATTATGCTAATCGAATCGAAAGGTAGAGTAATATCGTTTGTCGAAATATGGTCTCTGTATTCATTATATAACGTACACATCCCGCTTAGTGTTTTTGTTTCTTGGTTTACAGACCATTTACTAAAGACGCCTACACCACCATTCTTTAAATGTGCTTTTAAATATGGGTTTGAAGGCGTTTCAAAATTTTGTTTATTTTCATCTAAATTCTTTATTGATTGGGGAGCTTTGAATTCTCTTATCACATTTTCCATACTACAGTTAGTCGTAAATAGAAAAATGAAACTAATCCTAATTAAGAGAATTAATTGCCTTTTTAAACGATTTGTTTTTTGCATAATGATTCCTCATACAAAAATTTATCTATTTGTTTGTTGATCGTTTACATTTAGTAGGAGGGAGTTTACCATATTTATGTTGTTTAAATTCATTCTAGTATCAACAATAAATTTCTCAAAGTAAACTTATGCTTCAAGGATAAAATAAGTGTCATCAAATTGTCATAAAAATGTAATTCTTTCTTCATATTAAAACAAGTATTAATAATTGATCTGCTTTCATAAGAAGGGCAGCTGCTACAAAAATATCAAAACTCAACACTCACCATTCAACACTAAAGCTGCTCCTTATATAAACCCTATATAAACCGCCTAAACAGAAATTCAGAATAATTTGCCTTTCTTTTCTCTTATCTTCTAAAAAATATTTTATTGTATTTCTCTTTTAGCTTTTCCGCACCAAAAAAAATGCTCTTTTATTTTTTATCTTGTCTTCCACGCCCTCAAAATATTGGCGTTAAAAAAATAATAGTACGAAGCGTAAAAATGAATTGCTGTCTGATCCCGCTTTCATATTACTTATATCATTAGCGGGAGAGTTTAATTTCTGCCATCGATGATTGCAATTCTTAGCAAATATTTTGCAACCATGATTATTTCGTTCCGAAGCCTGACCCGTATTAAAAGCGGGTCATCAAGCCTGTCCCGTGCACTTTACGCATAGGCGTCAACTTAAGAAAGAAAAGCTGTTTGCCTAAGGGATAGTAAATTTGTTTAGCACAAACAAAAAGGACTATCCGATGAAAGCAAACAGCAAAAATAAAACAGAAAGAAAAGAAGGCTTTATAGAAGAAAAGCT
>CAZVYT010000042.1:0-29480 GCA_964631495.1 uncultured Melioribacter sp. | reverse complement strand
TAGCTGGCCTTTTGTTGTATCAACCGAAAATTTCTAATGACAAATCCGGGTTAAATATAAATTGTTGTAAGAAGACTCTCAAATTAATAAATTCCTATCAAAAATTAAACGATTAATATGCCAATTGATTGCCGCAAATGTTTGTATTTTAAAGTTACTTGGGAAAAGTCCTTTCCCTATATGTGTTCTGCATTTAGTTTTAAATCCCATGTTTTGCCTTCGGTAGAAGTTTATAAATCGGCTGGTAGGGAATGCTTAAAGTTTATTTCAAAAAAAACTAACAATTCATCAGCAATAAAGAAATAAGATTTCTTTATAGTCTTATGAACTCATATTTTCAATTTTTAGTTTAGTTCTATATTACCTACTAAAAGAAAGAGGAGTTATGATAATTTCAGTTCAAACCATAATAAACGCTTCATTAGAAAAAGTATGGCAGTACTTTGTTGATCCGCTACACATTTGCAAATGGAATTTTGCTTCAAATGATTGGCACTGTCCGTATGCAGAAAATAATCTTGTAGTTGGAGGTAATTTCAAATTCGGTATGGCTGCAGTTGATGGCAGTGTAAGTTTTGATTTTGAAGGAGCATACGATAAAATTATTTTTAAAGAACTGATGGAGTATACTCTTGCGGATAATAGAAAAGTTTCAGTCGCTTTTAAACATGAAGGAAATGAAACTATCGTTATCCAAACTTTCGAAACAGAATCAACTCATACACCTGAAATGCAAAAATTTGGGTGGCAAAGTATTCTAAATAATTTTAAGAATTATGTAGAAAAACCAAAGAGCATGGAAACACTTCGCTTTGAAATACTAATAAATGCACAAGTAAAAGTTGTTTTTTCAATAATGCTTGCTATCGATACTTACCGTGAATGGACTTCGGTTTTTAATCCAACATCTTTCTACGAAGGAAAATGGGAAATGGGTGCTAAGATGTTATTTTTAGGGATAAATGCTGAAGGTAAAAGAGAAGGTATGGTAAGTTTCATTAAAGAAATTATCCCTAATAAATTAGTAGATATTGAGCACTTAGGAATTGTAAAAAATAATGAAGAAATTACATCTGGAGAAGTTGTTGAAGGATGGATTGGTGCGCGTGAGAAGTATTTCTTCTTTGCTGAAAACGAAAAGACTATTTTAATAGTTGAATTAGATTCGAATAAAGAATATAAATCTTACTTTCTTGAAACCTATCCAAAAGCATTGGAAAAATTGAAATTAATTTGTGAAAGAAAGTGATTGATCTAATATAAAAGCAAAAAAATATTCATAAATAATCATTTTACTCAAAGCATAATACTCACTCAATATGAAACTAAATAAAAGAAAATATGGCTCAGTTAAAATACCCGGGTTGGATTTATTTAAGGAATTCATCGAAAGTGAAAAATCCGCCGGATATATTTTAATTGTACTGACAGTTATTTCAATTTTAATTGCAAACAGTTCATACGGATATGATTATCAAAGAATTTGGAAGACATATGTAGATTTGTCATTTCTTGGCATTGATCTAAAGTATTCGATAGAGCATTGGATAAACGATGGATTAATGGTAATCTTTTTCTTGTTGATCGGGCTGGAAATAGAAAGAGAAATTTATGTTGGCGAATTATCTTCGATAAAAAAAGCTAGTTTGCCAGTTGTTGCTGCTATTGGCGGTATGGTAGTTCCTGCTTCAATTTATCTTTTATTTAATTATGGTGAATTGACTCAACGAGGATTTGGAATTCCAATGGCAACAGATATTGCGTTTGCTCTTGGAATGCTTTCATTATTAGGTAAACGAATTCCTTTAGCGCTTAAAATATTTCTAACAGCTTTAGCAATTATAGACGATCTCGGCGCTATTTTAATTATAGCCATATTTTATACAAGCGATTTGCATTTTGTGTTTTTACTGAGTGCTTTTGGGTTATTCGCATTATTACTTTTACTTAACAAAATGAATGTGATGAATCTTTATGTTTATTTATTGCTTGGTTTAGTTATGTGGTATTGTATGCTAAAATCCGGTGTGCATTCAACTATTTCTGGTGTATTATTAGCCTTTGCAATTCCGTTTCGTAAAAATGATGAAAAGAATATTTCCTACACTCTTCAAAAAAGATTACATCACCCGGTTGCTTTTTTTATAATACCATTATTTGCATTAGCTAATACTGTCATATTTTTACCGGAGAATCTTTTTGCTTCAATAACATCTAATGAAACTGTAGGAATTATACTTGGTTTATTTATTGGGAAACCTATTGGAATATTTGTCTTTTCTTTTCTTGCTGTTTTACTGGGATTAAGCCAATTGCCACATTCTGTAAACTGGAAGTTAATATTGGGTGCTTCCTCTTTAGCTGGTATTGGATTTACTATGTCAATATTTATAACAAATTTAGCTTTTACTGAAGAAGCATTAATAACTAGTGGAAAGATTGGTATAATTTTAGCCTCGTCGCTATCGGCAATATTTGGGTTGTTACTTTTGTTTGTTGCTTCAAGGAACAAACAAAAAACTATTAATTTACAGCAAAACATTCAAAAAAAATGAATTATAAGTCTTTTTAAGAGATGATTTAGAGAAATAAAATCCTATTTAAGAAATAAGTGTTATATTTAATCAACAAAATTTAAGACAAACGTAAATCCGGGCTGTTCATATATAAGCAAATTAAAATTGCTAAATAATTTCTATCCTTTTATCAATTCTTAATTGTTAGTTAGCTAAACTAAACCACTCCGCTGACGCCTATAATATCTCGGTTGTAATAAACAAACAATAAACAAGGAGTATAGTATGAAGATATTCGTCGGTAATCTTGCTAAACAAGCTAAAGAAGATGAATTGGAAAATTTATTTAAAGAACACGGATCAGTAATGAGTGTTAATATAATAAGAGATATGTTCAGCCAGGAATCTAAAGGGTTCGGGTTTATCGAAATGAAAGATAAAGCTGAGGCTGAAAAAGCAATCAATGCTTTGAATTTAGCTGACCTTCATGGCAAAAAGCTAACAGTTAACGAAGCACGCCCTAAAACTGATAATAGAAGCGGCGGGTTTAGAAATCGCGGCGGTGGCGGTTCTGGCGGAAATCGTGGCGGTGGTAGAAGGTATTAATATAATTGCCGCCTCAACTCAAGTGGCGGCTTCTTTTTTTCGGTCCTAATTTACTAAATCACTTCAGCCACTTTGTTTTTTGATACTTCATTATAAATCACAATTCTATCATAATTTTTATATGATATACGGATTATGATATTTTGTTCATTACGAATATCTATGTAAGACTCCCCAATATATTCTATTGTACCGATATAACTTATGTTATTATTTGATACTGGAAGTGGAAATAAATATTCAATTTTTGATCCTACTACAATATCCATATAACTACCCTTAAGTCTTGTGTAAGTTACTACTATTTAGAGCAATTACAACTATTATATCTTCTAATAGATGAATTATATTTTTAGTGGTAATACTGCTGTTAGAATTTTATGCGAACTTTTGGATTAAGTTGTTTTTTTTTAATTAAAAGGAGCATTTAATAGTTTTGAACTATTCAAAAACTAAAAGTGTTAATAATGGAAATGCGGCAATTTAAAAAGTTATAAAAAAAGAAAAAGTGTAGTTCTTTTATTCACAAAAGCTCCGCTATAAAAGGCAATACGTCTAATAGACTCTATTAATAATTGACAGACGTATATTATTGAAGAAAGAAATTATGAATAAATCTATATCAGTTCTTTTACTGTTTCTTCTAACATTAGTTACTAACTCACACGCTCAAAATTTTATAAACGGTACAGTTCTAGATGAAAAAAATATACCCGTTTTTGGAGCAAATATTTATCTGAAATCTCTTAAAATTGGAACAACTACTAACTTCAAAGGTGAGTTCCAGATTAAATTACCAATTGCGATTACAAATGCAGAAATTGAAGTCTCATACATTGGTTATAAAAAAAAATTAGTTCAAGTATTTTTACCGCTAACTAATAAACTTGTTTTTATTTTGGAATCGGATCTAGTAAAATTAAGTGATATTGTTGTTTCAGAAACACGTGAATCCGGATATCTGAAAAACACAGCTGTTAAAATAGAAGTAATTCCTAGACGTGAAATTGAAAGAATGTATGCAGCCGATCTTACTGAAGTTTGTGAATTTACACCCGGTTTGAAAGTTCAAAACAATTGTGGTGTTTGCGGTACTACAGATATTCGAATACAAGGACTTGAAGGTAAGTATACTCAAATGTTAATTAATGGTTTCCCAATCGTATCAAGTTTGGGTACTGTTTACGGATTGATGGGTATAAATGCATCAAACATTAAGCAAATTGAAATTGTGAAAGGTCCAGGTACTATATTATACGGACCTGAAGCATTAGCGGGAACAATAAATGTTATATTAAAATCGCCTTCAAATCTTCCAGCATTAATGTTAAGCGGAAGCATAACAAACAACTCCAAAGCATTATATTCTATGAGTGGGACAGCACGATGGGATAATATAGCAACGTCACTTACTGTTGATTACTCTCAAAATAGTACAAGAATTGATAACAACAAAGATGGTTTTACAGACACTCCGATATTTAACCGACTTTCTTTGCTGAACCAATGGATGGGAAATTTTAAGGATCATTCGGTTTTTCTTTTCGGAAGATATTATTACGAAGATAGAGCTGGTGGGCAGACAAATTGGGATAGAAAGCTACATAGAGGAACAAATTTAGTTTATGGTGAATCGATTTATACTAACAGGTTAGAAATTCTTGGCGGAGTAACAAAAGATATTTCTGAAGGTTTCAGAGGAACATTAAATGTTTCTTATACAAATCATGATCAAGATAGTTACTACGGAGAAAATTATTATAAAGCTATGCAGCAAATATTTTATTCAGATGTGGTTTTGAATAATAGTGTTTCGGATAATCTTAATTTTTCAGCAGGCACTTCAATTAGGTTAGAAAACTATGACGATAATTCTCCGGCGACTTCAGATCCTTTAGATTTACAAATCAACAAACCTAGCAAGAGTACAATTACTTCCTTATTTATCCAAACGGATTATAAACCAATTGAACAATTATCATTTTTAATTGGTCTTCGTTACAATTATCATAACATAAACAAAAGTGTTTTTCAGCCTCGCTTTAGTTCAAAATATGATATATCCGAGCATACAAGTCTTAGACTTTCTGCTGGAACTGGATTTAGAAATGTAAACTTATTTACCGAAGACCACAGTGCGTTAACAGGTTCTAGAGAAGTTGTTATTACCGAAGATTTGAAACCGGAAAAAAGTTATAACATCACTTCCACATTAGTTCATGATATAGAGTTTACAAATCAATTTGCCAGGTTTGAATTCTCCGCACATTTTACGCGCTTCTCAAATAAAATAATTCCGGATTATGAAACTGATCCAAATAAAATAATCTATGCCAATCTTTCTGGTTACTCTGTTTCGCAAGGGCTCTCTTTGACTGGAGAATATCAGTTCGCTTTTCCAATGCGCTTAAAGCTAAGTTACGATTTTCTTGACACATACAAATTTGAAAATAATGTTAAGTCAGAATTAGAATTCAATGCTAAACATACAGCTAATATTCTATTAGATTATTCATTCAAGAGTATTGGAGTTGATGTTAATATTACTGGTAAAATTGTTGGCAAACAAAAAATGCCATCAATACCTGCACCTTTTAAGAGAATGGAATATTCTCCGGTATATTCATTGTGGGATATGAAATTAACTTACTCATATGGAAAGCTGAAAGTGTTTTCCGGAGTTAATAATGTTTTCAATTTCACACAAGAATCGCCATTAGTTAACCCAAGCAACCCTTTTAGTGATTCATTTGACACTATTTACGTTTACGGACCAATCTTAGGCAGAGAAATTGTGGTTGGCTTTGATTATGAAATATGAAAATTGATTTAGATTAGTCCTTAACTTTTTCAACAAGTTTCAATATGCATTTGTAATGAATACATCCCTTCGTATTATCTATTGATTTCTTTATATTGTATCTCGAATCAAATATATTCCTACAAATAGCAAGAATTATGATATGAACATTATTCTAAGTATCCCAAAAATTTCATTTCCAAAGTTTCCTCGATTTGAATTCCATATTTCCGAATTTGTTAGAAATAAGTATGGTTTTAATGATGAACTATTTTCTTTAAATGGTAATGTGGTTTTTGCAAACTTTCCCGCAGTTAGGTTATTTGTACAGAAATTTAATTCTCAGAGAAAAAAAGAAAATCAAGTTAGCGCCGGACAAGTTAATGCAGCCGGATTATTAGATGAAATATATCATTACATCTTTCGTTTATACGAAGTACAGATTAACCCCGGAGTATTTGATAGAGCCTCGCATACTCTAAAGCAAACAATCGGTGAAGAAAATACATACAAAATACTTCTCGAGTTTGTTAAGCTATTTCCACCGGCAAATGTATATAAAGGAATTCAGTCAGCTCAAGAATATTTGCTGTCAACAACTGAAGAACGGCAAAATACTCAAATAACTTTGGAAGAAATGATTCTTCTTTTCTTTGCAAATTTTAATCCGGCTAACAAAAAACTAATTGAATTATTCGACCAGAATTATTTTGAACATAAAGAGCTTTTTGCAAGAACAATTTCAGTAATGGATAAATTCTTCCAGAAAGAGAAAAAATTTGGTCCGGATAATGAAGATATTTTCACACTCTTTAAAACTCCAATTCTTAAAAATCCAGAAAGCATTGAAGCACAACTTGAGTACATTAATGAAAAGTGGGGAATTTTACTTGACGAAAAAATATTGCGCAAAATTCTTAGCGGCAAAGATTTGATAAAAGAAGAATACAAATTTGAAGGCTTTGGTTTTGGTGGAAGCACTCCAACTGCAGCACCGGTTTATAAAGCGGGACAAATAACTGAAGAATTTACACTAGGTAAATCTGGTTATAAATATGCAGCAGATTCATGGAAAGATTTCATAGAGCCGGAAAATTTTACAAAAGATATTGATTGGATGCCTCGCGTTGTTCTTATGGCAAAGAATTCTTATGTCTGGCTGGATCAGTTATCAAAAAAATACCATAGAAATATTAAAACACTCGATCAGGTTCCGGATGAAGAATTAGAACAACTTGCCAAATGGGGTTTTAATGGTTTGTGGTTAATTGGAATTTGGGAAAGAAGCTCTGCTTCAAAAAAAATAAAACATATAATGGGAAACATAGATGCAGTTGCTTCTGCATACTCGCTTTATGATTATCAAATTGCTCATGATCTTGGTGGAGATTACTCTTATAATAATTTGAATGAACGCGCACGAGCAAAAGGCATTCGTCTTGCAAGCGATATGGTTCCAAACCACACTGGTATTTTTTCTAAATGGATTACAGAAAATCCTCATTTCTTTATTCAATCGGATTTTCCGCCATTTCCAAATTATACTTTTCACGGTCCCGATCTTTCAGACGATTCAAATTATCAAATAAGAATTGAAGATGGTTATTGGCGTAAAAGTGATGCTGCGGTTGTTTTTCAAAGAATAGATAACAGTAATGGGCAAGTAAAATATATTTATCATGGAAACGATGGCACAAATATGCCTTGGAATGACACAGCTCAACTAAATATGATAAACAAAGATGTGCGAGAAGCTGTTATTCAAAAAATATTTGATGTTGCAAATAAGTTTTCCATTATTCGTTTTGATGCTGCAATGACTTTGGCTAAGAAGCATTTTTCTCGCTTGTGGTATCCGGAACCGGGAAGAGGAGGAGATATTCCTTCACGTGCTGATTATGCAATGACTAAAGATGAATTCGATCAGCAATTTCCAGAAGAATTTTGGCGTGAAGTTGTAGATAGAATTAATACAAACTTGCCAGAAACATTACTGCTCGCTGAGGCATTCTGGTTGCTTGAAGGTTATTTTGTTCGTTCACTTGGAATGCATAGAGTTTATAATTCTGCATTTATGCATATGATGATGAAAGAAGAAAATGAAAAATACCGTGATGCTATTTCTAATACTCTTGAGTTTGAGCCGGAAATTCTTAAGCGTTACGTAAATTTTATGAGCAACCCGGATGAAGAAACAGCTATTAAGCAATTTGGAAGCGATGATAAATATTTTGGTGTGTGTACAATTTTAGTTACACTACCCGGTTTACCAATGTTTGGACACGGGCAAATAGAAGGCTATACAGAAAAATATGGTATGGAATACCAACGTGCTTATTACCATGAAACACCAAACCAGTGGATGATTGAACGGCATGAAAGAGAAATATTTCCGTTGATGAAAAAGCGCTATCTATTCAGTCATGTATCAAATTTTTGGTTGTATGATTTTATTAATGGATTTGGAAATGTAGACGAAAACGTATTTGCATATTCTAATATGGAATATGGTGAAAGGGCAATTGTTTTTTATAATAACAAATTTCAAGATGCAAGCGGAACAATTTTCAATTCGACAAATAAACTTGTTTCTTATAATGATGGCTCTAAAAAAACTATTTCAATATCATTATCTGAAGCACTAAAGATTAATGGATCCGAAAAATATTTTTATATCTTCAAAGAGCAAATTAGCAATTTGGAATTCATTTGTTCTGGTAAAGAATTGGTTGATAATGGATTTAATGTTTCTTTGGGAGCATTTAAGTGTAAAGTATTTATTGATTTCAAAGGGATTATTGATATTAATGGTGATTATGAAAACCTAAATTTGAAATTAAATGGTAAAGGCGTTGCAAGTATAAGTTATGCTTTAATGGCAATGAAACTAGAACCACTTCACATTTCTTATGAAACAATCTTTAATGAAAATACAATGGAAAACTTTGTTGATGCTATAATGATTGATGATACGGACAAAGACAAAGAGAAAGTTGTAGTCCAATTCTTAGAAGATGAGTACAATAATTTTCTTGAGAGAACAAAAGTACAATACAATTTAAAATTTGATCAGAAACCAATTATAAAAGATTTTGAAGACGAGATAATATCATTGCGTGTATTGAACCAACTTCTCGAACAAGAGTTTGTGGTTGCAAAATCCCCTAAATATAAGTTGCTTCATAATTCATTTGTCGTTTCTTATGAAATGAATTATAGAGAAAACTCATTACTTTTTTTAATTTGGCTTACGTTAAATAATCTTTCAAAAATATTGCCCGAGAATGGAGAATTCTCACGCAAGAATTTCCTTGATAAGATGCATCTCGAAATTCCTATTAAAAAAACATTGCGTCGATTAGGAAGAGGTGAATCGGAAATCTATGACGAAATATTATTACTTGAGATACTAATGAAATATGATTCTGCGCTTTTTGAAAATAACATTGAAAAAGATGAAAATCCCTCCAACGATTTATTCGTTTGTAATTTGGAAATGGTTTTGAATAGTGAAAGAGTACAGAAATATCTTGGTGTAAACGAATTTGAAGGAGTTGTTTATTATAGTAAAGAAAAATATGAAGAATTAATTAACTGGATGTTCTCGATTAGTTTGTTAGAAATAGTTAAAGCCGAATTGAACCAGCCCGGTTTAGTAAAATCTATTATCTCGTTATCTATAAAATGTGAATTATTTAAACAAGCCGCGATTAAATCTGGTTACAAACATGAATCGTTAAAGAAGTTGTGCAAAGAAAAAGGAGTAATATCTTAAAAACCATGGGGATGGATTTAAGTAAAATAAAGTTATTACTACTGGCTTTATCAAATGATTTGATTAGCCATAATCAATTAGCCGAGCTAGTGAAAACTTCACGCTTGATAATTCAAGCGTATCTCATTAATTATCGCTCAAAAGTATTAAACCTTATCGCAAGAAATGGAATTACAATTATTGATTTGTCTTATGATTGTATTGCAGACGCATTCGCAAGAAATGGCGAGGATAAATTCTATATAATCAAGAAATTCATTTACTCATTAGATCAAGACATTGCAGTGATAAAAGAATTGAATCTCTTTTTCGCTTATAAAAACTTCCTGATAAAAGTAGCCGAAGCGCAAATATCAAAACTATATTGTCAATCAGACCCGATCGGCGCAAAAATTCTAAGAAATGTAAAAGATGTTGTGCGAAGTTCTGACAAATTTAGAATAGTCAAAAATTTAAGTGGTTTGACTTTAGTTGCAAGTAACAGTGATGAATTATTATGCAAACCTGAATTCCCTGTTGAAAAAATACTGAATGAATTTAACATGCATGGTAATGGATCAGACACTAATTCATTGTTAAATGAGCTATGGCATATACTCATTAATCAAGGAGAATATCGTAAAAGTATTTTACTTACTGATGCTGTATCATTATTCAAAAAATATTTTGGCGCTGATATAAACGATGCGTATGAGGTAAATGAATTATTACTTTTATCTCCGGTTCATAATGATGGATTTGAAGAATTCGAAATTCTTCATGTAAAACAAAAAGTTGAAAACTATATCAAAGAAAAAATATTGTTGGACTATTTTGTAAAGGGAAAAATCAATAAAGAAGAAGCTGAATCTATTTATTTAACTATGAGAGATATTATCAATGATTGGTATTTTGGTGTCGAGACAAAAGATTCCATATATAATTATTTTAGTGCACATCACAAGTCAGAAAAAGAAGAATATCTAAAAAATTACAGAACTAAAGTTGAGTATCTGGTAAAACTTGCACGCGAAGAGTTCGCAATTTATGTGCTAAGAGAAATATAATTTTCAGCAAATGAATTAAAACGTAATAATATTTATTATGGAATCAGAAAGAATAAAATGAAGAATCACATAAACGATAACGAATTAGAATATTTACTTCTTGATGAAAAGCGGTTGTCCGCCGGGCAGTTAAAAAGTATTCAAGCACATTTGAAAGAGTGTAATTTCTGCCGTGAGAATTATGAAAAGATAAAATCTTTTTATTCATATATTGAAACTAATTCTGAAGAGAATGAAAAAAATGATGATGAGACTGCCCTAAAAATACTAAGACAAAATGCACCGATAGAAAATGAAAAATTACTTGATGAGCACAAAAGAGCAGTGGCTGTTTACAACGGCAGTTATGAAATTATTGAACGTACAAAAAATTCTGTAGTAAAGTGGATGGTAAATTATGTTCGGCATAATCCGCTAAAGTTTTCCGGTTCATTTGCGATGGTTGTTGCCTTAATTACTTTCTTTTTCTATTATAATAAACCGGAGATGAAATATGTTAATCCCACACTCGCTGTTATAGAAAATAATGTTCTGAAAGTTTATAATGAAATGGGAGATTTACTGTGGAAGAAAGGTGTTCCGGGGATGAATGATTATAGAACTGATTTTTCATTTGATAATCAAAAAGAGAGAAGCAATGTTAGAGAATTGCTATTGGATGATTTAGATAATGATGGGATAAATGACTTATTAATAGCCGGTAATTTTGCTGCAAAAGGAATTTTTGCCATCGACACGCTATACCGTTTTAATAACGAAGGCAAATTAAAATGGAAATACGGATGCGGTTCGTTGGCAAAATTTGACACTCCAAGATGGAAGTACGGCGATCTATTTATTGCAAACTATTTTACGTATAAAGATAAAACAAAAAATAAAACGCGTCTATTTATAATTGCCGGTTCAACCTATGCGCCTACAAAATTTTTCGAATTAGACGTTAAAACCGGTAAAGTATTACAAGAATTCTATAACTCCGGCGGTATTGTAACAGCTACTGTTTATGATCTCGACAATGACGGCAAAGATGAAATTTTTATTGGTGGAATTAATAATGCATTCAAATCTGCATTTATAGCAATGTTCGATCCCGATAGTGTTAAAGGTTTCAGTCCGTCTTCCGATCTTTACATTCCAGCTTCTGAACAAAAGAATAGCGCAAGCTTTTATCTCTTAATTCCTCATACAAATTATGGACGGCTCATAAGTCTAACAGATTACAATATGGTTGATAGATTTTTTACTTCCAAGGAAGAACAAACTATAACAGCATATGTTCAAGAAGTGCCCAATCCCGGTCATCAACAAAATGTTCGAGGCGCAATTCTCTATAATTTGGGGAAAGATTTGAAGCTAAATAGCGTTGTGCTTGGCGATGATTTTATTTCCAACTATAACCGCTTGTTTAATGAGGGTAAACTAAAAGAACCGCTTGACACTGCTTATACAAACAAACTTGCAAGAGGTGTAAAGTATTTGAAATAGAAACGGTGCAACCAATCAAACAGATTGGAATTTTAGTTCACTTCCACAAATTTTGAATTAAGTATTTGTATAATTATTTTATAATAGTTGAATGTATTCGGAATATAAATAGATGCCGACTTTATTGATTAAAAATGGATTCAAATTTTTCTTTTATGCAAATGAACATTTACCAAGACATATTCATGTTATAAAGGGTGATAATTATGCCAAGATAGAGCTGGGAAGTATGACGATAGTTGAAAATTACTTTAGTAAATCAGAATTGAAAAAGGTTTTGAAAATAACTCAAGAATACAGTGAATTTTTTATAAGGAAATGGGATGAATACTTTAAAAGGTAAAAGCGTTTCATTTAATAATAATTACCTCATTGTTGAGTTAGAAGACGGAAGGATAATTTCCACACCTTTAGACTGGTACCCGGAATTAATGAATGCAACAATGAAGCAAATAAGGAACTATCAATTTATCTGCAGGCAGACCTTGATTATCATTTGAGTATTGAAGCTATGATTCAAGGTATCTTTATTAAAAGAAAGATCATCAGCCGAAAAAAACAATACCGCACAATTCAATAATTATACTTTCTTTTTCAATTTTATTTATAAAGTCATCCCCCAATAGATATTTGCATGTAGGGGGTAACGTATTTGAAATAATAACATACCGGATTTTCAATTTTTTAGTATTTTGTGACCGGAGAAGTGAAATGAATATAAAATCCAAATACTAAAAAAATTAAAAAAATATCTAATTTCTAATTATGGTATCGGCATAGTTTTGATATTATTCGGATCTCAATTACTCAATTTTGATCCCTCCGATTCGGATTTTGATGTGTTGATAATTCTCGATAATGATTACAATTGGAAAGAGGAAAATAAAATACTTGATCTCTGTTACGATATTGATTTGAAATACAACATGCTTATTGATGCTCACATTGTTTCTAAGAACGAATTAAATTCTAAACGGGGCAAGCAGCCAATTTTTATTAATGCTATCAACACCAGAGTTTACGCTTGACTATTGAAGACAATGTTAGAATTGATTTAATTAAGTACCGTCTGCAGCAAGCAGATTGCATTTTGGAAGACATTTCAAAATATTTATTTTAAAATATAAGTGAGTTGTGTATGAGGACAAGAGAAATAGAAAAAGAGGCATTACGTTTATCGGCTAAAGAACGGGTAGCGCTTTCTTATAAACTTCTTGAAAGTATTGATTCTGAAACTGTTAGGGATCTAGATGAACTCTGGCAAAAAGAAGTTGAAGAGAGATACTAACAAATAACAAGCCTTAATACAAAATTAAAAAATGCCGAACTTGTTATTCATGAAGCGAAATCAAAGTATAAATGATGCAAATAGATTTTCACGAATTAGCTGAAAAAGAGCTTTTGGATTCCCCTGATAATTATGATGATCTTGTATTTGGGCTGGGGAATAAATTTGTTTTAGAAATTGAACATATAAAAATAGAATCAGAGAAAATCCTTCGGCATTTCCGTTTTGCTTTAGTAACTACCGAAAAGCGCTGTTAAGAAAATTCCCTTATGCTATAGTTTTCCAATATGATGATTATAGAGTTTTTATTCTCGCAGTTGCTCATCAAAAAAGAAGACCGAAGTACTATGCGAATAGACTCAAATAATATAGAGTATGAAGTAGAAAACACGGTTTCAAAAGGATCGTTTTTTTTATTGCAATATCTATATTAGCCATGCTTTTATATCTCGTTATGAAATTAGTAATTCACCTTGCACACAAAAGTTTTTCAATTATCATTTCTTTGTATGAAATTTGTTTCTTTTTCCCACGCTAAGTGTGCCAAGTCTATAAACTGCGTAAGGTGGCTTAGTAATATTTTTTTTTGCTATCAATAGAAATAACAAAATAGCTTAATAGTTTGACCACGCCGCAAAAATGACTAACAAAAAAAAATAAAAAATCTTTTCAACAATTTTCTGCAAAAGTCCCCCTACGTGGGAATAATAGTATTGTAGTACAAAAGTCCTTTCATAAACTAAAAGAGGTATAGTATGAAAAAAGCATTTCTATTTTTTGTTTTTATAGCATTTTTATCCACCAACCTTTTTGCTCAGTCTTCTACTGATGCCTGGACGAAATACAATGCTGAAAAGAAAAGTGAATTAACAGCCGGTGTTCTTGAGTGGTTAATACCTGTTGTAGGTCATGCTTATGCAGGTGATGCAGAAAGAGGGCTATTACCGGCAGGTGTTAGCGTTGGTGGACTTGTATTGATATTCGCTTCTGGTGGTGAAAGCGGCTTAATAACAGCCGGTTTATTGGGTTATTTAGTGGGTAGAATCTGGGGCATTGTTTCAGCAGTACAGACTGGAGAAGATTTCAACAACAACCTAAAGACTAAACTTAATCTGTCGTTGAAGCCTATGAAGTTTCCTAATGAAACTGCGGGTTATGGTGTTACTCTTTCAGTGAATTTTTAGGGATCTTTTTTAAGAGTGCCAAGTATTTGTTCTCGGTACTCCTATCTATTTATAAATCCCTTTAACTAACTGTAGTTTAAATTGTTGAGAGGGGTTAGAAAGTTATTATGAGGAAGAAATAAATTAAAGTTACTATAATTAGTGGGCTTACAATGAAAATAAAAAATGTAATCATTACGTTTGCCATACTTATATTTTCTGCTCTCCAAAACTATGGTCAATGGGGTTCAGCGAATATTACAAGTTCCTATTATACAACTGGACCATTTGTAAATAACTCGACTCTTATCGGGCAATGCACTTGGTTTGCATATGGAAGAATACAAGAAACTGGCTTAATACCGTTGACTGTTCTATCAAGCACAGGTATATTTCGAAGTAACGCAGATAATTGGGGTAACGAAGCAGTTCAAGTTGGTTTTGCTACTGGAAACACAGCAGCAGCCGGTGCGTTAGCAGTATATTATATGCGTCATGTTGCATTTGTTGATGCAGTAAATCAATATACTGAATCTAATAATACACCTCGTGTAGGAGACGATGTAGTGATTGCACGAATTTCAAATTTAAGGAGTTCACCTACTACAACATCATTACCCGTTAAATGGGAAATGCCTCGGTTTACAATAATGCGTATTGTTGCTGGACCCACTGAAGCTGATAATTTTCAATGGTTCCAAATGACGGGAAACGGTCAAACTGGGTGGGCAGCCTGGCAAGAAATGAGTCCTGCTGGAAGAGCAAATCCTACAAGTTATTATTGGAATTTCACAAGAATTAAAATCGCCCCTGGAACACCATTTTTTATTAGTCAACCAGATATTTACATTTATCCGAATTCAAAACCGATTTTGCCTTTAAATAACTCAACTAACATATCTTCCAACACAACGTTATCATGGACTCCGATAAATGGTGCTGTATATTGGTTACAAGTTTCAAAGAATTCAACTTACACTGACCTTGTTATTAATCAGAAAAATATTAATTCAACAACTTATCAAATACAATTGGCGCCAAATACAAAATATTGGTGGCGAGTTCATATCGGTACTCCTTCTACAACAACAAAATGGGAGGGCTGGAATTTTACAACCCATTCAGCAACAACAACTCTAGAGGTAACTCCAACAAGTTTAACATTGGGATCAGCTTCGAGCAGCATCGGACAAATTATAGTAAGTTCAAATGTAAGCTGGACAGCAAGTGATAATGCAACCTGGTTAAGTGTATCTCCAACAAGCGGTTCAAACAACGGAACAATAACTGTAACTGCAACAAGTGAAAATACATCAACAAGTTCAAGAAGCGGATCAGTTACAATAAGTGGTGGTGGTATAACAAGAACTGTTTCTGTAACTCAAAATGGGGCAACAACAATTCTAGAGGTAACTCCAACAAGTTTAAATTTTGGTAATCAGCAAGTAAACACAAATTCCAGTCCGCAAAGTTATACGGTAAGTGGAAGTAATTTAACGGCAAATATAACTATTTCAACGCCGACTGGATTTCAAGTATCATCAAGTCAAGCAAGCGGATATAGTAGTTCTGTAACATTATCTCATACAAATGGCACGGTTAATAGCCCCGTAATCTGGGTAAGGTTTACGCCGACCGAAATGCGGTCGTATAGCGGAAATATAACACACACCAGCGGTGCAGCATCACAGAACGTATCAGTCAGTGGGACGGGAATTCCAACGCCACCAAGTTCTAGTATAAAACCGGTTACCGCAAGTTCGAATATTCAAAAAGGAACAGATTTTTGGGTTGAAGTAAAAGTTGGAGATCCAAACACAATAAGTGATCTTTACGGTATTTCATTCAAACTTGCAAGCAATAATGGCAATTGCACTTATGTTGATGGCAGTGCAGAAAATGGTGGATTTTTAGGTGGTTCGCCTATTTTATTTACAAGGCAAATAAATAGTCAAACTGTAGATCTTGCCGTAACAAAATCTTCTTCACACGGCGTAAGCGGGAGTGGTATTGTTGCGAAAGTTAAATTTACAACTCCTCAGACTCTTCAAAAAGATGAGATCGTGACTTTTCATCTAACTGATGTGGCTGCTAATAGCTCAAAAGGACTTCCTATTCCAATTAATGTTAATACTTTGAGCGTTACAATAACTACATCCAAATTAGTGCTTGTATTCCCAGGTGATTGCAATAATGATGGAGTTGTTAGTGGGACTGATGTATTACCCATTGGTCTATTTTATTCACAAGAAAGACCAGCCGAGAATAAACCTGGTATTCAACCAAATGTATATCATCGTGAACCTTGGGCAACGGATTCTGGAACACCAAAAAGAATCTATGCAGATGCTAACGGCGATGGAGTAATTAATGCTTCGGACGTTTTAGCAATTGGCTTCAATTATGGAAAAACGCATACTCCTTCAAATTCTATCTATTTTTCAGTTAGTCCTTCCAATAGCGAAACCCTTAACAATTCTACTTTTCACTCTAATTTAAATCCATCAATTAAACCTAGTGGTTCAACTAGTGTTAAAAATAATACCGAATTCTACGTCAACGTGAGGATTGAAGATACTGTACCAATAACGGATTTATTTGGAATATCCTTCAAATTAAAGAGTAACAAAACAACATGCACCTACGTTGAAAACTCAGGAGAAAAGGGTTCTTTTTTCAATGGTAACGAATTAACATTTTTTCAAAAGGTAGATCCACAAACTGTTGATGCCGCTATTACAAAAACTTCGGCGCCAGGACTTAATGGAAGTGGAGTTGTAGCAAGATTTAAATTTATCTCAAGTATTGATCAGACTGTTAATTTCTCAATGACCCACGTTTCAGCTACTGACAGTAAAGGTAATACCATTGCTTTGAGCATTATTGCAGCGGATATACAGGTAGATATTTATAAAGAAGCGGAAATCCCCGCCTTGATGCCACTTTCCTCTAGCGGTTCGATTATCACACTTGCGCAAGGGCTAAATCGTCCATTTAATCTTTCGATAGATGGTAATTTTGTTTATTGGGTCGAGAATGATTTGAGTGCTGGTGCGGTGAAAAAAATTCCATTAACCGGTGGTTCCATAAGCACACTTGCGACTAACTTAATTGAGCCTACAGCAATCGTTGTCGATGCTTCGTTCGTTTATTGGATTGAACGAAACAATGGTAGCAATGGCTCCTTGAAAAAGATTCCTATCAATGGAGGCTCAGTAACCACTTTGGCAACAGGTCTTAACAATGCTCAGAACCATATGGTCCAAGACGCTCTTCATTTATACTTTGGCGATGGTATATCTGGAGGCGGAGGAGCAATTAGGAAAGTTCCCAAAGGAGGTGGTGCAATAATAACTCTTGTGAACTCAGGGATAATAAATCTGAGAACCGCCATCGCTGTTGATGATAGCTATGTATATTTCACTGATGATCAAAATAACATTAAGCGAGTTCCAAAAACTGGAGGTTCAGTCAGCATAATAGGAATCGGAAATCCTTCTGCAATGATTCTTTACAACAATGATATATATTGGGTAGAGTACTCAAATGGGTCAGTGAAGAAAATGCCAAAAAGCGGGGGCGCTGTAACCACGTTGGCCTCTGGTTCGAATAGTCCGGCAGGTATTGCCACTGATGGTAGCAGTGTCTATTGGATTGAGTTTAACAATCCGGGGAAAGTGTGGAAAGTATCGGTTAATGGCGGTTCAACTACAATTATTTCTAATGAAGCGAATACTATTGGCATAGTAGCAGGTAATCAAGGCGCTTATTGGGCAGTAAGTCATTTTCTAAATCAAGGTAAGATCCAAAAACTCGAAAACATAATTATTGCAATTCAACCAGCTCTTATCGCCTTCGGAAATGTTGCTGTAAACACAAATTCGACTGCGCAATCCTACACAGTTTCTGGGAGTAATTTAACAGAAAACATTGTTATTACTGCTCCTTCAGGTTTTCAAATATCAACAAACCAAACAAGTGGATTTGGAAGTAGTGTAACCTTACAACAAACGAATGGCACAGTTAGCAACACGGCAATCTGGGTGAGATTTAGTCCGACCGCAGTACAGAGTTTCAGTGGAAATGTAGCGAATACTTCATTTGGCGCTACAACACAAAATGTTGCTGTAAGTGGTACGGGGGCTAATGTCCCTGCTATTGTAATAACGCCAATAGATACTCAACCACTTGCTTTTGGAAACCAACAGATAAATACAAACTCATCACCAAAGAGTTATTCAGTTTCTGGAAATTACCTAACTGCAAATATTACAATAACAGCTCCCATTGGATTTCAAGCGTCTTCAAATCAAAATAGTGGCTTTGCAAGTAGTGTTTCAATACCACAAATAAATGGCACAGTTAATAATACAATAATCTGGATAAGATTTAGTCCATCAGAAGTAAAGAGTTACAGTGGAAATATCTCGAATGCTTCTACTGGTTTAACTACTAAAAATGTAGCAGTGAATGGGGTAGGATTACTTGTTAATTCAAATCCATCACTCAAACCCAGTGGTCCAACTAGTGTTAAAAATAATACCGAATTCTACATTGATGTGAGGATTGAAGAGACTGTACCAATAACGGATTTATATGGAATATCCTTCAATTTGAAGAGCAACAGAACAACATGCATATATATTGAGAACTCAGGCGAAAAAGGTTCTTTTTTCTCAGGTAATGTAATATCATTTTTTCGACATGTAGATCCACAGACTGTTGATGCCGCAGTTACTAAAACTTCGGCGCCAGGAATTAACGGTAGCGGAATTGTAGCAAGATTTAAATATAAATCTAGTGTAGATCAGCTTGTTAATTTCTCTATTACTAACGTCTCAGCTACTGATAGTAAGGGTAACACGATTGTGTTAAACGTTAAGGCGGCGGATGTATTGGTTGATATTCAGAAGGAAGAAGTACTTCCATCTGCTTTCAGTTTGATGCAGAATTACCCGAATCCATTTAATCCAAATACAACTATCAAATTCTCAATTCCACATTCACAATTTGTTACTCTAAAAGTTTACGATATACTTGGTAGAGAAGTAGCAACTCTTGTAAACGAAGAAAAGTTGCACGGAAATTACGAAGTTAAATTTGATGGCAGTGCTTTGCCAAGCGGAACATATTTCTATCGTTTACAAGCTGGAATTTTTTCTCAAACCAAAAAATTATTGCTGTTAAAATAAAATTGGAAGATAGGTATGGAATTCCAGAATAATTCACGCTTCAAAACAATACTTGCACTAGGCAAAACATTATCTAATGTTGGTCAGATCATCATAGGCGTAGGTGGATTAGTAGCCTTTATAGGGTTAGTTAGTTTTGTTGGAGGAGATGCAATTTCAAAACCATTTGGTCTTATAGCTTTAGCTACTGGTTTGCTTATGGTTGGTTTAGGTTATTTAATAGTAGCAAATGGACAAATAATTTCTTGTTTTGTCAGTATGGAATATAACACACATAAAACCGTAGAATTATTAAATGAATTGAAAAGTCAATTACCTAATTTTAATACATAGTAATTTTAACATGGGAGACGTTGCGTGCAACGTCTCTACAGTTTAAATCACTACAGCTTTTTTCTCAAGGTCCTTTGCTAACATTTTATTAATTACAGTAGCGCGCCGCCTTCCACCATATCCAAAATTACTGTGCTGATCTAATAACTATATCACTAGCGACTAAAACATTGATTAAATTCAATTTTTGAATTGTCTTTCCGAGCAAAGCGAAATATTTAAGAAAACCGCTGTAAATTCCGGCTATCAATTAACATTGCTGAAGAAATTTTGCACACCATCTATAGCAGAAAATGTTGCGAAAACATAGTAAATATAGCGGAATATCCAAAACCGCTCTAAGTTTCTACCACGCAATGTAATTTCTCTCAATTATTTTTCGATAGTATGTCGAGGATTCCTTCTTCTAAGCATTAAATTCATATTAATGTTAGTGTCTTTTATTTTAGAAAAAAAAGAATTTGAAATTGGAAAAAAGTTTTTATTTTATCGATAAGAATGTCTTGATATATATTTAATTTGATATAACATGGAGCTAAAATGGTTTCAAGCAAAGCCGATACTACTCAACAAAACTTAAAATCTACTGTATTGGCAGTTACTAAATCCAAACTAAAAACAGAAACAAAATATTTCTTAATTAAGCTAAAAAATGACGCTAATTTCTTTTCAGTGTTTCATCAACTAAATTCACTTGAAGGAATAACTAAAAGTTTGGCGACAAAAGGTGAGGCTGAAATATTTGTTGAAGCAGAAAAAATCCGTAATGAATTTTCTTTTTCGGACTTAGAAACAAAAGTGAACTCAATTGATGGAGTTAAACAAGTTACTTGCTTAAATGTTAGAAAGCAGTTTTCCATTTCAGAAGAAAAGGAAAAAGGAAAAATCTCTTCCATATTGCTGATGTTAGTTGAAGCCGCAAAACTTGATGATATTGCGAAAGAATTGTTACAAAGTAAAAGTGTTGCTGTTTGCAACGAGTTGCAAGGTAAGTATAATCTTATGGCTGAATTAAGTTCAGATTCTTTTACTGAGACAGATAAGTATATTTCAAATTATGTAGTATCAATGCCGGGAGTTCTAAAAGTTAAGGAACTTCCTTTAATCAACCTTTACGAGTAAGTGTTGCAACTGAATAGATTTTCTGTAACTCATTTTTATATAGATATATGTGCCGCTCTAGCTTTGTTTAATAAAGCTTAGGGCGTTTTTGTTTTAAAAGAAAAATAAGGTTCGGTTATGTTCGAATTAAAAAATCATAAAGAGAATAATGAAGTATCAAGTTTCAAAACTATGCTCATTAATGAGCAAAATAATCACGGGTCTCTGATTGGGCTGCTTCAATCTGCACAAGATTCGTATGGATATATACCTGAAAATGTTATTGAGTACATTAGTGAAATTGAGGGTACACCAATTGCAGATATTTATGGAGTAATTACTTTTTATTCACAGTTTAGGTTAAAACCTCTTGGGAAAAATATTATTCGAATTTGTGAAGGAACGGCTTGTCATGTTAATGGTGCAAAGACTGTTCTTCAATCTCTTGAAGATGAACTTAGTATAACTGTTGATGAAACGACACAAGATGGAACGTTTACACTACTTTCGGTTGCATGCCTTGGGTGTTGTTCTCTTGCTCCAGTAATTATGATAAACAACGAAACTTTTGGAAATCTAACAACAGATAAACTTAAAAAAACATTAAAGAAATTCCGCAGCAAAGCTCTTTTGGAGGTTAAATGAAAAGGATAAAAGTTGGACTAGGTACTTGCGGAATTTCTGCCGGTGGCGAGTTGGTCTTTAATAAATTTAAAGAGGAGTTACAAAATCAAACAATTGTTGCCGAATTAAGTGAAACCGGCTGCAATGGAATGTGTTATGAGGAAGTATTAGTTGAAGTTGTTGATCAGAATAAAAGTTATTTGTATTCAAAAGTTACTGTGGATAGAGTCGGGAAAATTATAAATGAACATATTCTAAATAATAAGCCTGTTGAAAGTTGGGTTATCAAAAGTGAAATAGTTTCTAAAGAAGAAAGCTTTTTGAAAGATCAAAAGAGAATTGTTTTAAGAAATTGCGGAGAAATTAATCCTACAGTTATTGAAGATTACATCAACAAAAATGGTTATGAAGCTATTAAAAATGTATTAAATAACATTACACGCGAAGAAGTTATAGATACTATTATTAAATCCGGTTTACGGGGAAGAGGCGGCGGTGGCTTTTCTACGGGAATGAAATGGAAGTTCGCTTATAATTCGCAATCCGATAAAAAATATATTATTTGTAATGCAGACGAAGGCGATCCTGGTGCATTTATGGATAGAAGTATTCTAGAAGGTGATCCTCATTCAGTTTTAGAAGGAATGATGATTGCCGCTTACGCAATCGGTGCTGATGAAGCTTATATATATGCTCGTGCAGAGTACCCGCTAGCAATTAAGAGATTAAAAATTGCCTTAGCTCAATGTTACAAAAATGGCTTTTTAGGAAAAAATATTTTCAACACAAATTTTAATCTCGATATAAAAATTAAAGAAGGTGCAGGTGCTTTTGTTTGCGGAGAAGAAACAGCTTTAATGGCTTCCATTGAGGGCAAACGAGGCGTTCCTAGATTGCGCCCACCATTTCCGGCGGTTAGCGGTTTGTGGAAAAAACCTACTAACATTAATAATGTAGAGACTTTTGCTAATGTTGCATGGATTATTCTAAATGGATGGGAAAAGTATGCCGCACTTGGTACTGAAAAAAGTAAAGGAACAAAAGTATTTGCACTTGCTGGTAAAATTAAAAAGAGCGGACTTGTTGAAGTTCCAATGGGAATAACTATAAACGAAGTAATTTTTGGAATTGGCGGCGGAATAAAAGACAATAAAAAATTTAAAGCAGTACAAATGGGAGGTCCATCGGGTGGTTGTATTCCCGCTAGCATGGGAGAATTAAGAATAGACTACGATGAAATTACAAGAACTGGTGCAATAATGGGTTCTGGCGGTCTTATCGTTCTTGATGAAACAACTTGTATGGTTGATCTTGCCAAGTACTTTTTGAATTTCACACAAAATGAATCTTGTGGTAAATGTACTTTTTGCAGATTAGGAACAAAAAGAATGCTGGAGATACTTACAAGAATTACTCTTGGAGAAGGCAGAGAAGGAGACATAGAACTTCTTGAAGATTTAGCTGAAAAGATTCAAACAGCAAGTTTATGTGGTTTAGGTCAAACAGCACCAAATCCGGTATTAACTACACTTAAATATTTCCGTGATGAATATGAAGCACATATACATGAAAAGAAATGTCCAGCACATGGTTGTTCTGCCTTGATTGAATATGACATTAGTGAAATTTACTGTAAAGGTTGTGGACTTTGTGTTAAACCTTGTCCAACCGGCGCTATAACCGGAAAGAAAAAAGAAGTTCACTTCATAGATCAAGGCTTGTGTATTAAATGCGGCAAGTGTTTTGATGTTTGCAACCTTGATGCTGTTAATAAAAACTGAGGCAACAAATGGAAAATATAAAACTAACTATAAACGGTAATGAATTAACTGCAACTCCTGATAAGACAATTCTTCAAGTTGTTAAAGAAAATAAACTTGATGAAATACCAACTTTATGTCATGATGATCGTTTAGAGCATTTTACTTCGTGCTATATGTGTGTAGTTGAAGTTGAAGGAATGAATAAACTAGTTACTTCATGTGCAACAAAAGTTGCTAACGGAATGAAAATTAATACAAGAAGCAAACGCATTGTTTCAACAAGAAAAACTGCTCTCGAATTGTTGATGTCTAATCATTATGCAGATTGTATTGGACCTTGCAAAAATAACTGTCCGGCTGGTGTTGACGCACAATCATATATAGCACTAATTTCAATGGGACAATATGAAGAAGCGCTAAAAGTTATCAAATATAACAATCCATTACCTTTATCAATTGGAAGAGTTTGTGTGCGTGATTGCGAAAACGCATGCAGAAGAAATTATGTTGATGAATCTGTTGCTGTAAATGCAATGAAAAGATTTGTTGCGGATTATGACTCAAAGGATAAATGGATTCCAAAGCTTAAAGAAAAGAAAAAGAAAAAAGTTGCTGTTATAGGTGGCGGTCCAGCCGGTTTAACTTGCGCTTATTATTTAACAACAGAAGGATATTCAGTTACAATTTTTGAGAAATTACCAAAACTTGGTGGAATGCTTCGGTATGGAATTCCTGAGTATAGACTTCCAAAAAAAATATTAGACTCCGAAATAAGCTGGATCTTGGATCTTGGAATTGAAGCTAAAACTAATGTTGAACTTGGTTCAGATTTTAGCGTAAAAGATTTATTACACAGTGGTTTTGATTCGGTTTTTATTTCTGTTGGTGCACATAAAGCAAGTAAGCTTGGTTTAGATGGTGAAGAAAAAATAACGGGTATATTTAGAGGAATAGATTTTTTACGTGAAGTTATGCTAAACAATGTTCCGGAGTTAAAAGGAACTGTTGTTGTAGTTGGAGGTGGAAATACAGCTATTGATGCTGCTAGAACAGCAGTGCGTTGCGGTGCTGAAAAAGTAAAAATTGTTTACAGAAGAAGCATAAAAGAAATGCCAGCTCATCATGAAGAAATTGAAGCAGCTCAAAAAGAAGGTATAGAGATTTTGATTTTGACAAATCCAAAAGCTCTTGTTTCAGAAAATAGTTTATTAAAAGGTATTGAATGCTTACGAATGGGACTTGAAGAAGGAAAACCTGGTGAAAGACCAAAACCAGTTCCAATAGTTGGTTCAGAATTTATTGTTGAATGTGAATACTTAATTAGTGCAATTGGTCAAGCTGTTGATACTTCATTTATCAGTTATGATAATGAAATTATGCTTGAAAAATGGGGAACAATGATTATTAACTCCGATACACAAGAAACTACAATACCTGGAGTATTTGCCGGTGGAGATGTTGTAACCGGACCATTAACAGCAATCACTTCAATTGCACAGGGAAGAAATGCTGCTTTGGCAATAATAAGTTATTTAGAATATGGACATGCAAGAAAAGCACCGCATAAATTTTATAGCCTTAAACACAAACTTTCTACTTTAAAAGAAACTGAGTTTGAGCAGTTTGAAAAACTTGCGCGTGAAAAACTGGAAGAGCTAGAATCAGAAGAACGGATACATTCATTTAAAGAAGTAGAAAAAACATTTACAGAACACCAATGTGAGAATGAAACTGGAAGATGCTTGGAATGCGGCTGTTCTGAATATGCTGATTGCACTCTACGTCAATATTGCGATGAATATGAAGTTGATGTTTCAAAACTTGTTGGCGCCGTAAACAAATATAAAGTTGATAGCCGTCATCCTTTTATAGCAATAGATTCTAACAAATGTATTAGTTGCGGCAAATGTGTGCGTGTTTGCAGCGATGTATTGAAAATATCCGCTCTTGGGTTCGTTTACAGAGGTTTTAAGTCAGTTGTTAAACCAGCAATGGATAGATCACTTTTAGCAACAAATTGTATAACATGCGGAAATTGTATTGATGTTTGCCCAACTGGATCAATTGCTGAAAAGTTTCCATTTAAAATCCTTGGTACTCTAGAAAAAGAAAATTATGAAACTGTATGTAATTTTTGTTCGATAGGATGTAAAGTAAATTTCAAAAAGATAAATGACGACATATTCTATGTCTCGAATTCAACTGAAAGCATTCAGAACTCTCATAATAAAGGTTTTTTATGCAGCAAAGGTAGATTTGGCTATAGATATTTATTTGAGAAAAACAGAGTTTTTACACCACGCGTAAAAAGTAATGGCGAATTCCAATCATTAAGCATGGATGATGCGTTAAATATAGCAGAAATGAAAATTAAAAAAATAATATCCGAATTTGGTCAAGAAGCTGTAGCTGTATTTGCATCGCCAAAATTATCTAATGAAGAATTATATCTATTGCAAAAGCTTACAAGAGTTGGGTTTAAAAATAATAATATCTCAAGTTTTACATATTTAGATCATTCATGTGTACAAAATAGCTTAGATGATATATTCGGGTTCACCGCCTCAACTGTTGATTTCAATGATATCTTGACCGCGGATGTTTTGGTTATTGTTGGTTCAAATTTGACCGAAGATAATTTTGTAATTGAACTTAAAATTAAAGAAGCAAAGAAAAGAGGAGCAAAAGTTATTTTAATAAACTCTTCTGAAATCGAGTTATCAAAATCATCCGATCTTTGGTTAGATGCTATGAAGGGAACCAGTGCAGTTGTATTCAACGATTTATCTAGACAATTAATTGAGAGCAATCAAATTTCTGATATTGCTGAAAAAAATGTAAGGAATCTTAATGAAGCTAAAATAGAATTATTAATGCATTCAACAGATGTTTCAGAACAGACTTTAGTTTCAATTGAAAAGTTGAATGAGTTTTTCATCGATATGAAAAATAATTCTCATAAAATTGTATTCATTTATGATATGGATTCGAATGAAAATAATTCACAAGATATCTTAAAAAGTATTGCTAATTATTTGCTGCTTTCTGGAAGGCACGGAACAAAAGGCAATGGAATTCTTTTATTAAGAAAGTATAATAATTCTACTGGTATGATGGAACTCGGTGCTAATCAAAACTATTTGCCAGGCTATGTTACAAAAGAAAACAAGGTTCAAATTGAATTTTTATCCAAATTATGGAACTCCGAACTACCTATTTTAATTAATGATATAAAAAACAAAATTGATGAAGACAAAATTAAGCTTGCAATAGTATTTGGTGAAGATCCTGCTAATGAAATAAAAACTAGTGCACTTTATTCTAAACTAAATTATAAGATAGTTTTTTCGGTTTATAATAATAATACTACTGAAAGTGCAGATTTGATTTTTCCAATTTCAAACTATATTGAAGAAGCAGGCAGCTACACACGTTCTGATAATGTAGTTCAAGAATCTGGAAAAGTAGTTGAGCGGATTAATGATTTACCGAACTGGCAATTAATATCTAAACTTGCAAATAAATTTTCAGATGGTTTTTGCTTTGAAACTCGGGAAGATGTTAAAGCTGAAATAAAAAAAGCAAATAGATTTATTTCTTTCATGAAAGATGATATCTCATGGCTGAAGGGCTATTATGCAAACAGATTTGCCGAAGAGAAATTTAATTTAGCATTAGAACTAAGTTATGATAAAAATGTTAATAAGATTTTAAACAAAATACATTATCAAGAAAATTATTTTTTTGAGGAGATTAAACAAAAAATAGTTTAATGTATTTTTCTAAGTATAAAGGTTATTGATTGGAATTTCCATTTATGAATAGCAATATGCTTGATTACATAATAATTATAGCATACTTAATTGGTATAGCTGTTTTTGGAATAATTTCCGGTGGAAAACAAAAATCTATAAAAGATTATTTCCTTGGGTCTTCTGTTGTTCCTTGGTGGGCAGTATGTTTCTCAATTGTAGCAGCAGAAACAAGTACGCTTACATTTATTTCCATTCCAGGTTTAGCATATTTAACAAATCTAAATATTCTTCAAGTATCGCTTGGTTATTTGCTCGGTAGAATATTTGTCGCTTTTATTTTTTTACCGGCTTATAGAAAAGGCGAACTTAAAACAGCCTATACTTATCTTGAAACAAGATTCGGTGAAAAAACACGTTCTTTTGCTTCAATAGTTTTTCTTTTTACAAGATTAGCTGCCGATGGCGTGCGTCTATTTGCCACTGCTATACCATTAAAACTGATGATTGATATTGGTTATCCAGAAGCAATTGCTATTCTTGCTTTTATCGCTCTGCTTTATACTTACACCGGCGGAGTGAAAGGAGTTATTTGGGTTGATGTGATACAAATGTTCACTTACTTAGGCGGCGCAATTATAGCAGCTATTTATCTATTAAACTTAATTCCCGGCGGATTTGGAACTATTTTTAGTTCAGCTTCTGATGCAGGAAAACTTTCCGTTTTTAATCTTGGTTTCGATAAAGGGTTTTCCGGATTTTTCAGTCAACCTTATACACTTATTTCCGGCTTAATTGGAGGCGCATTCCTTTCAATGGCTTCTCATGGAACCGACCAGCTTATTGTTCAACGGTTACTTGCAACAAAAGATTTGAAAGATAGTCAAAAGGCGGTGGTATTAAGTGGGGTAATAGTGATATTTCAATTTATTATCTTTTTGTTGGTTGGGGTTTTACTTTATGTTTATTACGGTGTGCTTGATATAAAATCCGATACGATATTTCCAAAATTTATTATAGAAGTACTTCCACATGGTGTAACCGGTTTAATTATAGCTGGGTTGCTTGCTGCCGCACTATCTACTTTGGGCGGTTCAATAAGCTCACTTGCATCTTCAACAATGATGGATCTTTACATTCCTTTCTTTGGTCAAGGTAAAACTGGAAAAGAATTACTTAGTATAAGCAAAATGTTTACAATTATGTGGACTTTATTACTTGTATTTGCCGCTCTCTTTTTTATGAATACTTCCCAAACAGTTGTAGAGCTAGCATTAAGTATTGCATCATTTACTTACGGAGGATTGCTCGGATCATTTCTTTTAGGTTTTTTTGTTAAAGAAGCTAAAGAGAAAGACGCACTAATTGGTTTTGTTGCCGGGATCATTGTCATGATAGTAGTAATAACTTTAAAACTTGTTGCATGGACGTGGTTTACTTTAATAGGAGTTGGGATAACATTACTTGTAGGGAAAATACTTTCTAGTTTTAAAAAAAATGAAACTATATAGTGTACTAAGCGAATAAATAACCATTTGTAAAACCGATTAAATTATTTTTTTGAATGCAAAATTCAATAATAAATACAAATGATATTTTTACAAATAATAAAAAGAGTAATATTTTTATCCTATCACTAGTTGTTTTTCTAATATTTGTTACTGTATTAATCGATTACTTATTTAGCGTATTTCAAGATTTTTCGTTTTACTTATCAGAGTCTTTAATTTTTAGTACCTTCTGGCTTCTGTTCCTACCCATATTAAATATTTTGTTTTATATTTTTCGAAGAACAAATAAACCTCTGATTTTAATAATCTTATCATTAATGCTATTAGTTTTTCACTTTGTACTATATCCATTATTAATTTGGACTATTTCAAAAATATTTTATTATCATACATTTGAATACAAGCAAACATTTCAATATGCACTTACAGAATATTTTGTTATATCATTTTTGATATACGGTTTAATTACATTACTCAAGTTGACCGCTTAGAATAAAGTAAAAAGGAAATTGTTTAATTTACAGA
>CAZVYT010000041.1:0-29507 GCA_964631495.1 uncultured Melioribacter sp. | reverse complement strand
TGCATAATTGATTGACGAATCCACCAAACTGCGTAAGAAATAAACTTGAAACCACGTGTTTCATCAAATCTTAAGCCCGCTTTAATTAAGCCTAAGTTTCCTTCGTTAATCAAATCGCCAAGGGGTAAACCTTGATTTTGATACTGTTTTGCAACACTCACAACAAATCTAAGATTAGCTTTTGTTAGTCTATCAAGTGCGGCTTTTTCGCCTTTTTTGATACGAATTGCTAATTCAATTTCTTGCTGCGGAGTTAAAAGATCTACTTTTCCAATCTCTTGGAGATACTGGTCTAACGATTTACTTTCTCTGTTAGTAAACTGCTTAGTGATCTTCAATTCTTAAACTCTCCTGAATAATTTTACTAAAATCTATATTTTACTCTTTTTAGACACAACAAAAGGGAAAAGAGTTCTCTCTTTTAAAAATATTTAAATGATCTAATAAATCAAATGATTCTTTACTGAGTAGATATTTTCTATCGCAGATTTCCGGTTTGAATTTATAATAATCACCGTAGCAAATATAAAAAATTAGAAAATTATTAGCTATAAAATTTTTTAATTAAATAACTTACAAGATTTTTAATAAAAGTGACTTCTGAATTATTGAAATTTCAAACTTTGTCAACAAACTTAAGAAGGCTAAAAGTTATGTTTAAAAATCATAAGTTAGATTACTAAACTGCAATAAACAGATACACGTACCGTTATTTTATACTTCGCAAGTACTTACAAAAATAATTTTCACATGATTCCAAAGGTTTGAGGATTAAACCAAGCATAACTCAGAATTTTCTTCAACTTTTGTTTTCTTCGGTAATTTTATCAATTTCGAAGAAATTCTTGTACTTTTAGAAACCATCCCTTTATCTTTTGCATATTCATAGAGTAAAGAATATAACATTTTACGGGCTCTATGAAGTCTTGATCTAACAGTTCCAATTGGGCTATCTATAAAATCAGCTATTTCCTCGTAAGTATAACCTTCAACATCACTTAAAAAGACAATTGTACGAAAATCTTCTGGTAGTTTCGAAAGAGCCTTAGTAATTTCATCATCCAAAACATTATGAAAAGCATCAGTTTGATAATGTTGAATTTTAACATCTTCTTCTTTTACATTTTCATAAAAATTCTGAATATCATCATAATCTACTTTATTAGGTTCTTTAGTTGTTTTACGATAGTTGTTTATAAAAGAGTTTTTCATTATTTGGAATAACCAAGCTTTTATATTAGTGCCTCTTTCAAATTTATCAAAGAACCTAAATGCTTTCATTAAAGTGTCTTGCAATAAATCATCAGAATCGTCCAAATCGTTAGTCATTTTAAGAGCAAAACTTTTCAAAGCATCAATCTGTGGCACAACTAAAGCATCAAATTCAGCATAATTTTCATTTGAACTGGATTCTAATTTTTTGGTTGATGTTTTCATTTTTGTCCTATGTGGATAATTAATCTTATTAACATCGGAAATAATATAGAAGTTCACTTTAGTTTTAAAAAATTCTATCAATAATTTGGAAATTTAAGATGATTTTCGAAAAAATATCTTAATTTGGAGCACTTAAAATTGGAGATAAAATGAAGTTTAAATCTATATATGTTTATTTAGGAGTTATTGTAGTATTTATTTTTGCTATCGTTTTCTTTTCTGGCGTTACAAAGAAGGCTAATAACACTGTTTCCTTTAGTGAAGGTTCTCAAATGCCGGATGATGAAATTCATGGGGGAATGAGATCAAGAGGAAATGGAGAAATGCCTGGTAAAGAGAATGTTATGCAAGAAATGAAAGAAAAAATGAATACTTTAAAAATGGCAATTGAGAAAAACCCAAATGATACCGCAAAAGTAAGAGAATATGCTGATTTGCAAATTGCTCACAATCCAGAAGAAGCAATTAAATTATATGAAAGAATAATAAAAGTTGATCCCAAAAGAACTGATATTCTATTGCAATTAACATTTACGTTCTACAATATTGGCGATATTGAGAAAGCAATTGAATATAACAACAAAGTACTTAGCATCGACAAAAATAATTTATTTGCTCAGTACAATGTTGGAGGTTTGGCACAAGTAAAAGGAGATAATAAAAAAGCAATTGCAATTTGGAAAGAGATAGTAAAAAAATATCCTAATTCAGAAGTTGCTCATATTGCCGAACAAGCGGCTAAACAACTGGAAATGGCAAAATAAAATATTTTAGAAACTTCTGAAATATTGCAGTCATTGTCTTTCCGAATCCGCCTTTGGCGGATGAAGAAAATTCAAAACTAGCTTATTGAATCAAAATCGAGATTGCTTTCCCGAAACAAAACTTCGGGACAAGCTGTCATTTCATTCCTCGCAATGACAACTAAAAATAGATTTCAGAGCTCTCTACTATTAAGTTTACCACATTTACATAGTCGATCCTTAAGAAGTAATAAAAGTTGAATAAAAGGAAAGAAAAAAGGATAAAGTGGAAAAAAAGAGTTGCTGTATAATGCAAGATTTAAATAAATTGTAATGAAAACCTTGCAGAATAATACACAACCAAAAGGAAACAACACTGATGAAAAGCAGTTCGCCGGATCAAGATCAAGTAAGCTTTTTGTATGAAGGCTTGAAAGAAATGCTGAACCCGAAAGAGCCGTTGTATCAGTTATCAGAGAAGATTCCATGGTCAGAGTTAGAAAAGTCATTCACAAAATATTATGTTGAATTTGGTCGCCCAGCCAAACCAGTAAGGTTGATGGTATCATTGATACTCTTGAAACAGATGTATGATTTGGGAGATGAAACAGTAATAGAACATTGGGTACAAAATCCATACTGGCAATATTTTAGCGGAGAAAGAACATTCCAGTGGAAATTTCCGGTAGAGCCGAGCGACTTAGTTCATTTTAGAAAAAGAATCGGAGAGGAAGGAATAAACAAGATACTGGAGATATCGATAGCCATACACGGGAAAGAAGCGATGGAAAGAGAAGTAGTTGTTGATACGACAGTTCAGGAAAAGAACATTACCTTTCCAACAGATGTAAAACTACACATAAGAATAATCAAACAATGCACGAAGATAGCCTCAGAAGAAGTAATAGATCAGCGACAGAGTTATAAGCGAACAGTGAAGAAATTAATAATGGCGCAGCGATTTAGAAAACATCCGAAGAACAGAAAAAAAGCTCTTCAAGCAGAAAGAAAAATTAAAACTATAGCAGGAAGGATGGTTCGTGAGTTAGAGCGAAAATTAACAAGGGAGCAGAAAGAAAAATATTCAACAAGTATAGAAATCTACAACAGAATAATAAGACAGAAGAAAAGCGATAAAGAAAAGATCTACAGTATCCACGAACCAAAAGTATATTGTATCTCGAAGGGAAAAGAGCACAAGAAGTATGAGTTCGGATCAAAGGCATCGCTCGTAATGACAAAGAGAAGTGGAATAATAGTAGGTGCATACAGTTTAGAGAAGAATGAATATGATGGTCATACCTTGCCAAAGGCGCTGGATCAATGTGAGCAATTACGAGGACTGAGGCCTACAGTTGCCATTGCTGATAGAGGCTATAGAGGAAGCGTAAGAATAGGAGAAACAGAAATATTGATACCGAAACCACGGAAAAAAGGAACAAGTGAATATGAGAAGAAGAAAGCAAAAGCACGATTTAGAAGGCGAGCAGCCATCGAACCAGTGATTGGTCATTTAAAAACGGACAACCGATTATCCAGAAATTTCTTAAAGGGAGTTATTGGCGATCAGATAAATGTTATGTTAGCCGCAGCAGCATTTAACATGAGAAAGTGGATGCGCAAAACAAAAACTTTTTTTGGCTCAATTTTCAAAAGCTTAGAACAACACATTTTTAGATTTTTACAGCCTATCTTATCATCTCCAAAACTAAAAATGACTTTTTAAGGATCGACTACATAATCACTTTTTAAACTGAAATCCTTTAATAGGCTCGCGAAGTGTAAGTACGGGACAAGGTGCTTTCCTCACAACTTTTTCTGCAGTTGAACCAAACAGTAAATGCTCAACTCCAGTATGTCCGTGAGTTGCAATAATAATTAAATCAATATTATTTTCTCCAGCGGCATCGTTGATTTCAACAAAAGGTTTTCCGGTCCTAATTAAAGTATCTACTACAAGATCATTATCAATTTCCAAAGCGAGTCTTTTTAGCTCTTCTTCTGCCCGAGTAGTTAAATCAATATCAGAAGAAGGTATTGCAACTTGTCCCATAGAAAAATCTGCCGGATAAATCATCGGTTCAACAACATATATTAAAAATATTTTTGCGTTGAACTGTTTAGCAAACTGGGTTGCATATTTTAATGCAGATTTTGAATAGTCTGAAAAATCGATAGGAACCATGATATTATTAATCATTGTAACCTCCGTTAGGTGTTTTTCATTTGTTTAAACAATTGAAAATATTCTTGATTTAAATTTCTTAACCTAATTGCAATAATTCGAGATATTCCTTTAAGTATTTTAATGCCTTCTTTTGGATTATTTTGAATAAAAGTATCAAGAACATGTTTAAAAATTACAATTACTTCAGTTTCCTCAATTGCTATAGCAGTAGCAGAGCGCATTTCATCATCGAGAAGAGCAAGTTCTCCAAAAAAGTCACCACTATAAAGTTTGGCAAGAACCCAACTTTTTTTCTCTTCTTCTTGTTTTATAACAACTTGCCCAGAAATAATAATATATAATCCAGAACCTGGATCTCCTTGATGGAAAATCATCTCATTAGTTTGATAAATACGATTATGCATCAGTTTGGAAATAGCTTTAAGATTTGCTGGAGATAATTCTTGAAATGGAGGCATTTTAAGCAATACAGATTCTATGTCACTTTTCTTAGTCTTTGATCTAAAGAGGTTATTCCAAAAACTGTTTTTTGATAAAGTTTCACTCGACATTTTTATCTCCTATGAAAAAATTCCAGCTTCTGCAACTCTCCAAATTTTTTGGCAAGGGAATTTGTTTTCGTAAAGTGCTCTTCCGATTATAACGGAATCAATATAACTGCTACCTTCACGCTGAAGTTTAAGAAGATCTTCTGAACTACCAATTCCACCGCTATGCGTTACTTTGGTTTCAGCAGCTTCTGCAATTTGCTTTGATAACTCGATATTGGGACCAGTGAGCATTCCGTTTGTGGTTACATCAGTTACTACAATTCTTTTAGTTCCGCACGATTTCAAAAATTGTGCATATTGTATTGCACGCAAATGTGTTCTTGTTTGTCTCCCTCGAGTAACTACTTCACCATTTACAACATCAATTGCAGAAACAACTTTATTCGGTGTATATCTATCCAAAATTTTAATAAACTCTCTTGGGTTTTCAAAAGCCATAGAACCAATTACAACCCTTGCAACTCCTAATTCAAAAGCTTCTACAGCATCTTCATAATTTCTTATTCCGCCACCAAGTTCAACTGGAATTATAACAGACTCACAAATATTTTTGATCACCTCGAAATTTACACGAGTATGATCGTGTGCGGCATTAAAATCAACCACGTGAATACATTTTGCATTTTCAGCGCGCCAAATCATAGCCATTTCAACAGGGTCACTATTATACTCAGAACAACCAAGTTCTGGAATTCCTTGAACAACTCGAACAGTTTTCTGATCTTGAATATCGATTGAAGGGATTACTAATATTTTTGCCATTGTTTTATTTTTTTTGAATTATGATGTGAAAGATAAAAATCTTTTACGAATAGAAATAGAGGAATAAAAAGAAACGATTATTTGTTTTTATTCGAGAGGAATGAAAAACATTAATTACTCTGCAAACATTTTCATTTGTTCATATTGAGCAACTGCAGTTTCAAAATCGAAACGTGTTCTAATCAAAAATGCTTCATCTCGGTCTTTTGCCAAAGGAGGTTCAGGTTCCCATTCCATATTAGAATTTAAAACAAGATTTTTCGCTGAATCGATTATTGCCCATTTTCCATTATCGTTTTGGTAAGATTTCATCACAAGATGAATCTTTCCATCAACAGCAAATTTTAATGCTTTATCAAACCATTTAATTTTTTCGTGATCAGTCATAAAGTACCATTAGTCTTATGTTTAATAATCGTAACAAATACAATAATGTTTAGTTTTACAATTTTAATAGATTTCTTGACTTTCCATCCTTAAAACCACATATTTGAAGCCGTATGGTTAGAAATTATTTCTTAACCGCCTCAGATGGCGAGAAACTGCGGATTTCCACTTTTTACAACGGGCATGAAAAATCAACAAAAACGCTTGTTTTTGTGCACGGGTTCAAAGGATTTAAGGATTGGGGTTTTGGTCCTTATTTAGGAAGCTATTTTGCTGAAAAAGGTTTTTCTGTTGTTATGTTCAATTTTTCGCATAACGGGGTTGGAGAAAATTTAACAGAATTTACGGAACTTGAGAAATTTGCTAAAAATACATTTTCTAAAGAAATACGAGAATTAAACGAAATTCTTGATTCAATTAAAAATGGTTTTTTTGAAGAAATCTCGGATAAAACGAAAATTGTAATTTGTGGGCATAGTCGTGGCGGCGCAGTTACTCTATTAGCATCTACAAAAAGAGCAGATATTATAGCAGTTGCCGTTTGGGCTTCAATAGCTAAATTAGATAGGTACAGTACAAGACAAAAAGAAGAATGGCGTAAAAAAGGTTCTTTTGATGTTATGAATATGAGAACAAAACAAGTTATGAGTTTGGGTATTTCTTTGCTTGATGATATTGAGTTAAACGAAAAAGATTCTTTAAATATTGAAAAAGCTGTTAATAATTTAAATAAACCACTTTTTATTGCTCATGGAGATCAAGATTTAGCAGTTCCAATTGATGAAGCTGAACAAATTTACGAGTGGTCAGAGAAAAGTAAAACTGAATTGTATAAAATTTATGGATCAGGACATACTTTTGATATAGTACATCCATTTGCCGGAACTAATAAAAAGTTTGAAGATTTATTGGAAACAACATATAAATTTTTTAATAACAAACTCTAATTCAAAAATTAATGGAACTAAAAAACTTTTTATTTATACCTTTCTTTTTTGCAGCAATAGTTTTTTTTGGCTTTAACGTAAAAAAAATAATTGATTTCTTAAAATTAGGATTACCAGAAAATAGATTTGATAATCCTGCTGAAAGAATTAAAAATTTACTGAAAATTGGATTGGCTCAATCTAAAATATTAAGAGAACCTGCCGCTGGTTTTATACATGCGGCAATTTTTTGGGGATTTCTTCTTTTCATTTCAGCTGTTGTTGAATCAATAATACAAGGTTTCTATTCAGCATTTACGTTAGAATTTTTAGGACCGATTTTTTCTTTAATTACTATTACGCAAGATATTTTCGGTTTATTAATAATTATTGCTGTTTTATGGGCACTTTACAGAAGATTTGTTCAAAAAGTTAAACGATTAAATGTTGAAGGACATAAACTTGATGCGGCATTTATCCTCTTCATGATTATGACAGTTGTAATTTCAATGTTTGGTCAGAACGCCGCACACATAATTGGAAAAAACTTTCAACTTAGCACTTGGGAAATTAGACCGGTTTCAATTTGGATTGCTAACTTATTTTATCAAGACAGTTCATCTGCAAATACTTATTTTGAAGTATTTTGGTGGATTCATATACTAACAATATTTACTTTTTTAAATTTTCTGCCATACTCAAAACATTTTCACGTTGTTACATCACTGCCAAATGTATATTTCAAAAAAATTGGGAAACAAGAGCACGTTTTAAAAAAGCTTAACCTTGAAGATGAAAATCTTACTCAATATGGTGCGTCAGATATTGAACATTTAACTTGGAAACAGCTTTTAGATGGTTATACATGCACCGAATGTGGCAGATGCACAGCTTCTTGCCCGGCTGCTGCAACTGGTAAAAAATTATCTCCTCGCGAAATTATAGTTAATATAAGAAACCGAACTGAAGAAAAAGCTCCTTTATTGATTTCAAATTATTCTAAAGATAATGAAGTAATTCAGAAAACTTTAGTTCATAATTATATAAGTGATGAAGAACTTTGGGCATGTACAACTTGTATGGCATGTGTAAATGAATGTCCTGTAACTATAGAGCATATTGATTCTATTGTAGATATGAGAAGAAATCTTGTTTTGAATGAGTCCAATTTCCCAAATGAGTTGAATGCTGTTTTCAAAAATATGGAAACAAACGGAACTCCATGGTCATTCAATTCGCAAGATAGAGCGAACTGGGCAGAAGGATTAAATATTAAAACAATGGCTGAAGACTCAAATACAGAATACTTATTTTGGGTTGGTTGTTCAGGGTCATTCGATGCCCGTTACCAAAAAGTATCTAAAGCTTTTGCTACTCTAATGCAGAAAGCAAATGTCGAGTTTAGAATACTTGGTGTTGAAGAACAATGCAATGGCGATACTGCAAGAAGATTAGGAAATGAATATCTTGCACAAATGATGATGCAAGCAAATGTTGAAACATTAAATGGTTACGGAGTTAAGAAAATTGTAACAGGCTGTCCGCATTGTTATAATTCATTAAAGAATGAATATCCACAATTTGGTGGTAACTTTGAAGTTGTTCATCACACAGAATTAATTTCCGATTTGCTTAAAGAAGGCAAACTTGAATTGAAAAATGAATCAATTAATTCTACTATTACTTTTCACGATTCTTGTTATTTAGGAAGATATAACGATATTTATGATTCTCCACGAATACCTTTGAAAATGATTAAAGGTGCCAAAGTAGTTGAAATGGATAGAAATAAAGATAAAGGTTTTTGCTGCGGAGCCGGCGGCGGAAGAATGTTTTTAGAAGAAATTGAAGGAACACGCATTAATGTTAACAGAGCTGAAGAAGCTGTTAATACAAAAGCAGATACAGTTGCTTCAGCCTGCCCATTCTGTATGACAATGATGTATGATGGAATAAAAACTTTAGACAAAGTTGAAGAAGTACAAGTAAAAGATATAGCAGAAATTGTTTTAGAAAACATTAAGTAACAACCAACCACAAATAAAAAGGAGGAAACATGAACCAAAAATTTTTAGACCTAATCGAGTTTATTAAATCACTCGAACCTGATGTAGAAAAATTCTACACAAAAGGTCAATCAGCAGCCGGAACACGTTTGAGAAAAGGGTTGAGCGATTTAAAGAAAAAAGCTCAAGACTTGAGAAATGATATTCAGGCTGTTAAAGCAGATCGCAAAACTCCAAAAGACGGAAACTAATCCGTTTTGATTTTTGCATTATAGGTCGGGTAAGAAATTACTCGACCTATTTTTTTATCTGTAATGTTATTTTTATAATAAAGCTTGAACATGAAGAAATGAAATTGTGAAGAATTTACTTATAATATTATTTGCAGCGATTATTTCTTTTTACTTCTTTTTAGAAATACCCAGTAAGAAAGAAAAAGAAATTTTAATGCGAAAAACGATTTCATTTTCTTTTGTTGGTGATTTAATGTGCCACGCTCCGCAGTTTGAATCCGCTCGTGTTAGCCAAGATAGTTTTGATTTTAATCCTGTTTATTCCGAAATAAAAGAAATTTTATCAAAATCAGATTATACTATTGGAAATTTAGAAACTGTAATTGGAGGAAGGGAAATGCGGTATTCTGGTTATCCAATGTTTAATACTCCAGAAGAATACATTAGAGCATTAAAAAATGCCGGTTTTGATATACTTGTTACTTCGAATAATCATTCATTGGATCGTGGAATTAAGGGTGTTTTTAATACGATTGATAATCTAAAAAAATATGATTTACTCAGCTTTGGTACTTACAAAACAGAAAAAGATAGCGATTCTATTTTGATTGTTGAAAAAAATGGAATCAAGATTGCTTTATTAGCTTATACCTATGGATTAAATGGTAATAACCTATCAAAAGATTATCAATATTCAGTTAAGCAAATAGATACTTTACAGATAAAAAAGGAGATTTTGAAAGCTAAGGGAACTAATGTAGACTTAATAATTACATATTTTCACTTTGGAGAAGAATACCAACGAGAGCCAAATAATTTTCAAAAAGATATTGTAGCAAGAACAATTAAATATGGAGCTGATTTAATTATTGCTAGCCATCCTCATGTTATTCAAACCATTGAATTATTTGAAAATGAAAAAAGCAAATTAGATCAAGGATTTGTTGCATATTCTCTTGGTAATTTTTTCTCAAATCAAAGGTGGCGTTACTCTAATTGCGGAGTAGTTTTAAATTTCACTATTGAAAAAATTAATAATAAATTAGTTTTGGATACAGTTTCAAGCGAGCCGGTTTGGGTATCAAAAGAAAATGTAAAAGGAAAATATGAATACAAATTAATCCCTTCCGATACAGTCAAATATAAAAACTTTCGAAAATTAAATAAGATTGAAAAAAATAAACTTGTCCAAAGTTATTATGACACAAAAAATATTTTAAGAAAAGTAGAATCATTTAAAAGAAAAAGTTCGCGGCACATCAATTAATTTATATTTTTGCAGTTATATAATAGGCAATTCATTTAATGAAAAATAAAGCTTCACTTTCTATCATTTTTGTTACAATATTTATTGATTTAATGGGCTTTGGCATTCTTATACCAATTCTACCAACTTTTGCTAGTGAGCAATTAAAAATTTCTGATTTTAACATAGGCATTATCATTGCAATATTTTCTTTAATGCAGTTTATTTTTAATCCATTATTCGGAAGATTAAGCGACAAAATTGGAAGAAGACCGATAATGCTCGCGACACAATCATTAACTGTTATATCTTACTTAATATTTGCTGTCTCAAATTCTTTTGAATTGCTATTCATTTCAAGATTATTAGCCGGACTTGGCGGAAGCAATATTGGTGTAGCCCAAGCATATATTGCAGATATAACTTCAAAAGAAGATCGATCTAAAGGTATGGCTTTAATAGGTATTGCATTTGGTCTTGGATTTGTTTTTGGACCAATTATAGGTGCAGTGCTATCTAAGTATGGCTATTCTGTAGCGGGTTATGGAAGCGCTGCATTTTCTCTTATTGCTTTTGTATTTGCACTTTTTTTACTGCCAGAGTCTCTAAAAGAAAAAAAGAATGTTGATAAATTTCAATTCCGTGTATTTGATTTTTCTTTTACAAAAAAAATTGTTTTACACTCGTCAATTGGTTTTTTAATTATTCTTTTTTTCTTCATCATATTTTCGGTTGCTAATATTTATGGCACTTACTCATTATTGACCTATAAAGTATTCAATTTTTCAAATCAACAAAATGGAATGCTATTTGGACTAACCGGAATAGTCGGCGTAATTATTCAAGTTGGATTTATGAGAAGACTATCAAATAAATTATCCGATAGAACAATTGTACTAATTGGATTAGTATTTACAGTAATTGGATTGGCATTAATTCCGTATGGAAGAAATTTTACCGGAGAGGCAATTGTAATTTCTATTCTTGCCGTTGGAACCGGAATATTACAACCAATTATTCCCTCAATGATTTCAAAGCATTCACCTGAAGATCAGCAAGGCGCAATTCTTGGAGTTAATCAATCTATTTCAGCCTTCGCTCGTGTACTTGGTCCGCTTTGGGGCGGTTTTTCTTTTCATTATATCGGTTATCAATTTCCATTTTTAACGGGCGCATTTTTCACATTCTTGATTTTAATCGTAGCATATTTCAAACTAGATCCGGATAAATTGAAAGTTAACGTAAATGTTTAAAGTTGGAAAAATAAATATTGAAAAAGCATTGCTTCTTGCACCAATGGAAGATGTAACCGACATTGCATATAGAAAGTTATGTAAAGAGCTTGGAGCAGATATAGTTTATACTGAATTTGTTAATTCCGATGGTCTGATTCGGTCGAATAAAAAGACTGAAAAGAAACTAGAGATAACCGATGAAGAACGACCGGTTGGAATACAGATTTATGGAGGTAATTTAGAGCCAATGGTTGAAGCGGCTAAAATTGCCGAGATGCGTAACCCGGAAATTATTGATATTAATGCTGGGTGTTGGGTAAAAAAAATTGCAGGAAGAGGCGCTGGTGCCGGACTGCTTAAAGATGCTTGTTATTTGCAAACTATGGTTGAACAAATTGTAAAAGCGGTTAATGTTCCTGTAACTGTTAAAACAAGATTAGGTTGGGATTCTTCATCGATAAATATTTTAGATGTTGCAAAACGAATAGAAGATGCCGGTGCAGTAGCATTAACTCTTCATTGCAGAACAAGAGCACAAGGTCACAGTGGCGATGCAGATTGGAGCTGGATTCCAAAAGTAAAAGATGTCGTAAAAATTCCGGTTGCAGTTAATGGAGGTATTTTTTCTGCTGAAGATATTAAAAGAGCTTTTGATGAAACTAATGCAGATGCAGTAATGATTGCTCGCGGAGCTATTGATCATCCTTGGATTTTTAGAGAAGCAAAACTTTTGATGAAAGGTGAAAAAATAGTTCAAGTGATGCCAGATGAAAGAATAGAAACGGCACTAAGGCATTTAAGATATTCGCTTGAAATTCGAGATGTTCGTGGCGCTATTATTCCTTTTAGAAAATACTATGCGGGTTACTTAAAAGGATTACACGGAAGTAAAGAGGTGAGACAGAAACTATATCAACAGCTTGAATATAAACCAATTGAAGAAATACTATATAAATATCTTGAAGAAATAAAAAATCACGAATCATTAACAAAATTTATCAATGGAGAGTGAGATGAATTTAGAAAAATTAGTACGCGATGTTCCAAACTTTCCAAAAGAAGGAATTATATTTAAAGATATTACTACTTTGTTGAAAGATTCAAAAGGATTAAATGAAGCACTTATTGCTTTGTATGAATATGCCAGTGGAAAAGGAATTACAAAAGTTGCCGGCATTGAATCAAGAGGTTTTATATTAGGCGGCGCACTAGCGCAAAAATTGAATGCTGGTTTTATTCCAATTCGAAAGCCAAATAAACTGCCTTCTGAAACAATTTCTGCAAGTTATGAATTGGAATATGGTACTGATAGAATAGAAATACATAAAGATGCTATTATTCCCGGAGATAAAGTTTTATTGCATGACGATTTACTTGCAACTGGGGGTACTATGCAAGCTGCGGTAAAACTGATTGAGCAACTTAGCGGAGAAGTCGTACAAATATCATTTTTAATTGAACTTGATTTTCTGAAAGGGAAAGAAAAAATATCAGGTTATGATGTACGTTCTTTAATTCACTACAGTGAAGAATAAATAGAGTATTTTGATTATGTATGGAAAACTATTTGTAGTTGCAACGCCAATAGGAAATCTTGGAGATATAACTTTCCGTGCTGTTGAAACGCTAAAAAACGTTGATTTTATTATTTGTGAGGACACACGCGTAACTTCTTTTCTTCTTAATCATTTTGAAATTAACAAACCATTGGTAGTTGTTAATGCGCATAATGAAAGCAAATCATTAGAAAGAATTGTCGAAAGAATATACAAAAATGAAAATGCCGCTCTTGTTTCTGATGCCGGTACACCATGCATTTCAGATCCGGGAGTGCGTTTAGTAAATTTTGCCGTTGAAAAAGGGATAGAAGTTGTCGGAATTCCCGGAGTAAATGCTGCAATAATGGCTTTAAGCATTTGCGGACTGCCAACAGATTCTTTTGTTTTCGAAGGATTTCTGCCTCAGAAAAAAGGTAGACAAAAAAAACTTCAACAATTAGTTGAAGAAGAAAGAACAATTGTTTTGTACGAATCAACTTACAGAATCGAAAAACTTCTTGAAGAGTTAAAAGAATATATGCCATTACGCCAAATAGTAATAGGACGCGAGCTAACAAAAAAATTCGAAGAAACTTGGCGTGGAACTTCAGAAGAGATATTAACAGAGTTTGAAAAGAGAAATAAAAAAGGTGAGTTTGTTTTGGTTATTTCGCCACCAAATTGGAAAAAAAACTCACCTTTAATTTCTAATAAAGAAGTATGATTTTAGATTTTGCTTAATACATTTCTAATTATTCCAATTCCTTTATCTATTTCATCTTGCTTAACGGTTAGAGGAGTTCTAAAACGAACAGAACTGCTTCCGCATCCAAGCATAATCAGTTTATTTATATAAAGTTCATTTAAGAATTTCTTTCGAATTTCTACTGTCGGCATATCAAAAGCACACATTAGTCCCAATCCTCTTGCATGAGAAACATATTCTGGAAATTCGTTTTGCAAATCTTTAATGTTATTTAATAGATAATTCCCCATGATATTTGCATTCTCAACCAAATTGTCTTCTTCAATTACTTCAAAGTTTTTTCTTGAGCGAACCATATCAGTTAAATTACCGCCCCAAGTAGAATTTATTCTGCTGGATTTCTTAAAAACGTTTTCGGAGATATCATCAATTCTATCATTAACCATTACACCGCAAATCTGAACTTTTTTACCGAAAGAAATAATATCCGGCTTAACATAATGCTCGTAGCCCCACATTTTTCCAGTAATACCAATTCCGGTTTGTACTTCATCATACATCATCAAAATTTCATTCTCGCTGCAAATTTCTCTTAACTTACTATGAAATTCTTTACGGAAGAAATTATCACCGCCTTCAGCTTGAATAGGTTCAATTATTAAAACGGCAATATCATCCTTATTATTTTTTATTGCTGTGTAAATTTCGTTTAAGGCTATTTCTTCACGAGCCATTATTTCGTTCAAATTATCTTCTACCGGAAATTTAATTTTAGGATTGGAAATGCGCGGCCAGTTGAATTTAGGAAAGTGTGCTATCTTAACTGGATCGGTATTTGTTATTGACATTGCATAACCACTTCTACCATGGAATGCTTCTTTGAAATGAATTACTTGATGACCTTTCTCTTCTTTGTATCCACGAATAAAATTCTTGCGCACTTTCCAATCGAAAGCAATTTTCAATCCATTTTCAACAGCTAAGGTGCCCCCATCAACAAAGAACAAATGTTTCATGAAATCCGGAACTGCTGCACGAGAAAATGTTTCAACAAAGTTTGCCATTTGAGTAGTGTAAATATCTGAATTCGATGGCTTGTTCAATGCCGCATCTGCAAGTTCTTCACGAAACTCGGGAGTGTTTAGTTTTGGATGATTCATTCCTAAAGGAGATGAAGCAAAGAATGAAAAGAAATCTAAATATTCACAACCAGTATTTTCATCAACCAAAGTTAAACCATGACTGTTTTTAATGTCCAAGACAAAATCAAATCCATCAACAAGCATCTTTTTGCTAAGATAAGAATGAACTTCGTTTGCATTAATATTTGCAGATACTAAAGTATTTTGTATAAATGATGTACCCATCATAATAACCTCACGGAAAAAGTTTTAATAAATAATAATTGAAATGAAAGAAAATAAAATAGGTATAGCTTAGAAGACTTGTTCGAAGCGGGAAGAGAGAAAATTCTTTAAACTCTTTCTTCCGGTTATTTTTTGAAAATTAATTAAAGTTAGCATAATGTTATCCGTTTCTGTCGAAAGATAATTATATTTGAAAAGTTTAACAATATGAAAAATGATGAAACTCTATCAACTAAGATACCTTGTCTTACTTATAAGCGTTATACTTTTCTACTCATGCAGCCAAAATAAAAGCGATGAAGATTCAACTGAACTTTATACGTTTAACAAAAATCTTGTCGGTGTGGAGGTAAGTGATGTTGATCTTGGCATTAAATTTAGCCCACCATTAGAATGGGAATTAATGCCGTCATCACTTTCGAAAAAAATGGAAATGAGAAATAATCCAAGCGATGGTTTTATTTATCAGCCGGAGTATGTATTTTTTAATAAATCAACCGGAGCGGTATTAAGTTGTGGAATTGTTTTTTCTACAGATAGTTTAGCTTCAAAAAATAGTGTATTGAATTTTTACAAAGGATTACTTTCAATTAAATATAAAGACTCAAATTATTCTTTAAGTAACTTTGTTCATTCAAGAATTTCATTTAATCATATTAAATTTGATAAAGAAAACCTGACAGCACACAGAATCTTTTTTCAGAATATAAGCGGCAAAATAATTCAATTAGAATATTCTGGAGAAAAGGGATCAATATCAGATTTGTTACCGGCAATAAAAGCTTCTATAGGTACAATAAGGTTGCTGGATTAATACAAAAAAGAGTACTTTTTTATTCGAGTCAAATATTTTTAATTTCACGTTATAAATAGTGAGAGGCAACAATGAGATTTTGTTTAAATGTAGATCATATTGCTACTTTAAGAAATGCGCGCGGCGAAGTGCAGCCAGATCCAGTTACATTTGCTTTAATGGCAGAACATTTTGGGGTTGATGGAATTGTTGTTCATTTAAGAGAGGATAGGCGACATATAAATGAAAGAGATGTAAGATTATTGCGTGAATTAATTACGACTAAGTTAGATCTTGAAATGGCTGCTGTTGATGAAATTATTGATATTGCTTGCGACATTCAGCCTGAACTAGCTACTATTGTTCCAGAACGTAGGCAAGAACTAACAACCGAAGGCGGAATCAATGTAATAGATAATATTCGCCAAATAAAAAGAGCTATTGATAGATTACACCAAGCGGGAATAGCTGTTTCATTATTTATTGAGCCAGATATAAACCAAATTGATGCTGCCGCAGAAATAAATGCTGACTTTATAGAAATACATACTGGCCATTATGCTAATGCCAGAGGTGAAGAGGATATTTTTGATGAACTTGAACGAGTTCGTGTAGCGGCTAAACATGCAAAAAAACTTGGTCTTGGTGTTAATGCTGGACATGGATTAAATTATATCAACATGAAAGAATTTATTGCAATAACTGAAATTGATGAAGTAAGTATAGGACATGCAGTAATTGCACGAACAGTTTTTGTTGGTTTGGAACAGGCAATAAAAGAAATGAGGGATCTAGCTAAGACTAATAATTAATATTCAAATAAGGGAAATAATGTTGAACAAATATGCTGTAACTTTTTATTTCTTGTTTGTTTTTACAATTATTTTAGAAGCACAATTTAAGAATGTACGTGTAAGCAGTATTTCTGCTAACCAACCAAATGAAGTTTCTATTGCGATTAATCCAACAAACCCTAGCTTTATTGCAGCCGGTTCTAATCTGAGATACTTTTATATTTCTTATAACGATGGCTTGAACTGGGAACAAAAAACTATGAGTTCAAGTTGGGGTGTTTGGGGTGACCCTTGTTTAGTTTATGATGCTGATGGATATTTATTCTTTGGACACTTATCAAACCCTCCAAGCAGTACCGGCGGTTATTGGATTGATAGAATTGTTGTTCAACGCTCTCCAGATAATGGTACTAATTGGGATTATGATGCCGGCGTTGGTTTTAGTCCGCCAGCAAAAGAACAAGACAAAGAATGGATTTGTGCAGATATAACTAATTCAAAATTCAAAAATAACCTATACATGGCTTGGACAGAATTTGATAATTACGGCAGTACAAAACCTACTGATAGTACAAGAATATTATTTTCAAGATCTATTAATAGAGGGCAATCTTGGTCAAATCCGGTTCGCATAAGTAATCGTAGTGGTGATTGCCAAGATGATGATAACACTGTTGAAGGATGTGTTCCAACTGTTGGTCCAAATGGAGAAGTATATTTGAGCTGGTCTGGTCCAGCCGGTTTAATGTTTGATAAATCTTTGGATGGAGGCGTAACTTTTGGCAATGATACAAAAGTTGCTTCGTTAGTTAGCGGATGGGCATTTAATATTCCAGGAATAAACCGTTGTAATGGTATGCCTATCACAGGTTGTGATATTAGTAATTCAAAGCATAAAGGAAATATCTATATAAATTGGTCAGATCAAATAAATGGCGATACAGATATTTTTCTTGCAAAATCAACAGATGGCGGATTTTCTTGGAGCACTCCGAAAAAAGTAAATAATGATTCACAGAAAAGAGATCAGTTTTTTACTTGGATGAGTGTTGATCCGATTACTGGAATTATCTACATAATATTTTATGATCGAAGAGACAATGCAAATCCTACAAGTTTAGAAACCCAAGTTTATTTAGCTCGTTCCGATGATGGTGGTGAAACATTTAAAAACTTTAGAATTAGTGAAAGCTCCTTTATTCCAACTTCAAATGTATTTTTTGGTGATTATACAGGCATTGCAGCATATAATAGAAAAGTGTATCCAATTTGGATGCGGATGCAAGGTACAACATTAAGCATTTGGACAGCCCCGATTGATGATCATCAGCTAACAACAAATATTGAAAAAGAAGAAAGAATTCCAACTGAATTTAAACTTTATCAAAATTATCCTAATCCTTTCAATGCTGAAACAAGTATTAGTTATTACTTGAATGAACCCGCACAGGTTTCCATAAAGATTTTTGATACTATAGGTAAAGAAATAGCAGAACTTATTAATGCATATCAAACTGTTGGAATACAAAAAATCAGTTTTAACGCAGATAAATTTGGCTTAGTTAGCGGATTATATATATGCCGATTAACTACGGGGATGAGTGAAGCTCAAAGTAAAATGATTTATTTAAAATAATGGATTGAGTTGAAATTAACTGTTAGTGATTTATTATTAAAAAATAAATTAGATGATCATTACAATTATTTTGATCGAACTAAAATATCTCCTGATCCGCTCGAGTTCCCTCACAGATTCACCAACCCTCAAGATATTGAAATAAGCGCCTTTATCTCATCTCTATTTGCTTATGGAAATGTTAAGCAGATAAATAATACACTTCAGAAAATTCATTCAATTATGGAATGGATGCCATACAAATTTGTTTGTGAATATTCTGCAAATAACAACAACGTGTACTACAAAAATGTTTATCATAGGTTTTATTCCAGTGAAGATATTCACAACTTATTTGTTGGTATGAATAGATTACTTAAAAGCTACTCAAGTATAAGAGGATTATTTTATTCAACGATTGATAATGAATTTAATTTGCAAAAATCAATTGGATTATTTTCAAATAAAATGATTGAATTATGCTCATCTAATAAATAAACAACACGAGGAATTATTTTTATGTTTCCAAATCCACAAAAGGGAAGTGCGTGTAAGCGGATGAACTTATTCTTAAGGTGGATGGTTCGTAAAGATGAGTTGGATTTTGGTTTATGGGAAGAAATACCAAAAGATAAACTATTAATTCCGGTTGATGTGCACATTGCAAGAATTTGTAAACAACTTAAGCTTACAAAGAAAAAAAATGTTTCTTGGAAAATGGCTGAAGAAATTACAGAAAAATTAAAAAAATTCGATTCTGAGGATCCAGTAAAATATGATTTTGCCATTTGTCATATTGGTATGAGGAAACTAGTTTTTTAATTACCAATTACATTGTTTGAAGTATGATTACGTTAATAGTAATTTCACATTATCGGGACAAAGATAGTAGCTCAAAATATTTTATTATTTAAATCTTCTGAAATATTAACTTTTTGTAATTGCGTGCGAAGTGAAGCAATCGCAAGCATTGATTTTCAAGTTAAGATAAAGATCGCTTCAGCAAAAAGCGCCTCGCAATTACAGAATAAAAACAATTTTCAGAAGATTAGCCAGCATACTTTTTGAGAGAAGCAAATGTATTATCTGCCAACTTCAGTTCAATTTCAATTAAAATTAAAACGAAAAATGACATTCAGTTTAAATTCCCTATTTATTTTTTTGTATTTCGTACTTCTAAATAATATGGTTGCTCAGTTATTCATTCATAATTATATTAGTCATACAAATAATCGAAGCGTATTCTCTAGCTTCATCACATCTAAAACCAAATAGGAGAAAAACATGGCGGAACAGAGAAAACATGTCCCATTTGTTTCCTCAGAAACCAACATGGCAGAATTTACCGTTCGAGCTTTATTAATTGGTTTAATTATGTCGGTTATACTTGGAGCAGCTAACGCATATCTCGGGCTTAAAGCGGGAATGACAATAGCGGCAACTTATCCAGCTGCTGTAATTGGTATGGCGCTGTTAAAATTATTGAAAGGCAATATTTTAGAAGAAAACTTTACTAGAACTGTTGGTTCTATAGGTGAATCAATAGCAGCCGGAGCAATTTTTACACTACCTGCTTTTTACATTGCTGGTATTTGGGAAAATTTTGATACAGTAGCAAACTATTTAACAGCCACAGCAATTATGTTTGCCGGTGGTTTGTTAGGAATTATGTTTGTTGCTCTGCTTCGAAGAGTAATGGTTGAAGATGCAGATCTTCCGTTTCCAGAATCTGTTGCTGCTTCCGAAATTCATAAAGCTGGGCGGTCAGGTGGCTCAGGTGCTAAATTCTTATTCTCAGCAATGGCGGTCGGCGGAGTTATTCAAATTTTAGGTCAATTGAAATTCTTTGCTACTTCTTGGGAAAAGTTTGTAACATTTTCAAAATCAGTTATTAATTTAAAAGCTGCTGGCTCTGCTAGTGCAGAAGGCGGAGTTCTACTTAGTTCACCAGGTGTTTCACCAGCATATATTGGTGTTGGGTACATCATTGGACCAAAATTGGCATCCTTAAATTTTAGCGGTGGACTTTTAGCTTGGGGATTGTTTGTTCCAATTATTCTTTATTTCCTGTCTCCATCTTTAGTTCAGCAATTTCAAACTTCTAATCCTGGCGCAACACCAACTGAACATGATTGGACAGTTTGGGCTCAAATGATATGGAGATTTATAGTGCGTCCAATTGCCATTGGCGGAATGTTAATGGGAGCTGGCTTTACTTTATTCAAAATGAGGAAGAGTTTAGCAACAGGTATTAAACGTTCCATTAGCGATGTTAAAAAGGCTGCTTCCGGAGAAGTAACATCAGAAAGAGTTGATCAAGACTTAAGCTTCAAATGGATTATGATTGGTATTGCAGTCGCTTCTGTTTTGACACTTTTAATTTATAATTTCTTTACTCAAAATCTTTTTGCAGCTTTTGTTGCAACAGTAGTAATGATAGTTGCCGGCTTCTTCTTTGCAGCAGTTTCTGGCTACTTAGTAGGTATCATTGGCTCATCAAATAATCCAATCTCAGGATTAACACTTTCTACTCTAATTGTAGCAGCTTTATTAATGGTAGCATTAGGTATGAGTGGAAAAGAAGGTGTTGCTGCCGTACTTGGTGTGGCTGCAGTAGTATGCGTTTCAGCAGCAGTAGCTGGAGAGATGCTGCAAGACTTAAAAGTTGGACACATTCTTGGCGGTACACCATGGAGAATGCAAGTAGGTGATATAATTGGTATTTCTGTTGCTGCCGCTGTTATGTTTCTACCTTTGATGATTTTACACTCAAGTGATATCAAAGAAAATGCAAATAAGAAAATGGCAGAATTACAAAAACAAAATATCACTGTTGTTGAATATAAAGGAACGAAACCAGAATTTGCCGGAAAGCAATTTACATTAGATCAAATTAAAGAATTGAATGATGAATCTAAGAAAGAAGTCTTAGGAATTGAAGGTGGATTTGGTTCACAAAAATTAGCTGCACCGCAAGCTGGATTGATGGCATTACTTTCACAAGGAATTGTAAAAGGAGAAATGGCTTGGCCACTGATAATTGTAGGTATGGTTATGGGCTTAGGCTTCATTCTTATGCAGGTTAAAAGTCCAATGCTTGTTTCAGTTGGAATGTATTTACCACTAGAAACAACGTTTGCAATTTTTATTGGAGGATTAATCAAAGGAATTGTAGATAAAATAGCCATTAAGCGAAGCTTCAATGATGCCCAGAAATCAAGAATTGAAAATACTGGTGTACTAGTTGCGGCTGGCTTAATTGCTGGCGAAGCTCTAGTTGGATTGCTTTTTGCAACTCTTGCATTTTTTGAAGTACCATTAATATCAATATTTGATACTCCATCTTTCTTAGTTAGCTTGGTAGTATTTGCATTTGTTGGTTGGTATCTTGTAAGTATACCGGTTAAGAATGCCGGCAATGCTGATGATCCTGCACCTCCAGCAGTTTCTATGTAATCTCGTATTATTATTTATTAAGAAGGTCATGCAGTTTTGTATGACCTTCTTTTTGCATTTCATTTTTTTGAATACACTTATAGGTTACGATGAATTTTATTAAAAGAAGAAAAATACTAAAAAACACAAGCGCATTTGAATTAACACCGCTTAAATTGGCTGGACACGAAATTGCCGAAAACAACTTAGTCATTGTACAATTTCCAAAATTTATTAATAAATACGCAGTTAAATATTTACAACCAAAAGTTAAATCGCCTTATATAAAATTGAAATTAGATGAAATGGGTAGCGCAGTATGGCTTTCTATTGATGGTAAAAAGAAAGTTGGTGTAATAGCACAGGAACTAGCTGAATCTTTTGGAGATAAAATACAGCCAGTAGAAGAACGTCTTCCGAAGTTTTTAACACAATTATATGAACAAAAATTAATAACATTTGAAGAAATAAAAGGAGATTAAAATGAGTGCTGTTTTAGAAAACTTGAGACCCGAATTACTATGGAAGCATTTTGAAGAAATTTGCAATCGTCCACATCCAAGCCGACACGAAAAACTTTTAGCACAATATATAATTGATTTTGCTAAACAAAATAATCTTGAACACAATGTTGATTCATTTGGTAATATAGTTATAAGAAAAGCGGCAACAGCAGGCAAAGAAAATTTAACACCGGTTGTATTGCAAGGACATATTGATATGGTGCCGGAAAAAAATGCTGATGTTACGCATGATTTTGAAAAAGATTCTATTCAATGTTACATTGATGGTGATTGGGTTAAAGCAAAAGGTACAACTCTAGGTAGCGATAACGGAATTGGTGTTGCAGCAGCATTGGCAGTTTTGGAAGCTAAAGATATTGAGCATGGTCCAATTGAAGCATTATTTACTCTTGATGAAGAAACCGGTTTGAACGGAGCTCAAGCACTACAGCCTGGTTTTGTTACTTCGGATATTTTAATGAATCTTGATTCAGAAGAAGATGGCGCTTTATATATTGGTTGTTCTGGCGGACAAAATACTTTTGTAAAGTTCAAATATGAAACTAAAGATGTCCCAGAAAAATCAGTAGCTTTAGACATAAGTGTAACAGGATTAAAAGGCGGACATAGCGGTTTAGACATTCAAGTTGGAAAAGGTAATGCAATAAAAATTATGGTTCGGTTACTTCACAATCTGAATTATAATTATGGTATTAGACTCGTTTCAATTAATGGAGGAAGCAAACATAATGCTATTCCAAGAGAAACTTTTGCAACAATCCGTGTTGACAAAAAGTCGGCGGACGATGTAAAAGGATATGTTGAACACTATAATGAAATAGTCAAATCAGAATTAGCAAGCGTTGAGCCAACATTAGTTGTTGCTTATGCAGATTCAAAGTCAAAGTCAAAAGTTATGGATAAAACAACAGCAAAGAATTTAATAGATTCTTTATATGCAGTTCCAAACGGAGTTCAAAAGATGAGTGCTGATATTGAAGGACTTGTTGAAACATCGACAAATTTGGCTGTTGTTGTTACTAATAAAAAGAATGTCGAAGTTACTTTAAGTCAGCGTAGTTCTGTAGAAACCGAGAAGAAAGATATTTCTAATTCAATTGCAGCTTTATTTAGAATGGCAAAAGCTGAAGTAATTCAAGGCGATGGTTATCCTGGTTGGAAGCCTGATATACATTCACCAGCACTTGCTGTAATGAAAAAAGTATTTCATGAAAAATATGGTAAAGAGCCTGAAGTAAAAGCTATTCATGCCGGACTTGAATGTGGAATTATTAAAGAAAGATATCCACACATGGATATGATCTCTTTTGGTCCGACAATATTTGGTGCGCATTCACCAGATGAAAGAGTACAAATTAGTACAGTTGAAAAATTCTGGGAAAACCTTGTTGAAGCATTAAAGAATGTTCCAGTAAAATAAATTTCTAATAATGATCTTGACCTTGAACTTAATCTTGATCAACCTTACAGGTTTTCAAGTGCAAGATTAAGGTCATGATCAAGAAATATAGGTATTAATGGATACAAAAATAAACGCAAAACCGGAACCCTCATTCGCATTTAGATGGATTATTCTTGTCGTAATTTCCTTGGCTATGTTTGGCAATTACTACATTTATGATTCTATTAGTCCTCTTGCCGATCTGTTAGTTAAGCAATTAAATTTTACAGATGCTAATATTGGCTTACTACAAGGTATTTATAGTGTACCAAATATTTTTATGGTTCTTATTGGTGGAGTAATAATTGATAAATTTGGAACACGAGTATCTACTTTTGTTTTTACTACTCTATGTTTAATTGGTGCAGCTATAACAGCATCATTTAACGATATTACAATGATGGCAATTGGTCGTTTAGTATATGGTCTTGGTGCAGAATCAATGATTGTTGCAATAACAACTGTTATAGGGAGATGGTTTAAAGGGAAGCAATTATCATTTGCTTTTGGGCTAAATCTTACGCTTGCACGGCTCGGTTCTTTTGCGGCGCTTAATTCGCCTAGCTGGGCAAGTATGTTTTACGAAACTTATACTTATCCTTTGCTAATTGCTCTTGGTGCCAGTGTAATTTCTTTAGCAATGGCTGTAATTTATTGGGGAATGGATAGTTATGCGGAGAAGAATTATTCTTTACGTCCAGTTCCAAAACAAGATGAAGTTCGTTTTAGCCAAATTTTTGATTTTTCAAAGTCATATTGGTTTGTAGTACTTCTTTGCGTAACATTTTATTCTGGCATTTTTCCTTTCCAAACTTTTGCAGTAAAGTTTTTTATGGATACACATGGAACTACTAGAGAAATGGGTGGTTTTCTTTCTAGCACATTAACCCTATCTGCTATGATTTTGACACCACTTTTTGGTTTAATGGCAGATTATATTGGTAAACGTTCACTCTTAATGATGATAGGATCATTACTTTTAATCCCGGTTTATTTATTAATGGCTTATACTCAAATTACGCTATATGTGCCAATGGCTATGATGGGTTTAGCTTTTTCAATGATTCCTGCAGTTATGTGGCCAAGCGTTGCTATTATTGTTGATGAAGCAAAATTAGGAACCGCATACGGATTAATGACAATGATTCAAAACATTGGTCTTGCCGGCTTTAATTTTTTAATTGGCTGGGCTAATGATTTTAGTGGTGATTATACATTAGGAATGTGGATATTTTCATCATTAGGATTCTTTGGATTAATATTTGCGTATTTATTAAGAAAATCAGAGTTGAGCACAAATGGACATGGGCTTGAGCAAGGCTTCAAAAAAAATGTTATTGAATAAAAGTAGTTTATAAACTTACACTCTAAGATAATTGAGAATAATTTGATCCGATCTTCATGGAAAATAATCTTTGTACTTTTTCTTTTGTTTGCTACTAATTCTAACGCGCAAAAATTTGGATTTGGTTGCTTTGGTCTTAGCGGATTTTATGTTGGAATATCTGAGCATCACTATAAAGCGGAAGGGATTAATAAGTATGTAAATTCAAATTATGGAGTTAGCTTTAGTAAACTTAATGATGAAGTAGATTTCAATCTAGGATCTGGTTATAGAATAGGTGCTAATATTTTTCGTGTTAAATGGGATAATCTTTTTTTTACAGCAAAAGGCTTTTTCCAATTTTTGAAAGAAGAGCATACACAAAATATTAGCTCACTAGAACGAAATAAACTTATTCTTAATATGAATCAGTGGGGAATTGGTATTGATGTAGGAATGCCAATTACATCTTTTGTTGATTGGAAAATTGTTGAAGGTGGTATCACATATTACAATTCTGAATTAGTCCGGCAGCAATTAGAAAATAATTCACTTACTATAGAAAGAAAATATGCACCAGAAAAAAACAATGCGAGTTTCTATGTAGCTACTGGAATTATTTTACATATAATTCATGATTATATGAGTTTAGAAGCAACAGCTTCTTATAATTTTATGAATGTAAATGAATTCATTAGTAAGGTTTCTGATTCAAGTACAATTAAAATTACCGACCCTTTTTCAGAAAAAGGTTACAGCGGAACAATTCAATTAAATATTAGTTTTCCATTTTGAGGTATATTATGAAATTAACAAAACTTGATAAGGCTTGTATTATAGCAATTAAAGATTGCATGGGCGCACAATCACACGAAACAGTTTTGATTGTTACTGATGAATACAAACGCAACATCGGTTATTCTTTGTATAAAAATGCAAAAGAATTAGGGCATGAATCTGTTTATTTAGAATTCAAATCACGTGAGATGCATGGGCAAGAACCTCCTAAGCAAATTGCAGAAATGATGAAACTTTTTGATGTTGTTCTTTGCCCTACGGCAAAATCATTAACGCACACTAATGCTAGAAGAAATGCTTCCTCTTTAGGTTCAAGAATTGCAACATTTCCGGGAATTACAGAAGAAATAATGGTACGCGGACTGAACGCGGATTATCATAAAATTGCCGCGCTAACTATAAAGCTAAAAGAAATTCTCGATAACATAAAAGTAGTAAGAGTTACAGCAAAGAATGGAACTGATATTACTATGGATATTACCGGCAGAAAAGCATTGCCAAGTAAAGGATTGTTCCATAAAAAAGGGGAAAGCGGAAATCTTCCAACTGGAGAAGCTTATATAGCGCCTTTAGAAGGAAAATCAAATGGTGTTTTTGTAGTAGACGGCTCAATGGCTGGCATTGGAGTTATTAAAGGGAAGCCAATTAGAATTGAAGTTGTTGATGGATATGCGGTTAAAGTATCCGGCGGACCACAAGCGGTAAAGCTTGATGAAACTCTAAACAAATATGGAAAACTTTCAAGGAACATTGCGGAGTTTGGCATTGGAACAAATGATAAAGCAAAACTGAGCGGTGTTTTATTAGAAGATGAAAAAGTTATGGGTACAATTCATATTGCTCTTGGTGATAATAAATCCATGGGTGGAATTGTAGATATTCCAATTCATTTGGATGGAGTAGTTAAGAAACCTACTGTTTATTTTGATGATAATATGATTATGAAGGGTGGGAAATTACTCATTTAGCAAAAAAAATATTTTTTAGAGAGATCTGAAATATTTTTTTAGTCCCATTACGAGGAATGAAATGACAGCTTGTCCCGAATTTTTGTTTCGGGAAAGCAATCTCGATCTTGATTCAATAAGTTAGTTTTGAGTTTGCTTCTTTTTTATATATGCTCTCAATTTCCCGAATTTATAGCTCAATTTAGAACAAATCTTTGAATTATCTTTTATTTGTAAAACCATTTCGGTTTTTACTATATTTGCGGCTCAAAAAAACAAGCCATCTATGAAAATCCTAAACAACCTTAACAAAGAACAAATCGAAGCGGTTGAGTATAACGCCGGTCCTCACATGATAGTTGCTGGAGCCGGATCTGGAAAAACCCGCGTTTTAACTCACAAAATAGCATTATTGATTGAAAAAGGAACAGAGCCATCTGCAATTCTTGCTCTTACTTTTACTAATAAAGCTGCAAAAGAGATGAAAGAACGCATTAAATCTCTAATTGGTAAAAAAGCAGAAGAATTATGGATGGGTACATTTCATTCTATTTTCTCAAAAATGTTAAGAGTGGAATCTGACAAAATTGGTTATCGTTCTAATTATTCCATTTATGATAGGGAAGATTCCGTTTCTCTTGTCAGCAATATTATTTCTAACTTAAATATTAACTTAGAGGCAATTACAGCAAACGGTGTTCAGCATAAAATAAGCTATCTCAAAAACCAGATGATATTGCCTATAGATTTTGAAAAATCATCTGGTTTAACACCATCCGACAAAAAGTTTGCAGAGATTTATTTCGAGTATAATAAGCGCTTATTTGAAAATAACGCAATGGATTTTGATGATTTACTCCTTAAGCCTATTCAATTGTTCAAAGATCATGATAAAGTATTGTGCAAGTATAAAAAGATGTTTAAATACATTCTTGTTGATGAATATCAAGACACAAACATTGCCCAATATGAACTGCTTAAAATGCTAAGTCCAACTAAAGATAAAATATGCGTTGTTGGAGATGATGCTCAGAGTATTTATAGTTGGCGTGGTGCAGAAATTAAGAACATGCTTAATTTCAAAAAAGATTTTACTGGTTCAAAAATATTTAGATTGGAACAAAATTATCGTTCTACAAAGATGATTCTTGCTGCTGCGGACTCTGTGATAAAAAATAATTCTTCACAAATTCCAAAAACTTTGTGGACAAATAATAGCGAAGGCGAACCGCTTACTCTTATCAAAGCTACTGATGAAAAAGATGAAGCGTATCAGATTGCAAAAAAGATTAAAAAAGAAGTAACCACAAAAAAAATCACATTAAATGATATAGCAATATTTTACAGATTAAACTCTCAATCTCGTGCTTTAGAAGACGCACTTCGAAGAGATAAAATTCCTTATAAAATTATTGGCGGTGTTGAATTCTATAGAAGAAAAGAAGTGAAAGATGTTTTAGCTTACTTGCGGGTTCTTGCAAATTCAAACGATGAAGAAAGTTTATTACGTGTTATGAATTTTCCTCAGCGTGGAATTGGAAATACTTCAATTAGCAAGATGATTGCCTTTGCCCGAAAGCTGAATTTATCGCTATTTAAAACAATGATGCGCGTATTTGAGGTTATTGAAGTTAAAGAAAGAATTCAAAAAAATGTTAAACAATTTAGATTGATGCTTGATAAGTATATTGAATTGAAAGAGAAACTATCTATTGGAGAACTTACTTCAGCATTACTTGATGAATTGGGAATACTTAGAATCTATAAAGAAGAAGGTACTTCCGAATCAATGTCACGTTATGACAATATTCAAGAATTAGTATCTGCTGTTCACGAATATTCTAAATCTCATCCAAAAGCAACATTAGAAGATTTCTTGGCAGAAGTTTCTCTAATTGCCGGTGTTGATCAATATGATGAAAAAGCACATGCCGTTACTTTAATGACAGTTCATAGCGCAAAAGGTTTGGAATTTCCAATTGTCTTTGTAACTGGTTTAGAAGAAGATATTTTCCCTTTAAGCCAAAGATTCGATCAAGATTCAAAAATAGAAGAAGAACGAAGATTATTTTATGTTGCGGTAACAAGAGCTAAAGAAAAAGTTTATCTAAGTTATGCGCGTTCTAGATATAGATTTGGAGAAGTTGCATACCAAAGTAAATCGAGATTCTTAGATGAAGTTGATGAATCCACATTAGAAGAAGCTGATGGTTCTGGTGTTAAGAAAGCCGGTCGCCGTAAAAAAGTTTATTACGATGAATTCTATCAAGAAAGCTTTGAAGATTATGATCAAGACAGAAGATCATTACGTGTAGGAAGCAGAGTAACTCATCAAATATTTGGCATTGGTAAAATTCAGCAGATTACCGGAACAGGTGATATGCAAAGAGTAACTATTGCATTCGAAAAAGTTGGAATCAAACAATTACTTAGCAAGTTTGCAAATTTGAAATTGATTTAACTATCTAAATAAACAATAGGAGTATATGTAATGAAGATCGGTGTATTGAC
>CAZVYT010000040.1:26938-29668 GCA_964631495.1 uncultured Melioribacter sp. | reverse complement strand
TTTTGTAAGCATTAATTAGCGGCTCAATTACTAATTCACTTTTTAAGTTCATTAGTGCATAAATAGCAACTCTGCGGTTGCCTTGTTCATTGTCTGTCAAAAATCTTTGAAGAACACCTATATCTTTGATATCAGAATATTCACCAAGCGCACTTATGCAATAAAACTTTTCTTTAGAATCCGTACTAGTCAAAAGAGTCTGTTTAACACTCTCATGCAATTCGTTGAGTTTCAACTTGCCTGCATGTTTAATACCAAACATTTTCGTTTTTTTACTATTGCTTTCAAACAGCCTTTTAACAAAGTAAGATTCGCTTGTTGTTATACTTTCTTCAATATCTAATAACAAAATATTTTTAATAGCATCATTATCTAATTTATCAAACAACTCAATTAAGTTTTTGCAGTATCCTTTTTCAAAAATTTTGTTTTGTTCAATGTAGGCTTTAATTACTTTTTTAATATCCAGAAGTGCATCACCGCTATAAACACCGGCAATCTGGTTGGTAATTGTCTACACACCTTTAGTATTGTTTAAAAAAAGTATGTATTCTTTACCTTCTTCCAAGTATGGTTCATCTTCTAACCTGAAGCCATTCTTAAATATAGAAACAACTTCAATTTTATTTGAGTTGATTGTACCCAATAATATGTCTTCCACACTAAAGCTCATTTTGTAATAGTTATCATCACTTGTTACTTGTACAATTTTGCCTTTAGCCACAAGTATGCTGTTTTTAAGTAAGTTTGATAACTGAAACTGCTTAGATGACATATCACAATAATTTTTACCTGTAAAAGCAAAGAGCAGAAAAAGAAGTAAACTTGTCCGTCCCGCTAATCCAATAATTAATGATGCAGCTGTTTTTACTAAACTAATTTTCTTTTTCATTTCTTCTCCTCCTTTAGCTTTTTATTAACCTTACGCAATGCGTCATTCTCTATCGCTTTTATTTAGCAAGTGACCGTCTCTTCTTCAAGACATTTCCCGGTTTATCTTTGGGATATGTTTTATCCTCATGACAGTTTTTACAAGTTGGATTAGCATAATTTTTTTCTTGATGACAATCGCTGCATTCAAAATCAGCGTGAGCTTCATCCAACTGCAATCCGGTTGAAGCATGTTTGAAATTATCTTTTGACCATGAACCGTGACATATTCTGCAATCAGATTTCAAGCCTGAGAATTTTCCTTTTTCAACATGGCATCTGTTACAACTAAGCTTTGCGTGATTTTTTGCCAAATCAAACCCGGTTCTTGTTTTATGATTAAAAGATGCCGCAACATTATTCTTGTGACAATCACCGCAATTTGTTTTTACATTGTGACAGTTTGCGCATGACGAATGTTTTTCTGTAACACTTCTGTTATTTAATGAAGCCGGTTTATACTTTGTATGACATTTATTACAGCTTTCATTAGAGTGACACTTTTCACAATCAATCGAAAAAGTAGTTACGTGATCTTTATGATTGAAAGTAACAAGTATTCCTTTGGTCTTAGGTGTATCGTATTTAACTTGTTCTGGCGGATTAACTTTTGGATGAACTCTCTTTCCGGAAGTTTCCATTTTTGGTTTTTGTCCAACTTTTTTTGCTGAGCCATTTTGCACATGGCAGCTAACACACTCTACCTTGCCGCTCCATTGACGGTGACAATTTATGCATTGTTGATGATAAGCACCTTTTAAATCCGGCTTGCTTAAATCAACACGTTTTCTTTCTTTTTCATGGCAATCGGAACAAGCAACCACTTGACCCGGAGGATTGTAATGATGGCACATTCTGCATCCGCCGCCCATATCTGCCATCTCTGCATGGAGTTTATGTGAAAACACTACCGGCACATAAATGTCCGATTGCTTTTTTAGTTTATCAATTGTAATTACAGCTGGGGCATCTTCCGGTGTTTGTTCTATAGTTATCAATCTTTCGCGCGGACATGGTTTTATGCATGGATTCTCTTTTGTTGGGATATCGCAGCTATGACAAGTTTTACAATTTAATGCTTGAGTTTGATGAAGTTTACCCACATTGTTTTGCGCAAATAAAAAAAGCGGCATAGCAACGAACAGAATTATTATTATAGTTTTCATCGCTTAACCTCTTATAGAAAATTTAGTATGTGGAACAGAATTATCTGCAACACTCACTATTGGAAAATGAATAACAAAAAAACGGAAAATCAAAACTTCGAGAGCAATAAAACCAATTGTTACCGAAAGTTCTCCTATTGATGGAAAATATGATTGAACTTGATAGGGCGGGGTATAAGCCACTAAAAAGTTATTTATTCTATTCATCAATACTCCGGAAATAACCATAACAGAAGCAATAAACAACGCTAGAGGATTTTTTGATAATCCTTGAGATAAGAAAATTCTAAGTGGAATAATAACGCCAATCAATAATTCTAGAGTAAACATTACACTTTCTGTAGTAATTTCTGTTAAGTAAACAAATGTCTGCCTAATTACCATATCACCAACTTTAAAAGCTAAATAAATGCCTAATAATGGAGCTACCATGCTTCCTAAATTTGCAAGTATTGGTGTTTCGGGTTTTAGTTTAAATGATCTTGAAGTTAACAGTGATTCCATAATTACCATCGGGAAGCCAACTGAAATAGCTGAAAGTAAAAAGAGAAGCGGTAATATTGGAGTTTGCCATAGCGGATGCATCTTTGGTCCGGCAATTACCATTAAAGTTCCTAAAGATGATTGATGTAAA
>CAZVYT010000040.1:0-26928 GCA_964631495.1 uncultured Melioribacter sp. | reverse complement strand
GCACAACTCCAGCAATGATAAATATGAACATAGTTTTTTCTAAACCTCTATCAAGCAAACGCAAAAATTTATCAACAACTTGATTATACTTTTTTAAAATTCCCGGTAGGTTAACTTTTCCAATAAATCTTTCGGTTACAATGGGAAGGAATTCTATATAAAGAACTGTTAAATAAATCATAACACAAATACCAACTTCAAAAAGAACAGAACTGCCATTCCACATAAAAAGCGGATGCCAAATAAAATATGGTCTTCCCAAATCTATCATCACGCTTGCAGCTACTAATGTATATCCAAGTGCTGCTGTTAATAACGCAGGTCGAATTATAGCATGATATTGATCTTTATGCATAATGTGACCGAGAGCGGCAGTTGTAAAGCCGCCGGCAGCAAGTGCAACTCCTGCTGCAACATCAATCGCAATCCATATTCCCCAAGGATTTTGGTTGTTTAAATTAGTTACTGCTCCAATTCCCAAAACAAATCTTGCTAGAAGAAACAATAATCCATTTAAAGCTAACACAGATAAAGCAATTACAAACGGAGTAAAATACTTTGTAGAAATAGGTGCGGGTTTGTGGTTTTCCATATTAGTTCTCCATCTCTTCTTTATTGTGTTTCTTGTTTTTGTTTAACCACATAACTCCACCAAGTAACGCATAAAGTGCAACAGGAGGAACAAAGTATGCAAATATTCCATGTTGAATGGCTTCGCTTACTCCTGGCGCGGGATCTTTACCAAGTTTTGGAAAGGCAAGCTCTTCAAACTGTCGGCTTGATAAATATAGCCAAGACGTTCCACCTACTTCGTACTCGCCAAATATTCTATCAATGTATTTGTTGGGGTAATTCTTAATTCTATCTTTTGCAACTTTTAATAGGTCTTCTCTTTTTCCGTAAGTAATTGCTTCTACCGGACAGATTTCAACACAAGCAGGAAGTTTTTCAAGTGAAGTTCTATCAACACAAAAATCACATTTCTTAATATCAGGCTTAAATGCTTCTTCATATTCAAAAGCCGGTATTTGAAATGGACAAGCTACCATACAATAGCGGCAGCCAATGCACTTATTAGTGTCCCAAACAACTGTACCATTTTCAATTTTAGAAAATGCGCCTACAATGCAAGCAGATGAGCACGCCGGTTTATCACAGTGCATACATTGTACTTTTACATTAATCGGGAACTTGTCTGAAGATGTATTTTGATATTCATTTACAACTGTTAAAGCTTTGTCGTGTGGTCTTCTGTGTTCCTTAAATACACTTCTATCCTCATAAATTTCAATCGGATCGGTAGGTAAATCGTGTGCAGTCTTGCAAGCCCACTCACACTTTCGGCAGCCAATACATACTGTTGTGTCAACTAATACTCCCATTCTGTCTTCGGATAATACATTTTTTGGTGAGGCTTTTGTTTTACTCGATAATCCCGCCGTAGCAGAACCGACTAAAGCAGAAGATTTAAGAAAGTTTCTTCTCGTTAGATTTCCCATTTAAGTACCTTATCTATAAGTAAAAATAAATATCGTAATCATAAACCATCAGAATTGGATAAAAATATCCACTTCAAACTTACATGTTAGGAAATATTGAGTCAATTAAAAAAAGATAAAATTGATTAATACTTTATTTAAGTTGAAAAAATATTTACCTTCTGCACTCAATTTCAAACAATATGAAAAAACATGGCTAAAAAGAAAGACATCTCGCATTTGAGAGACGGCATAAATAAAGTTGACGAAAACATAATCAAGTTACTTTCTAAAAGAAGAGAACTAAGTAAAGGTGTAGTTCTCGCTAAGGAAAGCTCTCAAAGCCCAATACGCGATCAAAAACGTGAATCGGATTTACTGAATCGGCTAATAAAACTTGGTAAAAAAGAAGGTTTAGATTCTCATTATCTAACAAAAGTGTTTTATGAGGTTATTGAAGATTCTGTGAGGTTACAGCAGAATTATATACAAAATAAAATTAACTTGAAAGAAAAGCGTTCTTCGATTTCAATTTCTTTCCAAGGAATTGAAGGATCTTATAGTTATTTGGCAGCTCACAAGTATTTTGCTCATACTAATTACAATCTAAATTTTCATTTCAAGAAGTTATTTAGCGAGGTAGTTGAAGCGGCAGAAAAGGGTGAAGCTGATTATGCAATTCTTCCTATAGAAAACACAACTTCAGGCGGAATAAATGAAGTTTATGATTTGCTTCTTCATACTACTTTGTCAATAGTTGGTGAAGAGAAATTTCAAGTAAAGCATTGCTTAGTTGCAATAGATGATATCCCACTTAATAAAATCAAAAAAGTTTATGCTCATCATCAAGCTGCTGCTCAATGCAGCAAGTTTTTGGAAACAATACCTAAAGCAGCTATTGAATATTTTGCCGATACGGCTATGTCTGTTCAGCGTGTTGCAGATGAAGGGAATACATTTTTTGCCGCAATTGCAAGTGAAGAAGCTGCAAAACTTTACGGATTAAAAATCATAACAAGAGAGGTTGCTAATCAATCTGAAAACTTTACTCGCTTTTTAATTGCAACAAGAAAACCTCAAAAAGTAGATACAAGAATTCCATGTAAAACTTCTATTGTTATGGCAACTTCTCATACACCGGGTTCTCTTGTAGACGCGCTTGGCGTGTTCAGAAAATATCAAGTTAATTTACTCAAATTAGAATCCCGCCCAATAATTGGTAACCCTTGGGAAGAAATGTTCTATTTAGATTTTGAAGGCAATATTTTTGAAGAAACAATACATAAAGTAATGGAAGAACTCGGTCATCATACTCGTTTTATGAAAGTTTTGGGAAGCTATCCATCTCAAGAATTGGAAAAAACGAAACTGGAGTACACAAAGATTTTAAATGTTGAAGACAAAGTTCCTTTGGCTGTGGAAACGAAAAAAGAAGTCAAAGCTTCTGCGGTTGTAAAAGGAAAATCGAAAAGTTACCGACTGGCAAGCCGAGAGTATAAAAATGAAGATACAATTATAAAAGTTCGCAATGTAGAAATTGGCGGGAATGGATTTGTAGTTATAGCTGGACCTTGTTCTGTTGAAAATGAAGAAATGATTATGCAATGTGCTCTTGAAGCAAAAGAAAACGGAGCTAATATTTTACGTGGCGGATGCTTTAAGCCAAGAACATCACCATACAGCTTTCAAGGAATGGGTTATGAAGGATTAAACCTATTGGTTGAAGCTGGCAAATATTATGATATGCCTGTGATTACTGAAGTGATGGATACTGAGCAAGTTTCTGAAGTTGCAAAGACTGCCGATATACTTCAGATAGGCGCACGAAATATGCAAAACTTTGCTTTATTAAAAGAAGTTGGTAAGACACATAGACCAGTTATGCTAAAACGTGGTTTAAGTGCCTCTATTGATGAATGGCTAAATGCGGCAGAATATATTTTAGCGCATGGAAATAGACAGGTAATTCTCTGCGAAAGGGGAATAAGAACTTTTGAAACTGCAACACGCAACACATTCGATTTAAGCGCTATTCCTGTAGTAAAAGAATTAACACACTTACCAATTATTGCTGATCCTTCGCACGCTATTGGTGTAAGAGATAAAGTTATACCACTAGCAAAAGCAGCAAAAGTTGTAGGCGCGCATGGAATTATGATCGAGTTTCATCCCGATCCGCCTAAAGCGCTTAGCGATGCAGAACAAGCGTTATACTTTGAACAGTTTGAAAGTTTAATGAAAGATTTGTACAAGTTATAGTCTATTCTTAAAAACTTTTAAGAGATTGTTTCAAAAGTAAAAATATTTTTGTAAGTGAAATTTTTAAGCCGCGGTTCTGCTTTTAATCACAAGCTAAAACTTGCGGCTACATCTAATTTTCAGCTATTGAGACAAAGTCTTTTTTATCCAACACTTTTAATTTTACTCAACTTCCAAAGCCTTTTGAACTTTCTTAGGAAGACCTTTAACAACCAAATTATAAGAATTTAGTATCCATTCATTTATCATCTTATCCTTAATTTTTCCTTTTATCTTAACGCTATTCCAAAGTTTTTTATTCATGTGATAGCCAGGAGTAACCTCGCTATACATTTCTCTCAATTCAAGAGCTTCTTCAGGATCGCATTTTACATTAATGAAATCAAAATCAGCGATATCTGTTAAACAAAACATTTTTCCTTTAACAGTAAAGACAAGGGTTGTTTCATCAAAAGGCATTTTTTCTTCTACACCTTTGAGTGATAAACAATAATCTCTTAATTCATCAATATTCAATTATTATTTCTCCAAACTCATTTCGAAAGTTTAAGAATTTTAATTGCTCCTTGCGCAACGATGAAAAACACAATAGTTCCAACAATAAGATCAGGGTAATTTGAGTTAGATAAATAAACTAGAGTTCCCGCTACAATTACGCCAAGATTAACAATTACATCATTTGAGGTAAAAATCATGCTTGCTTGCAAGTGAGCCTCTTTGCTTTTACTTTTTTGAAGTAAGTACAAGCATAGCCCATTACCTATAAGAGCTAATACTGAAATAAAAATCATTGTTTGGAAATTTGGAATTGTTTCAAAGAAAATGAAGCGCCTTATAACTTCTATTAGACCGAAAATAGCAAGTATCATCTGTAAATATCCTGCTGCCATTGCAATTTTTTTCTTTTTTGCTATTGTACCTCCAACAGCAAAAAGAGCTAAACCATATACGAGGCTGTCTGCAAGCATATCTAAACTATCAGCAACAAGACCCATAGAGTTGGAAATAAAACCTGTTACAAGTTCAAGGATAAAAAAGAAAAAGTTGATAGCTAAAACTTGCCAAAGCAGTTTTGTTTCTTTTTTAGAATTATCTATAGCATTATTATTTTTTTCGATTGCCTCGCTTTCAACAATAGTAGAATCAAAATTAAGTTCATTAAGCTTATCGAGTATTAACAAATTAGTGTCTGAATGATATACCGTTAACGCTCTATTAGGAATATCAAACTCTAAAGAATTAATGTTCTTTAGATCTGAGAGTTTCATCCTTATCATTTGCTCTTCAGTAGGACAATCCATTTTTGATATTTTGAAAGTAGTTTTTTGCATATTCTTTCCCAATTATACTGCCAAAAGAAAGTTAGCGGTTTGTATGATTATATTTTCCATTATTTCAATTTGGTTTATTATTTCTAAAAATATTTACTGGACAATTATTACAGAAAGTTTTTATTTGAGCTTCATTCCATAATTTAAAGTCACTTTTTCTGGTTCTTTGTTTTCAAGAAGTATTATTGATATTAATAAGACTGTTAAATTGTTTTCAAAAGCACAGTCTTTGTTTTTTTTGTTGCATCAAACGTATAACTCTTATTTATAAATTCGGATAGTATAGAATATCATATTTCTTGTTCTTGTTTTCATCAAAAGCGTGAATGAGAAGGTTAAATTGTACAACAAATTCATTGTTCAAGTTTTAGAAATGTTAATCTTTTATAATTTTGTTCAAACAGAAATTACTTTGTACTGTCTTTAATTATTCTAATTGGATTGTTGATTTCTTTTCTAAGTGCTTGTTCGGAATCTTGGGGCATTAACCTTTTAAATAGTCCCTAGATTACTTATTCACTCGCTTAATACAAAACTGTGTTTTTGATGGTTATTCTATTTTGTAGTGTAAAAGTCATACGCAGCTTTTGCTATGTCAGATATTATTTTCTCGTTAGTTTCAAAATTTTCCTTCGATTCAGTTACAAATACACTAATTATAAAATGCCCACCATTAGGTAGAAAGACGATCCCGATATTATTTAGTGCAGCCGTTATTCCAGTTTCTTTATTAGTTCCAGACCAACCTGTTTTGTGCGCAACAACAGTCTCTGCGGGTAATTGTCCTTTTAGTCGTTTTTTTCCTGTTGTAGTTTCCTTCATTGTTTTCCAAATAAAGTCATAACTTTCTTGTGAAAGCAATTTGTTTTCATTTTGATAAAACATTTTTAGTGTCTGGCTTGCTGTTATAGGTGTCGTCCAATTCTGAAACATGTTTTCCCACTTTGCTTGCATATCTTTTTCGTTAAATGTGATTGCGATATCCTGGATAGTATTCTTTTTAAAATATTCTTCAACTGTTTTTGGTGATCCAATAAGTTTAATTAAAACATCGCATGCAGTGTTATCACTTTGCGATACCGCATATTGTATTAATCTTTTAATTGTAAAACTTCCGCCATTCGGATTTTCGTCTCTAAGTGGGCTCCAAAAATCTTCGGGTAAAAGTTCATCTTTACTTATTTCGATTTTCTGATCTAATGAAAGTTTTCCATTGTCAATCTCTGATAGGACAGCTAAAGATATATGGAATTTAAATACACTTTGCATTGGAAATCGCCTGTCTCCGTGAAAGGAAATGGTGTCCATACCATTATTCCCAATAATTGAAGCCCCAACGATTGCGTGTTTGTCTGAAATAATTTGCTTTATTTTATTTCTTAATAAATCTGTTCTGTTATATGAATTATGGAAGCCTGTTAGCAGTAAAAACAATGTAGTTATTTGAAGTAGTCTTGTCATAATTATTTGTTTCTCTATTTGCGAAATATGTCTATTAAAATCGCCGGTTAATTTTAACGGCTGTTTGTTGTACTATTTTTTAATTCAAATGCGTATTTGTAGATATCTTCATAGATGTCAAAGAATTTGCCTTCTTCTTCTTCGCTTAATGAGGTATTAAAAAATACAATTACGCCAATATCTTTAGTCAAATTAGAAAGCATAAAGGTTCTTACACCTGGGTCAGAACCATTGTGACCTATTCTAGTTGCACTTAACTTTGTAGACCAAAAAATCCCAGAATTAATTTTGTTTAAATTTACGTTTTCGGGTTTGTTAGTTTCAGTAAATTGAAAAAGTAGCATTTCTTTAGCTAATTCCTTTTTTAGGATCCTCATATTTTTGTATTCACCTTCATTTAATAGAGCAATAAAAAAAATAGATAATTCATTTACAGAAGTCCGCACTCCTCCATCAGGGTAAGTAGTAACTTCATATAATTGGATTTGCACCGTACTATCTTTTTCTTTCTTGTAAAGTTTGGAGTGGTTATTAAGGTTGATTTCAGTAAATGCCCAGCCTGAATGTTCCATTTTTAATGGTTTGAAAATATTATGTTTGCTATACTCATTGAGTTTCATCCCAGTTCTCAACTCAACTATATATCCAGCTAAACCGGCACCAATGTTTGAATACTCTCGATAAGTGCCAGCCTTTGCGTTCAAGAAATTATCTTTAGAATAATGTTTACCTCCTTGAACATAATAATTTTTCAAAAAATCGCCTAAAGCTTCAGGTTTAATACTTCCAGAAAAGTATGTGCTATCAGTATAAAAAGGATGTCTGTCTGCCAGTCCTGAAGTATGTGTTGCTAAATGCCTCAAGGTAATTTTCTCATTAGCAAAATTTGGGTTAATTACTTTGAATGGTAGATAGGCGTTAATGTCAGCATCAAGTGAAACTTTGCCTTCTTCAACTGCTTTCATTATACAAAATCCTGTAAAAGTCTTACTTATTGAAGCAATATTCATAATTGTTGAAGGAGTAAATGGGATATTATTTTCTTTGTCAGCATAACCATATCCTTTTGTCCAAACTAATTTTTTATCAACAATTATTGCTGCTCCTATTCCTACTATTCCAGCTTCACGCATTTTCTTTTCGATAACATCATCAATGGAAGTTTTTTTAACTTCATTAGTATATGTTATCTCTTGAGCGCAAAGATTATTGTGGAAAATGAAAGTTATCAAGAAACATATAAACACAATTTTTGTTTTCATTATTATTTTTCAATTAGTGTAAGGTCTGTTTTCTATAGGACGTGTGTTTCATCAATTCAATATGACTGTTGAATGTTAATAAAAAATACAATTTGATTTTTGATTGTTGAAATTGTTCAATGCCTAGTAAAAAGCCAATCTTGTCTTCTACAGTTACAATTTCGTTCTATTTTAATGACGCCCTAGCTTTTTACTTTTCCCAAATAGTTTTATTTTGGTCATTATTCCTCTTTGAACAACACCGAAGTCAGCCTTGTTATAAATATTGACTTCTATACAATTTTCTTCGCCAAACAGAAGATGAAAAATTTCATTATACTTTAAATTCTTGCCTTAGCATGGCAAAAAAATAGAAAAATTTAGATAAATTCTCAATTAAACAAAATCAGTTATTTTCTACTTAATGAAATCAAATATTTAAATAATAAGATAATTTCTTTCGTCATTGAGTATCTGCTCTTTATTTCTATTCGTTCCTTCTATACTCATTCCTTGACAAGGAGGTGATACAATTAGAAAATCCATTTTTTTTGTGCCCTTTTAATAAGTGTTTAAAAAATATTTTCAAATAAAATATTCATTACAATCATTTTAGATTTTGGTTATTATTTATGGTATAAGTTAGCTCTATCTTGAACTAAATCATTAGTCGAAACTATATCAATCCCGATTTTATCTAAGCAAGTTTCTGAAATACTGTGCTTGAAAATAATGATGCTTCTAACATAACCAAAATTTACTTTTCCCTTAAAACACCGTAGTAGTTCTAAAATAACCTTCTTTTTGTAAATAGTGGGTAGACTTGAATCCGTTAAGTGAAACTAAATGGAAGTTTTGTATCGGCTACGAGTTGCAAACACATCTTTATATCTGCGAAGCGTATGAATTTATTTGTCTTTTTTATTAACCAGATATGTCAACTCAATGGTTCCTCTAAATAGCGGATAATTATTTAGGTATTTGCGATTTAGCGGAAAATCAAAACACTAAATCCGAAATTATTATTTAAGATAAATTTAAGAGCTACGCTATATTTTGCACTTCAGCAAACTTGATCAAAAGCATTTATTCAGCTTATTTATATTACTTATTGATTTTTGAAATATTTCTGTTGATTGGTTAAGATTTTGATTTGTGGTGATAAAAGTGAAGTGACAAAAAAAGCTCCGATAAGTAATTAATATTTATCGGAGCTAAACTCAATCGTTCAAATTAAATTGTCTTTATTTTGCTGAAACTTCAGAAAATTTATCTTGATGAATCTTGTTAATTTCTTTAATCATCTGCTCAACTTTTTCAAGAGCCGCTTTTGCTTCTACATGATTAGGCTTTAATTCCAACACCTTAGTAAAATTGGTTTTAGCTTGCTGGTAGTTTTTATCCTTTAAGCTCTCTTTTGCTTTAGCTAATAATTCTTTTGCTTCTGCTTCAATTTCCGAAGGAAGTTTTTTCATTTTTAGTTTCTCGCCATCAGCTTCTACCATCGCTTTTTTGAATTCAGCCGGATAGCCAACATTTACTGGATTACCATACTCATTTTTTACGACGCCATCAATATACTTTTTGATCAAATGTTCGCCGAGCTTTTTCCATTCTTTAATTGTAAGATCGGCCATATCAAGTGAATAATGATTTAAGAACTCTATAGCATCGCGGCGTGAAATTTTAGAAAGTGAAATTGCTTTCTCTTCAACTTCTTTTTGGCGTGTTAAGAATTTTCCTTCTAGTTCATGTTGAACTTTCAAAACGTCATCAATCATTAAACTGTATTTTGGATAAACATAATTTGAAACAAAATTGAAAACCCAGAAAGCGGAATCCCACGTAAAGTTATTTAAAGAGCCGAGACCTTTTTGAAAATTGTAAGGCATTTTGGTTATTGATGCATAAAGAGGAACATAAACTGTCATCTTTGTATCATCAACACCAAACCACAGCAAACCGCCTACTTCATTAGGAAGCCATGATCTTGATTGGCTTATGTATGACCATCCGGTTTGCGGAGTTGAAATAGGTCTTTCGTTAAAATATTTTTTCCCTTCAAAATCCCATACTAAAGGACGGAACCTAATTGGAGTGTTATAAGGTCCGGCTGCCACACCTTTCTTTAAATCTAGTTCTGTACCATCGTAATGATCTCTCATTAAGCCCATAACATCTTCGAGAGAAAGTTTTTTATCCGGCTTAATGTAAAGCGGCATACGCTCTGTACTGTTGCCGCGTATGTAATCAATATATTTATCCATAGAAGAATTACATCTTCTAAATAAAGACCAAACCCGCGCGTCGCAGAAACGAACAGCGCCAAAATCTAGAGGAGCGTAAGCATCTGAAAAAGAAAACTCAGAATCTTTGCCAGTGAAATATCCTTTGCTGCGGGCAAACTCAATAATGTCCTTTGAGTACAAAACATTTTGAGGATCATTCAAAGGGAAATTTGTAATACGCGCTGCATTTGCATGACCGGCAATATAACCATCCGGAATTTTTATAGCGACCCAGTTTGCGCCTTTTACTCCGGGACCTTTTCCAATCATTTCTAAAATCCAAACTTCATTAGGATCAGCAATAGAAAAAGATTCACCGGAACTGTAATAACCATATTCTTCAACTAATTCTGCCATTACTTTAATTGCTTCACGAGCTGTTTTGGCGCGCTGCAAAGTAATGTAAATCAAACTTCCGTAATCTATAATTCCTTTAGGATTTACTAGTTCTTCTCTTCCTCCGAAAGTAGTTTCGCCAATAACCAATTGAAACTCATTCATGTTTCCTACAACATTATATGTTTCCGAAACTTGTTTAATCTTGCCAAGAAACTTTCCGGTATCCCATTCATATACATCAAGCATAGCGCCTAAAGGATACCTTGCTGCCGGAAAATAATATAACTCACCATACAAGTTGTAAGAATCTGCGGTATAAGTAATCATTGTTGAGCCGTCTTTAGACGCCGCTTTTGTAACTAATAAATTAGTACAGCTAAAGACTGGACTGTTAACAAATAACAAAGATGCGAATAATAAAACGAATAGGATTTGTTTCATATTTCCTTCTCTTTTTTTAAAATATTATGTATGGTAAATTTACATTTTTTTCGGTGAGAATAAATAATTATGATACTTTCTTCAACGGAATAATTATAAAAAATATTTTAAAAATGCTTATATGTTTTGTAACTTAAAAAAGTTAAGGAGTTAATATTATTTCATCAATAATAATTTTTTTGTTTCAACAAAGTCTCCTGTTCGCATTCTGCAAAGATAAACTCCGCTTACCAGCTTACTTCCGTCAAATACAATATTGTAGTTGCCCGGTTGTTTTATCTCATTGACTAAAGTATTTACCTCACGTCCCAGCACATCATAAATCTTAATTGAAACAACAACTGATTTTGAAACGGAATATCTTATTGTAGTTGTTGGATTAAATGGATTTGGGAAGTTTTGATGAAGTGAAAAATGTTCTGGTATTTGTTTCTGTTCTTCAGAGGTTGAGGTTATTTTCTTATTTAATAAAGCCGAAAATTTTTCTGGTGTAATAACTTCTACATATCTTCCAACTTCCGGATCAGCTTTAATTAAATCAACAACTTGAATTAGGCGTGGTATGGAAATATCAGAATTACTTGGACTGATTCTATTTGCAAAATCATCCTGTCTTAATCTTTGATAACCCGCAAGAAGAAAGCCGGGTTTTTGTTGCGTTTTTATATTAGTTAATATTCTGTTAGCCATAGTTGTTAAGTTACTCGCATCACCGTAGAAACTATTATCATCAACATGATTGAACAACAAAGATCCAAAAGTTGTAATTGGAACTTGACTTGCCAACTGCGGATCAAATAACATTGTAAGCTTTGCACCAACAGCAGATTGAAATTGACTGTATTTAGAAAAGTTAAAACTGTTGCTAATTGTTTTTCCACGATAAGTCATAAAACCAGAACCGGCATAATGTTTATAACCATAAAAATCGTTTACATTGAATTTTTGCATCAGATGCTTTGTCGAATCAATTGCTCCTTGCCAAACATCATTTTGCCATAAATCAGGATAAGCATAACCAAGTGGTGAAGTGACAGAAAGAAATCCATCATTTTCTGTTGCTGTATCATAGTAATACGATGCAATGAATGGGCATTCGTTAAATAGATGAAAGTTCCAACCCCAGCCTATAGGAACATTTCCTCTTTGAGCAGATAACCAAGCACCGGACTGAAATCCGACAGCCCAATTTGACGCGTCACCTTCGGTACTCACAAATAAAATGTAGTATTTGTTTTGAAGAGATATTGTGTCTATGCCAATTTTAGATTTTGGATAGTATGAACGCGGTTTAATTGGAAAAGAGGAATGCCAAGAGAGATTGCCAAGTAATGTTTCATGGAAGCTTGATCCGAAGAATGCGAACCATTGTGTCATCGGTTCTGGCTGAATCCATCCATAGATGTGAAAAATTGTATTAGGATTTTGTTGGTGTAAATAAGTAAGCGTTTTTTCAAGAATATCTGCCTTGGAAACGGACATTGAATTAAAATCTAAACTGCTTGTTCCAGCCAGATTAACCTGAAACATCTTTTTCTGAACCGTAAAATCTGTTATTTCTCTTATATAAAATTTTGAGGGATTGCATCTTGGTAAAAGTTTTTCAACTCCCCAATTAAGCATTGTTAAATATCGTTGTTCTTCAGTTAAACCAGGCAAATTCCATGTATTAGACAAGTTTTCAATTTTTCCGGTAACCCAAATAGAAGGATCGCCGTTAAAAGAATCTGCAATTAGAACAGAATCGGTCAGTTCTAAATTATATTGTGTAGCCATTTGAACTGTAACAGGTAAACGATTTGTTAATCCGCCTATAAGCGCGGCATACTCGGCTTGCCAGCGGAAACTCTGTCCAGAAAAATTAGAATATGTTCTATTTGGATCGTAACTCACACCGCCTTTTATTTTTGAACGGAATTTATTTATCAAGTCTGTAATGTTTGTTAAATTTTCAAAAACTACATTTCCTCTACTTTGATATAAATCTCTCCATTTTTCATCGGTCTGGTTGTAACTCCATGTCTCATAAACATTTAGCAAATACAATCGAGAAGAATCGCGATTTACAATTCCCGCCAAGGTCATAGCCAGTAATCTATCTTGACTTGATAATCCTGAGCCGTTAAAAAGAACTGCATTATGTTGTTGAGAAAAAATTGGAACAGAAAAAAGGAAAAGAAGGAATAACCGCAGAAATAAATTCATTTTATATTTTCCAGTTTTTGAAAATGAAATTAGCAAATGCATTGTAAACAACTATACACTAAAGTGTAGTTTTTTAATTTGCTAATATCTTTTGAGAAATGTTTTTAGATAATTTAAAAATAATACATTGCTTCAATTGCAAATATAGAATATCCGGCAGAAGTTGAATTAATAGTAACGCCATAACTTGTGCTAACACCAATAGTAAAGCCATACAAATCAATATCGCGAAAATCCAATCCGGCAAGAAGTGAAAATGTCCCGCCAAATCCCCAAATGTTCGTATCAACAAAGGTTCTATCGTTTAGAATTAATATTCCAACTGCTTCTTCAATAAAAAGTCTTTTGAAAAGCGGCTGATAGATAACACCTTTTAAGGTATAGTAATTAAGAAAAGGATAATACTTATTTGTACGGTTTTCTGGCAAAAAGTAATCACTCATTCTTGCATGAGAAAAACCAGCACGGAATGAAACTGCATCGCTGAACCAAAGTTTAAAATCAGAAGAAATTGATCCGCTTAATGAAGAAACACTGGGTGAGTTTCCTTTGATAGAACCAGTTCCTAAAGACGCACCAATATTTGTAAATTTTATTTGTGCAAAGATATTTAGCGATAATAAAAATAATAGAAGAAATATTTTTAAAGTTCTCATTTGTAATGTAAAGCCAGCCAAATTGTTTTTTGATTTTTATCTGTTTCTTCAACTCTATGCTTTTGATGCGAGGGAATATTAATGTAATCTCCAGGCAAAAGAGTAAAAGAGGTTCCGTCATCGTACAATACTTTAGCGCTTCCCGAAATCAAAATAACAAATTCATTGTTTTCTTGGTCATACCAAAAGTTTGATGCAGAAGAATGTCCGTCGGATATTATTCTCTCCAAAAGAAAATCTTTTCTTTCGATAATTTTTTCAAATATTTCTTCTGGCAATTCATTTGGAAGCCCAGCAAATATATTTTTCTTTTCATTGATCATATTTTTAATATTTATTCCTTTTTACTGTTGGATGTTACTTCTATGTTAATGTTTAATAGAAGAAAAATCTCCGCCAGAAGGATTTTGAAACAAACGCAGTCCAAACTCCGGAACTATTGCTAGTATATGGTCAAAAATATCTGCTTGCGCGTTTTCATAATCCACAAAATCAGTTTTTGTTGCATAGGCATAAATTTCTATAGGTAGTCCATCCGGACTCGCAGGCATTTGTCTAACTTGAAAACTGAAATTCTTGCTAATATCATTTCTGTGGCGTAAGTATTCAATTAAATAAGCTCTAAAAGTTCCAATGTTTGTAAGCCTTCTGCCATTAACAAGATTGTTTAAATCAATTCCTCTTTCCAAATTTTCTTTAGTTGTTTCTGCTCGCATTTCTTTTACATAAGCTTGAATAATCTCTATGTTTTCAAAACGATCGAGCATTTCGCTATTACAAAAGCGTATTGAAGTTTGATCGATGTAAACTGAGCGCTTAATTCTTCTCACTCCGGATTGCTGCATGCCACGCCAGTTTTTAAATGTCTCTTCAATTAACTTGTAAGTTGGAACTATAGTAATAGTTTTGTCGAAATTCTGCACTTTCACAATCATTAGTGATATGTCTATTACATCTCCATCTGCTCCAAATTTTGGTACTTCAATCCAATCTCCCACACGTACCAAATCATAAGATGAAATCTGCATGCTTGCTATAAAGTTTAGAATTGTATCCCGGAAAATTAAAATTAATACTGCTGTAAAAGCGCCAAGTCCAGTAAGAATGGACCAGACAGTTTGTCCAAAGATTATACCAAAAATTAAGACAGTCATAAATGAGTAGAGCAGAATCTTGATAATTTGAATATACCCTTTGATTGGTCTTTCTTTAAATTTTTCAACTCGATCATGCAGCTCAATAATTGAACTTAATAAAGAGCCAATTGAAAGAAAAATTGTCAGAACAAAAAGAACTGATAGAAATTTTTCTAAATCTTTTTCTATTTGAGGGATAAGATGTATAAAGTTATAAATAATGAACAATGGCGCTAAGTAAGATATTCTTCTCAAGAAAGTTTTTGAGAAAAGTATGTCATCAATTTGAGTTGAAGTTTTTTTTACAATTCTTTTTAGCGTTGCAAAGATAATCCCGCGCAAAACTATATAAGAAAGAATAGCAAGTGCTATTACGATAAATAATAGTATTGGCTCGTTAATCCATGGCAAAGTTTGCAGCCACTTAGTAAATTTATAAAACATAGCTCATCAATTATTAATTGGTTAAATCAAATTTACAAAAAGATTATTCAAGTATTTACGTTATCACTATTCATTTAATTATCTTTGATTAGCCAATGGAAACGGGATGACCGAGAAAAAAAATTATTACGCTTATATGGCTTTGTTTTCCATTTACATAGTATGGGGAACAACATATTTAGCAATTAGAATAGGTGTTGAAGAACTTCCTCCGGTATTATTTACTGGGCTAAGATGGATTGTTGCCGGTCCACTTCTAATGGGGATATTATTATTAAAAAAATACAATTTGCCAAATAAAAAAGATTGGGTTCACTTAGGAATTAGCGGCTTGTTATTGCTTGGTGGCGGAAATGGATTAGTTGTATTTGCCGAACAATGGGTTCCAAGCGGTATAACAGCATTGCTCATAACAACTGTTCCTTTTTGGATTGTTGGAATGGAATCAACGCTGCCTCAAGGCAAAAAAATAAATTTACTGGTTGCAGTAGGCTTATTATTAGGATTAACTGGCGTTGTAATAATATTTGGCGGAGATTTTAACAAACTTTTTGATCCTTCTTATTTACAAGGAATCATTGGTTTAATGTTAGCAGTTGTTTGTTGGTCTGCCGGAACAATTTATTCAAAATATAAAAAAGTTTCTGTTCATCCTTTAATGGGCGCTTCGGGACAAATGTTGTTTGCCGGAGTTGTAATTACCGCATTGGGTTTGTTCTTAGGTGAAAGTAGCCAATTTCATTTTACCAGCAAAAGTTTAATGGCATACTTATACTTAGTTGTTTTTGGATCATTAATTGGCTACGGTTCTTATGTTTACGCAATTGCTCATTTGCCGGTTTCACTTGTTTCAACTTATGCTTATGTAAATCCAATAATTGCGTTGTTTTTAGGCTGGCTTGTTTTGGATGAACCTATGACTATATGGATTGTATTTGCATCAGCTATAATTTTAGCGGGAGTAACTTTTGTAAAGAAAGGAAGCGAGCAGAAATAAACTGCACGCTTTCAAATTAATTCATGTTGAAAAGTAAAAAGCCTTTTTCTGTTTTTATAAAAGAAAACTCTGTTACTAACTTCTGATCTCCACTTACAAAGCTTACATCAATTGTTTGAATTTCTTTTTCGCCTAATTTTTTTTCAGTCGGCTCGCCAAATTCATATTTTGATGATAACTCAATTAAAGCTGAAATCTTTTTGCAGATTCTTCTAACTTGAGCAATTTCGTCTTTACTAGCTGAGTTAAAAGATTCTTTGTGAACGCGTTCTTTATCTTCGCCTTCATAAGCAATTAATTCTGCGGCTTTTTCAAAAGATTTTGCTTTGCTGAACTCAAAAAGATTTTTCAGATTGCTTTTTAATTCGTAGCCTTGTGCGTTTATAATGGTGGAAAATGAGTTTAGAAATATTACAACCATAATCAAAGCTTTAATTTTATTCATTTTAATCTCCATAATCACTTTGTTAATTCTTTGAAAAACCAAATAGCGCTTTTGTTCCACAATTCAAAAAAAATATGATCACATAACATCAATAAACAAAGTGTTTAATTTGTTCACCTTTACTATCAATTTCCGTCATAGCTTCAATTCCAATTTGTAAATGCAGATCGACAAAATTTTGTGTTACTTTTTGATCTGATTCTTCCGTTTTAACACCTTCCGGAATCATTGGTAAATCAGAAACAAGAAGCAAAGCACCGCGAGCTATTTGGTTCGCATATCCAACAATAAACAGTGTAGCAGTTTCCATATCAATACCAATTGCACCAATTTTACTCAAATATTTCTTGAAATCTTCATCCCATTCCCAAACGCGGCGGTTTGTTGTATAAATTACCCCAGTTCTATACTCAGTATCCTTTTCAATTATTTTTTCAGAAACAAACTTGTGCAATTTGAATGAAGGAAGAGCTGGTACTTCCGGTGGGAAATAATCATTGCTTGTACCTTCTCCGCGTATTGCGGCTGTTGGTAGAATAAAGTGACCAATTTCTGTTGAGTCTTTTAAGCCACCGCATTTACCTAAGAACAAAACTCCTTTAGGCTGGCGGGCGCTAAGTAAATCCATTATAGTTGCTGCATTTGCAGATCCAATACCAAAGTTAATTATTGAAAGTCCGCTGCTGTTGGTGGCTGTTTTCATTGGTCTGCCTTCACCTTTAATATCACAGCCAAATTGATCTGCAAATTTTGCAACATAATTTTGGAAATTAGTTAGAAGCAGGTAATCACCAAACTCATCAATTTGAGAACCGGTGTAACGCGGCAGCCAATTTTTTGCTATATCCAATTTTGTTTTCATATTATTTTAATTCTATCCTCTCATATTTATCGGTAATTTGAGTTCTCTTCTCTCTAAAATATGAATTTATTTTTAATGTGAGCCATCCAAAAAAATAACCTAAAACAGCGCCAATTATTGCCCCGCCAATTACGTCGGAAGGATAGTGCACTCCAACATAAGGTCTTGATAAAGCTTGTAATATAGCAACAGTAAAAAACCAATTTCTGAATTTGGGAAAGATCAAAGTAAAAAACATTGCTGCTGCAAAATTATTTACTGCATGAGATGACGGAAATGAAAATGATTCTGTGCATGTAACTAGAATATTTACATTCTCCAAAGCGTTGCAAGGTCTTATTCGTTCAAGCAAATTCTTAAGTAGAGAACTACTTAATTGGTCGCTTGCGGTGATAAGAAAAACAAGGACGATTGCAGCTATTCTTCCTAATCTTGTTCCTTTTATAATTAATAAAAGGAACAAGATTAAATAAGCTATGTACCAATTCTTCACTTCAGTTAAAAAAGGGAATAACTTATCTAAGAATGGATTTGACAAGGTATTGTTTATAAAATAAAAGATTGATACGTCTAGTTGATAAAGAAAGTCCAAAAAGCCTCTTTTATGTCTTAATTGATATTTGATCCAAAATTCTTTATCTAAGCTCGGAAAAATTTATAATATTAGCGAATAAATTTTTAATGCGTGATAATCTAAATTAAAATTAAATATTCCCGATTATATACTGAATTTAAGCTGAATAGATAATTGGCTTCTGAAAAATCTAAAAATATTGCAGAAATCAAGAGATTTAATTACTTCAAAGAAGAAAGTAAGAAATCTCTAATTGCACCATTCCAAGCTTTAGCAAAATTCACTTCAGTTGCTGGACTTGTAGCCATGGTATTTGAAATACGCCATTTTACACAAGGCGTGAATGAAAAATGGATGGGTCCTTGGATTTACGGAAACCGGCTTTCAGCAATTCTAATAGCGTTTATTCTGCTTGCCTTGTCTTACACTCAAATTGGTAAAAAACACCCGGTATTATTTGTTCACATACTTTTATTGGATATTGTTTGTTCATTTGGGTTAATGATTTATTTGATTCCAGGTACTTTAATTTTTAATTCACACTTGATCAGTTTGATCATTTTTGTAGCTGCTTTGTTTTTAAGCTGGGATTTCGCAAATCAAATTATTGTAGCTATTTATTATAATCTGGTTTTTTCAATTTCAATTTTATTAAGCAATAGGGCAAATATATTTTTGCCAAATATCGCAGAATCGGTAGTGTTTGTTGTTATGATAAGTGTAATGGCAATTGTTGCAAGCTATATTAATTACAAACTTCGCTTCGAAACAGTTCTTAAGAATTTTGCAATCTATGTTTCAGAAAGAAAATTTAAATCATTAGTCGAAAACTCAGCAGAAGGAATTTTTCAATTTAATTCCGAAGGAAAGTTTATTACTGTTAATCCGGCTTTGTTAAAATTACTTGGTATTTCTGCTGCAGATGAAATAAGAAATTATTCTCTAAAAAAAGATTTTTTCAAACGTAGTGGCGATTGGGAATTATTAAACAAGCTTTTAGAGAAACAAGGTAAAGTTCGAAACTTCAGAGTTCCATTTATAAAGAAAGACGGAACAGAAATGACCGTCAGGATGAATGTACGTATAAACGACGATGAACAAAATACTCAAGATATTTATGAAGGCAGCATTCAAGATATAACACAACAAGTTCAAGCTGAATTTGAAAAACAAAAAGCCCTAGATTTTCTACGATTGGAAAAAATTAAGTCTGATACAACTACAAAAAAAGCTCTGCAAGAAAGTCACTTCAAAACAAAGTTTCTTGCTAGTATGAGTCATGAAGTACGCACTCCGATGAATTCTGTAATGGGATTTCTGACACTAATTGAAAATGATTTGTTTGAAAGCAAAGAAGAACTAAAAGGATTTGCCAGAGATGCTCGAATGGCGGCTGAATCTTTATTAGATATTATTAACAATATTTTGGATATATCTAAAGTTGAAGCCGGCAAAATGGAACTTGATGAAGTAGCATTTGGAGTTAAAGATGAAATTAATAAAGCACTTTCCATTTTAGGTCAATCTATAAAAGCAAAAGGGCTTGGTTTAGAATGCGTTATTGATGAAAGTATACCTAAAATTATTTATGGCGATGCAACTCGGTTTAGACAAATAATTATCAACTTATTAAACAATGCAATAAAGTTTACAGACTATGGAAAAGTTTCTATTGAAATAAAAACAAAAGAAAAGGATAATAGTTTTATTGAGCTTATTGGAATTATAACAGATACTGGACAAGGAATCCCAAGCGATAAATTAAATATTTTATTTGAACCGTATATGCAGATAAAAGGAAAAAAATCTGCTAAGGAAGGTTCTGGATTAGGGTTGATGATTGTAAAAGAATTTGTGCGTTTGATGAATGGTGAGATAAATGTCGAGAGCAAAATTGGAGCAGGAAGTAAATTTATATTTACATGTAAAATGAGACTTAGCCAAACAACCGTTTCAGAGCGGATGGATGCTAAAACAGAAAGAGTTGCTAATATTGAAAATGAAGCGGCTGGGGCAAATAATTTACAAGAGAAAGCTATAGAAGAATTAAAAAAGAAAAAACTTTTACTTGTAGAAGACAACCCAATTAGTCAAAATCTCGAAACAAAAATTTTGCGTGAAGTTGGTTATGATGTAGAAGCTGTTTCTTCAGGCATAGAAGCAATAGAACATGTTAAAACCGGATTATTTAATTTGGTCTTAATGGATGTTGAAATGACTGAAATGGATGGTATAACCGCAACACAAAAAATTAGAGAACTACCTCAACCATTTTCTAAAATCCCAATAATCGCCGTAACTGCTCATTCAAGTATGAAAGACCGTGAAAGATGTTTGAATTCTGGTATGGATGATTATATTGCCAAACCAATAAATATCCATTTCTTAAAAATAACTATAGATCAGTGGCTAAACGCTAAACATCAGTAGTAAAATTTTTTCCGCCAGTTTTTTTTAATAAATTTAAGCCACTTTTAAAACCAAATAAGGTGAAAGATGCAAACAAAAGATTATATCGAATTAGAAGAGAAGTATGGAGCGCATAATTATCATCCTCTGCCGGTAGTATTATCAAAAGGAGAAGGAATTTATTTATGGGATGTTGAAGGGAAAAAGTATTATGATTTTCTCTCAGCATATTCTGCGGTTAACCAAGGTCATTGCCATCCAAAAATTATAAATGCAATGATTGAACAAGCAAAAATTCTTACTCTTACATCAAGAGCATTTTATAACGATTGCTTGGGTGCATACGAAAAATATATCACAGAATATTTTGGTTATGATAAAATGCTTCCGATGAACTCCGGAGCAGAAGCCGATGAAACCGCTCTTAAACTTTGCCGCCGCTGGGCATATGATAAAAAAGGAGTTCCGGAAAATGAAGCAAAGATAATTGTATGTCTGGGCAATTTTCATGGAAGAACAATAACTGTAATATCTATGTCCAATGACCCGGATTCAAATAAAGGATTTGGTCCATATACTCCGGGTTTCATAAAGATACCATATAATGATTTAGCTGAGTTAGAAAAGGCATTAGAAGATCCAACAGTAGCTGGTTTTTTGGTTGAGCCTATACAAGGCGAAGCCGGTGTTATGGTACCAGATGAAGGCTATTTGATAAAAGCATACGATATGTGCAAAGCAAAAAATGTTTTGTTTATAGCAGATGAAGTACAGACAGGCTTATGCAGAACTGGAAAACTTTTAGCTTGTAGTCATGAAGATATTAAGCCGGACATTGTGATTTTAGGCAAAGCCTTAAGCGGCGGAACAATGCCTATAAGTGCTGTATTGGCTGATGATGAAATAATGTTGGTGATCAAACCTGGAGAGCATGGATCAACTTTTGGCGGAAATCCACTTGCATCAAAAGTAGCTGTAGCAGCATTGGAAGTGCTTAAAGAAGAGAAACTCGATGAGAATGCAGAAAAAATGGGAATAATCTTTAGAGAAGAACTTGGTAAGATAAAATCCGAAATGGTTGAATTAGTGCGTGGCAAAGGATTATTAAACGCAATAGTTATTAAACCAAAGAATGGCAAAGAAGCATGGGATGTATGCGTAAAGATGAAAGAGAATGGATTGCTTGCTAAACCGACTCATCAACATATTATTCGATTTGCACCACCACTTGTAATAAACGAAGAGCAGATTAGAGAAGCTGTTAAGATTATTGAAAAATCTATTAAAGAAACAGAAGAATCTTGATTAAGATATCAATTGCTGAATTCAATGATATGCCCGCAACATGCGGGCATTATTTTTTATAATAAAAATTCTTGAGGAATTAAGTGTATAAAGGTAAAAAGTGTGTTACTGTATTCGGCAGCTCAATACCAAAACAAGGTGAAGTTGAATATGAAACAGCTTATAAATTAGGAAGCATATTTGCCCAAGCTGGATTTAATGTTTGTTCGGGCGGTTATCAAGGAATTATGGATGCGGTTTCTAAAGGATGCAAAGAAAATTTTGGAGATGCACTCGGAGTAACTTTAGATATATATAATTCAACCCCATCAAGTTATTTGTCAGAAGAGCTAAAATGTAATTCTCTATTTGAACGTCTTAAAAACTTAATTGAGTTTGGAGATGCTTATGTTGTTCTTAATGGAGGAACTGGGACACTAGTTGAACTAGCGTTTGTTTGGGAGTATATAAATAAAAATATGCTCGATGCAAAACCATTTGCTTGTCATGGAATCCTCTGGAATAATATTGTTCAAATTATGGAGGCACAAATTCTGAAGGAAAAAAGAAAAACCGGTCTTATCACTTGTTTTGAAGATGTTGATAAATGTGGTGAGTTTATAGTCGATAGCCTAGTATAAAAGATTCACTGTTTTTTGATAAACTAAATCAACAGAAAGTTCTTTAATACACTTAAACTGGATATCTTTTCTGCTGCACGAAAGCGGTTTTGGAGAGTAAAAGAAACATGGAGAGCATTCTAAGTTTAACGAAGCAATTTCATGGATCGTTTTCCATGGAGCAATGTACTTTTCGTTTGTCGGACCAATTATTGAAACTACTTTTAAATGAAGCGAAGCGGCGACGTGCATAAGACTTGAATCATTTGAGACAAAAACATTGCAGCGTTTCATTATTGCGGCTGTATTTGTTAAACTAAATGTTTGTACAGGTATTATTCTAGGAGAATTTACAATTGCTGATATTGCTTCTTTAAGGTGCTGCTCTTCTCCGCCGCCAAAAACCAAAATCTTTGCATTTTGATTTTCAATAAGTTGTTTTGCTAGCTCAGCAAATTTTTCAACCTCCCAACGCCGCTTATCATGATTCTTTAATGTGTTGCATCCGGGATGAAACCCAATTACAGTATCATTTACATTAATATTTTTCTCAGACAAGAAATCAGTAGCATAAATTAAATCATCTTCTTTTAAGCAAAACTCTAAAGCTGGAATTGTTTTGAATTGTTCCGCCAGCAGTTTTTCTACCATTTTAAAGTTAGTCTCAACATTATGAGAGCTGTCATCTTCCTCACATCTAACATTGTTAAGAAACCCTAAATTCGAAAAATCATTACGATTATATTTTATACCAAATCTGAATTTAGCACCAATCAGAAAGCTCATTAAATTGTATTCTTTGCGATTAGAAGGATACACATTAAAAGTAGCATCGTATTTCTTAAACAACGAGAGGATGTAGAAAAGTGAGTTTATTTTATTAGCATTTATAAAATCGTAAAAGTGGACTTGATTAAATTGAGGAAGTTTTTCAAATACATCTTTAACACCTTTGAACATAACCAATGCATCTATTTTAGCGCTTGGCATTGCTTCTCTTAGTTTTACAAGAGATGGCGTAAACATTAAAGCATCTCCAATACCAGACAGCGCTATTATTAATATTCTCATTTAATATTAAGTATTAAAAAAGAGGTCGGCTCATAAGTGGGAATTTGTCAGGCAGAGTTTATAGAAGACTGACAAATATTTCAAACAGAGTCACACTTCGACAATGCTCAGTGTGACTCAAAAATTACTTCTGAGACAATCTCTTAAAAATCTATTTTTTTGTATCAAGTTTTTGTGGTATAATTTCACTTATACCATTATTGTTAGCCAATTTTTGAAATCTGGCTTCTAATTCAAAAATGCTTGGTTCATTTGGTACAAATGTTTTTAACTGCTGAACAAGTATAAGTGCATCTTTGTACATCGCTAAATTTTCATAATGCGTTAGTAAAATATCGTATGGATTGTACCAGCTATTGAAATCTCTTGGGTCAAGAGCAAGTTTTTCTCTAGCTGCTTTTATAACTTCAAGAGCATATTTTTTGTAATGATCCAAAGCTCCAGCATTGAATAATACTTTTGAGACGTCGTGCTTAATTCTATAATCCATAGGGATTATTGCTCTTGGTACTTTTGACTCCATCTTGCTTAATGCTTCAACAGTTTTATTGTTGTTTTTTTCTTCATATAAATAATGAAGAGCCAATCTTATGTATGCATTACGGTAGTTTTGAACCAATCTTTCATGGTTTTCATCAAAGAAAATTGTGGAGTCATTCAACCCACGGAATTTAAATCCTGGTTGATAAGAACGGCTATATCCTTCTGGTTCATCCATCAATTGCGCGCGCATTATTTTTTCATCAATATATTCAAGCTGCTCAGATGGATTTTTCTTTGGAACGATTCTCCAAGCCATACCTTCCATTACCATATATTTATCTAAACTAAGTTTTGAATCATCAGAAACTGTTACAGCATAGTAAATAGGTCGTTTCCACTCTGATTGGATTATAATATCAAGAGCAACTAAATCTTGAACGCGTGCTGCTTGAACATCGCCAAATTGAGCAGGCGGTTGCATTGTCCATTTTAATCTACCGCTTCTAATAATGGATGTATCGGTAACTCCAAATTGTTTAATTGCTTCTTTAGAAACAGGAATAGAAATTTCTTGTGGTTCCCATCGTACCGGGCTAATTTGATCGATTTCTTCATCAAGAAAACTGATTTTTATTTTTTTCGCACCAAATGGCTCGTTATTTTTTAATTGCTTTACATACCAAGGTGTGTTTAACAAACTTAAGTTTGCAATTCTTACATCACGTCTTACACCTTGAACATCTTGCAAATACCAAAGCGGAAAAGTATCGTTATCACCATTAGTAAATATTACTGCATTTGGAGCAACACTTTGAAGCATATTATAAGCGTAATCCCAAGGCACATAATTTCTTGATCTATCATGCCAAAACCATCCGCCTTTAGCCATGTTAAACGGAACAGCAACAAATGCTAAAGTAAAAACAGCTATTATAACTGGCTTCAAAAAAGTTTGAGTAGAGAATTTTTCTTGTAATAGTTCTATTAATCCTCTTACGCCAAGCCCAATCCAAAGCGAAAAGACAAAGAAAGCTCCAACGTAGAAATAATCACGCTCACGCGGTTGAGGTTCTTGTTGGTTTTGGTAGAAAGCAGTTAGATATCCGAGAAAGATAAACATGACAATAAAAACAGATGCCATCTTCCAATCTTTTCTGAAGTGAAAATAAAGTCCAAACAAACCAAGTAAGAACGGTAATCCTAAAAAATGAGAAAATTTTACGCCTGCATCTTGATAATTTGATTCTCTTCCAATGTAATTCCAGAATAAATAACGGTTAAACATATGATTCATCTGGTATGTCCAGAAAAAATCAAGATCGCTTTTGTATTCTTGATAAATTGGCTGCTGATGAGGTTCGCTTGAAAATCTTCTTTTCCAAGTGGGAAAATCACCATACTGTTCACGATTCAAATATGATTCTAATTCCGAAAAAGTTTTTGGACTATTCATATTCAAAGGTGGTTCTAAATTAGCTCGAATAAGAATTTGAGAATATGTGGTAACACCAAGTGTACCGAATAAAAGACATTTTAAGATCAAATTAGATGTTAGTTTTTTATTCTTGCTTGTCCAATAAACTCCAAATATCATAGCACCAATAATTGCGAATAAACCAATTGTGCCAAGTGTTAAACTATCTCTTCCTACCATTGTAACTACTTTAGTAAGATATTTTACTAAACCCGGATAAACTGCAACTAATGCAATACCGCCGGCAATTATTGGCAGATAAAACGAATTTTTAACCATTATTTTTTTGTAAAGCACTGCCATATATATCAAGCTTATCACCACAAAAATCATTAAGAAACGTGAATCGGCGGCTTGATAATCTTCCGGAGTAGGCACATTTGTTTCTGTTGCCGCGCCCCACATTAATAAAGCAACCAAAAGAATTATTGCAGAGTGAATAACAAAATAAACTCCGGTTTTCTTAAGTACCGCTTCATCGGTTAAATATTTTCTAAAGAATATTACCATAACAACTGAAACAATTGCTAGCACTGACATTAAGTGAACACCAGTTGAAAGACCGATCAAATAAAAGATCATAATAATATATCTTTCACTTTCCGGTTCATCTGCTTTTTCATTCCATATAAGCATTAACCAAACAACAAAGCCAATGAAGAAAACAGAAAATGCGTAAACTTCTGATTCAACAGCGCTAAACCAAAATGTATCGCTAAATGTTAAGGAAAGAGCACCTACTGTTGCGGGAACGTAAACTGTGAGACCATCAAATATTGAGGTTAGCTCTTTTTTCCAGTAAGCCAAAATGACTTTAACAATTATTAAATAAAGAAATAAAACTGTGAATGCGCTTGAGAGAATTGACACAGTATTAATTCTAAACCCTATGTCATCTGAAATTGGTAAAAATGAGAATAGTTTGCCTATTAGAAGAAAAAAGGGAGTTCCGGGTGGATGTGGTACTTGCATCAAATATGATGAAGCTGCAAACTCGCCGCAATCCCAAAATGATAATGTAGGTTGTGCTGTTACAAAAAATGTTACTGCCGAAATAGTAAAAACTATTGCAGCAAATATTCTGTTAAGTAGTTTTTGACTCATTTTTCACCAGAAAATTTTTATGGGTTTTCGGAATTCTCTTCGGGTTTATTGAAGAGGTGATCGTAATTTTTTTTCTCTCTATTTACATAATATTTTACATATAGGCTTTTAAGCTTTTCCATTGCCAGTTTATCAAGATCCTCATCATCTTTGTTTCGCATAACTAAGATCTTATACATTTCCATTTCTAACGGTTCAAATTTTCGTTCGTACCGTTTTAAAATTTCAAAATAGGTTTTTTGCTCTCTACGGCTCATTTATTTCGTGCGATTCTTCAACTTGGGTGGTGAAATTATCAAAAAAAGGAACAATAAAAAAACTATATT
>CAZVYT010000039.1:0-30033 GCA_964631495.1 uncultured Melioribacter sp. | reverse complement strand
TAGCTTTATCATCACCATATAATAGTACGTTATCAAAAACGATTTCAGCATTTGGTTCAGCTTTAAGAAGAGGTACGTAATACTTTGTATTCTCGGTTACCTTAAATTGTTGTCCTGCTATATCAACAACAGCAAACATCATTCCTCCGATGTGTCAAATTTTGAGCCGTAAATATATGGAAATGAGAATATGTAGTCAATAAAAAGGATATTTTAAATTTTTGAACCATTATTCGAAAATCTACTTTTTAAGCCTAAAAACGAACTCGCTTCCAATTTTAAGCTGACTTTTCACTTCGATCTTAGAATCGTGCGCTTCAATAATATGCTTAACTATAGCCAAGCCTAATCCAGTTCCGCCCATTTCCCTTGATCGATCTCTTTCTATTCGGTAAAAACGCTCAAAAATTCGAGCTAAATCTAATTCAGGAATCCCAAGACCAGAATCTCTTACATAAACTTTTCCAAAATTTCCTTCTTCAATTACACCAAGTTCTATAGAGCCGGTTTCTGTATATTTTATTGCATTTGTAACTAGATTTGATAAGACTTGCTTTATCCTTTGTTTATCACCATATAGATCCAGCTTTGGATTTGGTGAATGCAAAAGTAATACTAATTTTTTCTTTTCTGCAGATACATGAAACTCAGCCTCAATAGATTTGAGAAGATCGTGAATATTGAAATAACGAAAACTCATTTTCATTTGTCCGGACTCAATCATAGAAATGTCAATCAAATCATTAAGCAGATTATTAAGATTAAGCGTATGGTTATTAGCTTTTTGTAAAAAGCTTCTATTTACTTTTGGGTCTTCTAAAGCGCCTTCGAGCAAAGTTTCTAAATATCCTTGTATAGCAAAAATTGGAGTGCGTAATTCATGAGATACATTTCCTAAAAACTCTGTTCTAATTTGTTCTAGTTTTTTGAGGTTGTATATGTCGTTTTGAGTTCTATTAAACATTGCTTTAATTTCATCTTCAAGGTTTTTGAAATTCTTACTCAACGAAATTTCATATGAATCTTTGTATTCATTAAGCCTTATTCTTTTGATTACATTTTTTATTTCCCGGAGCTCAGAATTCCTTGCTTTATTAACCATTAATAACAACAAAGTGTTAATAAACAAAAATAAAACGATCAAGAGAATTGTTTGAGATGTGTTAGGAGCGAAAATGTATAATGTAATAACAACAAAAATTAACAAACAAATAGTAATTAAAGCAGAAATATTGCGGAATAACCCAAGTGTTTTCATCTATTCAATATTCTTAAACTTGTAACCAACACCTTTTATTGTTTCTATAAGATCCGAAAAGTTTCCAAGTTTTTCACGAATTTTTCGAACATGAACATCTATTGTCCTTGCAACAACATATATATCATCTCCCCAAACATCACTTAGAATTTTTTCACGATCAAATACTTTTCCGGGGTTAGAAGCCAGATAGAACAAAATTTCAAATTCTTTTTTTGGAAAAAATACAGTTTTACCTTTAATAGTTACTTCGTAAGTATTACGGTCAATTACTAAAGCACCAATCTTTATATTCTTTACTTCTGTATCTTGGGTTTGATTAGTTTCTAGTTTTCGGGAGTTTGCAATAACACGAGCAAGTAATTTTTTAGGCGAAATAGGTTTTTGAATAAAGTCATCGGCACCAATACTTAATCCATGTACTTCATCAATTTCCGATGATTTTGCAGTTAAAAACATAATTGGAATGTTCTTAAATTCTTCTATAGCACGAATACGGGAACAAGTTTCATATCCATCCATTTTGGGCATCATTACATCAAGAATAATAAAATCTGGCTTCTCGCTTAGCTTTTCTAAAGCTTCTACGCCGTTATAGGCTGTAACCACATCAAATCCTTCATGAACAAGATTGTAAGAAAGGAAATCTATTATATCTTTTTCATCATCAACAAGAAGTATTTTAATTTTCATTAAAGCATTACTTCCTTTTTTAGTTCAGCAGATTTATAAATTGCTTCGAGTAGTTTCATTAGCATAACTGCATCATCACAAGAAGAAACCACAGGTGAATTATCTCTTACTGCAGCTACAAAATGTTTTAACTCATTTTCAAAAGATTTTTTATAAAGATTTGATGGGTTGGCACTTGTTGGCAGAGTATAATCAATGTGACCAGATTCTAATCGTTTATAAGCTTTTAGAGGATTTAAATGTGCTGTCCCTTTCGTTCCAAATGCTGCTAAATGAAATTTATCCCATTCAGAGTGCAATCCCCAACTTACTTCAAATGAAATAACTCTTTCATCTCCAAGGCGAATCATACCAATTGCAGTATCTTCAACTTCTTTGGTTGTGTGCGAAAAAGTTTCAACTGAAACACTTTTTAGTTTGGTGTCATTCATTATCCATAAAGCAAGATCGAGAACAAGAATTCCTAAATCAATTAATACACCGCCGCCGGATTGACTTTTATTCAAGAACCATTTTTGCTCACTACTTTGCTTTCTAAGCCATCCACATCTTACATAAAAAATATCTCCTAATTCGCGGCTATTAACTAAACTGCGCATCAACATTGCATCTGGGCGGTAGCGTAATTTCATAGCTACCATCACTTGTTTCTTATTTTTCTTTGCAGCACTTTGGATTTCTCTTGCTTCTACATAGTTTCTTGCAATTGGCTTTTCAATTAAGATATCTTTTTTAGCGTTTAAACAGTTAATTGCTATTTCAGCATGTGTATCTGTTGGAGTTGCAATTACAACTCCATGAATTTCTTCTTTATCAAGCATCTCTTTGTAATCTTGATAAAGGTTTTTAAGCGAATATCTATCACCAACTGCTTTTAATCTTGCTCTATTTGTGTCTGCAACTGCAACTACTTGCACATTAGGTAGTTTTGTTAAAATTGGAAGGTGAGCCAACTGTGCAATACCTCCGAGACCAACAATTGCTATTTTTGTTTTTTCCATAAACTAATTTTAATTGTTCTTAAATAAACTTTTTAACTTTTTCAACTATACCTATTGCATCAATACCAATTATTTTATGTAATTCCTCTTGAGTGCCATGATCTATAAAACTATCTGGAATAGCTACACGAAGTATATCATTTTTATAATTCTTTTCCGAAAAGTACTCAAGAACGGCAGATCCGAATCCACCAATAATAGTATTTTCTTCTAAAGTTATAATTTTACTAAAACGTGAAACAACTAAATCTAACATTTGTTTATCTAATGGTTTAACAAATCTAACATTAATTACTTCTGAATCAATACCATCCTTGCTCAATAATTCGGTTGCAGCTTTAGCATATTCTACCATGTTACCAACAGCAAGAAAAGCTAAATCTTTGCCTTCTTTAACAACTTCTGCTTTACCAATTTCGAGTTTCGTAAAATCATCTTTAACATCCACGCCAAGAGCTGACCCGCGAGGATAACGTATTGCTATTGGTCCTTTACCATAATTAATTGCAGTAAATAACATATCACGTAATTCTGCTTCATCTTTTGGAGACATGATTACCATTTCGGGTATCATCCTCAAATAGCTCAAATCAAATGATCCGTGATGAGTTGGACCATCGGCGCCAACAAGTCCAGCTCTATCTAAAACAAAAACAACGTGAAGTTTTTGCAAAGCTACATCATGAATTATTTGATCGAAGCCTCGTTGTAAAAACGTAGAATAAATTGCAACAACAGGTATCACACCTTGAGTAGCAAGTCCGGCAGCAAAAGTAACTCCATGTTCTTCAGCAATTCCTACATCATAATATCTTTCAGGCAATTCTTTTTGTAGATAATCCATCCCAGTTCCATCTGGCATTGCCGCAGTAATACCTACAACTTTTTCATTTTGTTTTGCAATTTCAACTAAAGCTTTACCAAAGATTGCTGTATAAGATGGCGCAGTAGTTGATTTATTATATGCTTTACCAGTTACTTTATCAAATGGTGTCGCTGCATGATAACGTTGAACATGTTCTTCTGCCGGTGTGTAGCCTTTCCCTTTTTCACTTAACACATGAACTAAGATTGGACCATTGAGTTGCTTAATGTGGTCAAAAATTTTGATAACTTGAGAAAGGTTATGTGCATTGATAGGACCAAAGTAACGAAATCCAAGAGCTTCAAATAGAACACCAGGAGTAATTACAGATTTAATTCCTCTCTCAAGTCTTGCAGCAACTTTTCTAATTCTATCTCCAAATTGATCAAGTTTACCGGTCAAATCCCAAACAGCGCCCTTGAATTTATTGTACTCTGGGTGTGCTATCATTTCGTTAAAGTAATTGTGAATTTGCCAAACATTTGGGGCAATAGACATTTTGTTATCATTAAGAACAACTATTAAATTACTACTTCTAACACCGGCGTTATTCATAGCCTCGTAAGCCATGCCGCCAGTCATTGCCCCATCACCAATAACAGCAATTACTTTTTTATCAGTACCTTGTTGCTTACTTCCTTCAGCCATTCCAAGTGCAGCAGAAATTGAAGTAGTAGCATGCCCGGCTCCAAAGGAGTCGTATTCGCTCTCCGTCCGCTTTAGAAATCCGCTCAAACCGTTTAGCTGCCTAATTGTATGCAGCTGATCTCTTCTACCTGTTAAAATTTTATGTGGATAGGCTTGATGCCCAGTATCCCAAACTATTAAATCGTTCGGTGTATCAAACACTTTGTGTAAAGCAACTGTAAGTTCTACTGTACCAAGTCCGCCACCAAAATGCCCGCCAACTTTAGAAATAATGTCAACCATATATTCACGAACTTCAACACAAAGTGTCTTTAATTCAGCTATGGAAAGTGTTCTAATATCTTTTGGTGAATTAATATTAAATAATACTTGGTATTTTGATTTGTCTACCATTAATATTTCCTGTGTTATTGTTTTATGTTTTCTTCAAGTTGTTTTTTTAGCTCAGTAACTTTTAATTCAGCATTTTTTAAAGTTGAGTAGCATGATTTAGCTAAAGCAATCCCTTCTTCATAAAGTCTTATTGATTCTTCCAAACCAACATCACCACTTTCAAGTTGTTCAGAAATTTCCTCAAGACGAGTAAGAGAACTTTCGAAACTATTTTCTTTTTTCTTCGCCATTTATTTTTATTTCTCCATCATAAAATTTTATTGAAAATTCTTTTTCACTGTTAAAGTTTTTCATCCTAGTTACCAAAATTTGATTCTGTTTAACATAAGAGAATCCCCTTTTCAAAACTCCAAGTACACCCATTGCTTTAATTTTACTTTCAATTAATTCTACCCGAGATTTACTTGAAGAAATTATATTCTCGGTTAAAGTTGAAAACTTATAAAAGATGCTATCCAATTGCTGTATTTTATTTTTTATAAAATCGTGAGGCATTTTAAAACCATATGAAGTTATTTGTGAAGTAACTTCATCTCGATAGCTTTTTATTATCTCAGTAATTTTATTAGAAGTATAATACGGGAATTCACTTATATAACCCAAAAGATCATCTTTGTTTGGAGTTGCAAGCTCGATAGCGGCAGATGGTGTTGCCGCTCTTAAATCCGAAACAAAATCAGCAATAGTAAAATCTATTTCGTGTCCAACTGCGCTTATTATCGGGATTTTTGATGTAAAAATTGCCCGAGCAACATTCTCTTCATTAAATGCCCAAAGATCTTCAAGAGAACCACCACCTCTTCCAACAATTATTAAATCAATATCATTCAATTGATTAAGCGCTTTAATACTTTTTACTATTTCAGCAGAGGCACCTTCGCCTTGTACTCGGCAAGAAGCAATAATAAGTTCAACAATAGGATACCTTCTTGATGCAATACTTTTCATATCTTGAAAAGCAGCGCCATCAATAGCAGTAACAATTCCAATTTTTTGGGAGAACCTAGGAATTGGTTTCTTATGAATTTCGTCAAACAATCCTTCATCAAAAAGTTTTTGCTTTAACTTTTCAAAAGCAGCTTGTAACTCGCCAACTCCGGCTGGCTTCATCGAACGAACATCTAATTGGTAACTTCCTCTTGGCGGATATACTGATATTTTTCCGCTAGCAATAATTTTCATTCCATCTTGTGGAGTAAAAAAAACATAACTGTTAAGACCACGCCACATGGTACAATTTATTTGTGCATTCGAATCTTTTAAAGTAAAATACCAATGCCCTGAAACATGAGCTTTGAAATTGGAAATTTCTCCAACAACATTTATATCATCGAATTTGCTTTCAAGCGTTTGTTTTACTAATCCGGTTAATTCACTAACAGAAAATATCTCGCTCATTTTTCCTTTCTAAAAATTAAACAATACTGATGGTGTCTGTTACCAACCCAAGCGTTATTAACTCCAAGTGCAATCAGCTTTTTATCATCTTGAAGCCATAATTTTTCGTCTTTCAAAACCCAGCTTTTTTCTTTCCGTTTGGTAAGTGAAGTTGCTGTATCAAAAGCAAGCGGAAAAAGTTTTCCCTCTGCGTAAACATTATTGGTAATTATTGTTAGATAGCTGTTTGTTTTGGTAACATCAAAAACTTGATCAAACACTAAAGCTTGTTTTTCAATAAACTCATCGTAACTTTCAAGATTTCCTAAATCCAAATCACTCTTAAAACTGTATCTTGTATCGAGCCCTTTTTGTTTCCTTTCACTTTGTCGAATATTACTTCTTTTTAATTGATTCCAATATGGAGGAGAAGTAATTACGTAATCGAATTTTACGTCTGAAAGTTCCCCAAATTTCAAACTGTTTTTAAGTTCAAGTGAATTTCCTAATAAGGAATAGATATCTTTCGAAGATTCAAGTTTGCTAATTCTCTTTTTGGTTAGACTATGATATTTCTTATTAAGTTCGACTCCAACAGCTTTCCTATTTAACAATGCAGAAGCAATTAACACACTTCCAGTTCCACAAAATGGATCCAGCACCCACGCATTTTTCTTTGTAAAGAAATCGATAAACTCTTCAACAAGTGATTCTGGAAATTTAGCGGGATGTAAAACTTCATTTTCTTTTCTTCTCGGCGGGCGATGTATAAACCAACTTTTAGTAAACTTTAACCATTCTTTGCCGGTTAAATCGTTTAATCTATTGTTAGTGTTATACCGACCTCTATTTCCCAAATCCACAAATCCAGAATTTTTACTCATTTGCCTTATAAGTTTATAGAAAAAATGTTTGAGTATAGCCCAAGAGAAAACTCGTAAAAATCTTTTCCTTTACTCTTTGGTTGAAAATTATACCTGTACCTTGTATAAACAGTAAATACATTTTTGATCTGAAAGAGACCAAGAGAAATTTCTGCACTTAACCCATTGTAACCTTTAAAATCTCCAAAAAGTGAAATTCCTGTTGATATATACTTGATTTCACTAAACTGAAACATATGCTTATAACCAAACCGCACAAAGTTTTTTGAAGGAGCGTTTAAATAATGCGAATATTCAATTCCAAAATATCCGTTTGGGTAATTATAACCATTGCCAAAAAAATTGAAAAGCGGTATTTCTTTGCTTAAACCCCAATATTCTTTTCCATCCATAACCAAATAGTCTACAGAAGGAATTGAGAACACTAATCCGCCAATGCACATTTGATACCAATTAATGTCTGTTGTTGGTGTAAGAAGAAATTGATTTGGCAGAGCGACCTCATATTCATCGCTTGTAGTTTCTATTTTCAGTTTATTTTTAACGAGCAATCTATATTTTATTTCTGTGATTCCATACAGATCAGCCATATCAATTTCAACACGATGATCTTCTTTTAATGAATCAGAGACATTAAATGTTTTTGAAAGTATTTTAATAACCGAAGTGCATTCATCACTTGTTGAAAAAGTAACTATTAATCGGTAAGGTTTTTCCGGTGTAATGTATGAATCAATTACAAATATCTCTGTTGGTTCGCTTTGTGCGGATAATTGAAAAGCTATACCAATAATTAATAACGAAAAAAGTTTTTTCATCCATTTAGAATTTTGTTGGCAAAAAATAATTCTTTTTGCGCTAATAATTCTCACTTTCCTTACTTAAATCATCTTCAATGCTTTGTGTTAAATGACTATATTTGTGAAAATTTATTTAACAAAAACGGTATAAACTTGAAAATTCTTGTATCAAATGATGACGGAATCTCATCTCCTGGCATAGCTGCCCTTGTAAAAGCGTTAAAAAATATTGGGGAAGTTACAGTAGTTGCACCTTTAACTGAACAAAGCGCTGTTGGTCACGCAATTACTATGAAATACCCACTTCGTGTTTCTGAATATTTTAAAGACGGTGAGTTTTTCGGTTATGCTGTAGATGGCACACCTGCCGATTGTATTAAAATGGGGGTTCGTAATATTCTTCAACAGAACCCCGATATAGTAATTTCGGGGATCAATCTTGGTTCAAACGCAGCAATTAATATAATTTATTCTGGAACAGTTTCTGCCGCTCGCGAGGCTGCTATTATGGACATTCCAGCAATTGCTGTTTCAGTTACAAGCCACAATGCAACACATTTTGATTTTGCAGCCAGATATTCTGGTGAACTGGCTCAAATGATAGCAAAGCATGGTTTACCAACCGGCACACTGCTAAACCTTAATGTGCCTGATCTACCCGAAGAAAAATTAAGAGGTGTTCTTGTTGCAAAACAAGGTAAAACTAAGTGGGATGATGTGTACGAAGAAAGACTTGATCCTTATGGAAATAAATACTACTGGCTTACTGGAAATTTAATCGAGCAAGACAATGACTTAGATACAGATCATTTTGCATTGAAGAATGAATATGTTTCAGTTACTCCAATACATTTTGATCTGACTGACTACACAATTTTTGAAGAGATGAAGAAGTGGAATTTAGATAATTCCATAAATAAGAAATAAGAAGAAAAATGTTAGGCTTTGAAAATATTCATATATCACTTTCTGGAAGTGTATTTTATTTCTTCATTGGTTCGCTTTTTGTAGTATTCTCCTTTTTCATTTATAAACACACAATTCCAAAGGTTTCAGGTGGTACAAAAGTTCTACTATCAATTTTACGTTCACTAATTTTAATATTAATCCTTTTTTTAATTTTTGAACCACTTCTAAGTGTATCTAACATTTCTAAGAAGAAGAAAAATACTTATGTATTTATTGATAATTCAAAATCTATCTCTGCTAAAGATAGTGTTAGAAGAAGTCGAAGTATTTCGGAATTAGTTACAAGGTTAAGCAATAAATCAGAATTAAATACAAAGCTGTTTTCATTTGGTAAGGAAATAGATTCTGTCTCACTAAATAATTCTTCGTTTTTTTTTACAGAACAATTAACAAATTATTCATCGTTTCTAGATTTTTTTAAGAAGCATGAATCAACAATTGAATCTGCTTTAATTGTAAGTGATGGAATAATTACTGCAGGGTCCGATCCATCCTATCAATTTGAAAAATTACAATTTCCGGTTTTCACAGTTGGAGTTGGAGATTCTACTACAAAACGCGATGTTGAAATTTCTAATGTATCTCACAATCAATTTATCTATGCTGGTACACAAACAATAATTCAAGCATTAATTAGGCATAACGGATTCGATGGAAGACAGATTCGTGCAAACTTTTTTGAAGAAGATAAATTAATTGAAACTAAAGACATTCGGTTAAACAATTCAGGCACTAATCAATTTGATTTCTCATACAAACCACTTTCCGGTGGTGAAAAAAAACTAAGTGTTTCAATTACTCCCATTTCAGGTGAAGCAACAGAACTAAATAACATCAAGCATTTCTTTATTTCAGTGTTAGACACAAAAATTAAAATATCGATAATTGCCGGTTCTCCATCAGCAGATTTATCTGCTATTTCAAATATCCTTGAAACAAATAGCAGCTTTAGTGTTAACAAATTTGTACAAATTTCCCGAGAGAAGAGATGGGACAACAAAAATCTTAACTCTCTTGATAGTTCCAAGGTTTTGTTTTTAGTTGATTTCCCTTCTTCAAATTCTTCTCCTCAGCTATTGAACCAAGTTGTTTCAAAAGTTGAAAATGGAACACCTTTTTTTATATCTATTTCATCAGCATCTGACTTTGGCAAACTAAAACAGTTTGATAAATACTTACCATTTTATACTAAATCTGCAACTCATGATGCATTACAAGTTCAAGCAGAAGTACAAAGAAATGAATATGTTTCTAATTTCTCACAAATTAGTAATTCAACTATTTTTTGGAACAATCTTCCTCCGGTATTCCAATCTGCATCCGAAATAATTCCAAAACCAGAAAGTAAAGTAATCGTAAAAGCAAAAGTAAAGGATGTAATATTAAATTCACCTCTTGTAATTTTAAGATCAATAGGAAATCAAAGATCATTTTGTTTAAATGCGGGTAATTATTGGAGATGGTCTTTACAAAACTCAGAAAAGAATGTGGATTATTTTAGAAGCTTTATTAATGAAATTGTAAAATGGTTAAGTGTTTCAAATACAAAAAGGCAGTTTAATGTTGTAACAAACAAAAAAATATATTCACCCGGCGAGCAAGTTAAAATAACTGCTGAATTGTATGATTATTCATTTAACCCAATTGATACTGCTCATATTTCTGTGTTAATAACAAATAGTAAGATCAGCAAAGAACTTGCGATGACACCACAAAATAATGGTATTTATACGGCAGAATTTATTCCAGATTCTCAAGGGGATTTTAATGTTTCAGCTAATGCTAAAAGTATTTCGTCAATCCAAGCCAAAACAAGATTTTCAATTTTATCATCTTCGTTAGAATTAATTGATACTAAAATGCGAGTAGAATATTTAAAACTTCTAGCTAATTCAACTAGTGGTAAATATTTTTCAATTAATGAAGTTGATGAATTATTAACGCAACTTGAAAACGCAAATAATAAACATAACAGTGGTATTTTAGTTAAAAATGAATATGAATTGTGGAATTCTATATGGATATTATTTGCAGTAATAATACTATTTGCAATCGAATGGTTTTTGCGAAAGCGTTTAGGAATGATATAGTACAATAGGATAAAAATGGATTTTTTAACATTCTCAAAAACAGAAGAAATTAAAATTTGTTTAATGGATGAACAACATGAACAAATTTCTCATATTATTAACAAGATTTATTCAGCATTCATTTTAAAAAAGAATAGTATGGTTCTCGCACAATTGAAAATTCTTGTTAGTCATTTACGTAACCACTTTGATTATGAAGAAGAATTAATGAAAAAAACTTTGTTCAAAGGTTACTATTCACATAAACTGGAACATGACCGTTTTTTTAAGAAAGTTGAAGATATTTTGCTATCATATGTAAAAAAGAACCCAATACTTACTTTAGAAGAACTTTATAATGTAAAAAGCTGGTTTTTTAATCATATTGAAATAAGCGATAAAAAATGTGGGGAACATTTTGCAAAAAATGGAATTACTTGAGAGAATTAATTTTTCAGCAAATGCACTATTAGATTTCATCTTCCCTAGTTTCTGTGCATCTTGTAAATCTAAACTTAGCATTTCGGAAAGATTCGTATGCCCATTTTGCCTGTCCAAAATTCAGATTGCAACTATAGAAAGAATTGAACATGAATTTCGGAGAAAATTTTTGAGTGACCATCTAATTTCTGGGTTTCTCTCTTCTTATGTTTTTGAAAAAGAAAAAGAACTTCAGCGCATCTTACATGAAATGAAGTATAATGGAAAGTTTTTATTAGGTAAATATCTTGGAGAAATTGTAACTAAAGAAACTATTGAAATAATGAAAAGTTGGAATCCAAGTTTATTGTTGCCAATACCTCTTCACCAGTTGAAAAAAGCAGAGCGAGGATATAATCAATCTGACTTTATTTGTAAAGGAATTAGTAACGTACTTGGAATTCCATATAAAACAAACATTCTAAAGAGAACTAGATTTACTCTTTCTCAAACAACTATGACTTTAGAAGAGAGAAAACAAAACGTACAAGAAGCATTTATGTTAAAAAAGAAAAATGCAATTGAGGGGAAAAGAATTATTATTGTTGATGATGTAATAACAACTGGGGCAACAATTACAGAATGTGCTAAGTTATTATTAGAAAATGGTGCAGATAAAATTTATGCGTTTTCAATAGCAATAGCTGATTAGTTACATTCTCTCTGGTGCGTTAACGCCTAGAATCGATAATCCGTTTCTCAAGGTTGTTTGAGTTGCTATACAAAGTGCTATTCTAGCTTCAGCTAAATTCTTTTCACTGCCAATAATTCTGCATTCGGTATAAAACCTATGGAATAAAGCCGCTAATTCTTCAAGATATATTGCTATTCTATGAACTTCGTAATTTTCTGCGCTTAATAAAACTTCATTTGGAAGCTCGAAAAGTTTTTTTAGTAAATCTTGTTCAACTGGATTGATTAGTAATTCCAAATGATCAAGCGAATAATCCAATCCTTGTTCTTTAACTAATCTTAAAATTGATGCAATGCGGGCATGTGCATACTGTAAATAGAAAACCGGATTCTCATCAGATTGTTTCTTTGCTAACTCAAGATCAAAATTTAAGTGGCTAGTAATACTACGCATATTAAAAAAATATCTTACTACATCTGCGCCAACTTCTTCAACTAATTCATCAAGTGTAATATAGTTTGCTTTTCGAGTTGACATCTTTACAACTTCACCCTTTTGCATAATTGTTACAAACTGGTGAATGAGTACTTTTATCTTTTCCGTATCAAAACCAAGTGCGTGTAAACCAGCTAGAACATCTGGGTATGTTGCGTTATGATCTGAGCCAAACAAATCTATCATTAAGTCATAGCCGCGTTCAAACTTTGTTATATGATATGCAATATCAGGTAATCTGTAAGTTGGTTCGCCAGAAGATTTTACTATTACTTTATCTTGTTCGTTGCCAAGTTCAGTTAATCTTAACCAAATTGCATTTTCTTTTACATATGATAAATCTTTCTTCTTGAACTCTTCAAGCAAAGCAGTAATTCTTCCATCTTCGTACAAAGCATATTCATTGAAAAAATTTTTCATCTTAATACCGATAGCATTCATTGTCTTAATAATATCGGTGAATATTTCTTTTTCAGCTTTCTGTTTGAACCTTCCTTCTGCTTCTTCACTGCAAAGGTTATCGCCAAATTCGGCAAGTAGTTTTGATGCAATTTCCTTAATGTACTCGCCTTGGTAATAATCTTCCGGAAATTCTATTTTATTTCCTAATTGTTCTAAATATCTTAGTTTTACGGAGTCACCCAATACACGCATCTGCCTTCCGGCATTGTTAAAATAGTATTCGCGGTCAACTTCGTATCCAATCCATTCAAGTAGGTTTGCGACTGTATCACCTATTACTGCATTTCTTCCGTGCCCGACAGTTAATGGTCCAGTAGGATTAGCTGAAATAAATTCAACCAAAGCTTTTTTGCCAGAATACTTTTGCGAGCGTCCAAATTTTTCGCCTTTTGCAATAACTTCTTTAATAATGGAAGGGATATATTTTTGTGTAAAATAAAAATTAATAAAACCGGGTCCGGCAATTTCAATTTTTTCTATAATCGAATTATCGAAATCAATATTAGAAATAATTTCTGCAGCTACATCGCGAGGATTTTTTTTAAGTTTTTTCGATAATATCATCGCCGCATTAATTGAATAATCACCATGACTTTTCTGGTTAGGTATATTGATTACATAATCTATTTCTTTAAGGTAAGGTAATTTCTCAGATGTTTTAGAGAATAAATCCAACAAATATTGTTTCAAATGTTACTCCGGCTAAAATTATTTCTCATCGGCAATGGCAATAATTGGCGCATTACCCCAAAGTTTTTCCAAATTATAATAAGTTCTCGCTTCGTTTCTAAAAACATGAAGAACAACATCAAAGTAATCCATCAAAACCCAATTGAGTGTTTCAAATCCTTCGCGATGAAAACATTTAATTCCACGCTCAATTAGTTTTTCATATACATCATCAGCAATAGCTTTAACTTGCCGGTCAGAATCAGCCGAACAAATAACAAAGTAATCGGCAATTCCTCCAGAAACTTTTCTAAGGTCAAGAATCTTAATGTTGAATCCTTTTTTCTCTTTTGTAAGTTCTGCTATCAGCTTAGCAAATTTGAGTGCGTCCAAAGTTTCCTCACTTAAATGGAGTTAATGAAAAATAATCTTTACCAATTACAACAGTAACATCTATAAAATAATCTTTATTATGTTGCGGAATTACATTTTCTTCTCTAACGCCAAGAGCCTTTGCAACTTTATAAGCGTTATCCATATTGCCAATTCTATCAATTATCAAAGTTTGATCAACATCTGTAGAAACGTAATTGCCAATTTCAGCTACGTCAAAACCCTTGCTTCTAAGGTAATCCGTATAGCGATCTGCAACTCCACTAACACCACAGCCATTTCTTACATCAACTTGAACAATATCCTCAGCGCCTCTTGCTTCCGAAGGTATAGGTTCTCGCTCGCCTTTATAAGAAAGTTTAATATAAAGCGAGTAAGCCATAAATATTATTACTGCTGCTAGTAAAAATATTGAAACATTAATAAGAATGTTTAAAGTTGGAGATTTTAGATTTGCCGGTTTTTGTTTTGGCTTTGCTGGATTATTTTTTTCCAATTTACCCTATTTCATAATTTCTTTTTCTTACATAGCCAAATTTAATAAAAATGCGCTACTCTTTCCCGAATTCATCGTTATCAAAGAAATAATCTCTAAATCCTGAATAAAAACTGTTTGAGTAATACGGCGAATAGTATCCAAAAGGAGAACTTCTATATTGAAGAGAAACTTTCATATTCTCGCTTATTTTGTAATTCATCTGAACTCGGTTTAAATACAAACCATTTATTTGATTAGCAAAATCTTTTCCATATGAACTATATGGTGAGTTTAACACACTAATATCAGCTTGTAAATTCAGTTGATCGTTAAATTGAAAAAACATACTGTTTGTATAATTGCCAAGAGCCATTCCTCCGCCGCCAAATGCAGAATATGAAAGACCAAAACTATGCTTCATTTGAAAATCTTCAATTCCAAATAGACCTAGTAAAGAGCCAAAACCACTTTTATTTAAAATTCCGCTTTTAACATCAACGGATTTGTTCAAATCATCTCTAAACTGAGCAAACGAGTTAGAAATTGTTAGTAAAAGAAGTATTATAAAGGTCTTTTTCATTCATTCACCATTTATTGTCTTTAACAATGATGTTTATACTAATGTTTCAAATTACACATAGAAAATATTTCATTTTTGCAAAGTGTTCAAGTCTTTTTTGCGGTTATTTAAATCTTGCAATTAATTCAATTTCAACAGGTGCGTTCAGAGGTAACTCACTAACTCCAACTGCGCTTCGTGCATGTTTGCCTTTCTCTCCAAAAACTTGAACAAGGAACTCAGATGCACCGTTAGCAATCTTTGGCTGTCCGCTAAAACCATTTTCAGAATTTACAAAAACTGTTAGTTTAATAATTTGGTCAATATTTTCGAGATTGCCAATTACACTTTTTACTGCGCTAAGACAATTTAAAGCACATTGTCGCGCACATTCAACAGCTGTTTCTTCTGAAACTGTTCCAGCAACTTTCCCTTCTGCTAAAAGTTTTCCATCTTTCAAAGGAAGTTGACCTGAAGTAAACACTAGATTACCATTTACTTGTGCAGGGATATAAGCGGCTAGTGGTTTCGGAGCGATTGGAAGTTCGTTGCCGGTTATCTCTTTGATTTTCTCTTCAAACATTTTATTCCCAATTTTTGTAACAAATATATCATTTTTACCATAGAAGCAGAATAAAAGTGTAAGTGTTTTATTCTAAGCTTTATTTATCTTTGCATTAATACTAAGGAGATGAAATGATTGGCGAAAAATTTAAAAGACTTCACGAAATAATGAGAAAGTTACGCGAAGAATGCCCATGGGATAAAGAGCAAACTCATGATTCTATTAAAGCGGCAACTCTTGAAGAGACGTATGAATTAATAGAAGCAATAGATCAAAAAGATAACAAAGAATTAAAAACAGAACTTGGTGATTTGCTGCTTCACATTGTTTTTCACTCTGCAATCGCCGAGGACAATAAAACATTTAACTTAGAAGAAGTAATCGATACAATTTGTGAAAAACTAATTCGACGCCACCCACACATATTTGGAAACGTTGAAGTAAAAGACACAAAAGAAATTTTGAAAAACTGGGAAGAAATTAAACTAACCGAAGGACGCGATTCTGTTTTAGAAGGTGTTCCAAAGCTACTGCCCGGTTTAGCAAGAGCTTATAGACTGCAAGAAAAAGCTTCAAAAGTTGGTTTTGACTGGGAGAAAAAAGAAGATGTTTGGAAAAAAGTCATCGAAGAAATAGAAGAAATGCACAAAATGGAAGCCGATGGCAATATTAAAGAACTTGAGAAGGAATTTGGCGACGTGTTTTTTGCATTAACAAATTATGCTAGGTTTTTAGGAATTAATCCGGAAAATGCTTTAAGGTTAACCAACGAAAAATTTATAAAACGCTTTACATATGTTGAACAAAAAATAACTGAGCAAGGCAAGAAGCTTTCAGAATCTAGTCTTGCACAGATGGATCTATTTTGGGAAGAAAGTAAGAAATTTTACTAAGCATTCTTATTTCCGGAGTAATGATCTTCGTAGGCTTCAATAATGTCTTTAACAAGCCTATGTCTAACAACATCAATTTTATTAAAATAAATAAAAGCAACACCATCAACACTTTTTAGTATCTCTTTTACCTGTACTAAACCGCTTTGGGAGTAACTGGGCAAATCAATTTGTGTTATGTCTCCGGTAATAATAGCTTTGGAGTTAGGACCAAGTCTTGTTAAAAACATTTTCATCTGCATTGCAGTTGCGTTTTGAGCCTCGTCTAATATTACATAAGCATTATTCAATGTTCTGCCACGCATAAAAGCCAAAGGAACTATTTCAATAATTCCCTTTTCTAGATAATTACGTAACTGCTCACCAGGTATCATTTCTTCCAACGCATCATAAAGCGGGCGCAAATAGGGATCTATTTTTTCCTTAAAATCTCCAGGTAGAAATCCGAGACTCTCGCCCGCTTCAACAGCTGGTCTTGCTAAAACTATTTTTTTCACAACACCTTTTTTTAGAGAGGCAACCGCAAATGCTACTGCCAAATAAGTTTTCCCGGTGCCAGCAGGACCAATTGCAAAACAAATATCTTTTTCTCTTACAGCTTTCCAGTATACTACTTGATTAGGTGTTTTAGCTTTTATTACATCTTTCTTTGAGTAAAGTACAATGCTGTCATAATCATTTCCATTAATTATCTCTTTACCTTGAAGTGTGAGATCAATTATAGTATATACATCATTCGGTGCAAGTTTACCGGTTGTGTTTAATACAAAAATCATTTCTTTTATGATTTTCTCAATTGCTTCAACTTCATCAACAATTCCTTGGATAAAGACATTTTCGCCTCTTACAAATATGTTTGTAGAGAATCTTTCTTCAATTGGTTGTATGTTGCAATCGTTGAATCCTAAAAAGGAAAGTAAATCAACACATTCAAGTTTTATAACTTTTTCGTGCTGCGTAATAGCCTCCAATAAAATCATTTATTAATACAAAAAGCCCTTTTCAAAATTATGAAAAGGGCTTTATTCTTTATAAGATTTTCAACAACTTACTTATTCTTCCTAATTTGCTTATTCTTGTGTTTGAGTAGCTGGAGCAGGTTTATAATTTCTTTTAATCTTTTCGTACTTAGATTTTTCTTCTTCTGTTAAGTTTGGAATCTGGAACATTTGTTTTGGGAAAATTAAATCCGGATTCTTAATTTGATCTCTGTTTGCTTTATATATCATTGGCCAAGCAAATGGATTTGAATAATGTTCTTTTTTCTTTGCGATTCCCCAAAGATGATCGCCTCTCACAACTTGGTAAGATACTTCTTTCGGTTTTTCTTGCCAAGCATCTAGTTTTCTTTGAAGTTGATTATGAACTTTATCAAAGAATTCTGGAAGTGCAGAAATTTTGTTTTTCTTTAGGGCATCAAGTTCTGCTTGACGGTCAGCTTTTGGTTCTTCCATTCCATCAATTTTTGCACTTAATTCATCAACTCGTTTTCTAAAATTATCAATATCAGCTTTTGAAGCTCCAAGCATTGTGTATAATTCGTTAGTGCATTGATCAAAAGTCTTTAATCCGTCTCTCATTTTTTTCAAATTAGCTATTTCACTCTTTAGAGAATTTAACTCAGATGTTAGAGCAATTCTCTTTTCAGTTAAACGGTTAATTTCATTTTGCCATTCATCTTTTGTCATTTCTTCTTGAGCAAGGATATTTGCTGTTAAAACAAAGAAGAAAGTGCCAAGTAGTAATAATCTTATAATTTTCATTATTTATTCTCCTTTGTTCTAATTACAAACCTATTTTTTCAAGATTCTTTTTAGTTTCTGCTTTTTCTTTGTTGCATTGCTCTAATCTGGAATTTTTTTCAGCAATTTCTCTTTCAAGAGCTGCTTTTTCAGATTTTAACCCATTTACTTCTTTCTCTAAAGCTTTTACTTCAGAACGAAGAGCATCTAACTGAGCCATTTGTTCCTCAGAAACGCCACTGCATGCTGTAAAACCAATAGCACCGGCAATCAGCACTGCCACTAAGGCTTTGTTGATTAGTTTCTTCATTAAGATCTCCTTTAATTAATGAGGTTTATTTTGTATCGTAATATAAATATTTTTATATCAAGAGAAACTGAAAAAAGAAATCATTAAGTCAAATGATCCTTTTTTCAACAAAACTATTAAAAGAATTACCAGCAACAATAATATGATCGAATATTTGAATTTCCAGTAATTTGCCAGCTTCAACTAATTTGCGTGTTATACAGATATCCTCATTACTTGGTTCCGGATTTCCGCTTGGATGATTATGAATAAGAATAATACTTGCAGCGCTGCTTTCTATTGCAACTTTGAAGACCTCTCTCGGATGCACTACACTACTGTTTAAACTTCCTTCAGAGATTTTTTGATATTTAATAATTCGGTTAGCTGTACTAAGGCAAACTACCAAAAACTGTTCTTTTAATTCATCTCTTAGCAAGGGAATAAAAATATCCGCTACTTCTATTGGAGAAGTAATTTTCTTAGCTGAAAGCCACTTCTTTTCAGAATCAACTCGTCTGCTTAGTTCAAATGCTGCAATAAGTGTTGCAGCTTTGTCTTTACCAATACCATGAAAGTTTTTTAATGCATCGTGAGTTTGTGAAGTGAGAAAATTGAGATCGTTGTATTTCTTGATAAGTTCTTGGGCAAGTTCAATAACTGACTTTCCTTTAGTACCAGTCCGAAGTAGAATTGCAATTAGTTCTGCACTAGATAAACTCTGAACCCCTCGTAAAATCAATTTTTCACGTGGGCGATCATCAAGTGGAAGTTCTTTTACTTTCATAATAACCCCAATGGGTTTTTATTCCCACTCAATTGTTGCAGGAGGTTTAGAGCTGATATCGTACACAACTCTATTAACACCTCGCACGGAGCGGATAATTTTATTAGATACATTTTCTAAAAACTCCCCATCAAACCGATACCAATCCGCAGTCATACCATCAGTAGATGTAACAGCACGTAATGCAACAACGTTTTCGTATGTTCGGCTGTCTCCCATTACACCAACTGTTTGAACAGGAAGAAGAACAGCAAACGCTTGCCATATTTTATCATAAAGATTAAACTCATGCAAAGCACCAATAAAAATATCGTCTGCCTCTCTAAGAATCTCCAGCCTCTCTTTTGTTATTTCGCCAAGCACTCTTACAGCTAGTCCAGGTCCAGGAAAAGGATGGCGTTTAATAAATATTTCAGGTAAACCAAGTTCTCTACCAATTGCTCTAACTTCATCTTTGAACAATTCACGGAATGGCTCAATTAGCTGCAAGTTCATTCTTTCAGGTAACCCACCAACATTATGATGTGTTTTAATAGTAACCGACTGCCCTTTAACTGAAACAGATTCTATTACATCTGGATAAAGTGTTCCTTGAACTAAAAATTCAGCATCAGAAAATTTTTTGGCTTCTTCTTCAAAAACCTCGATAAAAGCATTTCCAATAATTTTTCTCTTCTTTTCCGGATCTATTACGCCAGCTAATCTTGAAAGAAATAATTCCGAAGCATCAACGTGAATAACATTAAGCTTGTAATGATCTTCAAACATTTTAATGATTGCGTTGCTTTCATTCTTTCGCATAAGCCCATGATCTACATGTATGCAAACCAGTTGTTGCCCAATTGCTTTGTGAATAAGAATTGCAGCTACTGATGAATCAACTCCGCCGCTTAAAGCACAAATTACTTTTTTTGCACCAACTGTATTTCTAACCTCTTCAATTTCTTCAGTAATGAAATGTTCGGGAGTCCAATCCATTTTGCATTTACAAATTTCAAAAACAAAATTTTCTAAAATTCTTTTACCAAATTGAGTATGCGCAACTTCCGGATGAAACTGAACTCCAAAGATTTTTCTTTTCGGGTTTGAGATTGCGCAAAGCGGCGAATTTTCTGTTTTTGCTATTACTTCAAAACCGGTTGGCATTTCAGTTACATAATCTCCATGACTCATCCAAATTACAGATCCGTCGTTTACACCTAACAGTAATAAATCATCATCAACTAATTCAATATTTGCTTTTCCGTACTCACGGCTTTTTGCTGGTTCAACTTTTCCCCCAAAATTCGTAGTTATTAACTGAAGCCCATAACAAATGCCTAAAATTGGTATGCCTAAATCAAAAATCATAGGATTTACTTTTGGTGAATCATCTTCGTAAACACTCATCGGTCCGCCGCTAAGAATTACTCCGGCAGGATTTAATGATTTAATTTTTTCTATTGGAAAATTATGAGCATGAATTTCTGAATAAACTTTACTTTCTCGGATTCTGCGAGCAATTAATTGAGTGTACTGAGAACCAAAATCGAGTATTAAAATATTCTGTTGATGTAGCATGAATGGTCTTGTAATAAAAAAGGCAAAATCCCATGAGAGATTCTGCCCATCAATTTATAATCAATTAATTATAGTGCTAATTGTGCTTGATAACCGGCGGCATCTAATAGATTGTTCAACTGGTTTGTATCAGCTATCTCAATTTTAATAATCCAGCCTTCTCCAAAAGAATCAGTGTTTATAAGCTGAGGTTCATCACCAAGTCTTTTATTCAATTCAAGAACTTTACCAGTAAGCGGGGCATATAAATCACTGACTGTTTTCACGGCTTCAATTGTTCCAAAAGTTTCACCCATTGTAATTTCGGTCAAATCAGGATTGATATCTACATAAACAATGTCACCAAGTTCTCCTTGTGCATATTCAGTTATTCCAATTGTTCCTACGTTACCTTCAATGCTTACCCATTCGTGATCTTTAGTATACTTAAGATTTGCTGGAATATTCATAGTAGTTCCTCATCAATTAGTTTTAAAGTGTTGATCTATAAAAGATGTATCGAAATCTCCTTTTAAAAACATTTCGTTTTGTAATACTTTTTTATGGAAAGGAATAGTTGTTTTAATTCCTTCCACTTTAAATTCATCTAAGGCACGTTTTGCTCTTTTAATCGCATGTGTTCTATCAGTTCCCCAAACAATCATCTTTGCAATTAGTGAATCGTAGTTTGGTGGAATTACATATTCATTATAAATGTGTGAATCTATTCTTACACCAAAACCACCCGGAAAATGTAAATACTCAATTGTTCCAGGAGATGGACGGAAATTTGCATCGGGATCTTCTGCATTAATTCTAAACTCAATTGCATGACCTCTTGGTACTTTTGGTTTATCGGCAACTTCTAAACCCGCAGCAACAAGAATTTGATTTTTTATTAAGTCAAGATTGTTAACCATTTCTGTAACCGGATGCTCAACTTGAATTCTTGTATTCATTTCTATGAAATAAAAATTCATATTTTTATCAACCAAGAATTCAATAGTTCCGGCACCTTCGTAATTAACAGACTTAGCGCCAAGAATTGCAGCCTGTCCCATTTTCTCTCTAACTTCATCAGTAATAAATGGCGAAGGAGATTCTTCTATTAACTTTTGGTGTCTCCTCTGAATTGAACAATCTCTTTCACCATAATGATAGACGTTTCCAAAAGAATCGCCCATTACTTGAATTTCTATATGACGCGGGTTCTCAATATACTTTTCCATATAAAGGTCTGCATTTGAAAAAGCTGAATTGGCTTCGTTACCAGCCGTTTGAAATGCTTTTTCAATTTCATCTTCTTTCCAAACTATGCGCATTCCTTTACCGCCGCCGCCAGCAGAAGCTTTTAGCATTACCGGATAACCAATTTCCGCAGCAATTTTTTTTGCTTCTTCAATGTCGTTAACAACTCCGTTACTGCCTGGAACAACTGGAACACCAACTTTTTTCATCGTTTCTTTTGCTAATGCCTTGTCTCCCATTTTGCGAACTGCATCTGGCGAAGGTCCAATAAACTTTATCCCACTATCTGCACATATCTCACTAAAATCTGCATTCTCTGAAAGAAACCCATAACCAGGATGAATAGCATCGGCACCGGTTATAGCAGCTGCAGATAATATATTTGAAATTTTTAAATAACTTTGACTACTCAAGGCCGGACCAATACACACTGCTTCATCTGCAAATATAACGGGAAGTGAATCTCTGTCAATTTCGCTATGAACTGCAACAGTTTTAATTCCCATTTCTTTGCAAGTTCTAATTATTCTTAGTGCTATCTCGCCTCGGTTAGCTATTAGGATTTTCTTAAACAAGATTTCCTCTTATAATTTTGATAACACTAATTTTTTTCAACTAAGAAAAGAGGTTGATTATATTCAACCGGAGAACCGTTCTCAACAAGAATCTTAACAATCTTGCCGCTGCAATCACTTTCAATTTCGTTCATAAGTTTCATTGCTTCTACAATACAAAGCACACTTCCTTGCGAAACTGTATCTCCTATTTTAACATATTCGTCTGCATCTGGAGAAGGAGAGCGATAGAAAGTTCCCACAATTGGAGAGCGGATTTCATGGTGATTAGCTTTAGCTGGTTCAGCAGCAGCTATTGGATTTACCTCAAAAACAGATTGTTGCGTTATAATTGGTCTTGCAACTTCTACTTGATTAGTATGAAGTTGAGCCGGAGCCTGAGGTGAATTTTTGGAAATTTTTATTTTTAACTCACCTTCTTGAACAGAAAATTCTGTAACCTCACTCTGCTCAACCATTTTGATGAGTTTCTTTATTAGGTTAATATCCATCTTACTCTTCTATTAGTTTTTAACTCGTTCTACGTATCCGCCGGTGCGGGTATCAACTTTTAGAACATCACCTTCGTTAATAAAAAGCGGTACTTGAATTTTTACGCCAGTTTCAAGTTTTGCTGGTTTAAGAGCACTATTTGCAGTATCGCCTTTAAAACCGGGTTCAGTCTCAATAACTTTTAAAAACACAAAGATTGGAACTTCTGCGGAAATAATTTCATCGTTATTATCTCTTAATAATTCTACTTCATCGCCTTCTTTTAGATAATCTGCACCATCTCCAAATTGTTCAGCCGCAACTGTAAATTGCTCATAATTTTCGTTATCCATCAATACTAATCCGTTCGTTTCTTTATAGAGAAATTGATATTTTCTTCTTTCAACTCTCACAACTTCAACAGATTCTCCTGAACGGAATGTATTATCTAATACTTTTCCTGTTCTCATGTTTTTTAAAGTTGTACGAACAAACGCTCCGCCTTTGCCGGGTTTTACGTGTTGAAATTCCGTAATAACAAATGGATCGCCTTTATATTTGATAATTAGACCATTTCTAAAATCTGAAGTATCTGCCATTTTTCACCTTGTAAGCTTTCTAAAAAGTAACTTCGGCTTGTTAATTAAGCAAGCCAATCTTTAATTAATTTTCTGTTTGAACAAAATACTTATCTAATTCCATATAAGGAATAGCAGTAGCATAATCTTTTTTGATTGTCTCAAATAAAGTTCTTGCTTCTTCTTTATTTCCCAGTTTTAAATAAGCCGCTCCAGCTTTAAGTAAAAACTCAGGATTAGAAGGATTTGTCTTTTCAATTTTAGCAGCTTGTTGATATAAATCGGCGGCTTTTTCGTACTCTTTTTTAGATTCAAGAATACCCGCTTTACCAGCCAATGCACTAGCTTTTAATAATGAATTAGATCCTGAATAATCATCATATAATTTTAATGCTTCCTCTGATTTTCCGGTAATTGAATAGGCATTTGCTAATAGCACTTTTGCTAATTCGCCTTCTTCAGAGCTTCCATATTCATTAACAATTTTTTTTAAGCCAGTAATATTTTGTGCTGGGACACCATCAATTGCTACTTGATATGCTCCAGACTCTAATAACGGTGTAACTTTTGCAACTAAGACAGAAGCAGACTGGTTATCACTATTAATTTTGTTATTATAAAGGATATAGGCAACAACAATAACAGCTATTGTTCCTAATCCAATTAATATTTTAACTTGATTTTCCATAAAAAAACTTTGAAACTTATAATAGCCTGTTACAAGTTTGTCTTCTTTCATTTCTTTTTTTGATATCTTTTTTCTTGCTTCTAACACTTTTTACCTCGGTTTTTGATAATTTCTAATAAAATTCGGGCGAAAATCTAAGAAAAATTATAGACCTATTCTAATATGATTTGAAAAAATCCATGCATTTTGGTTAAGGAATATTTCTACCCTATAAATTCCAGGTTTTGCAACATCGAATTCAGCGTGATAGCCTTCTAAAATACTAATATTTTCTCCATTATGAATTAACTTAATTGTAGCCGAAATGTTAGGAAGAATCACTCTAAGCTTAATTTTTTCTGTGTAAGGAAGCGATTCGCCCATATGATGTATGTGCTCACCATCTTCAGCAAAGAATCTAAATCCTTTTGCATCGCCATGATAGTAGTTTGAGACAAAACAATTTCCATTTTTAAGTGAAGTATAGATTGATTTTTTGGAATGCAAAACATCCTGTGCAACTTGAGAAGGAACCAATCTTTCATCAAGAAAAACATGAGTTCTAACTGATTTGAAAAGAACTTTATAAGGAAAAACTTCCATTTCAAAAAAACCAAGCAAATTTACTTTATGCGCATGAGCATCAACACCACCTATACCAACAACTTTTCTTTCGAGGTTTAAGCTATCCCACATTTTTAGTGTTTCTTCAGTTGGACCAACAATTGACCGAAGCGGATGAATGAAATAATTATACTTATTCTGTTCGGTTAATCCTTCCATCCATTCAGACATATGATTCCAAATCTCTATTCCATCAAAATCCTTTGAATTCCACTCAAGCCACGGATAAGGAGGATGTTCTGCCATTGAACTTCGTTTTTCAAACGGATGAGCAATGAAACTAATACCTCCTAGTTCTTTAACCTTCTTTGTGTATTCAGTTGCAGGAATTCTAGTTGTTATAGTTTCATCAATCCCCATTGCTAATAAATGATTCTGGTTAAGCTTATCATTTATTTCACATCCAATAAGCATTAGTGTATTGTCATACCACTTTTCATAACCTTCATTTAGAGCGCGTAATGTATTGTGATCGGTTAGAATAAGAAAATCTAACCCACATTCTTTTCCATAAGAAGCAATCTCTGGCACTTCGCCTGAACCATCTGAAAAATTCGAATGAATATGTATAACACCAACGTATTCAAACATATTTACCTAAGATTATAATGGTGGGTTAATTGAAAGCAGTTATAAAACTGCTTTCTTATTCTAAAAAAATTTATTGAGCGTTATTAACTTCGAACAAAGTAGTGTATTGTGTGGTTTGTTCTTTAATCATGTCAGAGAGTTTTGTCATCAAAATATCAATTCTCTCATCTGTGTTTTCTTCGAAACTATCATAAGCTACTTGTGTTTTGAAAATATAAATTTCTTCAAAATTGTTGGCTTTGTTCTTTTGTTCAAATACCGAATAACTTTCCAAACCTTCTGCTTTAACTAAGTTTTTTAGCTCGCGAACAACATCTAAATAATCTTGTCTGCGTTCAGGTTGAATACTGTATTTGATTGAAAAAACTACTCTGCTCATTTATTTCCTCTTAAGTTGTTATCTCACCATTAAAAACTACTTTTGCCGGACCAGTTAGTGATACATTTGAAAAGAAACGTCCGTCAAATTCGAAATCAACTAAAAGTTGATCTCCACTTTTAACAAGTATTTCTACCGGCTTTTTAACCAATTTGTTGTAAAACAATATAACAGCTGATGCAACCGATCCAGTTCCGCAAGATAAAGTTTCATTTTCCACACCGCGTTCATAAGTTCTAATCTTAACTTTATTATCAGCTACTTGAATAAAATTTACATTAACGCCTTCTGGAATAAAGTCATCGTGAAATCTAATTGCTTTTCCTAAATCATAAACCGGGAAATCATTAATATGGTTGTATGAAGTGGAAAGTTCTAAAGGATTTTTAAGAACATCTTCAATTTTAATAACAACATGCGGAGAGCCAGTATTCACAAAACTAGAATTAACCAACTGACCAGCAACTTTAATCTTGAAATTCAGTTTAATATTTGATGGCGGTAATAATTCAAATTTTACATTACCATCTTTACAAATCTCGCCAGAGAAAACTTTATTACTGAATAAAAATCTAGATTTTGTTGAGTTTAATAATCCATTAAGCTTAGCATAAAGCAAAGAACACCTTGCACCATTACCACATAATGAACCGAATGAACCATCAGCATTGTAATATTTCATTTCAAAATCAAAGCCGTCTGCTCGATCAATAATCAATACACCATCGGCTCCAATACCATTTCTTCTATCACAAATTTGAGAAATTTTTTCTTTCGAAAAATCCAGTTTTGGGTTGATTTTAGCATCGAAAAGGATAAAATCATTTCCTGCGCCGCTCATTTTTGTAAAGAAGTATTTCTCCATTTCGGTTTCAAATTTACGGGAATATGCTTGTTTAAGCAATGAAAAAGATAATTTGGCACGGTTTTTATTTATAAGCTAAATAATCGCATTAATTATTCGATTATAATAAACAGATAACACTACCTAGTTTAGTAGTTAGACAGTAAAGGCAATAAAATGATAGAAAACATTCAAAAAGGTGTACTAAAAACTGCCAAAGTTGAAGTTGTTGATAAAAAAATGAAGGCGTTTTTAGTTTTAAAACCTGTTAAAGATGAAGGATCTGTTCCTCTTTCATTTGAATACTTAAAAGAGTTATTAAATACCGCTGGGATTAAGTATGGAATAATGTTAAATGTTTTAAAAGAAATTGCTGACGGAATAAATAATGAGGATAGAGTATTAGTAGCTAAAGGTGAATACCCACAAACAGGTAGTGAAGCTCGTATAGAATTGTATTTTTCTAATAACAAATCACAAAAACCGCAAGTTCAAGCCGATGGACATATTGATTATAAAGAAGTAAACATTGTTGAAAGCATTGAAAAAGATGCGCCTATTGCGAAAAAGATAATTGCAACTGTTGGCTCTCCCGGAACTGATGTTTTTGGTAATGTAACTCCTGGCTTATTTGGAAAAGATTTTCAGTTTACTCCGGGACAAGGAACTTACCGAGATTCTGAAGAAAATACTTTAATACGTGCATCTATTGACGGTATAATTTTCTATGATGAAAAAACACATCAAATTGAAGTACAAAAACTATTTGTTGTTCCATCTTCTGTAGATTATTCAACAGGAAACCTACACGTAAAAAGTTCTATAGAAATTAAAGAAAATATTAAATCTGGCTTTTCTGTAGAAACACCTTATAACATCGAAGTAAAAGGCGGAATAGAACAAGCCATAGTTATTTGTGGGGGTATGTTAAAAGTAAAAGAAGGAATTAATGGGAATGGAAAATCTATAATTACGGTTGGAAATGATTTACTCTCAGGCTACATTTACAACCAAGTAATCAAATGTAATGGGTCAGTTTATGTATGCTATGAAATCAGAAATTCTAAAATTGAATGCGATAATGAACTTACTCTTGTAAAAAATAATGGTGTAATTATTGGGGGCACAATTACTGCAACAAATAAAATAAGCTCTCCATTAGTTGGTAACGAATACAATGTAGCTACTGAACTTGAAGTAGGTGTTGTTCTGAAGCATAAAGAGAAATACTTAAAAAAGAAAGCAGAGGAAATTGAATTATTAAAAAAAATTGAAGAACTAAAAAAGCAAATTTCCTATATTGCACATAAACCAGATGATAACGCTAAAAAAATGCAATTAATGAATTATAAAGAAGTTTGGGCAAAGTGCTCTGCTTTTATTAACAAAGTAAAAAATGAATTGAAAGAAATTGAAACAGCATATTACAATGTAGCTAATCCTGTTGTAGTTATTAATAATAAAGTATACCCTGGAACAACTATTAAGATAAAAGATAAAAAATTTGAGGTTAAGGAAATTCTTTCGCATATAACATTTCATTTAGAAAATGAAAAAATTACTTATTCGAATATCAGGTAACTTATTCTGAGAATATTATGGTAAAAATAAAAGCAGACGCAATAAAGAACAGATTATATATAACCATAATAGGAACATTAAATTTGGATGAGGCAATTGAAGCTAAACAAAACATATTAAAATCAATTGATTTGCTTTCTCCGGGGTTTAATGTAATAAACGATATCTCTAAATTTATTCGAGGCGATGAGCAAGCCGGAATAATTTTGAAGGAATTAATCGTGCTACTTATTCAAAAGAAAGTAAACAAAGTTGTATGAGTTGTGGGGACCTCGAAAGTTGGCTTAATTCAATTTGCAAAGAACACATTACCGCTCGATCAATATCAAATTAGTTACGTACCAACTTTAGAAGAAGCTGAAACGATTTTAGAAAATGATGTGGCTGAAAATAAAAATTAATGGGCTTTTTAAATAAATTTACAAACTGCTTCTTGTTATTAAATCAGATATAGTTCTATTCCCTACTAAACTATTTTTTACAATTTATCTAATAACTCCCGAAAATTATTTTTGGGGTTGTTAACTTCTTTTGAGACCGGATAGAATTTTATCTCGTTACTAAACAGCATTACATTTTGTAATTGTTCAATTTCAATTTCATTCTTAATCCAGCGAACTGAAATTTCCGGATTTAGCATTACCGGCATTCTGTGATGTATTTGAGTAATAGTATTATAAGCTTCTGTTGTAATAATTGTAAAAGTAGGGATAACACTTCCATCACTGTTTTTCCATTCTGACCAGAGACCGGCATATGCAAAAACGCTTTCATCTTTCAGGCAAATTCGGATTGGCTGTTTTGATGAATCATCCAATTTTTGCCATTCATAATAACCATCTGTAAGAACAATACATCTGTTTTTATTTACTAAGTTTTTAAAAGTAGGTTTTTCATTTAATGTTTCTAATCTGGCATTAATCATTTTATTGCCAGTAGATTCATCCTTAGCCCAATGTGGAATTAAGCCCCATTTGAAAAATTGAATTTGTTTTGGATTATTACTTGCAACAACAGGAAGCATTTGAGATGGTGCGGCATTATATCTTTCAATAAAATATATTTCCGAAATCGACACTCCTAAAAGACGTGTTATTTCTTCTTCAAGACGGGTTATATGATAACGACCACACATTTATTATCCTTTCGGAAGTAAAAGCTAGAAATAAATAAATTCAAATTTTTCACCATTGCAAAATTAAAAAAATACAAATGCGTTTTGATTGAGAAAAAGTAAGTAAGTGAATTTACAAATCGCTAATAATTAGCGATTTATAAAGAAGAGTGGAGGTGCCGGGATTCGAACCCGGGTCCGAAACTACATTTCAGTGAACGTCTACACACATAGTCTATCTTTTAATTTCATCCCGTTAACATTGATAGGCAAATTTTAATCGGGACAATTCCGTAAAGTTTCATCAAATCAAGCCGGAAAAAATGATTTGACAATCATATCTTAGTCGGCGCTCAGCCAAGTTCCGATATGAGAGAACTTGGTGAACGGCTGCTTATATTAAGCAGCTAGGGCGTAAT
>CAZVYT010000038.1:9324-30639 GCA_964631495.1 uncultured Melioribacter sp. | reverse complement strand
TTACTGACATTTCTATTGTGTCCTATCTATGACATTTCTATTGTGCTATTACAAACTTTTGATTTTCAAAATCATCTTCAACTACTAATATAGCAGGTAATACAATGTCTGCCATAAAATCCCCTAATTAGTCTATATCAAAATAACAAAAATTACATTTAGTTAAAATTGGAATTGTATCCATTTTAATACTCATCCCAGCTTTTCACATCTAAATTTAATGGATCTTTATTAGTCATTGCTTCGGCTAAACGCATTGCTAATTGACGATTTGTAATTAATGGAATCTTGTAATCAACAGCTGTTCTTCTGATTAGATAGTCATTGGTTAATTCTTCTTCTTGGAAGTTCTTGGGAATGTTGATAACCAAATCAACGGCTTTTGATTTTATCAATTCAACAGCATTAGAACTTTTATTATTTGTTGGCCATTCGATAGGTTCAACCGGAATTCCATTACTGTGCATGAATTTTGCCGTTCCAGAAGTTGCATAGAACTTTATTCCAAGTTTCATCATTTGTCTCAATGATTCAAGTAATTCCGATTTGGATTCTATGTTTCCGGAAGAAATTAAAACAGCTTTAATAGGGAAACGATAACCCACCGAAGTTAAGGCTTTCAAAAATGCTTCGTCAAAATCTTCACCAATACATGCAACTTCACCGGTAGAAGCCATCTCCACACCAGTAGTTGGATCAGCACCTTCAAGACGAGTGAAAGAAAATTCGGGAGCTTTAACACCAACATAATCGTAACTAAAAATTAAATCATCTACTTTTTCTGCTTTTTGCCCTACAATTACTTTTGCGGCGATTTCAATAAAATTCTTCTTCAATGTTTTAGAAACAAACGGAAAACTTCTTGAAGCTCGCAGGTTACACTCAATTACTTTCACTTTGTTGTCTTTAGCTAAGAACTGAATGTTAAACGGTCCATTTATGTTTAATGATTTTGCAATTGCGGCAGAAAATTCTTTTATCTGTCTCATAGTTTCAAGATAAGTACGTTGAGCCGGTAAAACTAAAGTTGCATCACCAGAATGAACGCCAGCGTTTTCTACGTGTTCAGAAATTGCAGAGCAAATAATTTTGCCATTTTGTGCAACTGCGTCAAACTCAAGTTCTTTTGCGTTTACCAAGAATTTTGAAATTACAACAGGATGTTCTTTGGATACATCTACAGCTTTTTGCAAAAAATGTGTTAATTCAAAATCATCTGTAGCAATTGCCATAGCAGCCCCACTTAGCACATAAGAAGGGCGCACTAGAACGGGATAGCCAACTTTGTTTGCAAATGTAAGCGCATCTTTAACTGTGTTAAGGTTACTCCATTCTGGTTGACCGATTTCAAGTTCATCAAGCATTTTAGAGAACTTGCTTCTGTCTTCAGCTCTATCAATCGATTGAGGAGATGTGCCTAATATCTTTATACCAACTTTGTGAAGTTTAAGAGCAAGATTGTTTGGTGTCTGTCCACCCATTGAAACAATAACACCCTTGGATTTCAACGAACTATAAATTTCCCAGATAGTTTCAGTTGTTAATTCCTCAAAAAAGAGAGCATCGCTTTCATCATAATCCGTGCTTACTGTTTCCGGATTGCAATTAATCATTACGGTTTTATAGCCAATTTCTCTTAATGTTTTGCACGTATTAACACAGCACCAATCAAACTCAACTGAACTTCCAATTCTATATGGACCACTTCCTAAAATTATAGTCGGGTTTTTAAGCTTGAATTCAAAATCGTGAGAAGAAGCATTGTAGGTTAAATAAAGATAATTTGTTTTTGCTGGATACTCAGCAGCAAGTGTATCTATATGTTGAATAAAAGGATGTAGATTATATTTCTGCCTTAATTCGTAGATATCGTGCGCATCTTTTTTTATAACATTAGCAATTTGCCTATCGGAAAATCCATGCTGTTTTGAATGTAGCAGCAGCTCTTTGGAAATTTTGCCCTTTGTCTTACCAAGTTCTTTTTCAATATCAACAATCTTCTGGATTTTATAAAGAAACCATTTGTTAATGTGAGTTAACGAATGAACCCAATCTACCGAGTAGCCTTGTTTTAATGCCTGAACAACGGCAAACATTCTCTCTTCCGTTGGATTTTCAAGCGCTTCTTTCAATTCATCAAATTCTACTTTTGTTCTACTTGCGGTTAACCCTTCAACACCAATATCCAGCATTCGCATTGCTTTTTGAATTGCTTCTTCAAACTTTCTGCCAATTGCCATTACTTCACCAACTGATTTCATTGATGAGCCAAGTTTACGTTTAACCAAACGGAATTTCTTTAAATCCCAACGAGGAACTTTAATTACAATATAGTCTAGAGCAGGTTCAAAAAAAGCTTTAGTTGTTTTTGTAATTGAATTGGGGAGCTCATGCAAACCGTAACCAAGTGCAAGTTTTGCGGCAACAAACGCAAGCGGGTATCCGGTTGCTTTGGAAGCGAGAGCGGAGCTTCTGCTTAAACGTGCGTTTACTTCTATTACTCTATAATCTTGAGAGTGTGCATCGAGTGCATATTGAATATTACATTCACCAACAATTCCAAGATGACGAATTGTTTTGATTGCAACTTCTCTTAGCATATGATATTCATTGTTGGTTAAAGTTTGGCTAGGCGCAACTACAATACTTTCACCCGTATGAATTCCCATAGGGTCAATATTTTCCATATTGCAAACGGTAATGCAATTGTCAAATCTATCTCGAACTACTTCATATTCAATTTCTTTCCAACCTTCAAGATATTCTTCAACTAAAATTTGTTGAGAATAATTTAAAGCTTTTGTAGCAAGTTTTTTCAATTCGGTTTTATTGCGGCACACACCGGAACCTAACCCGCCAAGAGCATAAGCAATTCTTATAATCACTGGGTATTCTATTTCTTCAGCAAATTTAATCGCATCATCAAGTGTTGTTACAGCTTTACTTTTAGGAAATTTTACATCTATTTCGGAAAGTTTATTACAGAATAACTGGCGGTCTTCAGTATTTTCTATTGCGTCAATTTGTGTACCCAATACTTTTACATTGTACTTTTTTAGTATTCCTTCATGGTGAAGTGCGAGTCCACAGTTTAGCGCAGTTTGTCCACCAAATCCAAGTATAATTCCATCTGGCTTTTCTTTTGCAATTACTTTTTCAACGTAGTTTGTGTTGATTGGAAGAAGATAAACTTTATCGGCAAGATGATCCGAAGTTTGAATTGTTGCAATGTTTGGATTTATAAGAACAGTGTAAATACCTTCTTCTTTTAATGCTTTTATTGCTTGTGAACCGGAATAATCAAATTCACCAGCCTCACCAATTTTGAGAGCTGAGCTTCCAATAATTAATACTTTTTTATATTTCACTTTACATCCTTCAAGAATTCGTCAAAAATAAATCCGGTATCTAATGGTCCAGGCGCAGCTTCTGGATGAAACTGTACGCTGCGAAATGGCAGTTTCTCATGCATCATACCTTCGTTGGAGTAATCATTTAGATTTTCAAACCAGGGCTCAAAGCCTCGTGGTAGTGATTTTGTATCGACAGCAAAACTATGGTTTTGCGATGTAACATAGCATTTGTTTCCGCCTGCTTCTTTAACCGGCTGGTTTTGACTTCGGTGTCCATATTTTAATTTATAAGTTTTAGCTCCAGCCGCAAGTGAAAGTATTTGGTGCCCCATACAGATGCCAAGTATTGGAACTTGTTTTTGAATTAACTTTTTTGCCGATGCAACAAGTTGCTTATAAACAATAGGATTACCAGGACCGTTAGAAAGTAAAACACCATCAAAATCTTCTTTTTCTACGTTGTAATCATATGGAACGCGCAAGACGGAAACTTTTCTATCTAAAAGATTTTGCAGAATACTCCTTTTACATCCACAGTCAATAAGCAAAATTCGCTTTTTACCGCTGCCATGTTTTTCAACTTGCTTAACGGTTACTTTAGAAATTAGATTATCAACATCAGGATTATAGTATTCAACTTTATTTTTATCAACTTCAACTTTGCCAAGCATTGTACCATGCTCGCGTAGAATTTTAGTTAACTGTCTTGTATCAATTCCATAAATGCCTGGCACACCAAATTCTTTTAACCATTCATCCAGGCTTTGGTAAGCGTTCCAATGACTATAATTAGCAGATTCCTCTGAAACAATAAGTGCTTGAATTTGAACGTTGTCAGATTCAAAATGCTTCTGAAGATTTTTGACATCATTCATTTCAGGTACACCATAGTTACCAACAAGCGGGTATGTCATAACTAAAATCTGTCCTTTATAAGAAGGATCAGTAAGTGTTTCCGGATATCCCATCATACCAGTATTGAATACAACTTCTCCGGCAACAGATCGGTTTGCGCCAAAGAGTTTTCCTTCAAAAATATGTCCATCTTTCAATACAAGTTTTACGGTTGGTTTGAGTGCGCGGGTGTTATTATCCAATTCTACTTTGGCTCCAATCTTTGTGAATGTGAAAGGCGAGGTGTTTTTTCAATAATGCCTTACAAAGATATAAAAAAAGACAAATTCACAAAAGATTTGTTTTAATTTTATTAAATGTCCCTTAATTTTTTAGGTGACGTGAAACACCTAAAAAAAATATTTTAAGAATTAATTTAGAACAAAGAATGTAGGTGTTTTGGCTGGAAACCTCCTACGTTTTTTAAAATCAAAAGGGAGCGAAGTTTCGCACCCTTTTGTATTTTAAAGTAACAGATAAGAAAACGATGATAAAAACTACAGTATTTCTTTGTTGGATTATTGTATTTACCGCATGCAGTTCTACAGTGCGTTATAATAAAGATAGGTATGAAGCCAAGCAAACGGTTGAAGAGACTAGTCAACAAGAAAAGATTAGTGAAGTAACTGATGCCGATGAAGAGGTGTTGGAAATTACTAATGGTGTTGCATCTTATTATGCAGATAAATATCACGGCAGACCAACTTACAGCGGAGAAATTTATGATATGAATGGACTATCCGCCGCACACCCAAGTTATAGAATGGGAACGGTTGTTAGAGTTACAAATCTTTTCAACAAAAAGGCTGTAATAATTCCAATTAATGATAGAATGCCGTTTAGACCGGATAGGATTATTGACGTATCTTATGGTGTTGCCAAATTATTAGATATGGTAATTGCTGGAATTGTTGAGGTAAAAGTTGAGGTTTTAAAATGGGGCGAAGGTAGAAAATAGTTGCAAAAGCTTGAATCTTGTTAACTAAATGTACATCTAACAAAATAATAAATTGAAAAGGATAGTTTGAAAATAGATAAAAGTTTCTTGCTTAAAAAAGTGTTTCCTGTTGCAGCCGGGGCAACTTTAGGATATGCTTACTACTATTTTATTGGCTGCAACTCTGGTGCTTGTCCTATAACTAGTAATCCATGGGTTTCAACAATTTATGGCGCTGTTGCCGGTTTAGTTTTCACAATTCCTAATAGTAAAAAGGCGGATGATAACGTACCGAAATGATAGGTTTTTAAAATCAGCTTATTTATTTACTTGATAAGGAACTAAATTGATAACGGATATGTAAATCAGTATAAATTTTCTACACAAACAGAATTTATTATCTTTAAAACGATCAAAAAGAGGAAATAATGAATACAGATAAAAACAAGAATGCCCCGGTTTTAACAAAGCAAATTCGAAGCAGAATTTATACCGGAATATTTTTTGCCGTTGTAATTTTGCTTTTCGTATTTAACAATGCAGATTACCTTTTTGGCGGGGAAGAGCCAAACGGACCATATCCACCAAGTTATGTACCGGCAGGAGAGCAAAAATCTGAGAAAGCTCCGGAATTTGAATTACCAACATCTGATGGAAAAAAACTTAAGCTTTCCAGTTTAAAGGGAAAAGTTGTGATTATTGATTTTTGGGCTACATGGTGCCCGCCTTGCCGTAAAGGTGTACCAGATTTAGTTGAGCTTAAGAAAAAATATGGTAAAAAAGGATTTGAAATTGTTGGAATTTCTTTAGACGGTCCGCAGACAAAAAGTGAAGTAGTTCCATTTATAAAAAATTATGGTATTAATTATCCCGTTGTTTATGGCAACGAAGCAGTAACAATTAGTTATGGCGGTGTTCAGTCAATTCCAACTGCATTTATAATTGATAAAGAAGGAAAAATTGTTGCAACCTATGTTGGATTAAGACCAAAAGAAGTTTACGAAGAACAAATTAAGAAGCTTTTATAATTTAGATTATTATTTAGATCAAGAGTAAGATCAAGATATCCACTTGATCTTTTTCTTGATTATGACCCTAACTTCTTTCTCTCAATGTTCGTGTTCAAAATCTTGATGCAAATTGTTTTTCACATCCAAATAATCTCCAAGACGAAGTAAAACATCCCAAGAATAAATTCCCAAATCGTAGCCGTCTTTCCATTTTATCTGTATTGCGTAATTACCAACCATTTCAATTTTTTCAATTTCGTATGCTTGTGGAGTAAGCGGCTGCTTTGGCGACGGAGCGTAATGTTTCCAGAGAATAGTTTCTCCTTTGTTTCCGGCATCAGGAGATTCATCGCGCAAAAACTTGAGATCAAATTTATGCGTGTTTCCGCTATCCCAAACTATTTCTAAAAAATCTTGTTTATGTAATTTTATTTTTGTTGGTGTTGTCATTTTCTTCTCGATCCCGGTTATTAGAAACTTTATAAAAAATGATAATTACTAAATAAAAATAATGAAATAGTTTATATTTGCTGAAAAGTACTAAGTGTTACATAGTTATTTTTCAGAATATTGATAGAGAATGAATTATGAAATTCAAAGATGATCTAACCTATTCCGAAGCGATTGAACAAGTAATGTTACACAATGGGTTTTTTGCACCATTGAAACTTATTTACAAAGATATTTGGAAGTTTAAAGATAAATCTCGTATAAAAGGACTTACGCCTAATTATACAATACAGGAAAGAGTACAGCGGGATAAGAGATTTTTAAAAATCGGATTAGGAGTTTATGCATTAGCAGAACATATAAATAAATTGCCAGTTGCCTTAACTCCTAAAAATTCAGAACAAAGAAAACTAAATTTGCATGCTGCAATTCAAGGTATGCTGATTGAAATTGGCAACTCTAAAAGCGAAATTGAGAATACATATACTAACGACAAGAGCTGGATATTTGCAAATAAAACACTGGGTAGTTTAGCGACTCTTAATGACGTACCACTTTTTACTTTCCATAAAATTGTAAACGAAACAGTTCGCTTTTTTGATGTTATATGGTTCAATAAAAGAAATTATCCATTCAAGATATTTGAAGTAGAGCACTCAACTGATTTTAGAGATGCATTTATAAAATTTATGGAACTACAAGATTTTAGAACCAACTTCTGTTGTATTTCAAGTGCAAATAAAGAGGATAAGTTTAGAAGGGAGCTTAGTAAAAATGCTTTTGAACCATTAAGGAGTAGGTGTGAATTTATTTCATATGAAAAAGTAGAAAATGATTATAATATTGCTTTGAGCAGGACGTTTTTATAATGATAATAGATGGATACAAAATAAACCAGTTTACTAGATTCTCTGAAGAGCATTGTTCTAATATTTATAAAGAAATTGCGAAAGAATTTGGTGAAATTGGAGAGTTCTTAATTGAAGAAGATGAAGTTGGGTTTCGTGTTTATAGAGGCTGTTTTGAAAATGCGCCTAGAAAAATTCTTGTTGAAGATACTATACTCAAATTAATTCATAAATCTAGTCATAACTTTTCTCTCGGGTATAAGATTATTAACCGCAAGCTCTCGCTTCACTCATAGATAGGCGAAGCGATTTAGCTTGCGTTATTAATTAACGCGCAACTTAAAAGTTGCGGCTACAAAAATCTTCAAATTAAACAGCATCTACTATTTGCACACTAACTTACATCTTGTACCGCAATCCGGCGTACATCATTCTGCCGCTAACCGGTCCCCAAATCATAGAAGCATCAAAATATTTTCCATTTGGATGAAGCGGATCGAGAATAGGATTATCTTGCTTAAATCCAAGCAAGTTTTCAACACCAAGATATAAATCGAATCCTAAAAAGAAAGAGCGGGTAATTTGCAAATTAACAAGAGCAAAGTTTGGTGAATTTTCTCTTGCTTGTAAATTTGTTGGGTTAGCAAGAGTTGAAGGCAAACGCTTTGGTCCAAACCACTGAACAGTTAAATCGTAGGACATTTGCGCATCTTCTTTAGCTTCACGCTCTGTTGAGTATGCAAAGTTAATAAGTGCGCGATGTTTTGAAGTAAATGGACGGTCGAGCATTCTTCCGCCAATTTCTTGCTTAACATCCATCAATCTATATGCAATTCTTGTGTCAAGCCTTTCAATAATTGGATAGTTCAGTTCAATCTGAAAACTATTTGAATAACTTCCGTTTGCAACAGAATAAAAGTAAACTTGCTGCGGATTAAAATCCAAATCAGCAATTGTAGATTGTTCAAATTGAGTTCTGTAAAAATCTACAGACAATGTTCCTTCTCTATATTCGTAAGTAAAATAGTGTGTAAGGTTGATACCGAAATTCCAAGCTTTTTCTTGAGATAATCCATAGCCAAAAGATTCGTTTGATAAGATGTTAATCTTTCGAGAGCTTGAAAAGACCGAAGAGTTTTCGGTAAAGATATTAGATGTTCTGTATCCTCTTCCTAAAGCAGCTCTAATAACCCAATCTTCTTGAGGAGCCCATCGCATATGAAAACGTGGCGTAATCATTAATCCGTAATAATTGTGCTGATCTGCTCTAGAACCCAATATGAAAGAGAGGTTATCATCCACGGTATAAGTGTATTCAAAAAACACTCCCGGAATTCTTTCAACTCTTTTGAACTGATTAGAAGTGAACGTTTCATCAAACTGATCAAAAAGAAAACTAAATCCGGTTCTGAATTTATGGTTTGGAGAACCAAAATTTGACTGATAAATGAAATTAAAATATCCAGTCTTTTCATTTCCGTCATAATTTTTCAAACCAAACAAAGAGTTGTTACGATAACTATTGAACGACCATTGCATTCCAAAAGATTTATAAACTGCTTCCGGAAAAACATAACCGAACTTACCATAAATATTAAACTGATTATTTTTTGTAGAATATTTGTAAGATGAATTTGCATGGTCTGCTGTTTGGCTGTGAGCATTTGTTCCGCCATTTTTTGCATCGCTTAAATATTGAAACCCAAATTGACCTTCCCAACCAGATTCTGTATAAAACTGCCATCGCTGCATTGCGTTGTAAGTAGTAAACTCGGGCATATCAATAAATCTATCATTATTATCATCAAAACCATGTTTGCGGGAACTCGCATGAAATAAATTTATAACAGAAATTTTATCACTTAGTGATGCTCTGTAATTTAGATTACCTTCAAACCGTTGATCGTAATCTGCATACACATTAAAAAACACATTCTCTACATCATCTGCGTAAGGCTTTTTTAAATCTACATCTATTTGTCCTGTCATAGATTCAAATCCGTTGGCAACCGAGCCAATTCCTTTAGAAACGTTTATCGATTGAATCCACGTTCCGGGTATAAAAGTTAAACCAACATTAGACATAAGACCACGGATATAAGGCAAGTTTTCCATTGTGGTTTGAGTGTAAACGCCGGAAAGCCCGAGCATTTCAATTTGTTTTGCACCTGTAATTGCATCGGTAAATGATACATCAATAGAAGGATTTGTTTCGAAACTTTCTGATAAGTTACAGCAAGCAGCTTTAAACAGTTCTTTATCTGTCATTACTCCTTTATTCTCTATAGATAGATAATCCGAAAATGAAGATGTTTGCTTTCCAACCACTCCAACTTCACCAAGTTTAGCAGCCTCAATCTTCATAGTAATTTCAACCGGTACATTTGCATTTTCTATATGCAGAGAAATTGTTTTGTAGCCAACCATGCTAACAACTAAATCATGGTATTCTTTTTTATAAGGAACAGAAAATTTTCCTTCGAGGTCTGTTACTGTTCCAACTTTTGTGTCTTCCCAAAGAATATTAACACCAGTTAAGGGGATTATTTTTCCAGCTTCATCTTTTTCAACAACTCTACCGTTCAGCATTTGCTGAGAATAAATAAGGGTTGAACAAAGAAGAAGAATAATTAAACTAACTTTATTAAACATTGGTTACTCCAAAAATTACTGTTGATTAGTGTGTTGTTGGATTATCTCTGTACAAGCAACACTTGGGTAGTTTAGCATAGACAGCGTCATCAGCTTTGAATTTATCCGTATCGTGACCAATTGCTGCGATGCGTTGCATTAGAGAATCAACTGTAATCTTTGGTGTTATATAAGCCACTTTAAGAATTTTTGTAGTCTTATCCCACTTAGCAAATTTTACTTCTTTTATCTTTACTGCTTTTTCAATTCTAGTTTTGCACATTCCGCAAACACCTTCAACTTTAAACTCTGCTTCAACAACTTTACTTTCTTGCGCTTGAATATGTAAGGAAACAAATAATAATACAATGATTAATGAGATTAACTTTTTCATATAGTTCTCCAAATAGATTTTTTAAAAAGATAAATTAAACCGATCAACTTCTAATGCTAAAAGTATTTGGTTGGTTTAAATAAGGAGAGTCCTAATGAAAATATATTTTGGTATACCAGGAGGAGAATGTGAATTTGATGATTTAGAGTAGTAAGTTTTTACATAACTGTCTTGTAAAGAAACCGGAGCTGGAATAAAAGTGTAGTCTAAAGAAATATCGTTAAGATTTACTTTAGAAGAAGCAAAATGAGAAACATTTAATTTATGATTTACAACTTGATCGGTACAACAAGTATCTTCTTCATCTTCTTCTTCACAGCAGCCTGGCGGCTCTTTTAACTCAGCATTATGTAATATTCTTGCGCTTACCAAAGTATTGCCACAATAGTGATATGCCACAGAAAGACCAACAGCCGGCAACAAGTAAGCGACAATAAATAATATGTATATTAATTTTTTCACAATGCAAAGCTATGATTTTTAAAATTAAGTATCGAGAAAAGTTAGAAAATAAAACGATATAGATGAAACTAAAAATGTGCGGATTTAATTATCCGCACATTAAGCATAAATTAGTTTTGATTTAGAATAATTGGTAAACCGGATTTGCCGCTACCAATTACCACAATTTTGCTGTTAGTTGAAGTTGCTAGCTTTTCTGTAGCTTCAATACCTTTCCACTGAAGCAATTGATCGTTAATACCGCGAGAAACAATTGCTTGGAAATCCGAAATTCCTTTTGCTTCAATTCTTTTGCGCTCTGCTTCTTGTTCTTCGCGAATTAAAACAAATTGCATGCGCTGACTTTCTTGTTCGGATTTCAGTTTTTCTTCTATAGCAACTGTTAATCCTTGCGGAAGAATAATTTGGCGCATAGGTGCAAACTCAATATTAATTCCACGCGGACGAACCAGCTTTTCAAGCTCGGTTTTGATTTCAGTTGCTAATTGTTCGCGCGAAGCAGTATATAAGGCTTTTGCATCGTACTTAGATGTAACTCCTCGAACAACAGACCGAAATTGTGGAATCAAAATTACATTAGCATAATCTTCACCAACTGTTTTATAAATCTTTGAGGCGTTTTCCGGATCAAGACTAAAAAGTAAACTTATTTCCAGCTGAACGCTTAATCCTTCCTTAGAAGGAACGTTCATCATTTCTTTTACTTCTTGTGTCTTTATGTTAAACTTAACAACATTTGCCAGCGGATTAACAAAGTTTACACCCGCTTTTAAAGTGTTATCGCTAACGCTTCCAAGAAAATCTACTACACCAACTGTTCCGGCGGGAACAACAGTAAAAAGTTTGAGCAGTATAATAATTCCGCCAATTGCATATCCAACTAAGGCAAACCTAGACTCCTTAAATCTTCCGGTTTTCTTTAGATTAGAATAAGCTACATATGAAAATCCGATGATAAGTAACGCAAAAATGAATAACATACCTACTCCTTTATTGTTTCTGGTTTATATAACCTTATGAATCAGCTTAACAGGCTTTATTGCTTTTGATGAATATTTAACCGCAGCTATCAGCTTTTGTTTCACTAATTCTATTTTTTCTTTTTTATCGGTAAATAATTCAGCTATTACATCACCTTTATTAATTTTATCGCCAATTTTTGGATAGAATATTATTCCGGCTTTTGGATCGATTTTATCAGACATTGTCATTCTTCCCGCACCAAGCTCAAGAGAAGCCATTCCAATCTCATAGTTGTTTAACGATTCAATATAACCGGATTTACTCGAAGTTAGCGCAACACGAATTTTAGATTTAGGATATTTGTCGAGATTTTTTAGATAGCTTGTATCTCCTCCTTGAAGTTTAGTCAATTCCAAAAATTTTTCGAAAGCTTTGCCGTTATCTATTAACGATTGAGAAATTTCAACACCTTCTTTAATTGATTTCGCTTTACCGCCAAGATAAATCATTGCTCCGGAAAGATTAAGTGTAACCTCAAGCAAATCTTTTACTTTTTCACCTTGCAGTACTTTTACAGATTCGTAAACTTCCAGCCAGTTGCCAATGTAATTTCCAAGCGGTTGATTCATATCAGTTATCATTGCAATAACTTTTTTCTTAAACGCTTTTGCTGTATTTACAAGTGAATCTGCAAGCGCAAGTGAATCTTCATATCTTTGCATAAAAGCACCGGAACCGGTTTTTACATCCAGCACGAGTGCATCAATACCTTCGGCAAGTTTTTTACTCATTATGCTACCGGTAATCAAAGGAATTGATTCAACTGTGGCCGTAACATCACGTAAGGAGTAAATAAGCTTATCCGCCGGAGCTATTTCTTTTGTCTGACCAATTAAAACAACTCCACATTTTTTAATTACACGCTTATAATTTTTTAAGTCAAGGTCAGTTCTAAATCCAGGAATTGCTTCCAATTTGTCTAAAGTTCCGCCAGTGTGCCCAAGCCCGCGTCCGCTAATCATAGGAACGTTTACACCTGCGGCGGCAACTATAGGAGCGAGTATAAGAGAAGTTTTATCGCCAATTCCGCCAGTGGAATGTTTATCAACTTTAATTCCGGGTATAGATGAAAGATCAATTACTTTTCCGCTGTAAAGCATAGCTTTGGTTAAAGATGCGGTTTCTTTCTTTGTCATTCCTTGTAGAAATGCAGCCATCAAAAATGAGGAGAATTGATAATCCGGAATTTTCCGGTTTGTGAAATTGGCTATTAAATATTGAATCTCAGGTTCTGTAAGTTCGTTTCCATTTCTTTTTTTTCGGATAATTTCTACAGTATTCATTTTTATTCCATTAAAATTCTTAAATAAGTAGGCTTGAAGTATGAAGCCAACTCTATTAACTTGCCAAGCAAAATTAAACTAAAAGAGGAATATATGTTCGATCAAAATTACAAATTCACTTGCGTTGAACGATTTCTAAAATATGTTAAAGTTGACACTCAATCGAATGAAGTATCAGAAACCTTCCCCAGTGATCCAAAACAGTTAGAACTATCCAAACAATTAGTTGAAGAGTTAAAACAAATTTGCTTAGCTGAAGTAGAGATGGATAAATATGGCTATGTTACAGCAACATTGCCCTCAAATACAAATAAAGATGTACCTGTAATTGGGTTTATCGCTCACGTAGATACTTCGCCGGCAGTCAGCGGCAAAGATGTAAATCCGGTTATTCACAAAAATTATCAAGGAGGAGATATTGTTCTTCCTAAAGACACAACAAAAGTAATTGATGCCGCCAACAATCCGGAATTATTAGATATGATTGGGATGGACATCATTACAACAGATGGAACAACATTACTTGGCGCAGATGATAAAGCCGGTATTGCAGAAATTATTGACGCGATGAATTACTTAATTCAGCATCCCGAAATTAAACATGGAAAAATTAGAGTTTGTTTTACACCGGATGAAGAAGTTGGACGCGGAACTGAAAAATTTGATGTTCAAAAGTTTGGTGCTAAGTATGCATACACAATAGATGGCTCTACACGCGGTGAAGTTGAAACAGAAACATTTAGCGCCGATGCCGTAGTAATTAAGTTTCATGGTAAAAATGTTCATCCAGGTTATGCAAAAAACAAAATGATCAACTCGGTTAAAATTGCCTCAAGATTTTTAGAATTGCTTCCTAAAGAAACACTATCGCCAGAAACTACCGAAAAAAGAGAAGGATATGTACACCCAACATCAGTAAGCGGAAACGAAACATTAACAACAATAAAATTTATCATCCGAGATTTTTATGCAGACAAGTTGAAAGAGTTTGAAGACTTTCTTAAAGGTTTATGCGAAAAAGCTGTTGCTCAATTTCCGGGTTCAACTTATGAGTTTGATGTTATTCAGCAATATAGAAATATGAAATATATTTTGGATGAACATCCTCAAGTTGAAGAGTTTGCAATTGAAGCACTTAACAGATTAAACATTAAACCTATTCAATCCGCAATACGCGGCGGAACAGATGGTTCGCGTTTAAGTTATATGGGGCTTCCTACTCCTAACTTGTTTGCAGGCGGACATAACTTCCATGGTTTTTTAGAATATGTTGCAGTTCAAGATATGGAAGCATCTGTTAAAATGATTGTAACTCTTGCTCAAGTTTGGGAAGAGAAATCTTAATTGATTTGTCATTCTTCTCCCGCCAACGGCGGGAGAGGAATCTATTTGTTTAATTAACGAGATATTTCATCCCGCAAACGGGATTTTATATTACAGCAAAATATGCCACATAGATTAAAACGCGCTACAGATATTGCCCTTGGAATTAATATCCTTCTATTTGTAATAAAAGCAGTTGTGGGAGTTCTATCAAACTCGATTGCTGTTATTGGAGAAGCGCTCAACTCATTTACCGATGTACTAGTTTCTATTGGCATTAAAATAGCTGTTCGCATGTCCCGCGAAAAACCGGATTCAAAACATCAGTTTGGGCATAACGCCGCGCAGCCTCTCGCAGCATTTATTTTAGCTGTGTTTGCATTTGTTGTTGGTATTAACATTGTTGAAGAATCTATTAAGCGATTTATTGAACCAAAAGATATTAATACAATTCCAGCAGTATATATAGTTCTTATAATTACAATTATTACAAAAATAATTTTAAACAGATATCAAGTTAGAATTGCAAAAATGTTTAACAGCCCGGCAATACGCGCTGCTTCCGTAGACAGCATAAATGATGTTCTTGCTTCTTCAATTGCTTTGCTTGGAATAATTGGCGCATCATTCAACTTAAATTACCTTGATAGCGTCGCTGGAATATTTGTGGCAATGTTCATTCTCAAATCTGGTTTCGAAGTTGCTAAAGAGAATTTAAATTACTTAATGGGAACATCTGCCGACCGCGGCTTTGATGAAAAAGTAAAATCAATTGCTCTTGGAATTGAAGGAGTAAAAGGAATAAATGATTTACGCTCTTTATATGTTGGGGATAAATTTCATATTGAAATACATATTGAAGTAGATGGAAAACTTACAACAAAAGACTCACACGATATTGGAAACAAAGTTAGGTTCACTCTCGAAAAAATTGGTGAAGTTCAAAAAGTCTTTGTTCATGTAGATCCGGTATAATAAAAAAAATAGGGAATGGTCATAAACCATTCCCTAAATAAGATTATTATTTTGTTAACATCAGTTTAATGGACTTGCTAAAATTACTTGCTTGTATTGTGGCTATATAAACACCGCTTGTTAACTTACTTGCGTCAAAATCTACTTTGTAATAACCGGCGCTCTTTTGTTCGGGTCAAGTCCCATTTAAAATCTCCATTTTTGTTTTAGTATTAATTTTTTGAAATGCAACAATAAATTAGATTGCTTATTTTCAATTATTAAATGTGAGTTAAAATGACAAAGCTAAATAAGCACACCTTGCACTGCGTTTTAAATAATTCCGTTGAACTTTACAGCGAGAGACCAGCCGTTACTTACGTCGATCAACCTGCGATTAATTACAAAGAATTCAAAGTAAAAGTTGATGAAGTAATCCGCTTCTTAAAACTTGAAGGAGTAATAGCCGGCGACAGAGTTTCGATTCTGAGCGAGAACCAGCCAAATTGGGGTATTGCTTACTTTGCCATTACTACAATGGGCGCAGTTGCTGTTCCTATAATGACAGAGTTTCACTCAGCGGAAGTTCATCATATCGTCCGCCACTCCGAAAGTAAAGCAATTTTTATTTCTGCAAAGTATTTCAATAAAATTGATGATTTGGAAAACGATTCACTTCAAGCAAGGATTTTACTGGAAGATTTTTCTATCATTCCTCCAAACACAAAAAACGATTTACTAAAAGAAGTTGTTGAAAGCGGCAAGAAAGAGTTTGCAAAAATTAAAGAAGCCGCTATGAAGTTTGTAGGCTTAATTCCCGATGAAGTTGAAGAAGACAGCATTGCACTTATACTTTACACAAGCGGAACTACAGGGCATTCAAAAGGAGTAATGCTTACACATAAAAATGTTGTCTCGGATGCAATCTCAACGCTTGATATGGTTCATCTTGATCAAACAGATAGAATGCTTTCAATATTACCATTGTTCCATACTATAGAATCAACTCTTGGATTAGTAGTTCCCATTATAAAAGGAGCTTCTGTAACATACCTTGATAAACCGCCAACTGCCGCCGTATTATTGCCGGCACTTCAAAAAGTAAAACCAACAGTTATGTTAGCCGTTCCTTTAATTATAGAAAAAATCTACCGCAACAGAATTTTACCCGAATTTAATAAGAAGGCAATTGTTCGCGGATTGTATAAAATACCAACAGTAAGAAAAAAACTTAATAAAATTGCCGGCAAAAAATTAATGCAAACTTTTGGCGGTGAGCTGAGAATGTTTTGTATTGGAGGCGCCTCTCTTGCAGCCGATGTTGAACGATTTTTAAACGAAGCGGGATTTCCTTACGCAATTGGATATGGTTTAACAGAAACTTCGCCGCTTGTTACCGGAACCGGACCGGATGGAGTTAGACTCCGCAGTGCCGGTAAGCCTATGCTTTGGATGAATGTAAAGTTAGATGATCCTGATCCGCGCAACGGCGAAGGTGAAATTTTGATTAAAGGACCAAATGTGATGAAAGGATATTATAAAGATCCCGAAAAAACCAAAGCTGTTTTTACAGATGATGGTTGGTTTAAAAGCGGAGATCTTGGTGTGATTGATGAAGACGGTTATTTATATATAAAAGGAAGATCAAAAAATGTAATAATTGGTTCAAATGGTAAAAATATATATCCCGAAGAAATTGAATCGATTATAAATGAATTTCCATTTGTTTCTGAATCTTTAGTACTTGATAAGGGTGATCAGTTAGTTGCCAAAGTATATTTGAATAACGAAGAAATAGATAAAGAATTCAAGATCCAAAAATTAAGCGAATCGAAAGCGAGAGAGATTACCACACAAATACTAAATGATTTGCTTATACAGATAAATTCTCGTGTTAATTCGTTTTCGAAGATTAATAAAGTTTTAGAACAGCTTGAACCTTTTGAAAAAACACCTACACAAAAGATCAAAAGGTATCTTTACGTGTAATTGTTAATGCACTTTTGTTGTAAACAATTATGAAACCAAAAGTTTATTTTGTGTGTATTAGTTAATAAGTTAATTGATTAAGGGATAGTAAATGAAAAAGATTTCCTTTCTGCTAGTTTTAATAGTTTTTACCGGATCAGCTTTTGCGCAAGACCCAAGTCTTGTTCTAAAAAAAGATCATAAAATAGATTCTACAAAAGTGATTGTACCGGATGAGTTTTATCAACAGCAAAGTAGAGTTTTGCTTAATATGCTGCGGGTTTATCATTTCAAAAAACCGCAACTTAACGATTCCATCTCATCGGTAATTTTCGATGAATACATCAAGAATCTTGATGTTACGAAAAGCTACTTCCTAAAATCAGATGTAGAACGGTTCGAAAAATATCGCTACAATTTCGACGAAATGATTAATAACGGAAGTTTAGAAATTCCTTATCAGATTTTTGATGTGTTTAAGCGCAGAGTTAATGAGAGAATTGAGTTTGTAAAAAAAACTTTACAAACAGAATTTGATTTTGCGGTTAACGAAACATTTACACCAGACCGTGAGAAAGCCGAATGGGCAAAAACTGTAGATGAAATTAACGAAATCTGGCGTCTAAGATTAAAGAACGATGCGCTCGGGTTAGTTCTCTCAAACAAAGATGCAAAGAAAGTTTATTCCGACTTGCTAAAACGCTATCAGAATTTTCATAGAGTTATACTTCAGTACGAAGCCGAAGATGTATTTTCTATATACATTAATTCTGTAACTCAAACGCTCGATCCTCATACTGATTATTTTTCTCCTGCTAATTCGGATAATTTTAATATAGCCATGAAGCTTTCTTTAGAAGGTATTGGAGCTACTCTGCGTCCTGATGGAGACTATACAACCGTTGTTGGTGTGGTACAAGGCGGACCTGCGCAAAAGAGTAATCAAATACATGAAGAAGATAGAATAGTTGGTGTTGCTCAAGGCGATGATGGAGAAATGGTTGATGTAATTGGCTGGCGTCTTGATGATGTAATCCAATTAATACGTGGCAAAAAAGGAACACTTGTGCGCCTGCAAGTCCTGAAAAAAGTAGAAGGTGATAACGCACTTCCAAAAGAAATAAAATTAGTGCGTGATAAAGTAAAATTGGAAGATCAAGCGGCTAAAAGTGATATAATAAATTTTGAACAAAATGGAAAACAGTTTAAGGTTGGCGTTATTGATTTACCAACTTTTTATACCGACTTTGAAGGACAGAGACTTGGAAAGCCCGATTATAAATCAACAACACGCGATGTAAAAGCTCTTATCGAAAAATTCAAAGAAGAAAAAGTTGACGGAATATTAATGGATTTGCGTGGTAATGGCGGCGGTTCTTTACAAGAAGCAATTCAGTTAACTGGTTTGTTTATAAAAGATGGACCCGTTGTACAAGTTAAAAATACTAATAACATTATTGAAGTAAATCGCGATCCCGATCCAACTATTTTTTACGATGGTCCATTAGCTATTGTTGTAAACCGCTCGAGTGCATCAGCCTCAGAAATTTTTGCCGGCGCTATTCAAGATTACGGACGCGGAGTTATTATTGGCGAAAAAACTTGGGGCAAAGGTACCGTTCAAAATATGGTTGATCTTGGAATGCTAATTCGCGCAGAAGGCAAAAAAGCGGGACAGATTAAATTAACTCAAGCAAAATTTTATAGAGTAAATGGAAGCAGTACTCAGAGAAAAGGAGTAATGCCGGATATTCTATTTCCATCCCGTTTTGAAAGCGATGAAGTAGGAGAAGAAGCAAGATCTAGCGCCCTAGCATGGGATCAAATTCCCTCTTCTGAGTACATACCTTATATGAATTTGAGTAATGTAATTCCCGAATTGATTTCAAAGCATGAAGCAAGAGCCAAAAAAGATCCCGAGTATCAGCTTGAACTAGATGAAATTAATGGATACAAAAAAGTTCGCGAACAAAAAGAGTTTTCATTAAACAAAGAAATTAGAAAAACTGAAAGAGATGATGCAGAAGCTGCTAGAAAAAAACGTGAAGATGAACGCTCTAAACTGCTTGGATTGAAAATTGAGGATAAGAAAGAGGTTTCTGCTGCCACTCAAAAAAAATCAATTGATTACAATTTAAGAGAATCCGGAAGAATTCTTGCAGATTTAATTCTATCTAAAAACAAACCAAAGTTGGTTGCAAACGATTAGTTGTTTTGGAGCAGCAGTGAAAACCAATGCGGTACGTATTCTTGAATCGAAAAGAATAGTTCATTCAACAATTGAATACGAATCTGTTGAAGATGAACTTGATGCAATTTCTGTTGCTAACAAAGTTGGCGCAGAACCAGAAACAGTTTTTAAAACGCTTGTAGCAAGAAACGAAAGTAATGAGCTATTGGTTTTTGTAATTCCTGGTAATTTTGAGCTTAGCTTAAAAAAAGCAGCCAAGGTAAGCGGCAGTAAAAATATCGAAATGATTAAGGTAAAAGAACTTCAGACTCTTACCGGATACATTCGTGGCGGCTGCTCTCCAATTGGAATGAAAAAGCTGTTCCCCACTTATATTGATGAAACAGCTCAATTGCACGAAAAAATCTATTGCAGCGCTGGAGTTAGGGGAATGCAGATTAACCTATCTCCATCTGATTTGTCGGATGTAACAGAAGCGGAATTCGTAGATTTAATATAGTATCCGGCTTTGCCGTTTTATAGAATTTTTATAGATTTGACAACAAAATTTAACGAGGTATGAAATGGCTAAAACCCAAACCTTTGGCGATAAGGCTAAAAAACAGAAATCTACAGTTGTAAACATAAAAGTTGTTAAAACTGTTAAGAGTTCTAACGGAAGCTACAAATTCAATGAAAAATTTGTAAGACTAGACGATATCAGCAAAATAAATACGATTAACTAATCAGAAAGAATTGCTGTAAAAGAAAAATCCCACCAAAAGCGGGATTTTTTTTGTGCCAAATTTTTCACTTGCCTTTCGTCTTAAACTTCATTTAGTTGAGTTCAGATTAAATAAGAGTAACAAATGGGTGGACTCTTCTTCAAGATTCTCGGGGTCTAATATTGAAAACACACTTATAGTTCTCCACAAAACAAAAGCACCAAGTAAAAAATAGATTGCAATGAACATTACAATTTTTGGTATGAATTTCTAATGTCGTAATAGTTCAATGACTTTGAAATAAGTAAAAGATTAATAGAACTCGCTGAGTGGTTTTTCAACAGTTGTGGAAACTGAATAACAAAACGCTATGCTCTTAGCTAAAAGCTGATGGCTAACATCTTCTTGCTTAAATTGGAGGTGCAGAATGAAAAAGCAGTTTATATTTTTAACGGTGTAAAATGTAAATTGTTATAAAAGGAATAACAATAAAAAAATTAAAAATAGTTGTTCTGATATGTCTTGTACTAATTGGTTAAGGGTGTAAAGACAATACAACGGAACCGCCGACACCACCGGAAACCAAGTACGAACCTCTTATACCGCTCAAAGTTGGTAATTACTGGATTTACCAAGGATACTATTTGGTACCTGAAAAAGATTCTAACAAGTATCCAGAGCACAATAAATTCGGTTTCTTAATTAGAAAGGCACCTTCCCAGATTAATGATACAACCATCTTTCGGTTTGGTAATTGTAATGAAGATCTGTCACCTATAGAGGATAGTAAAATTATAATAAATGGTGGGAATAAGTTAGTTTATTAACGTAATGATGGGTTCTATTACGGAGGAATAGTACGAAACGATTCTGTTGTTAAAACTTATAAT
>CAZVYT010000038.1:0-9297 GCA_964631495.1 uncultured Melioribacter sp. | reverse complement strand
CCAACTGGAGATTATAAATGTATTGTATATCGAATGGAGTACTACGATTTTGAAACATTGTTCAGGGATGAGGTTTGCTATTTTATTAAACCTGGTCTTGGTATCGTAGGAATGATAGAAAAGATTTACCATTACAAAAAGAAAGATTATTGGTATGTCAAGAAATATGTACTAACAAATTATAAATTATTATAGGAGACGAAATGAAAAAAGTAATTTGTTCAGTCTTGATAAGCAGCTTTCTAATTACTAGCTGTTCTTACAATATTAACAGAGACGAACCCCAAACAGAGAAAGAATATTATGAGTACGTTAATAACAAATGTAAAAACAAAGCACGTCTTACAATTGAAACAAAAACTGGAACTGTTTTTATTGGAAAGGATATGACACTAAAATCCGATTCAACCAGTTTTAGGTTAGTAGATAAAGAAGAAACGATAGTGCTTTCCACACAAAACTTAAAAAATATCACTTACAGCAGTAGTTTAACAGGCATAAGGGACGGTTTTATATTAGGAGCCTTATCTGGTTTAAGCCTTGGTTTATTAGCTCTTGCGGCAGACAAAAATGAAGGTGGAATGGGAGGTGCAATTCTAGCTACAATAGTATTGCCAGTCTTTATTGTGATCGGCTCCCTTTGGGGGCTTATTAACGAAAGTGAAACAAAAATCGAAATCAGTAAAGGAGAATAAAAATAATGACAAAAAAAGGTTATTTGGCATTGCTTATGTTTATAGCTTCCAATTTGCTATTTGCTCATGCACTTTAGTCCATCAGCATATGGTAAGAGAGGCATATAAATTATTAAAACTTTATGTCGGTCAAGATATTTACAAAATGAAAGATCCTATTGGATATAATGAAGAGGGCACCGGTCCATTTACGCCAGGCGGTCTAGTTGTGATTGGCGCTTTTCAAGAAGATCAAGAAGACATTACTGGTGAAGGAGATGCTTTTCCCAACACGACAATGACACATTTTTGGAATCCCAATTGTACAGATGATCAAGGAAGCTTTACATTGAGTGGTTATGAATATTCGAACGCACTAGAAAAGCAAAAAAATATTACGGTGGTAGTTGGATTGAAATCAGTGGTGCTGGAAACAGATATCGTTATCAATCTCTCAGTAAATTCTATAAAGATGGAATAACTCAACAATCAATTAACTATAGTTCAAATTACAATACTATAACGGTATCCATCGAGCAAAGAGACAAAATAGTTTGGGAAATGGTTGGCAGAATTTGTCATTTATTAGGGGATATGACTGTGCCAGCACATACCCATTGTGATTCTCATCCCCCAGGCGATTTGGATTCATATGAAGAATGGATGGACAATGGGGCAGTTTATAATACTTGGACTGTTAACAATGCTATAGCTAAAGGTGGCTAATTAATCCAACTTCGAGTAGTAATCCACTCAAGTTTTTATTTTATCCGACTGCACAATTAAGCAACTTTTTTAGCAGCAATGACTTCGATGGAAATAATACAAATGGGGCCAACGATCAGTTTAATTATTATCCAGGACTGAATGAACAAATCAATGCCTTTACAACGGAATTTGGGAGTACAATTCCAAAAGAAGTACTATGGTTGTCAGCTATATCAGAGAATTGCTTTGTTTATGGCATCAGAGCCATCGCAGGTTTTTTGTACATGTTTGCTAAGGAGGCTAATTTATTACCTGCACCACTTATAAGCGTAAATGCGCAAGCAAAAAAAGCCCTGGCAAAAAACGCCAGGGCTTTTTGATAAACATAGTTTTGGCAGGAAGTTCTGCAACATTGTTTGTAATGTTTATCCCGGAACCACTTCAATTGTTGGGTTAACTTCCCGGCGAAGAAGGTTTTCTATAGCCACAAGTGTTCCGCGTATTGAACTAGGGCAGCTTCCGCAAGCACCTTGATAACGAATCCTTAAAGTGTTTCCTTCAAGTCCCATTACTTCTAATCCACCGCCATCGCCGGCTAAAGCTGGGCGAACGCGTGAATCTAAAATCTCATTAATTTTTTTCAATAAAACAGTTTCTTCTTCGGATGACATTTGTGGAGTATCATTTTCAGCAGGAATTTGTGATTTATCAAAATTCTTAATGAATTCTACAAATGGGCGCTGAATCGTTCCCCAAGCAACTTTGGGATCCTTTTCTATGGTAATGAACTTATCCATATAAAAAACCGATACAACTCCGCTAAAAGCAAATATTCCTTTAGCTAACGGATCGTTTTTGGCCTCTTCTGCAGATTTATAATTGCGTGTTTCTCTAGTAAGCAGTTTTTCATTTAGAATAAATTTTAGCGCCTGTGGATTAGGCGTAAGATCTACATCTTGTACTTGTAACATAAATTTCTCCTTTCCTTACATAACCAAAAAACTCTTTGGTTAGTTTCTTAAGAGCAAACATAATTAAAAAGGGAAATGGGATTCAAGCTGTTTTTGTTTGTTTCAGAAAACTGAAATAGAAATCACTTATTATTTATTACCAAAACAAATTCACCTTTTAATTTGTTCTCTTCTGCAAGTTTTAGAAGCTGTGCTGAATTTCCTCGAAAGAATTTTTCTGTTGGTAATGTAAGATCGAAAGCAACGACCAGATTTGTCTTCTCGCCAAATGTTTTTGAAATGTCTGCAAGGATTGCCCTCAGTCTGTATGGAGTTTCCATCAGAACAATTATTTCTTTAATGTTTTTTAAGCGAAGTAATTCTTTCTTTCTGATTTCACTTTTGGGTGAAAGCCATCCGGCAAAATAGAATTTATCTAATTTGAATCCGGAGCCAACAAGCGCAGACATTAAAGAACTTGCGCCGGGAACAGGAACAACATCAATTTTTGCATCAATACAAATTTGAACAAGCTGCGTTCCCGGATCTGAAAACAAAGGTGTTCCGCAATCGGAAATCAAAGCGGCGGATTTTCCTTCTTTAATTTTCTTGAGGACTTCGCGGGAAGATTCTTCTTCATTGTGTTCATTAAGTGATAGTAATTCTTTTTCAATTTTATAATGTGATAGCAATCGTCTTGCTTCTTTATATTCTTCGCATACAATGAAATCAACTTCTTTGAGAATGTTTAGAGCGCGGAGTGTAATATCTTCGTAATTGCCAATTGGTGTAGAGACGATGTATAGTTTGGAATTCATTTTGTAGTTCCTAAGAGCTTGAGCGCCTAAGTGCCTGAATAAAAATTTTTTCTAAGGCACTTAGGTACTTAGTAACAAATTAAATAGGCTCTTGAAGCTGATCAAGCAGTTGATCAAGTTCAACAATTATCTTATCGCCGGAACGTCTGTTTTTCAATTCAACTTTACCTTCTTTAAGATTTTTTTCACCAACAATAAGTTGAATAGGCATACCTAAAAGATCAGCATCGTTAAATTTAACGCCGGCACTTCCTTCAATTCTGTCATCAAATAAAACTTCATAACCTTCATCAGTTAATTGTTTGTAAAGTTTTTCTGCTGTTTCGGAAACGAGCGCGTTTTTCATATTCAAACCAATTAGATGAATATCGAAAGGTGAAAGAGGCTCTTTCCAAGTTAATCCCTTTTCATCATTATTCTGTTCAATAAAACAAGCGAGAACTCTTTCAACTCCAATTCCGTAGCTTCCCATTACAACCGGCTTCTCTTTTCCATTTTCATCTAGAAATAAAACTCCAAGCGCTTCAGAGTATTTTGTGCCGAGTTTAAATATATGTCCAAGTTCGATAGCTTTGAAAACTTCTAAAGTAGAACCGCAGCGTACGCAATTTTCACCGTTTTCTGCTGTTCGTAAATCAAAATATTCTATTCCTTGTACGTCGCGGGTTAAATCAATTCCACCAATGTGATAATCGTTTTTGTTGGCGCCGCTAAACAAATTGTTGCCATCTTTCAGCAGATTATCAGCAATAATTCTATGCTTAAATCCAATTGGTCCAATAGATCCGGCATCTGCACCGGAAATTTCTTTTAACTCTTCTGTATGGCATGGACGAACATTTCCACCAAGTGCATTTGTAAGCTTTGTCTCGTTTACTTCATTGTTACCAAGCATAAGAACTAGAACTGGTTTTTCGTTGTGCATGTAAACGCGGCTTTTTGCTGTTTCGTGCTCGTGAATGTTTAAGAACGCACAAAGTTCATCTATTGATTTTACGTTTGGAGTTGAAATTTCATAAACGGCTTTACTCTCAGAATGTCTTTTTGCTGTTTCAGTAGCAGACTCAGCTACCTCAGAGTTTGCAGCATATTTACAGCTTTCGCAGTAAGCAACTGTATCTTCTCCTGCTTCACTCTTAACCATAAACTCTTCGCTTTTACTTCCGCCCATAGCACCGCTCGAAGCGCCAACAACAAAATATTTTAATCCGCATCTATTAAAAATTGCGCGGTAAGCTTTATCGTGTAAAGCATATCCAACATCAAGCCCGGCATTATCTCGGTCGAGAGTGTAAGCATCTTTCATAATAAATTGTCTTCCACGTATCACACCGCTTCTTGGACGAGGTTCATTTCTAAACTTTGTTTGAATTTGATACCAGATTTGCGGCATATCTTTGTATGAAACAACTGATCCCTTAGCGTGATAAGCAACAATCTCTTCGTGAGTTGGAGCTAAAACGTACTCACGGTTTTTAACATGAAATAGAATATCACCAAATGCTTCTACACGTCCGGTCTGTTCCCAAATTTCTTTTGGATTCAATCCCGGAAAGTGAAACTCCTGCCCACCGATTGCGTTCATTTCTTCGCGGATAATATCCATAACTTTTCTTAAAACTTTATAGCCAAGCGGAAGCCATGAATAAATTCCGGCAGAAAGTTGGCGCACTAATCCGGCGCGAATCATTAAAATATGACTTGGAATAACTGCTTCCGAAGGAACTTCCTTCAGAGTTGGTATAAATGACTTGCTTAATCTCATAATATTTTCATTTAATTTTTATTCGGACTAAAACAAAAGATGTTTAGTCATGCCGAGCTTTGTCGAGGCATGTGCTGTTTTCTGTTTGTCACACTCCGACTTTGCTCAGTGTGACACGCCAATTTACGCATAGGCGGTGCAAAGATAAGAAATGAAGCTTCCAATTGAAACGAGGTTTAAGCCAAATAGCTATTCATTTTTCCTTATTTTTGGAGCAATATTTATTGGATTTACATGACTGAAAACAGATTACAATTTGATCCCGTAACACAAGACGATCCAAATCCTAGCGAAAAATTCTCGGCATCAATGGCTCCGTTGTTTTTTGAAAGCGGCGGTTGCAAAGTTTATGGAACATTTTTTTCGGCTGCGGGCGATGGATTACACCCAACCATTTTGTTACTTGTGGGATTTCCAGGTAACGAAGTAAATTTTGATATTGCACATATGCTGCGCCGTAAAGGTTATAACGTTTTTACATTCTATCCACGAGGCTGCTGGGGAAGCGAAGGAAATTATTCTTGGCAGAATTTGGTGGATGATGGAACGGCGGCTATTAATTTTCTTAAAACGGATTCTATTAAAGAAAAATTTAAAGTTGATAATAAAAGAATTTCTTTGGTTGGGCATAGCATGGGTGGATTTTCTGCTTTGTATAACGCTATTCGTTTTGAAGAAATAAAAAACATTTGCGCAATTTCGCCGTTCAATGCCGGAATGTTTGGTCAAGCTTTAGCATCGAATGAACAGATTAAGTTGTATAGTATTCAGCAAATGCAGCCCGCGATGGAATTTGTGAAAAATGATTCGGCTGAAAGTTTGTTAAATGAGATGATAACTAATCAAAAGGAATGGAACTTGCTTTATCATTTAGAAAAACTTGCTAAGAAAAATCTATTGGTTGTCAGCGCAAAGTTCGATTCCATAGCTCCGGTGGAATTGCATCACGCTCCACTTGAAGCAAACCTAAAAATTATTAACACGAATTCAGAATTTACAACTCTTGAAACCGGACATTCCTTTTCAGATAAGCGAATTCAACTGATGAAAATAATTTCTAATTGGTTCACAAAAATTGAAGATTAATATGAAAGAAGAAAAAAAAAATCTTGATATGCCAACCGATGAGTTTAGAGAAGTCGGTAAAAAACTTATCGATTGGTCTGCCGATTACTTAGATAACTTAGAAAGTTTTGATGTACTTCCTAAAATTAATCCGGGTGATGTAAAATCTAAACTACCAAAAGCACCGCCACTTCAAAGCGAATCGTTTGAAGCAATAATAAACGATCTCGACAATATTATTCTACCGGGAATTACACACTGGCAGCACCCAAAGTTTATGGCATATTTTGCATCAACAGCAAGCGGACCCGGAATTTTGGCTGATCTCATCAGCTCATCATTTAATGTTAACGGAATGATTTGGAGAACCTCGCCGGCATTAACAGAGCTTGAGCAGACAGTTATTATTTGGTATCAACAGATGCTTGGAATTCCAGAGAACTTTAAAGGAATAGTTTACGATACAGCTTCGGTTAGTTCGCTTCATGCAATAGCAAGCGCGAGAGAATATGTTCAAGTTGGAATTAGAGAAAAGGGAATGAGCGGCGCACCGAAACTTAGATTGTACTGTTCAGAGCACGCACATAATTCGATTGATAAAGCTTGCTTAACACTTGGCATTGGTTTGGAGGGAATAAAAAAAATTTCTTCTGATGAAAACTTTGCTATGAAACCGGAAGAACTTGAGAATGCAATTATAGAAGACAAAAAAAATGGAATCCTTCCGGTGTGTGTTGTAGCCACAATTGGAACAACTTCATCAACGGCAGTCGATCCAGTTGAAAAAATTGCAGAGATATGCGCACGCGAAAACATTTGGCTCCATGTTGATATGGCTTATGCCGGTGTTACTGCAATGCTTCCGGAAATGAAAGAACATTTTGCCGGGATTGAAAAAGCAGATTCGATAGTTAGCAATCCGCATAAGTGGCTTTTTGTACCGATAGATTTCAGCACCCTTTACATTCGCAAACCGGAAATTTTGAAACGCGCTTTTTCTCTTTCAGCAGAATACTTAAAAACCGCTGAAGATTCTTTTGCCGAAAACTATATGGATTACGGAATTCAGCTTGGAAGAAGATTCCGCGCGCTTAAGCTTTGGTTTGTTATCCGTTACTTTGGAGTTGAAGGTTTGCAAGATAGAATTCGCGAGCATAATCGAATTGCCGGGCAAGTTGCAAAATGGATAGATGAAAGTGAAAACTTTGAGCGGCTGGCACCAACTCCATTTAGCACGGTTTGTTTCCGTGCTAAACCAAAATTAATTACTGATGAAAATGCTCTTAACGAATTGAATGAAAAGTTAATGAACGAAGTTAACTCAACCGGAGAAGTATTGCTTTCTCACACAAAACTGAATGGTAAGTTTACAATTAGGTTGGTTATTTCCGGAATTAGGCAAGAAGAACGGCATGCAGAAGAAGTATGGTTGTTACTGAATCAGAAGCTTTTCCATCTTTTGTAATTGCAGTAAAACTTTTTGTCATTCCCACTAAAGCGGGAATCCAAATAACACTTGTGGAGTGGAAGTCTAATTAAGCTAAATTATTTCTATTGACATTTGAATTGATAATACTTTTATTGGGTGAGGGGTTTGTTAAAAACCACGTACAAATAAAAAATCCTTGGGAGGATTAATGAAACAAGCAATTGGTAAACTCACTCACTCACTCACTTATTCTTTGCGTTAATGGTTTTGCTGTTTTTTACGTATTGTAAAGAAGAGCCAACAGAACCAATTAAAGAAAAATCTTTACTTAGTAAAAGCTTCGCTAATTCACAGAATGATTCACTTAAAATTTCAGCAGTTGTTACTGTTGACTCAACAAAGGACAAAAGCAAAGACAAGGGCAAAAGTATTATTGTCCCAGATGCGGTTATTTGTGGAACACTTGATCTTAATGTTTGGGAGTTTGAAAAATTTCAAGCAGCTTCGGGGAAAATTATGGGTATTTATCCATCTCAGTACAGGCTTGAAAATTCGCATCGTTTAAGTTTGATCAGGAACTATTGGGGATTTAACTATATATTTTGTTATGCATCTGCTTGGGCTAATGTTACATCTTCTCAAGTAGGTTATACTGGTTCAGAAGTAATGCTCGGTATTGAACCAGAAAATTCTTATTATCAAAATATTGTTTCTGAATATTCTAGTTTTGCATATTATGTTGATGAGCCAGGTTCTAAACTAACTACTAATGCTAATTCTTTGATGCAAATAGTAAAAAACTATATTAGCATTAATAGACCCGGTGCAAAACTAATAGGTGGAGATACTTCACCAACTTACGCCGATATTTTTGATGATACAGTAGATGATTTATTATGTACAAAATACGACTTTGATCAAAGATGGTTGTGGGAAAATTTTAAAACTGCCTTTCCAAACAAATTTACAATGACTTGGATCTCGTCTGCTAGTGATCAGACCGAATATGATCAATTGTTTGCAAAAGCAAATAATCTAGGACTAAATGGTATTTGGTTTTATCAATATACAGATGGTTTCGGTGATTCGAACATTCAAGATTATATAATGGCTGCTTGGAGACAGGGATGGGTGAATAAAATAGAAAGACTTTATTTTTACACATATAAATGTATTAAAGAAAATCCTTGCGATTGTGATAGGAATAATATAACAGACGGATGGGAGTTGCAAAACACTTATCAAACAAGTACAGCTAGAACAATACCATTTAATTAAAGGTTTAACTATGAAAAAAATTATTGGTGTTTTGTTTTTTTGTTTTATTACTATACAAGCACAAAATACGAATATTGGTTTTAGATTAGAGCCATTTTTATACTCTGGAGGTATGTTCATTGATAGGCCTAGTAAGGATGATGCTGATATTTACTTCACAAGTTTTTATTTGACATATAGCATTCCCATTGATGATTTTTTTCAAGCTCAAGCGCGATTGGGATATTTAGCTACTAAAACACAAGCTGTTAAATACAATGGCTTAGAAGCAACTGCGCTTCTGTTTTTCAATTATAAATCCGGATTTATGCCTACTATTGGACTCAACTTTCACAAGAATGATAATTACAAAGACAACGACACTTATGTAAAGGAACTTATTGTTGTTTCACCTCTTTTTGGTTTTGAAGGTAGGATAGGCGATAATTTTCAATGGGGCTTGACAATTCAGTTCCCAGTTAATAATGAGTTTATAGAGTACTGGTTAAACAAATATCATGTAAGATACTTGATAAAGCTTAGCGTAGGATGGGAATTTGTATTATAATTAACAAGGAGGCTGTCTCAAAAGGGCAGCCTTTTATTGTAAAAGGAAAAAGATTTAAATAAA